>NZ_RQRT01000001.1 GCF_004335005.1 Paracoccus nototheniae | reverse complement strand
ACAAGGGGGGCGGGGTGACGCCCGGCTGACGCCTAGTGCCCGGCCCCGGTCACGATCGCCTCGATCAGCTGCCGCGTCGCCTCGGCCCGGACGGGGTTGGGATAGTTGCGGTTCGCCAGCACGACGACGCCGATCCGTTCGGACGGCACCATCGCGACATAGGCGCCAAAGCCGGTGGTCGCGCCGGTCTTGTTCAGCAGGACCGGCCCGGCCAGCGCAACAGGGTCGTGAGGCGTCACCGGCTGCGGTTCCAGCGCCATCGGGGGCGCGTTGCCTGCGGCCAGCCGGGCGGGATCGACGGGCCAGGGATAGGCTTCCCACACCAGGCCTTGGGCGAAATGCGCGCTGTCGTGACGGGCGACGCGGGTCTTTGCCAAGGCCTTTGTCATCTCATCGGGCAGGTCGGGATCGCCCAGATGCGCCTCCAGGAACCGCGTCATGTCGGCCACGCTGGATTTGATGCCATAGGCCTCGGCGTCCAGCAGGCCCGGATTGACGCGGACCGGGCTGTCATCATCGACCCGATAGCCAAGGGCATAGCGGTCCGTCGCGTGATCCGGCACGGTGACAAAGGTGCTGTCCAGCCCCAGATCGGGCAGCAGGTGCCGGCCAATCGCGTCCTCGTACCCGGTGTCAAAGCTTGCGGCGGCGATCTGGCCCAGCAGGCCGATGCTGACATTGGAATAGGACCGCGTCGTGGCGGGATCGGTCGCGGGGGTCCAATCCGCCAGATAGCGGTTCAGGTCGGCCCCGCTGGTGACGCTGTCGGGCACCTGCAGCGGCAGATCGCCCGTCGCATGGGCGGCGAGATCATTCAGGGTGATCCGGTCAAAGGCGCCGCCCGCCAGATCGGGGCGTTCCTGCGACACGGGCGCGTCCAGCGACAGGCGCCCCTGCCCATCCGCCAGACCGGCCAGCGCGACGGTGAACAGCTTGCTGACCGATCCCAGCTCGAACAGGGTATCGGTGTCGACGGGGCGCTGCGCCTGCCGGTCGGCCAGCCCGTCGGCAAAGAAAAACTGTTGCCCGTCCAGCGTCACGCCGATGGCGATGCCGGGAATGTCGAACTCCTCGATGACCGGACGAAAGGCCTGTTCGGCCATGTCCTGAAAGGCGGCATCGGTCAGCGCAAAGGCATGGGCGGGCGCGGCGATCAGACCGATCGCCAGCCCCAACGGGCGAAAGAGCGTCATAGCGTATCCTTGTCCTGCATCCGGTGCGCGCAGCGTGGCGCGGCAAAAGCGTGTGTTCATGCAGGCCGGATTACGGCCCCGATGCCTTGGCATCAAACCATCAATTCTTGACCCTGACCCAAGAAAAACTAAAAGTTGCCCCATGGACCGACCCAATATCCCCCTGAACGCCCTGCGCGTGTTCGAGGCGGCGGCGCGCCATCTGACCCTGACGCAGGCGGCGGTCGAACTGTGCGTGACGCCCGCAGCGCTCAGCCATCAGATCCGGAAGCTGGAGGACCGGCTTGGCGTCACGCTGTTCCGCCGGGTGCCGCGCGGCCTTGTGCTGACGGATGAGGGCGCGGCACTGGTGCCGGTGCTGACGCAGGCCTTCGACCGCATCGGCGACACGCTGGACCGCTTTTCCGGCGGGCGCTATCACGAGGCGCTGCACCTGGGCGTCGTGGGCACCTTTGCCGCCGGTTGGCTGATTCCCCGGCTGGATGCGTTCGAGACGGCGCATCCCCAGATCGACCTGCGCGTCTTGACCAACAACAACCGCGTCAGCATTCCGGGCGAGGGTCTGGATCTGGCGATCCGCTTTGGCGACGGATCATGGCCGGGGCTGGAGGCGGTGCCGCTGATGCGCGCGCCCCTGACCCCCATGTGCGCGCGCCACCATGCCGCCCGGCTGACCCATCCGTCGGACCTGAGCGGTCAGCGGCTGCTGCGATCCTATCGCGCGGGCGAATGGGAGGGCTGGTTTCAGGCCGTGGGCCTGCCCTGCCCGCCCTTGCGCGGGCCGATGCTGGACAGCTCGATCGCGCTGGCCGAGATGGCAGCCCAGGGCCATGGCATCGCCCTGCTGCCCCATCCGATGTTTGCGGCATGGCAGGACAACGGGCGGCTGGTCCGGCCTTTCGGGCAGACCGTCGATGCGGGCCGCTATTGGCTGACCCGGTCGCAGGCCCGGCCCGAGACGGCGGGCATGGCCGCCCTGCGGCACTGGCTGCAATCGATCTGCCCGGCGTGACCGGCCCCTAGACGGCGGCGATCTGCGCGAAGGCGTCGGTCATTGCCAGATCGAAGCGGTGCAGCAATTCGCGGATCTCATCCTCGGTGATGATCAAAGGCGGGCAGAAACACACCGCCTCGCCCGAGACGCGCAGGATCAGGCCGTGATGCTGGCAGGCCGCCATGACCGCCTGCGCGGCAAGGCCCACGGGCTGGAACCCGGCCTTGGTCGCCTTGTCCGACACGAACTCGACCGCCGCGATCAGGCCCTCGCCGCGCACCTCGCCCACCATCGGATGATCCTTGTATCGCGCCAGCCCCTCGCGCAGGATCCGGCCCATGCGGGCGGCGTTCGATACCAGATCGCGTTCCTCGATGATAGAAATACATTCCAGACCCACCGCCGTCGCCACCGGATGCCCCGAGGTGGTATAGCCATGCCCGAAGGTGCCCAAGGTCTCGGACCCGTCGGCGATGCCCTGATAGATCGCATCGCTGAACACCACCGCCGCCAGCGGCTGATATGACGAGGTGATCTGTTTCGACAGAACGAGGATGTCGGGTTCGATGCCATAGGTCTCGCAGGCGAACATCTTGCCGGTGCGGCCGAACCCGTTGATCACCTCATCGGCCACGATCAGCACGTCGTATTTGCGGCAGACCGCCTGAATCTTGGGCCAATAGCCGCGCGGTGGCACGATCACCCCGCCTGCGCCCATCAGCGGCTCTCCGATAAAGGCCGCGACGGTGTCGGGGCCTTCGGTCAGGATCATCTCCTCCAGCTCGGCGGCCAGACGGTCCGAATACTGATCCTCGGTCTCGCCCTCATGGCCAAAGCGCCAGTAATGCGGGGTCGAGACATGGCGCGCGAAATCCAGCGGCAGATCAAAGCCCTTGTGATTGGCGGGGATGCCCGTCAGCGAGCCCGCCGCGATGGTGATCCCGTGATAGCCCTTGATGCGGCCGATGAATTTCTTTTTCTCAGGCCGTCCGATGGCGTTGTTATAGAACCAGACCATCTTGATGACGGTGTCATTCGCCTCGGACCCGGAATTGGTGAAATGCACCCGGTCCAGTCCCTTGGGCGTCATCTGCACCAGCTTTTCGGCCAGCAGGATCGACGGCTCGTGCCCCTTCGAGGCGAAGAGATGCATGTAGGGCAGCTGATGCAGCTGACGGATCGCGGCCTCGACCAGCCGCTTTTCGGAAAACCCCAACGCGACGCTCCACAGTCCGGCCAGTCCCTCGATATAGTCCTTGCCGCTGTCGTCAAAGACATGGACCCCCTCGCCCCGGGTGATGACCAGCGGACCGGTCCGTTCATGCGCGCGGGCATTGGTCACCGGATGCAGCAGATAGGTGATGTCGCGGCCCTGCAGGGAATTGGGAAGATGGGTCATCAAAGCGTCCTGTCGGTTGGTGCGCACCCGCGTCCCGGCCTTTGCGGGATCGGTCGGGTGCCTGCGGGAATGGCAAGGCAAGGAACCGGTGCGCTGCGGCGCGGGCGGTCAGACGTGCTGGCCCCCATTGATATGGATTTCGGCGCCGTTGATATAGGCGGCCGCATCGGTGCACAGGAAATGGATGGTGCGGGCGACCTCTTCGGCGGTGCCAAGACGCTGCAGCGGCACCTCGCGTTGGACCAGCCCTTCAGTCCCCGGCGACAGGATCGCGGTCGAGATCTCGCCCGGAGAGATGGCATTGGCGCGGATGCCGCGCGGCCCGAATTCATGCGCCAGCTCGCGCGTCAGGGCTGCCAGCCCGGCCTTGGACGCGGCATAGGCGGTGCCCGCAAACGGATGGACCCGTGACCCGGCGATGGATGTCACATTGACGATCGAGCCCTTGGCCCGCGTCAGTTCGGGCAGCAATTCGCGCACCAGCAGCGCGATGGACACCAGATTGACGTTCAGCACCTGCGTCCAGACATCGATCCCGGTCTGCGAGACGCCCAAACGTGCACCGCCCTCGCCCTTGGGCGAGATGCCCGCATTGTTGACCAGCGCCGCCAGCTGCCCGCCCTGCAGGCGCGATCGCACATCCGCGGCCAGCGCAGGGATCGAGGACAGGTCCGCCAGATCGGCCTGAATATGGCTTTCGCGCGCCATGGGCCAGCGGCATTCCTCGGAAAACGGCTGACGGGACACGGTCAGCACCCGCCACCCCTCGCTTTGCAGAACCTTGACGGTGGCATGTCCGATGCCCCGGCTGGCACCGGTCAGCAGGCAGGTTTTCGTCACGCGCGTCCTCCTGCAAAAGCCGGATCATCGGGGGGAATGCGGACAGGATAAAGCGAACTGAACCGGCCACAATGGAAATCGTCGGGATCAGGGGGATCATGGTCGCGCGGGCCGGTCTGCGGGATGCCGGCTGCCTCATCGCCGGGCTGATCCTGCCTGCCGGGGATGGTCCAGCGTCGGACTGGATTGTAACCCAGTGCGCAAGACCGGCTGGCAGGCCTGTGGGTGACCGGCCCCCGCAGCGGTCATCCGGCTGTCGTCAAGAACGAGGGGGTGCCCTGACCTCAGCGTTGGTACTTGATGAAGGGCGTCACATGGGCGACGCGATCATACAGTTGTCGGGCCTGTGCGTTGAATTCCTGCGTCAGCCAATAGACGGTCGGCGTTCCATTGGCATCGGCTGCGGCGTAAACCGCCTCGATCAGGGCGCGCCCCGCCCCGGTGCCCCGGGCCTCTGGCGCGACATAAAGATCCTGAAGATAGAAAACATCCTCGATCCGCCAGTTATGCGGATGCCGGATCACATGGACAAGGCCGACGGCCCGACCGTCCGCCTCGGCGATCAGTGCGAAGCGGTCGGTGATCGCGGGGTCGGTCAATCGGGCAAAGGTGGTCGCATAGACCTGTTCCGGCACCGATGTGTCGTAAAATTCCAGATAGGCTGTCCACAACGCCCTCCACTCCGTCTCGTCTTGCGGGGACAGGGGACGGATCGTGACGGGCATGGATGGCAGCTCCTGTTGGGCAGCACCCCGCGATGGATGGGGTGCGTTCTGTGCGCGCTTGGGGCAAAGCCTAGTCCGGCAACCGGCGGTCTGCAAAGGGCGAAAAGTTGCGCGGCATCCATGCCGGACCACGGGTGGCCCCGGACGGGGCCGCGCGGCGCCTAGACCCCCGGCATGCCATCCACGATGGTGACCGAGGCGGTGGCCGCCCCCGCGCGGACCTGACGGGCGCGCTGATATTCGTCGGAGCGATAACAGGCCTGGGCCGAGGCCAGATCGGGAAAGCGGATGATGACATGGCGTTCATAGACCGGGCCTTCCAGCACCTCGGACGTGCCGCCGCGCGCCAGAAATTCGGCGCCGAAACGGGCAAAGGCCAACGGCGCCAGCGCCTGATACCCGGCATAGGCATCGGGGTCGGTGACGGTCACATGGGCGATCCAATAAGCGCTCATGCCCCGGCGCCCCCGGCGGTCAGGCGCATTTCCTCGGCCAGCAGGCGGTTGGCGATGGCGGATGCCTCGGTCAGGTGATCCTCGACCGCGCGGGCGGCGCCTGCGGCATCGCGCGCCAGAATCGCCTCGGCGATCCGCCTGATCCGGGCCTGTCCGGAAACGTGACGCTCTTTCGAGGCCAGCGTCAGCGCCCGCAGGCGCGAGATGCGGCCGTTCAGGCGCTGCACGATCTCCCATGCGATATGATGGCCTGCGGTGGTGAAGATCACCTGATAGAACCGGGTGGTCGCGTCGATCAGTTCCTGCGGCTCTGCGGCGCTTTGCGCGCGTTCCAGCCGGGCCAGCGCGGCGCGCAGATCGACGGCGCTGGCGCCGTCCAGATGCCGCGCGCAATCCGCCGCCGCCGCCGATTCCAGCCGCAGGCGGATGTCATAGATCTGCCGCGCCCGGTCCCAGTCCAGCGTCGCCACGACCGGGCCGCTGCGGGGCGCCAGTTCGACCAGCCCCTCGGCCTCCAGATAGCGGATTGCCTCGCGGATCACCGATCGCGACACGCCCAGCTGATCGACCAGCGTGCGTTCCACCAGCCGGTACCCCGAGGGCAGTTGCCCCGACACGATGGCCCCGCGCAGCCGCCCGACCGCGATTTCGCGCAGGGTTTGCGGGACATGGTCGATGCGCAGACCGGCAAGATGATCGTTTGTCATGCAGCCAATCTAGCCCGGTGCCTGCCGCTCGGCAAGATATGATTGACAGATGGTATGTTGGTATACCACGCTGAGGCAACGAATCGAGACGAGGACGATCATGGCCGCCGCAATCCGAAAGACCTTGCTGACCATCGAAACGACGCTGATCGAGGGGGGCCGTGCCGCCCCCGTGCCCCTGCGGCTGATCACGGCGGCGGCGGTGGTCCGGAACCCCTGGGCCGGGCGGGGTTTCGTCGACGACCTGCGCCCCGAAATCCACGATGTCGCCCCCGAGCTGGGCGCATTGCTGACCGGGATGATCCTTGACGCGGCAGGCGGCGGCGCAGCGGTCGAGGCCTATGGCAAGGCCGCCGTGGTCGGTCTGGACGGAGAGATCGAACATGCCAGCGCGCTGATCCACACGCTGCGGTTTGGCAATCATTTCCGCACGGCGGTGGGCGCGAAATCCTATCTGGCTTTTACCAACACGCGCGGCCCGGCCAATTGCCCGGTGATGATCCCGCTGATGGACAAGAATGACGAAGGACGCCGGTCGCATTACCTGACGATCCAGTTCGCCATTCCAGACGCTCCCGCCGCCGATGAGATCGTCGTGGCGCTTGGCGCATCGGTCGGCGGGCGTCCGCATCACCGCATCGGCGACCGCTATCAGGATCTGAAGGATCTGGGCCATGACGCCTCGAACCCTGCCGCTGTGTGACGGCGCGCCGGTCCGGCTGATCGAGGCCGGGCCGCGCGAACCGGGACGCCGCGATGCGGTGCTGCTGATCCACGGCGTCGGCATGCGGGCCGAGGCCTGGGCCCCCCAGATTGACGCCCTGTCACAGCATTTCCGCGTCGTTGCGGTGGACATGCCGGGCCATGGCGGCAGCGCGCCGCTGCCCCCCGATGCGCAACTGCCCGATTTTGTCGCATGGGCCGCCCGGCTGATCGAGGCGCTGGCGCTTGGCCCGGTCAATCTGGCGGGGCATTCGATGGGCGCGCTGGTCGCTGCCGGGCTGGCGGTCGAACGCCCCGATCTGGTCCGCCGTCTGGCGTTGCTGAATGCCGTGCATCGGCGCGATCCGCAGGCGCGCGCCGCCGTTCTGGCCCGCGCCGATCAGATTGCGCAGGGGCGGGGTGATGCCACCGGCCCGCTGTCGCGCTGGTTCGGCCGCAGCGGTCCGGCGATCCGCAACCGGGTGGCGGGCTGGCTGGAAGCCGTCGATCCGCAGGGCTATGCCACCGCCTATCGCGCCTTTGCCACCGGCGACGCCACCTATGCCGACCGGTTGTCGCAGATCGCCTGCCCCACGCTGGTCCTGACCGGAGAGGGCGACCAGAACTCGACCCCGCAGATGAGCCGCGACATGGCCGGGGCAATCCCGCAAGCCACGCCGCTGATCGTCGCGGGGCACCGGCATATGGTCAATCTGACCGCCCCCTATATCGTGACCGACGCGCTGAAGGATTGGCTGCAGCGTCCGGTCGCCGCGGATGACGCGCCGCCGCCCCTTGATCCACGCGCGCTGCGCGATGCCTTTGGCTGTTTCATGACCGGGGTCACGGTCGTCACCACCCTTGACCGGGACGGAAAACCCTTGGGCTTTACCGCCAACAGCTTCAGTTCCGTCTCACTGGACCCGCCGATGGTGCTGGTGTCGATCGCGCGCACATCACGCAACTCTGCGCATTTTCAGTCCGCTGCGGGCTTTGCCGTCAATATCCTGTCCGAGACGCAAAAGGACATCTCGGCCACCTTCGCCCGCCCGGGCGAGGATCGCTTTGCCACGATTGGCTGGGCGCCCGGCCCCTGCGGCGCCCCGGTGATCGAGGGCGTCTCGGCCTGGTTCGACTGCGCCATGGCGCAGGTTGTCGAGGCGGGCGATCATGCCATCCTGATCGGGCGGGTCGAGGCCTTTGCCGCATCGAAGGAACCGGGTCTGGGCTATTATCGCGGCGCCTATATCACCCCCGCCGCGACATCGGCGCAGATGCCCGCAGGCCCCGAGGTGCTGATTCAGGCGATCATCGAATGCGCGGGTGCGGTGCTGATGATCGATGACGGGCAGGCCGGGCTGTCCTTGCCGCAGACCCGCGTGGGCCGTCAGGGCCTGCAACCCGCGCTGCAGGCCTTGCTGGATCAGACCAGCCCCGGCGCTGCGGCAGGCGAGATCTATGCCGTCTACGAGGGCGAAACCGAGGGGCGCCAGCACATCGCCTTTCGCTGCCCCACCACCACCACATCGGCCCTGCGGGGCAGCTTCGTGCCCTTGGACGAGGACCGCTTGCAGGCCGTCGCCGATCCCGCCTCGGCCGCGATGCTGCGGCGGCTGGTCGCCGAGGTGCGGCTTGGCGATTACGGCGTCTATTTCGGATCGCACGCGCAGGGACAGGTCACCCGCAAGCAGGCCACCACCGGCAAACAGAAGGACAGGGCATGAAATTCTCTCTTTTCGTCCATATGGAGCGGGTGTCGGCCAGCGAGGATCAGCGCCAGCTGTATGAGGACATGCTGGAGCTGTGCCGCATCGCCGACGAGGGCGGGATGCACGCCATCTGGACGGGCGAGCATCACGGCATGAATTTCACCATCGCGCCGAACCCGTTTCTGAATTTAATCGACATCGCCCGGCGTACCAAGAATGTCCGCCTTGGCACCGGCACCGTCATCGCGCCCTTCTGGCACCCGATCCGTCTGGCCGGAGAGGCGGCGATGACCGATCTTCTGACCCAGGGGCGGCTGGATCTGGGCATCGCGCGCGGCGCGTACATGTACGAATATCAGCGCATGGTGCCGGGTCTCGATGCCTGGGGGGCGGGGGCGCGGATGCGCGAACTGATCCCGGCGGTGCAAAAGCTGTGGGCGGGCGATTACGCCCATGACGGGGAATTCTGGCAGTTCCCGGCCACCACGTCATCCCCGCTGCCCGTCCAGCAGCCGCATCCGCCGATCTGGGTCGCCGCCCGCGATCCCAACAGCCATGAATTCGCGGTCAGCCATGGCTGCAACGTGCAGGTCACGCCCCTGCATCAGGGCGATGAAGAGGTGGTGAACCTGATGGCCAGCTTTGACGCGGCCTGCGCGAAATTCCCCGAGATTCCGCGCCCGAAAATCATGGTGCTGCGCCACACCTATGTGGCCGACAGCGAGGCCGATGCCCAACAGGGCGCCGAAGAGGTGAACCTGTTTTACAACTATTTCGGCGCGTGGTTCAAAAACGAACGCCCCGTCAGCATGGGCCTGATCGATCCGATCTCGCCCGCCGAGGTTGCCGCCAACAGCTTTCTGTCGCCCCAGATGATGCGCCGCAACCAGATCATCGGCGAGGCCCCCGAGGTGATCGAGCGCATCCGGTCCTACGAGGCGCTTGGATATGACGAATTCAGCCTGTGGATCGACAGCGGGATGAGTTTCGCGCGCAAGCGCGCCTCGCTGGAACGGTTCATCCGCGATGTCATGCCGGCATTCGCGTGATGCAGCGGTTTCAGCATTATATCGACGGGCAGTTTGCGGATGGCGCGCGCCGCTTTGACAGCATCGACCCGGCGACCGGCACCCCTTGGGCGGTCATGCCCGATGCGGATGCCGGTGACATCGACCGCGCCGTGCGCGCCGCCGACCGGGCCTTTCGCGCCCCCGCATGGGCCGGGCTGACCGCCACGTCGCGGGGCAGGCTGCTGTCACGGCTGGCCGATCTGATCGCCGGGGCCGCCCCCGATCTGGCCGCGCTGGAGACCCGCGACACCGGCAAGATCATCCGCGAGACCAGCGCCCAGATCGCCTATGTCGCCGACTATTACCGCTATTACGCGGGCCTCGCCGACAAGATCGAGGGCGCGCATCTGCCCATCGACAAGCCCGACATGGAGGTCTGGCTGAGGCGCGAACCCGTCGGCGTGGTCGCGGCCATCGTGCCGTGGAACAGCCAGCTGTTTTTGTCGGCGGTCAAGCTGGGGCCAGCGCTGGCGGCGGGCTGCACCGTGGTTCTGAAAGCCAGCGAGGATGGCCCGGCGCCGCTGCTGGAATTCGCCCGCCTGGTCGATCAGGCGGGGTTTCCGCCGGGCGTGGTGAACATCGTGACCGGCGGGCCGGATGCGGGCCGGGCGCTGACCAGCCATCCTTTGGTTGCCCATATCGCTTTCACAGGCGGTCCGGACACCGCGCGCCATATCCTCCGCGCCTCGGCCGAAAATCTGTCGCGGACCTCGCTGGAGCTGGGTGGCAAATCGCCCTTTATCGTTTTTGACGACGCCGATCTGGACAGTGCCGCGAACGCTCAGGTCGCAGGGATCTTTGCGGCCACGGGGCAAAGCTGCGTTGCCGGATCGCGTCTGCTGGTGCAGGCGGGCGTGCGCGATGCGTTGCTGGCGCGGCTGGTCGCCAAGGCAGAGGCTGCCGTTCTTGGCCCGCCCGGCGACATGACGACCGAGATCGGGCCGCTCTGCACCGCCCGCCAGCGCGACCGGATCGACCGGATCGTGCAGGACAGCATCGCGGCGGGCGCAGTCCTTTTGACCGGCGGCGTGGTGCCCGAGGGGCCGGGGTTCTTTTATCCGCCGACCATCCTCGATTGCAGCAACGCCCCCGACGCGCCCTGCGTGACGCAGGAACTGTTCGGTCCGGTCCTGTCGGTCCTGACGTTCGAGACCGAGGATCAGGCCCTGCATCTGGCCAATGACACGCCCTACGGCCTTGCCTCGGGCGTCTTCACCCGCAGCCTGACCCGCGCGCACCGGATGATCCGGGGGCTGCGGGCGGGGGTGGTGTGGGTCAACACCTATCGCGCGGTGTCGCCCATGGCGCCCTTTGGCGGGCATGGTCTGTCGGGCCATGGACGCGAGGGCGGGCTGGCCGCGGCGCTGGATTTCACGACGATCAAGACGGTCTGGCTGCGGATCTCGGACGATCCGATCCCCGACCCTTTCGTAATGCGATAACGACCGCGGCCCATCGCAGGCCACGGCAGCACCCCCCCTCAACAGCGGAGTTCTCGACAATGACCCTCAAAGCCTTGGCTGTATTGGCCCTGACCTCGGCGCTGGCCGTTCCGGCAAGCGCGCAGCAGATGGTGTTTACCTCTTGGGGGGGCACGACGCAGGATGCGCAGGCCGAACACTGGGCCGCGCCCTTTACCGAAAGCTCTGGCACGGCCGTGGTGCAGGACGGCCCCACCGATTACGGCAAGATCCGCGCCATGGTCGAGGCGGGCGCCACCAACTGGGACGTGGTCGATGTCGAATATGACTGGGCCCTGCAGGCAGGCGATGCAGGCCTGCTGGAGCCGCTGGATTTCGACGTGATCGACCGCGACGCGCTGGACCCGCGCTTTGTGTCCGATTACGCGGTCGGCTCGTTCTATTATTCCTTTGTGCTGGGCTGGAACCCGGCGCAGTTCTCGGGCGACCAGCCCGCCACGCTGGCCGATCTGTTCGACACCGAGAAATTCCCCGGCAGCCGCACCTTTTACAAATGGTCGGCCCCCGGCGTGATCGAGGCCGCGCTGCTGGCCGATGGCGTCGCGGCGGACGCGTTGTATCCGCTGGATCTGGACCGCGCCTTCGCAAAACTGGACAGGATCAAATCCTCCATCATCTGGTGGGAGGGCGGCGCGCAAAGCCAGCAATTGCTGGCCTCGGGCGAGGCGCCGATCGGGCTGTTCTGGAACGGACGTCTGGCGGCGCTGCAGGCGGACGGGATGCCTGTGGGGATCAGCTGGGATCACAACATCACCGCCGCCGATGCGCTGGTCGTGCCCAAGGGCGCGCCCAACCGCGACGCCGCGATGGCCTTTATCGCGCAGGCCACGGGGGCCGAGGCACAGGCGGGCTTTGCCGCCGCCACCGGCTATGCGCCCATCAATACAGGCTCGGCCGATCTGATGGAGGCGGATCTGCGCGCCACCCTGCCCGATGCGCAGACCGCCCTGCAGGTGAATGCCGACATGGCCTATTGGGCGGCCAACCGCGACGAGATCGGCAACCGCTGGTATGCTTGGCAGGCCCAGTGACCGCGATCCGGGGCGCGATCCTGTCGCCCCGGTCCCCGCCGCGACGGAAAGGTGATCCGATGCTGTCCCGTTTGATGCCCGCCCTTCGCAGATCCGGCCTTGGGCTGGCGCTGCCCGCGCTGGTGCTGCTCTTGGCCTTTTTCGTCGTGCCGGTCACGATGCTACTGACCCGGTCGGTGACCGAGCCGCAGCCGGGCCTGCAGAACTATCAGGCGCTGCTGGGTCAGGCCACCTATCTGCGGATCTTCGTGAACACGTTTCTGGTGTCGGGCACGGTGACGCTGGTGACGGCGCTGATCGCCTTTCCGGTCGCATGGCTGCTGGCGATCATCGGCCCGCGCATGGCGGGCGCGCTGTTCGCGGTCATCCTGCTGTCGATGTGGACGAACCTGCTGGCCCGCACCTATGCCTGGATGGTTCTGCTGCAACAGACCGGGCTGATCAACCGGATGCTGATGGGGGCGGGCATCATCGACCAGCCGCTGCAGCTGACCAACAACCTGATCGGGGTGACGATCGGCATGGTCTATATCATGCTGCCCTTCATGATCCTGCCGCTATACGGGGTGATCCGCAAGATCGACCCGGCGATCCTGCAGGCGGCGGCCTTGTGCGGCGCCAGCAAGGGGCAGGCGCTGCGCCGGGTGCTGCTGCCGCTGGCGGCACCCGGCGCAGCGTCGGGGGGGCTGATGGTCTTTGTCATGTCGCTTGGCTATTTCGTCACGCCCGCGCTGCTGGGCGGCACCGCGAACATGATGCTGGCGGAACTGATCGTGCAACAGGTTCAAAGCCTTGGGAACTGGGGCATGGGGGCTGCGGCGGCGTTCATCCTGCTGGTCGCGACGCTGATCCTTTACGCGCTGCAACTGCGCCTGTTCGCGGAAAGGACCGCCTGATGCTGATGAATTTCGACAAGCTGGGCGCGTGGCGGTGGGTGCTGGGGATCATCGCGGTGCTGATGGCGCTGTTTCTGCTGTTGCCGATCGTCTTCATCGTGGCGCTGTCCTTTGGCGACAGCCGCTGGCTGATCTTTCCGCCGTTCGGCTGGACCCTGCGCTGGTATCACGACCTGTTCGCCGATCCGCGCTGGCTGCAGGCGGCCTGGACCTCGGCGCGGATTGCGCTGGTGGTGATGGTGCTGTCGGTCATTCTGGGGCTGCTGGCATCCTTTGCGCTGGTGCGGGGTCAGTTCCGGGGCCGCGCGGTGCTGCGGGCATTCTTTCTGACGCCGATGATCCTGCCCGTGGTCATCCTTGCGGTGGCGCTTTACGCGTTCTTTCTGCGCATCGGGCTGAACGGCACCTTCGTGGGCTTTGTCGCCGCGCATCTGATCGTCGCCCTGCCTTTTTCCATCATCGCCATCACCGGCGCACTGGAAACCTTTGACCCCGCGATCGAGGATGCCGCGATCCTCTGCGGTGCCCATCCGTGGCAGGCGCGGTTCCGCGTCACCCTGCCCGCCATCAGTCACGGGGTCTTTTCAGCGGCGATCTTTTCCTTCCTGATCTCCTGGGACGAGGTGGTGCTGGCGATCTTCATGGCCTCGCCCACGCTGCAGACCCTGCCGGTGCGGGTCTGGACCACGCTGCGTCAGGATCTGACGCCGGTGATCGCCGCCGCCTCGACCCTTCTGGTGGGGCTGACCATCGTCTTGATGATCGCCGCCGCCCTGATCCGCAAAGGCAAATCCAGATGAGCTATCTGCATATCGACGGCATCCGAAAGACATTCGGCACGGTCATCGCCACCGACCATGTTCAGCTGACCATCGAACAGGGCGAATTCATGACCTTTCTGGGCCCTTCGGGGTCAGGGAAATCGACGACGCTGTATATCGTGGCGGGGTTTCAGGATCCGACGGCAGGCGACATTACCCTGCGCGGGCAATCGATCCTGAACACGCCGTCGCACAAGCGCAATATCGGCATGGTGTTCCAGCGCTATACCCTGTTCCCGCATCTGAGCGTGGCCGAAAACATCGCCTTTCCCCTGCGCGTGCGCCGCATGAACCGCGCTGATATCGATGACAAGGTCCGCCGCGCGCTGGCACTGGTGCGGTTGGACGGGTTCGGCGATCGCATGCCCGCCAGGATGTCGGGCGGTCAGCAGCAACGCGTCGCACTGGCCCGGGCGCTGGTCTATGACCCGCCCGTCCTGCTGATGGACGAGCCGCTGTCGGCGCTGGACAAGAAGCTGCGCGAGGAGATTCAGCACGAGATCCGCCGCATCCATCAGGAAACCGGCGTCACCATCCTGTACGTCACCCATGATCAGGAAGAGGCGTTGCGCCTGTCCGACCGCATCGCCGTCTTCAATCAGGGCCGGATCGAACAGGTCGGCACCGGGCCACAGCTTTACGCCAGCCCCGCCACCCGATTTGTCGCCGATTTCGTGGGCGACAGCGCCTTTCTGGGCGGTCGGTTGCTGCAGGTCGCAGGCGACGGGGCCGCCATGCGCTTTGCCGATGGGACCGTGCTGACTGGCCTGCCCATGCATGGCGCGGGCCGGATCGGCGGGGCGGCCGATCTGATGCTGCGTCCCGAACGGATCGGGCTGTCCGCCACGGCGGGTCCGGATGGCGCCTCGCTGCCCGTGACGGTCGAGGATGTGACCTTTCTTGGCAACAGCAGCACCGTCAGCGCCCGCACCGGGTGGGGAGAGGCGCTCGGCGTGCGGCTGAATTTCGGCCATCCGATGCTGGGACAGGTCCGGCGCGGCGACCGCCTGCATGTCCATTGGCAGGCCGAGGATGCCCACGTCTTTGCCCGCGCCTGAGGCAGGCTTGGGTCACCACCAAGCCCGCTGACCCCGATCCCGGTCAGCGCCCGGCGCGGCCCCCCGCGGACCCGGCACGCAGGGCATGGCGCCGTCGCGCCGGAGGCAGCCCGAACCGCGCCGCATAAAGGCGCGAGAAATGCGCCGCCCCGGCAAAGCCGGTGACCTGCGCGATCTCCAGCATGGACAGCCCGGTCTGGGTCACCAGCGCATCGGCCCGGACCAGCCGCATCTCGCGGTAATGATCGCTGAGGGTCCGGCCCAGTTCGGCCCGGAACAGCCGCTGCAACTGGCGGGTGCTGCAGCCGACCTGCGTGGCGATCTGGCCGGGCGACAGGGGCTGGGCCAGATGGCTGAACATCAGATCGACCGCGCGGCTCAGGCGCGGGTCGTGCAGATCCAGCCGTTCGGCGACGGGCATCAGCTGCGGCTCGTCGGCCAGACGCGGGCGGGTGTGGATGAACCAGTCGGCAACCTGGCGCGCAAATGCCGCGCCGTGATCGCGGGCGATGATGGCGCACATCATGTCCAGCGCGGCGATCCCGCCCGCACAGCTTTGCCGGTCGCGGTCGATCACATACAGCGCGCGTTCGATCAGCAGGTCGGGCATCAGTTCGGCCAAAGCCTCGATATGCGCCCAGTGCAGCGTAAAGCGCCGCCCGACCATCAGACCCAATCGCGCCAGAATCGCCGCCCCGCCCGAAATCCCGCCAAGCGCCACCCGCCGCGCCGCCAGCCTGCGCAAGCCGCGCGCCAACCCGGCATCGTGATATTGCAGCGGATTGCCCCCGGCCACGACCAGCGCCAGATCCAGCGGCCCGGCCTGTGACAGCGGCTGGCTGTCGAACCCCCCGCCCGAGGTCGAGGCCGCGAACCCTCCGTCAGGCGTCAGAAACACCATCCGGTACAGCACCCGCCCGGCCAGAAAATTCGCGGCCCGCAACGGCTCGACCGCGGCGGCCAGCGACATCAGCGAATAATCGGGCACCAGCACGAAACCGATCGTCAGCATTGTCCGGCCCCTTGTTCGCCCTGCCAGAGATATTCTGACCATGATGGCCGGGATATGCAATCCAATGTCCGTATTGGGCAAATAGGCGCACCCGCAATCGCCTAGCCTTTGCCGATATGCATCAGAATCAGGGCGGGCAGCGGGTGCGATATTCAGGCTTCAAGGTCATCGGGCAGGCGCTGACGGGGCATCGGGGCTGGCGGCCCCTGTGGCGCAATCCCGATCCACAGCCGACCTATGATTATGTCATCGCCGGCGGTGGCGGGCATGGGCTGGCGACGGCCTATTATCTGGCGCGGACCTTCAGGCAGGCGCGCATCGCGGTGCTGGAAAAAAGCTGGCTGGGGTCGGGCAATATCGGGCGCAACACGACGATCATCCGATCGAATTACGGCCTGCCCGGCAATCAGCCCTTCTACGAGTTTTCGATGAAGCTTTGGGAAGGGCTGGAACAAGAGCTGAACTTCAACGCGATGATCAGCCAGCGCGGGGTGCTGAACCTGTTTCACAGCGACGGCCAGCGCGACGCCTATCGCAGGCGGGGCAATGCCGCGATCCTGTCGGGGGCCGATGCGGAACTGCTGGATCAGGATCAGGTCCGCCGCATGTATCCGTGGCTGAATTTCGACAATGCCCGCTTTCCGATCAAGGGCGGGCTGTTGCAGCGCCGGGGCGGAACCGCGCGCCATGACGGGGTGGCCTGGGGCTATGCGCGCGGGGCCGATCTGGCCGGGGTCGATCTGATCCAGAATTGCGAGGTCACCGGATTTCGCATCGATAACGGGCAGATCCGGGGGGTCGAGACCTCGCGCGGCTATATCGCGGCGGGCAAGGTCGGCGTGGCGGTCGCGGGATCGACCAGCCGGGTAATGGCACAGGCGGGCATGCGGCTGCCGATCGAAAGCCATGTGTTGCAGGCCTTTGTGACCGAGGGGTTGAAGCCGGTGATCGACGGCGTGATCACCTTTGGCGCCGGGCATTTCTATGTCAGCCAGTCCGACAAGGGCGGGCTGGTCTTTGGCGGCGATATCGACGGCTACAACTCTTATGCCCAACGCGGCAATCTGGCGGTGATCGAGGATGTGGCCCAGGGCGGCATGGCGCTGATGCCGATGATCGGGCGGGCGCGGCTGCTGCGGATCTGGGGCGGCATCATGGACATGTCGATGGATGGCAGCCCGATCATCGACCGCACGCCGGTCGCGGGCCTCTATCTGAACGCGGGCTGGTGCTATGGCGGGTTCAAGGCCACGCCCGCCAGCGGCTATGCCTTTGCGCATCTTCTGGCCACCGACACCCCGCATCCGACCGCGCGCGCGATGCGTCTGGACCGGTTCGAACGCGGGCTTCCCATCGACGAAAAGGGCGTGGGCGCCACGCCCAACCTGCATTGAGGGCCATGACATGCTGATCCCCCACCCCCTTCTGGGCCTGCGCGACGCATCCGAATTCACCTGTCTGGGCGATGCATCCCTGCTGGACCGGCCCGACGGCATGGCGTCTGATGCCGCCGCGCGGTTTCACGATTATGTCCATCTGCGCGACAATCCGGCAGGCGTACATCGAGAGCTGTGGTTTCACGAACAGGGCGACCGCAGCTGGCTGGTGGTGACCCGCAACACCGTCACGCACGAGGTTCTGGGCGCAGAACTGGCCCGCGACGTCGCACGGGGCGGTGCCGCATGAGCCGGCTGACAGGCGGTCTGATCGACCGCAGCCACAGCCTGTCCTTCCGCTTCGACGGCAAGACCTTTGACGGGCATCCGGGCGACACGCTGGCCTCGGCCTTGCTGGCCCATGACGTGCGGCTGATGGGCCGCAGCTTTAAATATCACCGCCCGCGCGGCGTCCTGTCCGCCGGTTCCGAGGAACCGAATGCGCTGGTCCAGCTGGGCCGGGGTGCGCGGCAGGAACCCAACACACGCGCCACCGTGGCCGAGCTGTTCGACGGGTTGCAGGCCACCAGCCAGAACCGCGTGGGGTCGCTGTCCTTCGATCTGATGGCGGTGAACGACCTGCTGGCGCCGGTCTTTGCGGCGGGGTTCTATTACAAGACGTTCATGTGGCCGCGCGCCTTCTGGGAACGGCTCTACGAGCCGCTGATCCGCCATGCCGCCGGTCTGGGGCGCCTGTCGCGGCAGCCCGATCCCGATGCCTATGACACGGGGTTTCTGCATGCCGATCTGCTGATCATCGGCGGCGGGCCTGCCGGTCTGGCGGCGGCACTGACCGCCGCGCGGGCGGGGGCCGAGGTCATTCTGGCGGATGAGGATTTCCGCCTTGGCGGGCGCCTGCTGGCCGAACGCGATGCGCTGGACAGGCCCGCGACTGACTGGATCGCGGCGCTGGAGGCGGAATTCGCGACCCTGCCCAATCTGCGGGTGATGCGCCGCACCACGGTCTGGGGGGCGTTTGACCACGGCGTCCATGGCGCGGTGGAACGCGTCTCGGACCACCTGCCCGACCCCGGCGACCGCGTCCGCCAGACCCTGTGGCGGATTACCGCGAAACGCACGATCCTGGCCTCGGGCGCGACCGAGCGGCATATCCCCTTTGCCGATAATGACCGCCCCGGCATGATGCTGTCGGGCGCGCTGCGGGCCTATGCCAACCGATGGGCGGTGACGCCAGCCAAACGCGTGGCGATCTTTACGACCAACGAGGATGGCCACCGCACCGCCCGCGATCTGGCCGCCAAGGGGGTCGAGATCGCGGCGGTGATCGATGCCCGCCCCGATGCGCCGCAGACCGATTACCGCACCATCCGCGGCCATGTCACCGGATCGCGCGGGCGCCTTGGGCTGCGGGCGGTTCAGGTCACGGGCGATGGCGGCCAGGACTGGATCGACTGCGGGGCGCTTGGCATCGCGGGGGGCTGGAACCCCAACATCCAGATCGCCGCGCATCATCGCGGACGACCGGTCTGGGATGCGGGGCTGCAGGCCTATCTGGCCGGTCCGGGCGGACCTGTCGGCCTGACGCCGGTCGGGGCTGCGGCGGGACAGGGATCGACCGCGCAGGCGCTGGCTTCGGGCGCGCAGGGGGCGGTGGCGGCGCTGGCCGATCTGGGGATCGCTGCACATCTGCCCGACCTGCCCGGGGCCGAGGATCAGGCGCCCCGCGCCCACCCCCTGTGGCATGTGCCGGGCAAGGGCCGGGCATGGGTCGATTTCCAGAATGACGTGACCGTCAAGGATATCGCGCTGGCCCATCAGGAAAACATGCGCCCGGTCGAGCATCTGAAACGCTGGACCACGCTTGGCATGGCGACCGATCAGGGCAAGACCGCCAATGTCACCGCGATCGCGGTGATGGCCGAACTGACCGGCCAGCCGATGGCCGCGACCGGCACCACGGTCTTTCGCCCGCCCTATACGCCCGTCGCGCTGTCGGTTCTGGGCGGCGGCGATACCGGCGCCCATTTCCGGCCCCGCCGCCTGACGCCGACCCACCATTGGGCCGTGGCGCAAGGTGCCGTCATGACCGAGGCCGGGCCATGGATGCGCGCCCAGTATTTCCCCCGCCCCGGCGAGACGACATGGCGCCAGACGGTGGACCGGGAGGTTCGCGCGACCCGCGCGGGTGTGGGCATCTGCGATGTGACCACGCTTGGCAAGATCGACGTGCAGGGCGCGGATGCGGGCGCGTTTCTGGACCGGGTTTATGCCAATGCCATGGCCTCGCTGAAGGTCGGCATGGTCCGCTAT
Organism: Paracoccus nototheniae; assembly: GCF_004335005.1. Taxonomy (GTDB): domain Bacteria; phylum Pseudomonadota; class Alphaproteobacteria; order Rhodobacterales; family Rhodobacteraceae; genus Paracoccus; species Paracoccus nototheniae. The sequence goes on along the minus strand of NZ_RQRT01000001.1, from coordinate 191,522 downwards.
GGGCTGATGCTGCGCGAGGATGGCTTTGTCTGGGATGACGGCACCTGCGCCCGGCTGTCCGAGACGCATTACGTCGTGACCACCACCACCGCCAATGCGGGCGCGATCTATCGACACATGGAGTTCTGCCGCCAGGGTCTGTGGCCCGATCTGGATGTGCAGTTGATCTCGACCACCGACGCATGGGCGCAGCTGGCGGTCGCGGGGGCAAGGGCACGGGATCTGATGGCGCGCATCGTCGACGGGTTCGATCTGTCGAATGCGGCCTTTCCCTTCATGGCCTGCGCGCCCCTGACCGTCTGCGGCGGGTTGCGGGCACGGCTGTTCCGCATCAGCTTCTCGGGCGAACTGGCCTATGAGGTCGCCGTCCCCGCCCGCTATGGCGCGGCGCTGATGGATGGGCTGCTGGCCCTTGGCGCGGATCTGGGCGCCACCCCCTATGGGACCGAGGCGCTTGGCGTCATGCGCATCGAAAAGGGCCATGCGGCGGGCAACGAGCTGAACGGCCAGACCACGGCCCAGATGCTGGGCTTAAGCCGCATGGTCAGCAGCAAAAAGGACAGCATTGGCGCGGTGATGTCGCGGCGCGCGGGGATGGTGGCCGACCGCCGCGTTCTGGTCGGCCTGCAGCCCGTCGATCCTGCGGATCCGGTGGTGGCGGGGTCGCATCTGTTCACCCAAGGGGCGGTGCAGGATACCGACTCGGATCAGGGCTGGATCACCTCGGCCTGTCATTCGCCGCATCTGGGAATGGCCATCGGTCTGGGCTTTCTGGACGACGGCGCCGCGCGGATGGGCGCGGTGATCACCGCCGCCAACCCGCTGCAGGGGCAAAGCGTGGCCTTGCGCGTGGTGTCACCCCATTTCATCGACCCTGACGGAGGACGCGTCCGTGACTGATCTGACCCCCGTCTGCGCCCTTGGTGCCCCCGCCCCCCGCAGCCGCCGCATCGGCGTGCTGAGCCTGACCGAGGATGCGGGGCTTGGCCTTGCCTCGCTGGCGCTGCGCCGCGATGCGCCCCCGCCAGACATCCCCTTGCCGGGACCGGGCGAATGGGTAGCAGGCGCGGGTCTTGCCGTCTTCTGGACCGGCCCCGGCCAGTGGATGGTCGAATATCCCGGCGGTGCAGATCGTGATGTCGCGGCCGATCTGGCCGCCCGGGCGCCGGCCTGTTCCGTCACCGAACAGACCGACGGTTTCGTGTCCGTCGATCTGCATGCCCCGGCCCCGGCACTGGACCGGCTGCTGGAAAAGCTGGTCAATCTGGACCCGCGCCGCTGCGGGCCCGGCACCGCCAATCGCACGGGGTTTCACCATCTGGCCGTCTTTGTCATCCGCCGCGCCGGGGACCATCTGGCGATCATCGGGCCACGGTCCGCCGCCGACACGATCTGGCACGGGCTGATCCGCGCCGCAGAACAGCAGGCGCTGGCCCCATAAGACAGGCAGGGATCGCCGCAACCGGCGGCCCTGCCCTGCCCCCCATCCTGCGGGCGCCCTGCCCGCCCGCCAACCGATCGCAAGGACCAAGATGCGCCGATATTGCCTGACCGTCACCTGCCCCTCTCGCCGCGGCATCGTCGCCGCCCTGTCGACCAGCCTTGCCGCGCAGGGCTGCAACATCACTGATTCCAGCCAGTTCGACGACGCCGAGACGGCGCGCTTTTTCATGCGCGTCAGCTTTGTCGCGGAAACCGGGACCGGCCCCGTCCAGCTGCGCGCCGGCCTTGACGCCGCCGCGCGCGAATTCGACATGCAACTGGCCATCCATGACGAGGCGGCGCGGATGAAGGTGGTGATCATGGTCAGCCGCTTTGGCCATTGCCTGAACGATCTGCTGTATCGCTGGCGGATCGGGGCGCTGCCGATCGACATCGTGGCCGTCATCTCGAACCACATGGATTACCAGAAGGTCGTCGTGAACCACGACATCCCGTTTCATTGCATCCCGGTCACCAAGGACGACAAGCCGCAGGCCGAGGCCCGCATCATGGACGTGATCGACGAAAGCGGTGCCGATCTGATCGTGCTGGCGCGTTACATGCAGGTGCTGTCGGCCCGGATGTGCGAACGGATGTCGGGGCGCATCATCAACATTCACCACAGTTTTCTGCCCAGTTTCAAGGGCGCCAACCCCTATCGGCAGGCCTATATCCGGGGGGTCAAGCTGATCGGCGCGACCAGCCATTACGTCACCGCCGATCTGGACGAAGGCCCGATCATCGAACAGGACACCACCCGCGTCACCCATGCCCAATCGCCCGAGGATTACGTCAGCCTTGGCCGCGATGTGGAAAGTCAGGTTCTGGCCCGCGCAATCCATGCCCATATCCACCGCCGGGTGTTTCTGAACGGGCACAAGACGGTGGTGTTTCCGGCATCGCCCGGCAGCTATGCCTCGGAACGGATGGGCTAGGCGGCGCCTAGCGGCTTTGCGGATAGGTGATGATCGACAGATAGCGCGCGGGCAGTTCGGTCAGATCGACCGGGCCATGCGGCGCATCGGCATCGAACAGCAGCGTGTCGCCCGGCTCCAGATCATAGACCTGATCGGCGTGGCGATAGCCAAGCCTGCCCTCCAGCATGTACAGCATCTCGATCCCCTCGTGCTGGAAGGCGGGAAAGCGGTCGCTGTCGGTGGTCAGGACGATCATATAGGGTTCGACCACGACGCCGGAACTGTTCGACCCGATATGGCCCAGCAGGTGATACTGATGCCCGGCGCGGGTGCCGGCGCGCCCGATCTCGACCCCTTGGCCGGATTTCACATGCATGGCGCCGCGCGGTTCGGCATAGCCCTGAAACAGTTGCACCAGCGGCACCCGCAGCGCATTGGCCAGCGCCTGAAGGGTCGCCAGCGAGGGCGAGATGACGCCATTCTCGATCTTGGACAGCATGCCGACCGAGATGCCGGTCTGTGCCGACAGCTCCGCCCCGGTCAGCCGCTGCCGTTTGCGCAGCTCGCGCACCGCGCGCCCGATGGCCACCTCCAGATTGCGTTCCGACGTGTCGCGCAGGGCGTGGGGGTTCTGGCCTAGCGGTTTGGCGGCGTCGGTCATGGCGGGCTTTCCTGTCAGGAAAATCATTTTGACCCCTGCGTCAGAGGAGCGCAATGGGGCAAGACCCGTCCTGCCATCCACGACATCGTCACCGCCGCGCTGACATGATCGTCGACGGCCAGCGCCTGCCATGCCTGGAAGGCAGCAAAGGAAAACCGCCACGCGGCCAGGCCGAACCGCGCTTCGGGGCGGGTGGCGGTCCATGCGGCGATGTCGCGATCCTCGCCCCGCGACCAGCCCGGCGCTGTGCATAGGGATGCTGCGCGCGGTCCAGATCAGAGGTCTGCAGGCTTTCGACCACCCGGCCCGCAGACGGCATCAGCACCCGGTCGCAGAAATTGCAGACAAGGTTCAGGTCGTGACTGATGACGATCGGTCCGATCCCCCGGTCGCGCACCAGCGTGTCCAGTATCGACAGAACCTGCATACGCGCCGTCACGTCCAGCGCGCGGGGCCTTTGCGCCGCGATGCGGGGCGCGGTTATGGGCCAGCCATGCCTGGGCCACCTGATCGCCGACCTTGCGGATTGGGTTCAGCGAGAATTTGGGATCCTGCAGGATCTTCGACATCCGCCTGCCCCGGGTGCCCAGCATCCGGGGTTCGGATGTGGCCAACAGGTCCACGTCCTGAAAACGCATCCGGTGGGCGGTGATGTCGGCGCTGTCCAGCAGCGGTCATGAGGTCAGGGCGACGCTTTCAGTCGGCGCGGGATGCGGTCAGAAACGCGCGCAAAGCCGCCGTGAATGGGGGCGCGGCCTCGATCGTCACGATATGGCGGCCCGGCAGCGACAGATGGCGGCCCTGCCGGACACCCCTTGCCAGCGCCCGCAGATCGGCGGGCGGGCAGACCGGATCGTCATCGCCCGAAATCGCCAGCAGCGGATGGCCGATCCGGTCCAGCGCGCCGCGGAAATCGGCCTGCGCCAGCGCGGCGCAGCACCCGGCATAACCATCGACCGAGGTGCGGGCGAAACTGTCCAGAACCGCCTCTGCCGCTTGAGGTTGCGCAGCGCGAAACTCTGGCGAGAACCAGCGATCCGCCGTCGCGGGAACCAGCGGGCGCAGGCCGCTTGCGCGCACGTCACCGATGCGCGCGGCCCAGCTGTCGGCGGTGCCGATCCGCGCCGCCGTGGCGCACAGAACGATCCGGTCAAGCCGCGTGGGGGCGTGCAGGGCCAGCCACTGGCCCGTCAGCCCGCCGATGGACAGGCCGCAGAAATGCGTGCGGTCGATGGCCAGCGCATCCAGCAGGGCGATCACGTCGCCGCCCAGATCCGCCATGTCATAGGGCGGCAGCGGTGCCTCGGACCCGCCATGTCCGCGCCGGTCATAGCGCAGAATGCGGAAATCGCCCGAAAGATCAGCGATCTGGGCGTCCCACATCTGCAGATCGGTGCCAAGAGAGTTGCACAGGGTCAGCCACGGCTTGCCCTTCTGGTCTCCGTCGATGCGATAGTGAAGCCGATGCGTGGGCAGGGTCAGGTGGGGCATGGCGCGGTCTCCGGATAAGGGGATGCGCGCAACCGTCCGGCTGCGCGCGGTCACAGGGCTGTCAGACGGTCACCAGCTGTGCCCTTTCAGTGCTGCGGGCATTGCTGAGGGCAAAGACCATCATCGCAAGGGTGGCGATGGCCGCAGGCAGGGCAAAGATCAGAAAGTTCTGACCCAAAGGCAGCTCTCGGGCCAGCAGCACCCCGCCCATGGTCGGCCCGACGATGGCCCCGATCCGACCCACGCCCGAAGCCCAGCCCAGACCCGTCGAGCGGACCGACAGGTTGTAAAGCTGCGCCACACTGGCATACAGCAGGATCTGCGTACCGATGGTCGTGGCGCCTGCCACGAAGATCAGCGCGAACAGCAGGCCCGGCGCCGGATTGACCCCGATCAGCGCGATGAACAGTGCGGCGGCGGCAAAGAACCCGACGACCACCCGGGGCAGACCGAACCGGTCGCCCAGCCTGCCGCCCATGATCGCCCCCGCCATGCCGCCGAAGTTCAGCGAGAACAGCGACAACAGGCTGGCGCGTTCGGCATAGCCTGCCTCTTGCAGCACCTTGGGCAGCCATGACGACAGCAGATAGACCAGCAGCAGGCAGCAGAAAAACGACAGCCACAGCATCAGCGTGCGCAGCAGACGCCCGTGCCGGAACAGTTCCGCGACGGATGCAGAGGCGCCCTTGGCCTCGGTAAAGACCAGCTGGTCATCGGCGGCCAGCGGGGTGGCAGGGTTGATCTTGCCAAAGATGTGACGGGCCTGATCCTGCTTGCCCTGCTTGATCAGAAAACCAAGCGATTCCGGCAGTCTCCACAGGATCAGCGGCAGCAGCAGCAAGGGCACGGCGGAGACGAAAAACATCGGCTGCCAGCCAAAGCCGGGGATCAGGCCGATGCCCAGACCCGCCGCGACCATGCCGCCCACCGAATAGCCCGAGAACATCAGCGCCACCATCGTGCCGCGCAGCCGCTTGGGCGCATATTCGTTCATCAGGGCGACCGCATTCGGCATCAGCCCGCCGCAGCCCAGCCCGGCGATGAACCGGAAGACCTTGAACTGGCCCGGCGTCTCGGCAAAGCCGGTCAACACGGTGGCCGAGGTGAACAGCACGAAACTGATCGCCACGCCCTTTTTCCGCCCGATCCTATCGGCCAGCGGCCCCAGGATCAGCGCGCCGAACATCATGCCGAACAGCGCCCAGGCCTGCAGCGCACCCGCCTGCGGTTTGGTCAGGCCCCATTCCTGAATCAGCGTCGGCAGCACCGTGCCCGCCACGAACACGTCATAGCCATCGACCACCAGCAGCGCGCCGCAAAGCGCGACCACGCTCCATTGAAACCGTCCGAACGGGCTTTGATCGATCGCCTCGGTCACATCGATTGTTCGCATATGGTGAATTCCTCCCTTGTCTTGATGATGTTTCAGCCGTCAGCCCGTGTCGCCTCCCGCGACGGGCAGGACAGAGCCGGTGATGTAGGACGCCTCGTCCGAGGCCAGAAACAGGATCGGCGCCACCTGTTCATCGATGCTGGCGTAGCGCCCCAGAAAGCTGGACCCCGTCACCTGATCCCTGACCTGAACCATCCATTGCCGTTCCGCCGGGCTGTCGCCTGCGGCATTGCGGGGGATGCGGCGGGGCGGGGCGTCGGTGCCGCCCGGTGCGGTGGCCACGACCCGGATATTCTGGCCCGCAAGCTCCATCGCCAGCGAGGCGGTGATCGCGTTCACGCCCCCCTTGGCCGCCGAATAGGGCACCCGGTGAATGCCCCGAGTCGCGTTGGACGACACGTTGACGATGGTGCCGCCGCCCCGCGCCGCCAGATGCGGCAGGACCGCGTGGCAGCCATACAGCGTCGGCATCAGCGACCGGCGGATCTCGGCGTCGATCTGGGCGGGCTCGAAATCCGCAAAGGGCCGCATGCGGATCGCGCCGCCCACCACGTTGATCAGGATGTCGATGCCGCCAAAGGCATCGACCGCATGACGCATGGCGGCGTCCGCGCCGGCCCATGTCTCAAGATCGGCGACAAAGCCCGCCGCCCGACCCTGCGCGCCGGCAACGACCTCGGGCAGGAACTCGGCGCGGTCCACCAACAGGACGCGGGCCCCCTCGGCTGAGGCGCGCAGGGCGACGGCCTGCCCGATGCCCTGCGCGGCCCCGGTGACCACCATGACCTTGCCCGCAAAGCGCCCGGCAAAGAAAGCGGCGGTCATGCGCTGGCCTTCAGCGGGGCGTTGGGGGTGAATTTCTCATAATAAAAGCTGGCCGGTTCGATGCGCTGGTCGTCCAGATAGCCGCGCACGGCATCGACCATCGGCGGCGGCCCGCACAGATAGATGTCGACGCCGCCCGCCGCCAGCATCTCGTCGGGCATATGTCCGGTGACCCAGCCCTTGCGGGGGTGATCGGACGCAGGGTCGGCCACCACGGTGGCAAAGGTCAGGTTCGGCAGGCGTTTTGTCAGCGCCACGATCTGATCGACCAGCACCAGGTCCAGATCGCGGGTGACGCCATAGATCAGGTGGATCTGACGCCGTGATCCGGCGCGGGCCAGAGTTTCCAGCATAGACAGGAACGGCGCCAGCCCGGTGCCGCCCGCCAGACACAACAACGGACCGTCGCCGCCGCGCAGATAAAAGCTGCCCATCGGGCCGGTCAGCTCCAGCCGGTCGCCGGGTCTGGCGCGGGCCAGCCAGCCGCTCATGACGCCGCCGGGGATCGTCCTGATCAGGAACCCCAGCCTGCGATCGCCCGGTGCATTGCTGAAGGAATAGGACCGGTGCGCGCCGCTGCCCGGCACGGCGATGTTCACATATTGCCCCGGCAGAAAGGCGGGCGCGGCCTCGTCGATGTCCAGTTCCAGCACGATGGCCGCGTCGTGATGCGGCTGGATCCGGGCCACGGTCGCGGCAAAGACCTGCTGGCCTGTCTTGCAGGCCTGCGCGGTCACCGGCACCGACAGCACGCAATCGGACGAGGGCACCATCTGGCAGGTCAGGACCAGCCCCTGGGCAGCCTCGTCCCCGGTCAGCGCATCGTCGATGTAATCATCGCCCAGATCATAGGCGCCGCTTTCAGCCCGGCATTTGCAGGTGCCGCAAACGCCGTCAGAGCAATCCATCGGCAGGTTGATCCGGTTGCGGAACGCCGCATCCAGAACCTTTTCGCCGGGCTTGCAGTCGATGATCCGGGTGATCCCGTCCTCGAAATTCAGGGCTATGGTATGGCACATGGTCGCCTCCTCCTTGCGGTTGTGCGGGGTCGGGGCGGTCAGACGTGATATACGTCGATGACCTGACGGATGTAGTCGTTCTTCAGCACGATCTTTTTCGCGGCGATCCGCAGCCCGCCATCGTCCTGCCGCAGGGTCACGAACATGGTCCCAAAGAACTGATCGGTCGCCTTGTAGCGGTGGTTCAGGGTGTGGAAGTTATAGCGGACATCGACCTCGGCCCCGCGATCGGCGATCACCTCGACATTCTGGACAGCATGGCTGGTGCGGGGTTCTGGCGTGGATGCGCCGGACCGTTCGGTCTTGATGCGGAAGACCCGATCCTCCAGCCCCTCTCGGTTGGGATAATAGATCAGCGAGATTTCGGATTGCGGATCCCGGGTCGTCTGGTCGTTGTCGTCCCATGCGGGCATCCAATAGGGCGCGTCAGGCGCATAGCAGGCCAGCCAGTCGTCCCATTGCCGGTCGTCCAGCAGGCGCGCCTCGCGATACAGGAACGCGCAGATGGCGGGGTAATCGATGCTCATGCCATCTCTCCGGTCTTTTCGCGGGCCAGAGCGTCGCGCATGACGCGGGCCCAGTAGTCGTGCTGGCAGACGAACAGGCCTTCATCCTCGCTGCGTTCGCCCGAGATCAGCGGGTTCAGGCCCATGCGGCGGGCATTGTCATCCGCGCCGTGGATCCACAAAGGCGCACCGCGCGACATGTCGTTCCACAGGCGCGCGCTGCCGGCATAGGCGGTCTGGCAGGCGCGGAATTCTTCAAGGTCATCCGAAGTGCCCATGCCGGACACGTTGAAGAAATCTTCGTATTGGCGGATGCGGGTGGCGCGGTCCCCGGCGCTTTCCCCCTTGGGGGCAAAGCAAAAGATGGTCACCTCGGTCCGATCGACGCCAAGCGGGCGGATCACGCGGATCTGGGTGCTGAACTGGTCCATCAGAAAGACGTTCGGATAGAGGCACAGATTGCGCGTCTGGTTGACGATGAAGGCCGCCTTGTCCGCACCCAAGCGCGCCGCGATATCCTCGCGCCGGTTCCAGACCGGGCGGACCTCGGGGTTGGCGGTGTTGGTCCACAGCAGGATATGGCCGTTGTCGAACCCATAGACGCCCGCGACCGATTTGCTCCAGCTGTTGGCATCGACCGCCTTGGTGCCGGTCTCGCTGCGCCGGTCCATGGTCGTGGCATAGTTCCAATGGACCGAGCTGACGTGATAGCCGTCGCAGCCATTCTCCATCTGCAGCTTCCAGTTGCCATCGTAGATATAGGATGAATTGCCGCGCAGCACCTCCAGCCCCTCGGGGGCCTGATCGACGATCTGGTCGATGATCACGGTGGTGTCGCCCAGATAATCGGCCAAAGGCGCGACATCGGCATTCAGGCTGCCGAACAGGAACCCGCGATAGCTTTCGAACCGGGCGACCCGGGTCAGATCATGCGATCCGTCCTTGGCGAACTGGTCGGGATATTGCGTCGTCCGGGCATCCTTGACCTTCAGCAGCGTGCCGGTATTGGCAAAGGTCCAGCCGTGAAAGGGGCAGGTGAAGCTGCCCTTGTTGCCCTGCTTGCGGCGGCACAGCATGGCGCCCTTATGCGCGCAGGCATTGATCACGGCGTTCAGACCGCCGGTCTTGTCGCGGGTGATGACCACCGGCTGGCGACCGATCCATGTGGTATAGTAATCGTTGATCTGGGGGATCTGGCTTTCATGGGCCAGATAGACCCAGTTGCCTTCAAAGATGTGCTTCATCTCCAGCGCGAACAGATCTTCGTTGGTAAAGATGTCGCGGCGGCAGCGGAACAGCCCGGCCTGTGCGTCGTCCTGCACGGCATGGGCCAGCAGATGGTCCAGATCGCGGGCCTTGTCGATAATCGCAGACATGCGTGGTCCTTTCCCAAGGCTGCGCCGCATGCGGGCAGGCCTTGTATGGATGTCATGAAGAAAACAGGAGGGGATGGGGCGGGCCGGGGGCAGTCCCCCGCGACCCCGGGTGCGATCAGGCGGCCGCGCGGCGGCGCTGTTCGTTCAACTGGTTGTCCACGCCGTCGATCAGGGCGGTCAGGTGGATGTCGAATGCGATCTCGGCAAAGGCGCCGGTCAGGCTGTGGGCCGCGATGCTGTCGGCGTCGCTGCGTTCCATGACAGGGGGCACCAGCCCTTCGCGGGTGGCAAAGGCGAAATCGTCGTCGATCAGGGGATCGCCCTCGATATTGATCTGGGTGGTCAGCTTGCGATGGCCATCACCGCTGACGAACAGGTGGATATGGGCCGGGCGCTGGCCGTGGCGTCCAAGCGCGCTCAGCAGCGCCTCGGTCGGGCTGCCGGGGGGCACGCCATAGCCACTGGGCAGGATGCTTTGGAATTTGTAGCGGCCCTGATCGTCGGTGATGATCGTGCGGCGCATGTTGAAGGGTGCCTGCTGGCCGGTCGGGTCGAAATGCGAATAAAAGCCGCGCGTGTCGCAATGCCAGACCTCGACCCTGGCGCCCGCCATCGGCTGGCCGTCGGCGCCGCGCACCGTGCCATGCATGAGCAGCGTGTGGCCGTCGGTGTCACGCCCGTCATCCAGCCGGGCAAAGCCCACGGCCTCGGGTGCGCCTGCCACATATAGCGGGCCTTCGATGGTGCGCGGCGTGGGGTTCTCAATGCCCAGAGCGGCGTCGATGGCATCCAGCCGTTCATCCATGAAATGATCGATCCCCAGCCCCGGAGAGACCAGCCCCGCCTGCCCCGCCGCGCCCAGATCGTTCAGCCATGCCATGCCCTGCCAGTATTCGTCCGGCGTGATGTCCAGATCGTCGATCGCGCGGAACAGATCCGACATCAGCCGGTGCACGATCTGCTTCATGCGCGGATCGCCGTCACTGTTGGTCAGGCCGCTGAGGTCTTTCAGGAAATCCTGAATGTCGGGTCGGTCAAAGATCGTCACGGTCATGGGTTTCTCCTCCTGGATTCATCTTGAAACTTGGTCGGCAGGGCTCCCTTTCCTGCCGGTGGGCGGTCTTAGCGGTCATCCTCGCGGATGGCCGAAGGGTGGCGCAGCAGCGGCGTCACCCGGATGTCCATGAAATCGAACAGGGGCAGGCCGGACAGGATGCGGTGCAGCTCGTCATGGTCCTGCACGTCAAAGACGCTGTAATTCGCGTATTGCCCGGCGATCCGCCAGATATGGCGCCATTTGCCGCTGCGTTGCAGATCCTGCGAATAGGCTTTTTCGCGGGCCAGAATCCGGGCGGTTTCGTCGGCGGGCAGATCGCGCGGCAGGGTCACGTCCATGAACACATGATACAGCATCGTCATATCCTTGCTTGGGGCAGGCTGATCGTCTTGCGCAGGCCGTCGCGGGCGAAAAACGCCACGCGATCGGAATCCAGCGTCAGGCCGAGGCCGGGGCCGGTCGGAACGGTCAGTTCGAAATCGCTGTAATCCAGCGGCTCGGTCAGGATCTCTTCGGTCAGCAGCAGCGGGCCGAACAGTTCGGTCCCCCATTGCAGATTGGCAAAGGTCGCGAAGACATGGGCCGAGATGACCGTGCCCACCGCCCCCTCCAGCATCGTGCCGCCATAAAGGCCGATCCCCGCCGCATCCGCGATGGCCGCCACGCGCAGGGCGTCGAAGGCGCCGCCGCTTTGTTCCAGCTTGACGGCAAAGACATCGGCGCCCTGCACACGGGCGATCTGGAAGGCGCTGTCGGGGCCGGTCAGCGATTCATCAGCCATCAGCGCGATGGGAAAGCGGCGCACCAGACGGCCCATCGCGGCGGCGGATGCGACGGGCTGTTCGACCAGTTCGCAGCCCACATCGGCAAGGGCCGCCATGCCGAACGCGGCCTGATGTTCCGACCAGGCCATGTTCACATCGACGCGGATCGAGACCTGGTCACCAAGCGCCCGCCCGATCGCCGCGACATGGGCGATATCCTCGCGCAGCCCGCGCGCGCCGATCTTCAGCTTGAAGACGCGGTGGCGGCGCAGATCCAGCATCCGTTCCGCCTCGGCAATGTCGCGCGCGGTATCGCCCGAGGCCAATGTCCAGGCCACCGGCAGGCGGTCGCGCCGCCGCCCGCCCAACAGCTCGCTGACTGGCAGGCCGACCCGCTGGCCCTGGGCATCCAGCAGCGCGCATTCCACCGCCGATTTGGCAAAGCGGTTCTCGCGCACCATCCGTCCGATCCGCGCCATCAGCGACCCGACCCGCGTGGCATCCTGACCGATCATCACCGGGGCGAACCATGTGTCGATATTGGTCTTGATGCTTTCGGGGCTTTCGCCGCCATAGGCCAACCCGCCGATGGTCGTGCCCTCGCCCAGACCGGTGACCCCGTCGCTGCAATGAAGGCGCACAAGCGTCACGACCTGCCCGGTCATCGTCGCGACCGACAGCTTGTGCGGGCGGATGGTGGGCAGATCGAGGATCAGCGTCTCGACCCGTGAAATCACGGGGGCGGCGGTGGCGAGGGGGGCGAATGACTGGTTCATGTCGCCAGAATGCCGGTCCGGGGCCGCTGCGTCCAAGACCGATTTGGTTTGATGCGATACCCTGTGGGTATTATGATGGCGAAACGCCCCGCAATCATCTGCGCGCTGCAGTGCAGCATACCCAAAACGATGAAAAAGAGACCCGATGGATCTGCGTCAGTTGCGCTATTTCGTGGCCGTCGCCAGCGCCCGGAACTTTACCCGCGCCGCCGAACAGCTGAACATCGCGCAGCCGCCGCTGAGCCGTCAGATCCAGCTGTTGGAGGATGAGCTGGGCGTGACCCTGATCACCCGCAAAAGCCGCCCCATCAAGCTGACCGATGCGGGGCGGCTGTTTTACGAACAGGCGCTGCAGGTGCTGGGGCGGGTGGATCAGATGAAGGATGCGACGCGCCGGGTGGGCATGAACCGCAACCGGGTTCTGTCGATCGGCTTCGTCGCCTCGACCCTTTACGGCGGGCTGCCGGTGCTGGTGCGCAAGCTGCGCCGGAACGCCCCGGAACTGGACATCCAGCTGTTGGAGATGCTGTCGATCCAGCAGGTCGCGGCGTTGAAGGAAGGCCGCATCGATATCGGCTTTGGCCGGATGCGGCACAGCGATCCAAACGTCGCCAGCACCACCCTGCGCGAGGAACGGCTGGTCGTGGCCCTGCCCCCCGACGCGGCCCTGGCACGACAGGCGACGCCGATCCGGCTGGCCGATCTGGCGGGCCAGCATCTGATCGTCTATCCCAAGGAACCGCGCCCCAGCTATGCCGATCAGGTCATGACCCTGCTGCAGGCCGAGGATATCCGCCCCCATGACGTGCTGGAGGTGCGCGAGATCCAGACCGCGCTTGGTCTGGTCGCCGCCGATTCCGGGATCTGCATCATCCCCTCATCCGCGCAGCAGATGCGGACCGACCTGCGCTATCGCGTGATCGACAGCCCGCGCGCGACCTCTCCGGTTATTCTCAGCCACCGGGCGGGCGATACATCCCGCGATCTGGATCTGGTCAAGCGCCTGATCCGCGAGATGTATGCCGAAAAGCCCGCCTGGCTGCAGGCCAACAACCTGACGCCCCCGGATGCCGACGAGGGCTGAGGTCAGACCCGCTCCAGTGCCAGCGCGATGCCCTGCCCCACGCCGATGCACATCATCGACAGCGACCGCTTGCCGCCGCTGCGCATCAGTTCCAGCGCCGCGGTGCCGGTGATGCGCGCGCCGGACATGCCCAAGGGGTGGCCAAGCGCGATGGCGCCGCCATTGGGATTCACGCGGGGATCGTCATCGGCAATCCCCAGATCGCGCAGCGTGGCAAGACCCTGAGAAGCGAAGGCCTCGTTCAGTTCGATCACGTCGAAATCGGCCTGGCCCAGGCCCAGTCTGGCCATCAGCCGGCGCGACGCGGGCGCCGGGCCAAAGCCCATGATGCGTGGTTCAACCCCGGCCACGGCCCCGCCCAACACGCGGGCGATGGGGGTCAGGCCATGCCTGCGGGCCCCGGCCTCTGACGCGATGATCAGGGCCGCCGCCCCGTCATTGACGCCCGAGGCATTGCCCGCCGTCACCGTGCCACCCTTGCGGAAGGGAGCCTTCAGCCCGGCCAGCGTCTCGATCATAGTCTCGCGGGGATGTTCGTCCTGCGTGACCAGTCTGGGATCGCCCTTGCGCTGCGCGATGCTGACGGGCGTGATCTCGGAGGCCAGCCGTCCATTGGCCTGCGCCCGCGCGGCCTTTTGCTGCGAGCGCAGGGCAAAGGTATCCTGATCTGCGCGGCTGATCGCGAAATCGCTGGCGACGTTCTCCGCCGTCTCGGGCATGGAATCGACGCCGTACTGCGCCTCCATCTGCGGATTGACGAAACGCCAGCCGATGGTCGTGTCGTGAATGGCGGCGCTGCGGGAAAAGGCGGTGTCCGCCTTGGGCATGACGAAGGGCGCGCGCGACATGGATTCCACCCCGCCCGCGATCATCAGATCGGCCTCGCCCGCGCGGATGGCGCGGGCGGCGGTCATCACCGCGTCCATGCCCGACCCGCACAGCCGGTTGATCGTGGTGCCGCCCAGCCCGACCGGAAGGCCGGCCAGCAACAGCGACATGCGCGCGACATTGCGGTTATCCTCGCCCGCCTGATTGGCGCAGCCAAAGATCACGTCGTCGACCGCCTGCCAGTCCACGCCCCCGTTGCGGGCCATCAGCGCGCGCAGGGGGATGGCCCCCAGATCATCCGCCCTGACCGATGACAGCGCGCCGCCATAGCGGCCGATGGGCGTGCGGATATAGTCGCAGATGAATGCGTCGGTCATGTCACAGCTCCGGTACGGTCAGGTCGGTCACGGCGCCATCGACATGCAACGCGGCGCCGGTCAGCGATTGCAGATCGTCGAATGACATCACGGCCAGCTTTTCGCGCAACACGAACCGGCCCGCTTCGATATCCACCACCGCCAGCGAGGTATAGACGCGGGTCACGCAGCCCACCCCGGTCAGCGGCAGCGTGCAGGCCTGAACCAGCTTGGGCTTGCCATCCTTGGTGACGTGATCGGTGATGACGGCCACGCGTTTGGCCCCATGCACCAGATCCATCGCGCCGCCCACGGCGGGCACGCCCTTGGGGCCGGTGGACCAGTTCGCCAGATCGCCGTTCTGCGCCACCTGATAGGCGCCAAGAATCGCCACATCCAGATGCCCGCCCCGCACCATCGCAAAGCTGTCGGCATGGTGAAAGAACGCCGTTCCGGGCCGGATCGTCACGGCCTTCTTGCCGGCATTGATCAGATCCCAGTCCTCGTCCCCCGGCGCGGGGGCGGCGCCGAACCCAAGGATGCCGTTTTCGGTGTGAAAGATCGCCTGACGGCCGGGCGGCTGAAAGCGGGCGACCATTTCCGGAAAGCCGATGCCAAGGTTCACATAGGCGCCGTCATGGATATCCTGCGCGGCGCGCCACGCGATCTGGGCGTTGGTCAGTCGGGTCGTCATGCTGCCCCCTGCGGGTAATGCGCGCCTGCGCGGTTCAGATCCTCTTCCTGCGCGGGATCGGGCACATGCACCACGGCATCGACAAAGATGCCGGGCGTGATCACGGCCTCGGGGTCGATGCCGCCGGGCTGGGTCAGATGGCTGACCTGCACCACGGTCCGCGCCGCCGCCATCGCCATCAGCGGGGCGAAATTGCGGGCCGCCATGCGATAGGTCAGATTGCCAAGGGGGTCGCCGGTTTCCGCCTTGATCAGCGCGACATCGGCCTTCAGCCAGCGTTCCTGCACATAGGACCGCCCTTCGAATTCCGCCACAGGCTTGCCCTGCGCCAGATCGGTGCCGAAACCGGTGGGCGTGTAAAAGGCCGGAATGCCTGCCCCGCCCGCGCGGATGCGTTCGGCCAGCGTGCCCTGCGGCACCAGGTCCAGCGCGATATCCCCGGCCAGATAGCGGTCGGTGAAGACGCGCGGATCCGCGGATCGGGGAAAGGAACAGATCATCCGTGCGACCATCCCCTGTTCGATCATCGCCGCGATGCCGACATGGCCGTTGCCCGCATTGTTGTTGACGACGGTCAGGCCTCTGGGGCTGCCCGTGGCCAGAAACCGGTCGATCAGGGCGTGGATAAGTTCGATCGGCGCGCCCGAGCCGCCGAAGCCGCCGATCATCACCGTGGCGTTGTTGGGGATACCGGCCACCGCTTCGGGCAGGGTGGCAATGCGCTTGTCCATGATCGCTCCTGTGCTTTGGACAAGGGTTAGACCGGGGAACAGCGGCAGACCAAGTATTTTGTTCGCATCTTGAGCTTTGTTCGGATACCGAATAATCATGTGCGCATGGCGAACAAAACCGACATCATCGGATCACTTGGCAAGGGCCTGCAGGTGATCGAGGCGTTCGGCGCGGATCAGCCGCGCCTGTCGATCTCGGACGTGGCGGCGGCGACGGGGCTGGATCGCGCCACCGCGCGGCGCTGTCTGCTGACGCTGCACGATCTGGGCTATGCCGATTACGACGGCAAGTTCTTTACCCTGACCGCGCGGGTTCTGCGGCTTGGCATGGGGGCGCTGGCGGCGATGCCTCTGGCGCAGCTGGTCCAGCCCTGGCTGGATCAGCTGTCCGACAGGATCGGGCAATCGACATCCGTATCGATTCTGGACGGGGCCCAGATCGTCTATCTGGCCCGCGCAGCGCAGCGGCGGGTGATGTCCATTGGCCTGATGCCCGGATCGCGCCTGCCGGTTCACTGCACGTCGATGGGGCGGGTGCTGTTGGCCGCCCTGCCCCGCGATCAGGCCCGCGCGATCATCGAGGCCTGCGATCTGACCCCCCGCACCCCCCACAGTCTGACCGACCCGGCCGAGATCATGGCCCGGATCGATGCCGCGCGTGACCAAGGCTATGCCGTCATCGATCAGGAGGTCGAGCCCGGCCTGCGATCCATCGCCGTGCCGCTCTATTCGGTGCATGGCCGGGTGATCGCCGCCCTGAACACCGGCGTCGCCGCGGTGCAGTCCGGGGCGGGCGATCTGACCGGTCTGTATCTGGAACCGCTTTTGAAGGTGCAGGAGGGGCTGCGGCGCATCCTGCGCTGACCCACCCTCACGGGCCCACGTCAGGGACGTGCCCGGCTATGCTGCGCCCGGCCCGGCCCGGCGTGTGCGCAGGGTGGTCTTGTGGCGCAGAAAGAACCGCAGCATCTCTTGCGAGGCATCGGGGCCTGCGGGGTCCACAAAGCGGCCCGTGCGCGAACCGCCCGACCACGCGTGACCCGAACCTTTGATCAGCCAATGTTCGACATAGGACCGTCCACGCCCGACCCGGTGACTGGTGCGGACATAGGCGCGTCCATCCGCGATCTGGCGGGCCTGTTCGGTTACCTCCAGCCGGGCAAAGGGTTCCAGCGCGCGCAGGGCGACAAGCCTTCCATTGCGGGGCGCGACGACGCGATCATCGCCCCCGTGAAAGATGATGGTCGGCAGGGGGTGGTTCAGCCGGATGCCCGAATTGCCCTGTTTCATCGCCATCAGGGCCGATCCATGGTCGCGCGCCGCCCCCATCGGCAGACCGGAATGGCACCCCACGGCGGCAAACAGATCGGGATAGGCGTGGGCCAGCGCCATCGCCGCCGATCCCCCCGCCGACAGCCCCGCGACATAGACGCGGGCGGGGTCGATGGGCTGCTGGGTCAGGATCTGGCGGACCATGCCAGACAGGATGGCAGGCTCGCCCGCGCCGCGCCCCTGATCCCCCTCGCGGAACCAGTTCCAGCAGCGGTTGGGATGCGCGTCGCGCGATTGAGCGGGATACAGAACGATCACGCCACGCTCTTCTGCCAGTGCGTTCATGCGGGTGCCCTTGGCGAAATCGTCCGGCGTCTGCCCGCAGCCATGCAGCATCACGACCAAGGGCAATGGCCCTGTGGCGGTCGATGGCACATACAGCTTGTAGCTGCGCGTCCCGGCCTCGCAGCCATAGCTGCCCGAGGTAAAGCGCGCCGTCTTTGGCACCGCCGCCACCCTGACCGGCGCCACCCGCACCGATGATGCAGGTTTTGGGGCGGCCTTGGGTTTTTTCGCGGTGACCTTGGGCTTTTTCGCGGCAGATCTGACGGCAGCCTTGGTCGCGGTCGTGGCCGCCCTTGTCATCGCCTTGGCGGTCGATCCGATCATCGCCGCCATCAGCCCGCCCATCGCGCCGCCCAGAGAGCTGCGCCGGGCCTTGCCGCGACCTGATCTGAGACGGGAACGTTTGACCACAGTACTGACCCGGTATCAGGAACAAAATCCTGCGTCGCATGGGCACGCCCCTGCCGCAAGCGGCAAAGCGGTCCACGCCCCGACGCCCCGACGCGCTGGCAGGCAGGCTGGCAGTCTGGCAGTCTGGCCGCCGATGATGGGTCCGCCGCCGCATCTGCCCAAAGGATAAGCCCGGACCGGCTGGCGCGAACGGAATGGTTTGCCCCGGACTGCGCCCCGGTTGTCCCTGCCGCCGATCCTGCCTAAGCTGACCGCGTGGCGCCATGGCGCAACCGCGACAAATGAGATGTGATCGATGACCGTCCCTGACAAAACCCTGCCGTTCCGCTGCGACAAGCGGTCTGTGACGGGGGATCTGGGGGTGGTCGCGACCAATTCTCCGCTTGGCTCGGCGGCGGGCTCGGCGATGCTGGCGGCGGGCGGCAATGCCGTGGACGCCGCCGTCGCCGCCCTGCTGACGCTGAGCGTGGTCGAGCCGATGATGGTCGGCATCGCCGGGGGCGGGATCAGCCATCTGCGGCTGGCCGACGGGCGCCATGTGATCGTCGATGCGCTGTCGGTGGCGGGGCAGAACGCGCGGTCCGACATGTTCACGCCCGTCTCGGACGAACCGCCCGATGACATGGACACGGCCGACCGGCGCAACATGCTGGGTGCATCCGCCGTGGCGGTGCCGGGCAATCTGCGCGGCTGGTCCCAGATGCAGCGCCGCTATGGGCGCCTGCCCTGGGCCGATGTGGTCGAACCCGCGATCAATGCCGCCGCGCGCGGCTTTGCCGTCAGCCCCTATCTGAACGGCGCGCTTGGCGAACATGGGGCCGATCTAATGGCCGATCCGGTCATCGCGGGATTGTTCATGCCGGGCGGGGCGCCGGCCCCGGTGGGCAGCCGGATGATCATGGGCGATTACGCCGAAAGCCTGCGTCTGGTGCAGGCCGAGGGTGACGAGGCCCTGCATGGCGGCGATCTGGGCCGGGCGCTGGCCGACCGGCTGGCCACCGGTGGCCCGGATGCGGGCCATGTCACGCTGGCCGATCTGACCCGCTATCGTGCCATCGAACGGCAGGCGATCATGGGCAGCTATCGCGGTTATCAGATTGCCGGGCCGCCGCCGCCCGCATCGTCGGGGGTCCATATCGTCCAGATGCTGAACATGCTGGAGGCGCATGATATCCGCGCCATGGGCTTTGGCTCGGCCGAAACGATGGCGCTGTTGGCCGAGGTGATCCGCGTGGGGTTCGAGGACCGGCGCGCCGCCTCGGGCGATCCCGATTTCGTCGATGTCCCGGTGGAGCGGTTCATTTCCAAGGAATATGCCGATGTTTGCCAGAACCGCCTGCACATGCGGACCGGGGCGCTGGCGCCCGGCGGGCAGGAAAGCCGCGACACCACCCATGTGACCGTGGCCGATCGCGACGGCAATATCGTCACCGCCACCCATACGCTGAACGGGTTGTTCGGGGCGCGTTTCATGGTGCCGGGGACCGGGATCATTCCGAACAATTACATGATGAACTATGACCCTCATCCCGGGCGGGCGCTGTCGATCCGGCCGGGCAAGCGGGTGCCGACATCGATGGCGCCGATGATCGTGCTGCAAGGCGGGCGGCCCGTCCATGCGCTTGGCCTGCCCGGCGGGGTGCGGATCTTTCCCTCGGCCCTGCAGGCCATCGTCAACCTGATCGACCACGGGATGAGCCTGCAACAGGCGGTCGAGGCGCCGCGCCTGTGGACCCAAGGCCAGCATCTGGAGCTGGAGCCCGCCTATGTCCCCATGGCCCCCGCCCTGCGCGCGATGGGATACGAGGTGCGCCTGCCCAAGACCATCGGCGGCGGCATGAATGCCATCAGTTTCGGCCCCGAGGGTCCGATGACCGGGGCTGCCTGCTGGCGGGCCGATGGCACGGTCATGGCCCATGGCGGCGGGCTGGCCCGGCCCGGCGTGCGCTTTACTCTTTGACAGGGAATTAGATTTCATGCCCCGCATCGTCCTTCTGGACCCCGCCGATCCCGCACGGCTGGACCGCATCCGGCCCTTTCTGCCGCAGGGCTGGGATCTGACCACGGCGCGGTCGCGCGAGGAGGCCGATCAGCGCGACGCCTTGCAGGGCGCCGCTTTCGCGATCACCGGCGACGTGCCCGTCACCGCCCCGATGATGGCCGTGCCGGGCCTGCGCGCGGTGCATAAATGGGGCGTGGGCTTTGACGGCATCGATCTGGACGCCGCGGCCCGCCACGGGGTCCGGGTGCTGCGCACGACCGGGTCGAACGCGGTGACGGTGGCGGAAACGACGCTTGGGCTGATATTGGCGGTGAACCGCAACATCGCGCGCGGCCATCTGGGCATCCAGCGCGGCGGCTGGCCCAAGACGGAACTGGGCGCCACCTCGATGCGGCTGTCGGGGCGGGTGGTTGGCATCGTCGGCATGGGCCATATCGGCATGGCGCTGGCACGGCTGCTGGGCGGTTTCGGCTGCGACATCCTCTATACCAAGCGCCATCCCCTGACCCCCGAACAAGAAGTCGCGACCGGCGCCCGTTTCGCGACCCTGCCCGATCTGCTGGCGGCCTCGGACGTCGTCACGCTGAATTGCGAGCTGAACGACAGCACCCGCAACCTGATCGACGCCAACCGTCTGGCCCTGATGAAGCCCGATGCCATTCTGGTCAATGCCGCCCGCGGCGGGGTGCTGGTCGAGGCCGATCTGGCCGCAGCGATCCGCGCGGGCCAGCTGCGCGGCGCCGCCGTCGATGTCTTTTCGGTCGAGCCGATCACCCCCGATAATCCCCTGCTGGGGCTGGACCGGGTGATCCTGACGCCGCATCTGGCCGCCATTTCTTCGGACGGATTTGCCCCGACCCTGCAGCGGATGATGGATAACCTGCAGGCCATCGCCGAAGACCGCGCGCCACGGGACGGGGATGTGCTGGTCTAGGCGGTTCCCGCCCCGTCCGGCAGACACAGCCCTTCGTGCAGCGCCCTGATCAGCCGCGCATCGGGCGCCGGCCGAGGGCCGACCCTTTAACCCAGGGCATAGCCCACGCCGCGCACGGTGCGCAGCGGATCTTCGCCGCCGTTCTTCATCAGCGCCTTGCGCAACCGGCCGACATGCACGTCGATGGTGCGGCTGTCGACATAGATGTCGCGTCCCCAGACCCGGTCCAGCAGCTGTTCGCGCGTCCAGACCCGGCCCGGCTTTTCCATCAGCGTGGACAGCAGCCGGAACTCGGTCGGGCCCAGATGCAGGGTCTGACCGGCGCGGAAAACGCGATGTTCGGCGGCGTCCAGGATGATGTCGGCAAAGGACAGCCGTTCCCCCATCGTGGCGGGGCGGGTGCGGCGCAGCTGGGTGCGCAGCCGCGCCAGCAACTCCACCACCGAATAGGGTTTGACGACGTAATCGTCGGCCCCGGTTTCCAGACCCCGGACGCGGTCGACCTCTTCGCTGCGCGCCGACAGCATGATGATGGGGATGTTGCGGGTCGAGGGATCGGCCTTGACCTGACGGCAGACCTCGATCCCCGAGACCTTGGGCAGCATCCAGTCCAGCACGATCAGATCGGGCTGTTCCTCGGCCACCAGCAGCAGCGCATCCTCGCCATTATCGGCCATCACCACGTCGAAGCCTTCGGCTTCGAGGTTGTAATGCAGGACTTCGCGCTGCGCGCCCTCATCCTCGACCACCAGCACGCAGGGGGCTTGCCGTGCCATCGGCCTAGACCCCCGCCATCGGGGCGACGACGCTGCTGCTTTTCGGGCGCGCCTCGTCTGGCAGATCGCCGGTGACCAGATAGACCACCTGTTCGGCGATGGATGTCGCGTGATCGCCCATCCGTTCGACATTCTTGGCGATGAAATGCAGATGCATGCAGGGGGTGATGTTGCGCGGATCCTCCATCATATGGGTCAGGAATTCGCGAAACAGCGCGTTATACATCTGATCCACCTCCAGATCGCGCTGGCGCACGTCATGGGCCAGATCGGCGTCGCGGCGGATATAGCTGTCCAGCGCGTCCTGCAGCATCTTGTTCACCGCCTGGCTCATCCGGCGCAGCGCGATGCCAGAGCCTTCCATGGCGGGCATCTGCGACAGGACCGAGGTGCGCTTGGCCATGTTCTTGGCGTAATCGCCCACCCGCTCCAGCGAGGCCGAGATCTTGATCACCGCCAGCACCATCCGCAGATCGGTGGCGGTGGGCGCGCGCAGCGCGATCAGGCGCGCGGCATCCTCGTTGATCTGCATCTCCATCAGGTCGATCGCCTTGTCGCGGCGGCGCACGTCATCGGCCAGATCCTCGTCGCGCGTGTCCAGCGCGGTCGAGGCATCGGTGATCGCGGCCTCGACCATGCCGCCCATCTTCACGACCAGCGCCTGAATGGTCTCCAGATCGCGGTCGAAGGCTGAAGAGATATGCTTGTCGCGGTTCATCGTGATGTCCTTTCAGGGCCGTGGCAAGGTCCGGCCTCAGCCGATCCGGCCCGAGATATAGGCTTCGGTGCGGCTGTCGCGGGGCTTGGTGAAGATGTCGTCGGTGTCGCCATATTCGACAAGGTTGCCCAGATGGAAAAACGCGGTCTTCTGGCTGACGCGGGCGGCCTGCTGCATCGAATGGGTCACGATCACGACCGAGAATTGCTGGCGCAGCTGTTCGATCAGTTCCTCGACCTGACTGGTGGCGATGGGGTCGAGCGCCGAACAGGGTTCGTCCATCAGCAGAACCTCGGGGCTGGTCGCCACGGCGCGGGCGATGCACAACCGCTGCTGCTGGCCGCCCGACAGGCCGGTGCCGGGTTCGGACAGCCGGTCCTTGACCTCGTTCCACAGGGCCGAGCCGCGCAGCGAGCGTTCGACGATCTCGTCCATCTCGGCCTTGTTGCGGGCCAGACCGTGGATGCGTGGGCCGTAGGCGACATTGTCATAGATCGACTTGGGGAAGGGGTTGGGTTTCTGGAATACCATGCCGACCTTGGCGCGCAGCTGCACCGGGTCGATGCGCCGGTCATAGATGTTTTCGCCGTCGATGGTGATCTCGCCCTCGATCCGGGCCGTGTCGATGGTGTCGTTCATGCGGTTGATGCAGCGCAGAAAGGTCGACTTGCCGCAGCCCGAGGGACCGATGAAGGCGGTCACGGTCTTGTCCAGAATCTCGACGTTCAGATCCTTGATGGCCTGTTTCTGGCCATACCAGACCTGTACGTTGCGGGCCTGGATCTTGATGGTTTGCTGGTCCACGGCATTCTCCGGTCGGGTGGTGTCGTACATGGTCATGTCTCCTGTGGGGCCGCGCTACCAGCGGCGCTCGAACTTGCGGCGCAGATAGATCGCCAGCAGGTTCATGCACAGCAGGAAGATCAGCAGGACGATGATGGCACCGGAGGCGCGTTCGACAAAGGCCGGATCGGCGCGCTGCGTCCAGTTATAGACCTGAACCGGCAGGGCCGAGGCCGGATCGAACAGCCCTTCGGGCGGGGCGGCGGGATATTCGCGCACAAAGGCGACCATCCCGATCAGCAGCAGGGGCGCGGTCTCGCCCAGGGCCTGCGCCAGACCCAGAATGGTGCCGGTCAGGATGCCGGGCATGGCCAGCGGCAGGACGTGGTGGAACACCGTCTGCATCCGCGACGCCCCCACCCCAAGCGCCGCATCGCGGATCGAGGGTGGCACCGATTGCAGCGCCGCGCGGGTGGCGATGATGATCGTGGGCAGGGTCATCAGCGTCAGCACCAGACCGCCGACGATGGGCGCCGAGGCGGGAAGCCCGGCAAAGTTGATGAACACCGCCAGCCCCAGGATGCCGAAGACGATCGAGGGCACGGCGGCCAGGTTCGCGATATTGACCTCGATCATGTCGGTCCAGCGGTTCTTCGGCGCAAATTCCTGCAGATAGATGGACGCGCCGACCCCGATGGGCACCGACAGGACCAGCACCACCAGCATCATGTAAAGCGACCCCAGAATGGCGACGCCGACGCCCGCCGCCTCGGGGCGCTGATCCGAGGCATCCGGCAGGGTCAGAAAGCCCCAGTTGAACCGGGTGACCATGGTGCCATTATCGGCCAGCGCCTGCGCCAGCAGCAGTTGCTGGGGCGAGACGTTGGCATCGCGCGCCGCCGTCTCGGCGGTGACGCGGCCTTTGAAATAGCCGTCGATCCGGCCGTTCACCAGCACGTTCACATCGACCACCTGCCCGACCAGTTCGGGATCGCTCAGCACACGGTTGCGCAGCTGCGCCGAGGCATCGCGCGAGATCAGCCGGTTGGCATCGCCCGCGCCCAGACCCTCGATGGTCAGGTCCAGCGCGGCGATTTCCGTTTCCAGCGCGCGGTCCAGCACCTGCCCATAGGACAGCGTCAGGACCGAGGCCATCTCGGCGGGATCGCGGTTGCCCTTGGGGTCCAGCACCTGCGCATCCAGCGCGACGGGCAGCGACAGATAGGTCTGGGTGAAGGCGCCCGAGCCGTTGCGCAGGATGGTAAAGACCAGCATCGCCAGCATCAGCACCGCGATGATGATCGCCGTCAGCCCATAGGCGCGAAAGCGCTTTTCGGCGGCGTTGCGGCGGCGGGTGCGCGCGTCCTGCACATAGAGCGATTTGCGCCCGGCAGGGGTGGTCGATGAGATGTCGGTCATTCGTACTGCTCGCGATATTTGCGCACGATGATAAGCGCGATGACGTTCAGGGCCAGCGTGATGACGAACAGCGTCAGGCCAAGGGCAAAGGCGACCAGCGTTTCGGGCGACGAGAAATCATTGTCGCCGGTCAGCTGGCTGACGATCTTGACGGTGATGGTGGTCATCGCCTCGAACGGGTTGCCGCTGATGGTGGCGGCGGCACCGGCGCCCAGCACGACGATCATCGTCTCGCCGATGGCACGGCTGGCGGCCAGCAGGATGGCGCCGACGATGCCCGGCAGGGCGGCGGGAATGACGACGCTGCGCACCGTCTCGGACGGGGTCGAGCCCAGCCCCAGGGCGCCGTCGCGCAGGCTTTGCGGCACGGCGTTGATGATGTCGTCGGACAGCGAGCTGACGAACGGGATCAGCATGATCCCCATGACCAGCCCCGCCGTCATGACCGAGCTGCCCGAATTGCCCAGACCCATGGGTTGGGCGATCCAGTCGCGCAGCATCGGGCCGACCGTCACCAGCGCGAACAGGCCATAGACGATGGTCGGGATGCCCGCCAGAACCTCGACCGCGGGCTTGGCAAAGCCGCGCAGGCGGGGGCTGGCATATTCCGACAGATAGATCGCCGCCAACAGGCCGATGGGCACCGCCACCAGCAGCGCGATGAAGCTGATATACAGCGTCCCCCACAGCAGCGGCAGCATGCCAAGGCGCGAATTGCCCTCGAAGCGCGGCGACCATGTGGTGCCGAAAAAGAACTCGGTCAGGCTGTACTGGCCAAAAAAGCTGATGGTTTCGAAGATCAGCGACAGCACGATCCCAAGGGTGGTGGCGATGGCGATCATCGAACAGAAGATCATCAGACCCATCACCATCCGCTCGACCGCGTTGCGGGCGCGGAAATCGCTGTCGATCCGGGTCATCGCCCAGCCCAGCCCGGCCACCGCCGCACCAAGGGCCAGCAGACCCGCGATGGCGCCGGACGACGCAGGGATCACCCCGGCCATGCGCAACCCCGAGGCCAGCGCCAGCACGATCAGCGCCGGCAACAGGACCGACAGCCCGACATTGGCGCCGTGATAGGTGGGACGGCTGTGCAGGGTGCGCACATCGCTGCCGCCTGCCTGGCAGGCGCGGCTGCGCCCCAGATAGAAACCGGCCACGGCCAGCAGCAGGGCGGCGAACAGGGCCCAGGACATTGGCATCAGGGAACCTCGAAATGGCGGCGAAGGGGGGCGTTTCAGGCGCGGAAAAGCATCGGACCGGCGCAGGATGCCCGCGCCGGTCCGGTCTTGTCGGTTACTGCATGGTCACTTCGTCGGCCACGGCCTGCTGGACCGAGGCCAGTTCCGGGTCGGACACCAGACCATAGGCGGCCAGCGGGCCGTCGGGACCGGCGATCGCGTCCGAGACGAAGAATTCCGCGAATTCCTTCACGCCCGGAATGACGCCGATATGGGCCTTCTTGACGTAGATGAACAGCGGACGCGACACGGGATATTCGCCCGAGGCGATCGTCTCGGTCGAGGGGGTGACGCCGCCCATGGTCGCGACCTGCAGCGTGTCGGTGTTGTTCTCATAGAACGACAGGCCGAACACGCCGATCCCGTTGGGCGAGCTGCCGATACGGGCCAGCGTCTCGGTGTAATCGCCGTCGATATCGACCGAACGGCCATCGGTGCGCAGGGTCATGCAGGCGGCCTCGCCCTCGTCCTCGCCCATTTCGGCCACGAAGACCTCCATGGCGCCGGTGTCTTCGCAACCCTGCATGATGACCTTTTCGTCGAACACTTCGCGGGTGCCGTGACGGGTGCCGGGCACGAAGGCCAGGATTTCCTGATCGGCAAGATCGGGGTTCACCTCGGACCAGTTGGCGGCGGTGTTGTCGACGATGGCGCCATCGGCGACGACCTTGGCGGACAGGGCGTTGAACCAGTCCGACGGGGTGAATTCAAAGCTGTTGCCCGTTTGCGCGCTGGCAAAGACGATCCCGTCATAGCCGATGCGCACTTCCATGATCTCTTCGACGCCATTGGCGGCACATTCGGCCACCTCGGTGTCGCGGATCTCGCGGCTGGAATTGGCGATGTCGATGGTGTTCTCGCCGACGCCCTCGCAGAAGCGGCGCAGACCGGTCGAGGACCCGCCCGATTCGATCACCGGGCTGCCAAAGTCGAAATTCTCGCCGAACAGTTCGGCGACGATGGTGGCATAGGGCAGAACGGTCGAGGAACCGGCGACCTGAACCTGATCGCGGCTCTGTGCAAAGGCACCCGAGGCGGTCAGAGCGATCGCGGACAACGCGGTGGCGGCAATGCCGAAGGATTTCATGTGTCGTCTCCTGTGGAGTGAGCTGGCTCCGACCTGCTACAACAGCTTCGTGACAGTCATACTTAACCAAGGTGACAGTTGTGTGACGATGACCGGGGCCGGGCGGGGCCTTGTCCAAGGGGATCATGGGACGGGCCGGGGTCGTGCCCGGGCACAAGCCACCCCGGTGCGACGACCGACCGGATGGTCGCAAGGCCGGGCGGCCGGACCGGTCCCCCCGTCATACCGCCCGGTCAGGGCGCGTCGATCAGGGCGCGTCGATCAGCAGCAATTCGGCGGTGATGCAGACCCGGTTCGGGCCCAGCAACCAGCCCTGCCGCGCATCGCCCCCCTCACCGACCGAGGCGATGCGCAACTGCCCGCCTGCCTGCCCGGTGATCAGGATTTCGGTGGCCGGGCCGGGAAGGGGTGCCGCATCGGCAAAGCGGGTGCCGATCAGACTGCCCAGCCCCAAAATGCGGCTGCGCGGTCGGGCCAGCCTGCGCAGCGTCGGGACAAGGTCCAGATGGGGGCGCAGGCGCACCAGACGCGCCGCCTGCCCCCCGCGATGCCTGCGGCGCTGCGCGCGTGGGGTGAACAGCGCAAAGCCGGTCTCGCTGTCCGGACCCCGGCAAAAGGCCGCGCCGTCGATGCCCCATGCCTCGATCTGCACATTGCGCGACAAGAATGTCTCTTCGGGGCGCAGATGGCCCATCCGGACCGTGCCGGTCCGGTCGGTCCACAATCCATGGGCATGGATCGCCCCGCCCTGCCCCAGATGCAGCCCCGCCATGACGATGCGCGCGCCCGCGCCCAGCCTGTGGGTCCGGCTGTAATAGGCCACGCGCCCGTCGCCGGGTGGCGGGGCGGGAATGACAAAGGCAAGCCGGTCGCAGGGCAGATCCCGCAAGCTCAGCCACGCGGCCCCGAACCCCGCCGCCCGGACGGCCTGAGCGATGGCACGGTCCAGCGGCACGCCCGCCCGCAGCAAAAGACGCAGCGGATGGGCGCGGCAGGCGACGGTGCGGACCCGCTGCGGATCGGCGGGACCGGGATGGATCAGCATCGACGCCTAGCCCGCCCCGGCCTGAACGGCTGTGCGGTCCTGCGGCTGATCGTGATCGCAGGGCCAGTCGCCGCGTTCGATCAGCGCGTCGCGGATCATCTTGCGGGTGATCTTGCCATAGGCCGATTTCGGCAGCCCATCCCAAATCAGCAGCCGCTTGGGCCGTTTATAACTGGCGATCTGCGGCGCGAGCCAGTCCAGCACCGCCTGCGGATCGTGCGTGGCCCCCGGACGCGCCACGCAGACCGCCAGCCCGGTTTCGCCCCAGACAGGATCGGGGGCGCCCAGCACGATCACCTCGGCCAGATCGGGATGGGTCAGCAGCTTTTCCTCGATCTCGCGGGGATAGATGTTGGACCCGCCCGAGATATACATGTCGGATTCGCGGCCCGTCAGATACAGAAACCCCTGATCGTCCATGTGCCCCAGATCGCCGGTCAGGAACCAGCCGTCACGAAAGGATGCCGCATTGGCAGCCGGATTGTCGTGATAGCCCGCAAAGACGGCGGGGCCGGTCACGGCGATCTCTCCGGTCCGGTTGGGGGGCAGTTCGCACCCTTGGGCGTCCTGTATCTGCACCTGCATGCCGGTGCGCGCCAGACCGCAGGTGCCGATGCGCATCGCGCCATCATCGGCGGAATGATGCGCGGGGGGCAGCACGGTGATCGCGCCGGTGACCTCGCCCAGACCAAAATACTGGACCAGCACCGGGCCCAGCTTGTCCAGCGCGCGGATCTGATCGGCCCGGTACATCGGCGCGCCCGCATAGATGACATAGCGCAGGCTGGAATGATCGAAGCGGTCCACGGACGCATCCTCGACCAGCAGCTTGACGATGGTGGGGACGGTGAACATGTTCGTCACCCGGTATCGTTCGACCAGTTCCCAGACCTGCGCGGGGTCGAACCGATCGCCCTCGGGCAGGATGGTCGGCACGCCGCGCGCGACCTGCGTCAACTGGTGGATGCCCGCGCCATGCGACAGCGGGGCGACCACCAGCGAGGCGTCATGTTCGGTGGTGCCGGGCATCAGATCGCACAGGTGGTTGGTGACGACAAAGGCCATCTGCCCATGCGTCAGCACCGCTGCCTTGGGCCGCCCGGTCGTCCCCGAAGTATAGAAAAACCACGCCGGATCGTCGCGCGCGACCGCCGCCTCGGGCGGCATCCGGCCGCGATGGCGGGCAATCAGGGCGTCGTGATCGGTGCCAAGGGGGGACGGGCCGATGGGGATGATCGCCGGGATATGGGGTGCGCAGGCTTCGGCATGGGCGGTGAACGCCGCCCCGCAGATCATCGCCCGGGCGCCCGAGGATTGCGCCAGATAGGCCAGATCGCCGGGCGAGAGGCGGAAATTGGCGGGCACCCAGACCGCGCCGATGCGCCAGCAGGCGAACATGGTTTCGAACATCTGCAGGCAGTTGGCCGATTGCACCAGAACGCGGTCGCCCTTGGCCAGCCCGTAATCATGGATCAGCGCATGGGCCAGCGCGCCCACCCGCGCCTGCATCTGCGACCATGTCGTGACCTGATCGCCATGGATCAGCGCGGGGGCATCGGGCAGGCGGCGGGCGTTCTGGGTCAGGAAATGGCACAGGTTCATCACCCGGTCGGAAACGGGCCTCATTTCACCCGCTCCAGGATCGAGACATAGTTGGTGACCGCAGCGCCGCCCATGTTGAATACCCCGGCCAACGTCGCGCCGGGCAGCTGCATCTCGCCCGCCTCGCCGGTCAGCTGCATCGCGGCCATGACATGCTGGGACACGCCCGTCGCGCCGATCGGATGGCCCTTGGATTTCAGCCCGCCCGACAGGTTCACCGGCAGACGCCCGTCCCTGCGGGTCACGCCGTCACGGATGACGCGGTGGCCCTGGCCGGGTTCGGCCAGCCCCATCGCCTCGTATTCCAGCATCTCGGCGATGGTGAAGCAGTCATGCGTCTCGACCAGCGACAGATCGTCCAGCACCAGGCCCGCATGATCCAGCGCCTGCGACCACGCGGCGCGCGCGGCGCGCATCTGCAGCATGTCGCGACGCGACAGGGCCAGCGGATCGTTGGCCTGCGCGCGGGCGCGAAAGGCGATGGCGCGGCGCATGGTCAGCGCGGTCTCGGCATCCGCCAGCACCAGCACCGCCGCCCCGTCCGAGATCAGCGAACAATCGCTGCGCCGCAAAGGCCCCGCCACGCGTGGATTGCGGTCGGACACGGTGTTGCAGAACGCGACGCCCAGATCCTTTTGCAGATGGGCATAGGGGTTGCGCATGCCGTTTTCGTGATTCTTGGCGGCGATCATCGCCAGTTCCTCGGACCGGTCGCCGTATCGCTGGAAATAGCCGGCGGCGATCTGCCCGAACAGGCCCGCGAACCCGGCGTCGATATCGGCCTCTTCCTTGCGGAAGCTGGCGCCCAGCAGGATGTCGCCCACATCCGCCGTGGGCGTGGCGGTCATCTTTTCGGCGCCCACCACCAGCGCGATCCGGCCCCGGCCTGCGGCGATGAAATCCATCGCGCCATGCAGGGCGGCAGAGCCGGTGGCACAGGCGTTCTCGAACCGGGTGGCGGGAACATGGGCCAGATCGGGGACCGCCATGCCGACCAGGGCTGCCTGAAAATCCTGCCGCGAAAAGCCGTTGTTGAAGACGCCGGTAAAGATGCCATCCACCTCGGCGGCACTGATGCCCGCATGATCCAGCGCCAAAGGCACCGCCTCGGCCATCAGGGCGCAGGTGTCGGGGGCGTCGGATTTGCCAAAGCGCGTATGGCTCCAGCCGATGATCATCGGGTCGGTCATGCGGGTCGTTCCTTATGGGGGGGCGTCAGGCGGGCCTCGATCCGGGCGGCCTCGGCGCGCAGATGGCGGGTCAGGTCGGGCAGGCGGTCGGGGCGCATCCGCGCCTCGACGGTGGCCACCGACAGCGCGCCCGCCAGCCGCCCGTCGGAATGGTGCAGGGCGATGCCCAGACCCCATGACCCCTCGATCACCAGACCGGGGTTCAGGGCCACGCCATCGGCACGGGTCCGCGCGATCAGCGCGCGCATCCGGTCGGGGGTCAGCGCCGGGAACCGATCGGCCAGCACCGGGGCGATCGCGGCCAGAACGGTCCGGGCCTGATCGTCGGGCAGGCTGGCCAGCATCGCCAAAGACCCCGCCCCCACGCCCAGAGGATGGGTCTGCCCCGCGACCAGCGCGTGGCTGCGCAGGGGATAGCTGCCCTCTTCGCGCATCAGGCACAGCGAACCGGCGCCGCGCCGCACCGACAGCAGCGCCGCATCTCCGGTAACCTGCGCCAGCCGCATGACGCTTTCGCCCGCCGCAGCCAGCAGGCCGGGACGGCGGGCCGCCTGCGCGCCCAGCACCTGCAGTTGCGCGCCCGGATGATAGCGGCTGGCGGCATCCTGTTCGGCCATGCCCGCCCGGATCAGCGCCAGCAGCAACCGCCGCACGGTGGCCTTGTTCAGCCCGGTCTGCGACACCAGCCCGGCCAGTGTCGCGCCATCATCCCCGCTGGCGCCGATGCGGTTCAACAGCAGCAGCGCCCGGTCCACGCTTTGCGTGCCAGTGTCTGGTTGGTCCATATTATGGTTCGATACAATAGGCTGCATCACGCTGTGATCCCCGGATATCGCATCAGGATGGCGGAAATATCCGCGCCTGCGCAAGTTTTTTCTTGCCACCGATTGAAATGACGCACCATGATATGAACCGACGCCACGGGAGGGTGGCTTGTTCGACAGGGAGGATGGCGATGCGACTTGCAGCATGGGGACGGCTGGCGCGGGCGACGGCACTGGTCTCGGCGCTTGGGACGGGGGCGGCGATGGCGGAAACGCTGCGCCTGTCGCACAATACCGGCGACGGCACGACCTGGCATCAGGGCGCGGAACGCTTTGGCGAATTGCTGGCCGAGCGCAGCGACGGAGAGATGGAGCTGCGGGTGTTCCCCAACGCCCAGCTGGCAGGCGGCGACCAGATGCGGCAGGCCGATATGGTCGGGCGCGGGGCGCTGGATTTCGTCATGACCTCGGCCATCAACGTGACGCCGCTGGTGCAGGAGATGGCGGTGTTCTCGCTGCCCTATCTGTACGAGAATTACGCGCAGGTCGATGCGACCACCGCCGATGGCGGCCCCGCCGAGGCGCTGCGCGAGATCCTGCGGACCAAGGGCATCGAGGTTCTGGCCTGGGGCGAGAACGGCTTTCGCGAGGTCACGAACAACACCCGCCCGATCAAGTCGCCCGAGGATATGCGCGGTCTGAACATGCGCGTCGCGGGTCCGATGTATATCGACGTGATGAACGCGCTTGGCGCCAATCCCCAGCAGATGCAGTGGACGGAAACGCTGACCGCGCTGCAGCAGGGCGTGGTGGACGGGCAGGAAAACCCCATCGGTGCGGTGATCATCCCCCAGCAGGTCTATGAGGTGCAAAGCTATCTGACCGCCTGGCACTATTCCTATGATCCGGTCTTCCTTGGCGTCTCCAAGGCGAAATTCGACGCCTATGATGCCGAGACCCAGACCATGCTGCGCGAGGTCGCGGCCGAGGCGATGGCCTATCAGCGCCAGATCACCCGCGAAGGGACCGAAACCGGTCTGGCCTTCCTGCGCGACAAGGGGATGGAGGTCTATGAACCCACCCCCGAGGAACTGGCCGCCTTCCGCGAGGCCACCCAGCCCGCCTTCGATCAATGGGCCGAACGGGTCGGTCCAGAACTGGTCGCCTCGTTTCAGGATGCGATTGCACAGGCCGAATAGGCCGCTGCGGGGGGCGCGATGCCCCCCATGCCTGCCCATGACCCCCCCGAGGTGCCCATGCTGTCCTTTCTGTCGCGCGAAGCCGAACGGCTGATCTGCGCCGTCCTCTTTCTGGGCATGACCCTGCTGGGCTTTGCCAATGTGGTCGTGCGCTATGCCACCAATTACTCGCTGGCCTCGTCCGAGGAATTGCTGACCAACGGCTTTCTGCTGCTGACCGTCTTTGGCGCGGCCATCGCGGCGCGGCAGGGACAGCATCTGGCGGTGACGGCGGTGGTGTCGATGCTGCCGCGCAGGCTGGCGCAGGGGGTCGTGGCTCTTTCGGTGGTGCTGTCCGTGGGATTGCTCTTGGGGTCAAGCTGGCTGGCATGGGGGTCGGTGCTGACGCTTTATCAGAACGGCATGACCTCTTACGCGCTGCGCATTCCGATGTGGTATTATCAGGCGGCGGTGCCTTTCGCCTTTCTGCTGATCGCCTGGCGGTTCGTGCAGCATTCAATCGAGGAATTCCGTCTGGCGGGGTCCGATCATGCTTGAGATGGGCCTGCTTCAGATGGGTCCGGGCACGCAGATGATCGTGCTGTTTTTTGTGGCTCTGGCACTGCGCGTGCCGGTGGCTTTTTCGCTTGGGCTGTCGGCGCTGTATGCAATGTGGCGGATGGGCTTCGGCCTTGATCTGGCGGGCGATCTGATCACCGCCGGGGTCGCGCGCTATTCGTTGCTGGCCATTCCGTTCTTCATTCTGGCGGGGGCACTGATGGGATCGACGGGGATTGCCGAACGCATGATCCGGTTCTTTCGCGTCCTTGTCGGCGGCCTGCCCGGCGGCATGGGCGTCGTGGGCACCGTCGTCTGCCTGTTCTGGGGCGCGGTCAGCGGATCGGGCCCCGCATCGGTCGCGGCCATCGGCCCGATGATCATCAAGGGGATGGAGGAAGACGGCTATACCCGCGCCCATGCCGCGGGGCTGGTCTGTGCCGGCGCGGCGCTGTCCATCGTCATTCCGCCGTCGATCGGGCTGGTGCTATTCGGGGTGATCGCCGAGGTGTCGATCTCGCAACTGTTCATCGCGGCGATCGTGCCGGGGCTGTTCATGGGGCTGACCATGCTGGCCGTGCTGCCCTTCATCGCGCCCAAAGGCGGGCCGGGCGGCGGGGCGCTGGACCGGCTGATCCCCGACCCCTATGCGGGCCTGCCCTATGGCGCGCGCCTGTGGGGCAGCTTTCGCGACAGCTTCTGGGGGCTGATGACGCCGGTGGTGATCCTGGGCGGCATCTATTCCGGCATCTTCACCCCGACCGAGGCCGCGCTGGTCGCCACCGTCTATGCGCTGCTGGTGGGCGGGCTGATCTATCGCAGCCTGTCCATCCGCGCGCTTTATGACACGCTGGCCGATGCGGCGGGGTCGTCGGCCACGGTGATGCTGATCGTGGCCTATGCGGGCCTGTTCGGTTGGGTCATCACGGTCGAGGATCTGGTCGGCACCTATTCCAGCGGGTTGCTGGGTATCAGCGACAACCAATGGGTGATCCTGCTGGTCGTCATGCTGATCCTGCTGATCGCGGGCATGTTCATGGATGCGATCACGGTCATGTTCATCACCCTGCCCATCGTGCTGCCGGTGATGCATGAGCTGGGCTGGGATCCGGTCTGGTTCGGGGTCATGGTGATGATCAATCTGGCCATCGGCCTGATCACCCCGCCCGTGGGCGTCAACCTGTTCGTGGCGGCGAACGTCGCGCAGATCTCGATCGAGCGTGTGGCGCGCGGGGCGCTGCCGTTTCTGATCTCGGCCCTGGTGGGGCTGGCGGTCGTGGCCGCCCTGCCCCGCATGTCGCTGTGGCTGGTCGAATGGCTGATGTAGCGCCCCATGCGGGCAGAAGGACGGATATGACACAGAAAACCGCGATCATCACCGGCGCTGCGCGCGGCATCGGTCTGGCCACCGCCCGGCTGCTGTCCGAACGGGGCTGGCGCGTCGTTCTGGCCGATATCGATGCAGAGGAACTGGCCCGCATCGCCACGGGCTGGGACGACGCGCTGGCCATGCCCTGCGACGTGTCGGACCCGGATCAGGTCACCGCGGTGGTCGATGCCGCAACGGCCTGGTCGGGCCGCATCGACGCGCTGGTCAACAATGCCGGCGTCGCCGATTTCCGGCCCATGGCCGAGACGGATCTGGCGACATGGCGACGGGTGATGTCGGTCAATCTGGACGGAGTGTTTCTGTGTTCGCAGGCGGCGATCCCGCATCTGGCGCGGCAGGGCGGGGCGATCGTGAACATCGCCTCGATCTCGGGGTTGCGGGCCAGCACCTTGCGGGTGGCCTATGGGACATCCAAGGCAGCGGTGATCCATCTGACGCGGCAGCAGGCGGCGGAACTGGGCCAGCAGGGCATCCGCGCCAATTGCGTGGCGCCCGGCCCGGTCGATACCAAGCTGGCGCTGGCCGTCCACAGCCCCGCCATCCGCGCCGCCTATCACGATGCGATCCCGCTGAACCGCTATGGCCGCGAGGATGAGATTGCGCAGGCCATCGCCTTTCTGTGCAGCGATCAGGCGTCCTACATCACCGGTCAGGTGCTGGCCGCCGATGGCGGGTTCGAGGCGACCGGCGTCGGCCTGCCCGCCCTGCGCGCCGGGAACTGATATCCCGGGTTCACGATCGAGGAGTCTTTGGACGGCACGCTTGGGGGGCCGGTCATGGCGCCGGGGGCGGAAGCCCTGCCAGAGCATGCGCGGCGACGGCGGTGAAGAAGACCGCGCTGGCCACGATGACGAACAGATGCCAGATCGTGCGATGAAACGGCAGGCGCGACCACAGGTAAAAGGCAAAGCCGGTCGTGTACAGAATGCCGCCTGCAAGGATCAACGCAAAGACCCCGGCGGACATCTCGCCGAACAGTGCCGCACCGGCGGCGGCGCCCGACCATCCCATGACCAGATAAAGACCGATGGCCGCGCCCCGCCACCGGTCCGGCGCCCAACTGCGAAGCCCGGCCCCAAGCGCGGCGCAGGCCCAGATCCAGACCAGAAACCAGCCCGCCGGGTTCGGCGACAAAAGCGCGAAGGCGGTGTAGGTTCCGGCGATCTTCAGATAGATCGCCGAATGGTCCATCCGCTGCAGAGCATGGCTCCAGGTTTCGGGATGGGTCATGTTGTACAGGGTGGAACACAGGATCATCGCGATCAGCGTCGTCCCATAGATCGAAACACCCACGACGCCGGACATCCCGCCATCCAGCGACCATGTCCGCAGGATCAGGATCGGGACGGCCAGCAAGGCCGCCGTCAGACCCATCGCATGCACGATGAAGTCCGAAACGATCTCGGACCGGCTATAGCCTGTGCGCTGCGGCAGAGAGAAATTCATTCCACGGTCCTTGCAAGGCGACACCCCCGGAACCGCGCTCCGGGGAATCACAAGGCAGACGGCGGCACCCCGTGACCAATGTCAATCGCTGGCCCGGGGCAAGGTTCCGCATCCGCGCGAACGCGCCGCAGCGATTGACCGGTTTTGCAGCACGGCCCCCCGGACGGTGCGCATCGCAAAGGGTCAGTTCTGCGGCTGC
This sequence comes from Paracoccus nototheniae, assembly GCF_004335005.1. Lineage (GTDB taxonomy): Bacteria > Pseudomonadota > Alphaproteobacteria > Rhodobacterales > Rhodobacteraceae > Paracoccus > Paracoccus nototheniae. The sequence continues at coordinate 155,202 of NZ_RQRT01000001.1, read as the reverse complement.
GCTGCGCAGACCGTCTTCGCCTCATGGCTGCTGCCGGGGTCCGGTCGTCTGGACGAACCGCACCGGTTCGGCAACCGCGCATCGCACAAGGGCATCACGCCGTTTCCCCTGCCCGTCACAGGTTTCCCACGATGATCGCCATGCAGGACCATCAAAGCGCGCGTCGCACCATAGCGTCGGGCCGAAATTCATGTCACGCAGGCCCGGCCTTTGATCGCCCAAGGAGACTGTCATGCGGTTCTGGACCACGATCACCCTGATCCTTGTGCTGTCCGCCGTCGGATTGACCTATGAGATCGCCGCCGGTCGGGTGCTGGCACCGTTTTTCGGCACCTCTCTGGTGACATGGACATCGGTCATCGCGACGATTCTGGCCGGGTTCTCGCTTGGCAGCGCGCTTGGTGGTCTGATCGCCGAACGCCCGCGCCCTGCGGCGGTGCGGGGCGTGCGTGTGGCGCTGCTGGCGACGGCGGCGCTGATGGCGGTGTCTCCTGCCGTGCTGGGCCTGATCTATGCGTTGGGCGCGCGCGGCACGGCGGGGATGCTGGTGGCGGTCGTGGTGGCGTTCTTTCCCGCATCGGTGCTGGTCAGCCTTCCGTCGCCCTTTCTGGCAAAACTGGCGGTCGAGGCGCGGCCCGGACGCGAGGGGTCGTCGCTTGGCCTCGTTCTGGCGGCAGGCTCGCTTGGGGCGATCGTCGGGGCGATCCTGGCGGGCTTTGTGGCGCTGCCGCTGGCAGGCTCGGTCGCGACCTTTGCCGGATGCGGGCTTGCGGTGCTGCTGTGCGTTCCGCTGATCCGGGGCGATGCGTCCGGGGATGGCAGCAACGGGCCGGGCATGCGGGTCACTCCGGGAACGGTGCTATGCGTGGCCGGGGGGGCACTGGTCGTCGCGGCAACCGCAGCCATCGGACCGATCTGCCGTTACGAATCCGGGCTGTCCTGCATCGATGTCCAGCGTCATGGCGATGCGGTCTATCTGCTGTCAGACCGGACCCTGCAGGCGGCGGAACGGACCACCCCGGATGACGCACAGGCAGAGGACGGCGACCAGCTGGTCCTGCCCTATACCGAATGGCTGTGGGCGCGCATGGATGCGGATCTGGGGGCGGCACCTGCGGTCCTTTTCATCGGCGGCGGCGGGTATACGCTGCCCGGCATGCTGCTGTCCCGGCGCCCCAAGGCGGTTGCGCTGGCGGTCGAGATCGATCCGCTGATCACGCAGGTGGTGCGGGACCACCTGCCCTGGGCGGGTGCGATCATCGAACAGACCGGCTTTGATGCCGGGGATGCCGGCTCGCAGGACGGCAGCAAGGGCCGTCTTGGCATCGTCCATGCGGATGGCCGGGTGTTTCTGAACCAGACCGACCGCCGCTTTGACGCGGTGGTGATGGATGCGTTCTCATCCGGGTCGGTTCCGGCCCATCTGGCCACGCTCGAAACCTATGAGAGGCTGCGCGCGATCGTCGACGGCCCCGTCTATGTGAACCTGATCGATGCCGCCGATGGCCCGCTGGCGCGCGGCATCCACGCCATTCTCAGCGAACTGTACCCCCATGTCGAGGCCGTGCAGGGGCCGGTCAGCGACCGTGGCCGGGCCAATATCCTGCTGGCGGCCTCGGATCAGCCCTTTGCTGCGCCGGATGCGCTGCCCGACGGCTATAGCGTCGCGCGCATCGCACCGGGCCGCGCCCTGACCGACGACCGGGGCTGGGTCGGCCATCGCTAGACCCCAAAGCCGCCCCACCCGCAACCCGACACCCCCGAGGATCAGATGAAGATCACCGCCCTTGAGACCATCCGCATCGCCGAGCGTCCGAACCTGCTGTGGATCGAGGTACAGACCGATGAAGGCCTGACCGGGCTGGGCGAGACGTTCTTTGGCGCCGCCACGGTCGAGGCGCATGTCCATGAATATATCGCCCCGCGCGTGATCGGGCGGGATCCGCTGGAAATCGACCGGCTGGCGGGCGATCTGGTCGGCTATCTGGGCTTTCGCTCGTCAGGGGCCGAGGTGCGCGGCAATTCCGCCTTCGACATCGCGCTGTGGGATCTGTTCGGCAAGGCCGTGGGTCAGCCCATCGCGCAATTGCTGGGCGGCTTTACCCGCCGCAGCATCCGCACCTACAACACCTGCGCGGGGACCGATTACATCAAGAAGGCGACCGGCCAGACCACGGTCAATTACGGCCTGAGCGGGGCGCAGGCATCCTATGACGACCTGAACGGCTTTCTGCACCGGGCGGACGAGCTGGCGATCTCGTTGCTGGAAGAGGGCATCACGGCGATGAAGATCTGGCCCTTCGATGCGGCAGCCGAGGCGACGCGGGGGCAGTATATCTCTGTGCCTGATCTGAAAAAGGCACTGGAGCCGTTCGAGAAGATCCGCCGGGCCACGGGCGACCGCATGGACATCATGGTCGAATTTCATTCGATGTGGCAACTGTTGCCGGCGATGCAGATCGCCAAGGCGTTGGCCCCCTATGGCACTTTCTGGCACGAGGATCCCATCAGGATGGACAGCCTGTCCAGCCTGTCGCGCTATGCGGCGGTGTCGCCCGCGCCGATTTCCGCGTCCGAAACCCTGGCGTCCCGTTGGGGGTTTCGCGATCTGCTGGAAACCGGGGCTGCGGGCGTGGTGATGCTGGATCTCAGCTGGTGCGGCGGGCTGTCCGAGGCCCGCAAGATCGCCGCCATGGCCGAGGCCTGGCATCTGCCGGTCGCGCCGCATGACTGCACCGGCCCCGTGGTTCTGTGCGCCTCGACGCATCTGTCGCTGAACGCGCCAAACGCGCTGGTGCAGGAAAGCGTCCGGGCGTTCTATCGCACATGGTACCGCGATCTGGTAACCGCCCTTCCCGAGGTCAAGGATGGCATGATCACCGTGCCCCCCGGCCCCGGTCTGGGGATGGAACTGAACCCGGACCTGGACCGCGCCTATACCGTTTCGCGCAAGCGCTCGGACGCGACGACCCTGTGATCGGGGACCGGCACGGGCCGGGCCTGCCGGACGATCGCCCTTGGCCCTGCGCGCCTGACCCTTGGGCGCGCCGCTTTCCCTCGGCTACAGATCCTTGACCAGCCGCAGCGCGTCATAGATCGCGGCATGGGTGTTGCGTGCGGCCACCGCGTCGCCGATGCGGAACAGCTGGAACGCCGCGCCAGGGTTTGGGGCCAGTGCCTGCGGGTGGCCTGCGATCAGGGCGGCCTGATCGACCTGCCCCAGATTGCGCGACAAAGGCTTCAGATCGAAATAGAGATCGTCCAGCGGCCGGGTGCCGTGATTGACCACCACCTGATCGACCAGCCGGTCGCGGGTCATGGCGCCGTAATCGCTGCCAAGCGTGGCGCGCAGGCGGTTGCCGTCGCGCGTGACCCGGATCAGCCGCCATGTCACCGTAAAGGTCACATCGCGGGCCTGCAGGCTGCGCATGTAGGGGACGAGGTTCATCGCCATCACCTCGGGGGCAAAGCTGCGGTCGGGGGTCGCGATCTCGACCCGGGCGCCGGTGGCGGCGATCAGATCGGCGGCCTGCAGGCCCGCATGATCGCCCGCATCGTCAAAGACCAGCACATCCTGACCCGGCTTCACATCGCCCGACAGGATGTCCCAGGCCGAACAGACCAGATCGTTGCCCGTGCCCAGAATCTCGGTATGGGGCAGCCCGCCGGTGGCGATGATCACCGCGTCGGGATCGGTGTCCAGCACGTCGCCCGCCTCGGCATAGCTGTTGAACCGGAACCGCACGCCCGCCTTGTCGCATTGCGCCATGCGCCAGTCGATGATGCCGGTCATCTCGCGCCGCCGGGGTTGCAGGGCGGTCAGGCGGATCTGCCCGCCGGGCGCATCCGCCGCCTCGAACACGGTCACCGCATGGCCGCGCGCGGCGGCGACGCGCGCCGCCTCCATTCCCGCGGGTCCGGCCCCGACGATGGTGATGCGGCGCGGCGCGGGGCTGGGCGCAATGTCATGGGGCATGGTTTCCTCGCGCCCCGTCGCCGCATTGTGCAGACAAAAAGCCAGCCCCCCCTGATAGATCCGGTCGAGGCAGTAATTCGCACCCACGCAGGGGCGGATGTCATCCTCGCGCCCTTCGATGATCTTGCGCACCAGATGCGGGTCGGCCATATGCGCCCGCGTCATCCCCACCATATCCAGCAGCCCCGAGGCGATGGCATGGCGCGCGGTCGCCACATCGGGGATGCGCGCGGCGTGAAAGGTCGGAAAGCCGGTTGCACGGCGGATCTGGCCTGCGAAATCCAGATGCGGGGCGCTTGGCATGCCCTGCACCGGGATCAGGTCGGTCAGCCCGGCATCGGTGTCGATATGCCCGCGCACCACGTTCAGGAAATCGACCAGCCCGCTGTCCTTCAACCGGTGAGAGATGGCCATCCCCTCCTCTGCGCCCATGCCGCCAGCCAGCACCTGATCGCCGGTATAGCGCAGGCCGACAATGAAATCGGGCCCGCAGCGGTCGCGGATCGCCTGCAGCACCTCCATCGTGAACCGCAGGCGGTTGTCCAGACTGCCGCCATAAGGCGCGTCCAGATCGTTGGTCAAAGGCGACCAGAACTGTTCCAGCAGATGGCCGTAAGCCTCCAGCTCGATCCCGTCGACGCCAGCGGCCTTCATGCGTTCGGCGGCGTCCGTGAAATCGCCGATGATGCGGGCGATGTCCCAATCCTCGATCCGCTTGGGAAAGGCGCGATGCGCGGCTTCCCGTTCATGGCCGGGGGCGACGACGGGCAGCCAGTCGCCCTTGTCCCACCGGGTGCGGCGGCCCAGATGGGTCAGCTGGATCATCACCGCCGCGCCATGGTCGTGGCATTCGTCGACCAGCCTACGCATCCAGCCCACCACCTCGTCGCGATAGGCCAGAATGTTGTTGAAGACCGGCGGGCTGTCGCGCGACACCGAGGCCGACCCCGCCGTCATCGTCAGCGCCACCCCCGCCCGCGCCCGTTCGACGTGATAGGCGCGATAGCGATCCTTGGGCATCCCGTCTTCGGGATAGGCCGGTTCATGGCTGGTGATCATGATCCGGTTGCGCAGCGTCAGATGCTTCAGCCGGTAGGGTTGAAGAAGGGGATCGTGGGACATCTGGGCAGCCTCATCCGGAACACATCAAGGGACAGAATGTCAAAATGTTCACTTATGTCAATTTAATTGTCGTTGATGTCGTGAGGTGGGGCGCCGCTGTCGGGATGGCTTGCCGGGGGTCGGACCGGCCCTTAGGATCGCGGGATGGATGACAAGGCGACATCACCCTCTGGCTGGCGCGGATCGCGGGATGGCTGGTTGGAGGCGGGCTATCGCGCGCTGATCGACGGCGGCGTGGACGCTGTCAAAATCATGCCTCTGGCCAAGCATCTGGGGCTGTCGCGCACCAGCTTTTACTGGTTCTTTCAGGACCGCGAGGCGCTGCTGGCTGCCCTGCTGGACGGCTGGCACGCCCGCACCACCCTGCCCCTGATCGCCGCAACCCGCCACTATGCCGAGACGCAGGCCGAAGCGATGCTGAACGTCATCGGCTGCTTTCTGTCCGCCGACACCTTTGACTCGCGGCTGGAATTCGCGATCCGCAGCTGGGCCTTGCAGGATCCGGCGGTGGCCGACCGGGTCAGCGCGGCGGATGCCCGGCGTCTTGACGCACTGCGCGACATGCTGATGAGCTGGGGGCACGACCCGATGGCCGCCGATGTCCGCGCACGGACCGTCTATCTGGTTCAGATCGGCTATATCTCGATGCAATCGTCCGAGGATCTGCAGACCCGCCTGACGCGCATCCCGTCCTATGTCGCCATCTATACGGGCACGCCGCCGCAACCCCGAGAGATCGCGCGCTTCAACGCACGGTTTCAGGGCGGTGGCGCGCCGTGATGGCGCCTTGCCGCCCGATGACAGGCGATCGCCTGTCGGACCGTACGGCCTGACGGTCCGTGACGGATGGTCCCGGACAAAGGCGGGGCGTGGAAGGCTCCGATGCAACAGGTCAGCGCAAGACGATGGACAGCAGACGCCTGACCAGTTTGCCAAAGGGGGGGCGCAGCAGCGTGGTGGCGTTCCAGCGGCCCTGATCATAGATGCCCTTGGCGTGGCTGAAGCGGCGGAACCCCTCGACCCCGTGATAAGCGCCCATGCCGCTGGCGCCCACACCGCCAAAGGGCAGATCGTCCTGCGCCACATGCATGATCGTGCCGTTGATCGTGACATTGCCGGATGTGGTGCGGTCCAGCACCCGCCGTTGCGCCGCCCTGTCATGGCCAAAGTAATACAGCGCCAGAGGACGCGGGCGGTCGTTCACATGATCGATCGCCTGATCCAGCTTGTCATAGGTCAGGACCGGCAGGATCGGGCCAAAGATCTCTTCCTGTGCGATATCCATGGCATCGGTGACGCCAAGCACCACCATCGGCCTCAGGGCGCGGGGATGGGGATCGGTGCCGGGATGGCCCACCGGACGCAGCGTGGCACCCCTGGCGCGGGCATCCTCCAGCAGGCCCGTCAGCCGGGCCAGATGCCGGCCGCTGAAAACCCAGGTGTAATCGCGCCCCGAGGGGCCGTCGGGATAGGCGGCGCGGACCGCCTTGTCATAGGCGGTGACGAACTGGTCCAGATCGCCCCGGTGAACCAGAGCGTAATCGGGCGCGATGCAGGTCTGCCCGCCGCTGATCAGCTTGCCAAAAGCGATGCTGCCTGCCGCATGATCCATGTCATGGCCGCGCTCTACGATGACCGGAGACTTGCCGCCCAGCTCCAGCGTGACCGGCACCAGATTGGCGCTGGCCGCCGCCATGACATGACGGCCCACCGCCGTGCTGCCGGTAAAAATCAGATGATCGAAGGCCAGCGCACTGAAGGCGGCCCCGACATCGGCGTCGCCCATCACCAGCGCGACCTGATCCGCAGGGAAAAGATCGGACAGGATGCGGTCCAGCACCGCATTGGTGGCGGGGGTGTATTCGGACGGTTTCAGCATGACCCGGTTGCCCGCCGCCAGCGCCGTGGCCAGCGGCATCAGGGCCAGGGTCACCGGGTAATTCCACGGCGCCATGACCCCCACCACCCCAAGCGGCTGGTATTCGACCCGCGCGCGGCCCGACTGCATGGTGATCGCCACATGGCGGCGTTGCGGACGCATCATCCGCGCCAGATTGCTGCGCAGGTAATCCACGCCGCTGACCAGACCCGCCAGCTCCATGATCGCTGTCTCGTGGCGCGAGCGGTGGCCGAAATCGGCATCGAGCGCGTCCTCGATGGGCGCGCGGTGGGCGATCAGCGCGCGGCGCAGGCGGATCAGGTCATCGCGGCGGGCGGCCAGCGAGGGGGCGCCGCTGGCCCGGAAGGCCTGGCGCTGGATCGCCAGCATGGTGGCCGGGTCGGAAGTCTGGGACATGGCCGATCCCCTCAGCGCGCTGCGGGATGATCGGTCGGGGCCGAGGCCGCCCCGACCCGCATCCGTGCGACCGGATCAGGTTGGGCCATGTGGGGATGGCCAAGGGTGCAAGGGATCGGGTCGGTCATGGGATGATCTTTCGGTGCGACGGTTTGCTGCCATGGTAACGCAGCCCGATCCGATCCTGCACCGGTCGGACAGGCAATGCCATCCCGGGCTGGATTTCCCGAAGGCGGGATGGCGGACGCGGCACCGGCCCGAACCGGGGCGCGGGCGACAGGGCCGATTGGCGGGGATGCCCGGCGCGGGATGGGCGTCACGGTGTTCATGATTGATTTTCCCGGAAGGCGTGCCGGATCTGGCCGGCCAGAGGCCGCGCCAGATAGGACGTGATCCTGCGCGACTGCGCGCGGATCAAGGCCCCGGTCTGCATGCGGGGCAGAATGGCCTGCCCCTCCAGCCGCGCCGGATCCCGGGGGCATGATGGGCATGCGGGTCAGGAAGCAGGTCTCTCCGGTGGCGGCATCGGTGCTGGCATCGGGCGGGATGCCGATGACCTCGGGGGTGGTGTGCAGGTCCAGCCCGACAAAGCGCAGCCGGGCGGTCTGTCCGGCACAGAGGTGATCGACATCCTGCGGAATGGTGCCCATTGCCGCAATCAGGTGAGCGAGGCCGGGCAGGAACAGCGCCTGTCCGCCCGGCGCCAGTGCGCGGGCCATGATGGCCGATAAGACCATGCTTTCCTGATCCGATACCGGCTGCCGGCGCGGATAATACTGTTCGACCAAGACCGAACAGACGCGCGTCACATTGGGTGCATCCGCGGGGGTGGACGCCATGGGGCGATCTTCATTGGGGCAGAATATTGTCGGGCAAAACACGGGCGGCGATAGAACGATCGTCGGGGCTGATCGCTGTCAGGACGCCACCGCGCCTTGAATGGCGCGGCGGCGGCTTTCAAGGCACTCTCAGCCCATCACGTCGTCGCTGAAGACCCTATTGGGCTGATCCTCGGGCAGCGCGGGTCGTCCTGATCCGCCATGGCGACGCGGTCAGCGGACAGACCGTCGGGGCCATCTGCGACCATCGCCGCACCGCCGGCGGCAAAGGTCGCCCTTGGACATTTCTTTTGCGATGGCTGCCAGCTGAACGACCCTGACGGTTTCGGCAAGATCATCCGAACTGAGGCCGAGCGTCGCGTAGAAGACCTGCGCGCCGGGATGCTGATACCGGACAGCTCGGGGCCCTCGATCACCAGCGGTTCGGCCCCCGAATTGCTGATCCTGACGGTCCCGCCTTCCTTGAGGTCGTGGTCGGCCAGACCGGTCGGGGCCGGGTCTTCGAGAGACGAGAAATGCAGGCGGTCGCTGAGGCAGGCGGGATCAAGGCTCTGGATCCCGATCTCGGCAGTCGGATTGCCCGGTGCGGGCGAGATGTCCAGATCATCAAGCCGAGAGGCCACCGACGCATCAGATTCGATGCGCAGCGCCCAGGTCCGCCCGGCCTTCAGCGTCGGATATAAGTTTTGCCACCCCGCCGCACCCGTGCCCGGAAAGGCGGTCTGGTCCATCCGTTCGCCGTTCAGGAACCATGACAGCCCCTGTCCGGGCATGGCCCCAGCCACGGCGGCGGCATCGATGACCGGACCGTCCAGCTGGGCGTTTTCGGCCTGATCGATGACGAAGGCGGTGCCGTTCACCGTCCCGGACCCGTCGCCGCCCACGGCGTTGAGCTGTGTCTGCACCTCGAGCCGATCGATATTGGGGCCGATATTCGCGGTCGAGCGCAGCGTTACGGCGTTGGTGCCCTGCCAGCCGTTGCGCCGGGATCTCGATCATGTCCAGCGGGTCGATATCGTCGGCGATCACCGACCCGTCGGGGCGGCGCAGCACGTTGCAGCCGACGATATCGACCACCGCATCGACGTTGATGACACGCATGTTGTCACCGACAGGGAACCGGGCGAACAGGATCGCCCCCTTGAGGTTGGACCCAAAGGCGATCTTCTGTCCCACACTAGGGCAGGCGGCCGGCGCCACGGTTGTCGACGCCATCCGGAACGTTATCGGCATCGGGCTGACCTGCGGTGGCATAGCCGTCGGTATCATTGTTCCCCTCATTGGTGCCCACGACCTCGTTGGGGTCCAGACCGGCCGTCGGATTGCCGCCGTTCAGGATGTATCGGTCGCGCAGCACGTTCGCGGCAGCAACAGCCACCCTCTTCGACGGCAAAGAAATAGCCGTACTGCTTGGGCGCATTGCCAATCGTCTCGTCGAAGGGCTGGGCCGGATCGGCAGGCGTCCTGGCGCCGGATGCCGTGCCATTGGTCGGGGCATACAGATTGCCGTTCGAATGCCAGACCAGATCATGGGCATTGCGCACCCCGGTGGCGACAATCGCAACCTCGGCATAGGGATTGTATTCGCCGGGAACGGTGCCGTCCTGATTGACCAGCGCCGGATCGAGGCTGGTGATGGGATCGTGGTCCGGATCGGTCCCGTCCCTGATGGCATCGTCCCCGGCCTTATCGTCCCAAATGTGACGTTCGGTCCGGAAACCGGACCGACGGATGGCGCGCTGCTCAATCACCCCGATCCGGCTGGTCGGCATTGCCGTGCATCAGGCCGCGCCCGGCATAAATGCCGGCTGCTGTCTCCAGTGCAAAGCGGGTGCGGTCGCGGATGGACCAGTGCTGCGATGCAAACACCCCCCCGGAGGGTCACGCCGACGCGTAAAGATGCGCCGCAAGCCAGTGCCAAACGATATCAGGGGCTGGCGGGCGCGCCCGACCGGATGACGACCGAATAATCGGTTCTGCCATCCGCCTGCTGGGCGATCCGGCTGATGCGCGCCTGCGCCTTGACCGTCTGCAGGGGCAGGCCCGCGCCGGTCACCCCGTGGTCATGAAGATAGCCGGGCACATAGCCCGACAGAAGAATGCGCCAGTCCATCGGGATGCCCGGCTCGACCAGCCGGGCCAGCTGAAAGATGATCGTGGTGCAGTTGGCAAAGATCGTATGATAGAAAGCCGGTTCGGCGGCCAACTGGTTGGCCTTGTCCAGATAGGTCAGAAACAGCGCGCGGCGTTGCGCCGGTGTCAGGTCCAGCGGATACAGCGCGACATCCTCGCGGCGGATGGTGGTGCGCAGCCGCAGGATGTCAGCCTCGTCGGCGGCGATCATGACCAGTTCGAACTTTTTGAAGAAGCCGCCGATCTCGGAAAAGGATTCGTCCCGCTCGCGCCGGATCTCGGCCGAGAAGGTCAGATGAGCGCCGTCCGAGAATCCAAAGCTGACCAGCGTATGGGCGATGGCGGGATTGCCCCAGGTCGAGGTGGCCAGATCGACCGATGACAGCGCGTCGATGTCATAGCGGCGCGTTTCCCAACGCGGGGTGAAATCCTGCGTGCTGCGCCAGTCGAAATTCCTCACATGGTTCAGAATGGCGGTGTGACCCTCGATCCAGGCCGTCACGCCATGGGCGACATCGGGGGCCCAGTCCCGATCCGCCGAAGGCCGGATCGATGTCCACCAGATCAGGGCGACGACCATTGATGCCACCGCGACAGCCCGACTGGCCCCGCGCCGCCCCTTGGCACGCAGCCCCAGAACCGCAAGGGCCACCCCGGCAACGACAAGGATCCAGAACCACCGGGCCGGGCCGTCCAGCTGAAAGCGCAGCGCCAGAGCGATAAGGCCTGCCACGAAACCCACGCAGGCGGTCAGGGCCGCCCCGGCAAGCCACCGCCGTGCCTGCCCCGACCGGCCTGCCTGTGGCAAGGCGGTCCTACTCACCCGCCAAAGCCTCGCCCACGATGGTGAACGGGCTGGCGAGGGTGGTCCCCACGGTGTTGAAGATGAAGGCGCCTGCCTGACGGATCCCCAGACCGGGTGTGTTGTCCCCCTCGGCCCGCTGTCCGGAATACAGCGCCGCCAGCCCGACATAGCGGTCGTGGTTCAGCCCGTCGGACGGCGCGACGCTGGAGATGTCGATGATCGCCAGCCCCGCCTCGCGCGCCGCCGCCTGCACGCGCGGATCGGCGATGTCCAGCGCGCCGACCCGCGCGCGGGTGCGGCTGATCTGGCTGCTGACGCGCAAGGCCCGGTCATCGGGCGAGACCAGGACCGCCAGCGGCGGCGTCATCGGGCCGATGACCTGCATCTGGGCCCGGAACACATCGACATCGATATCGGGCGCGGCCAGCACGACCGTCAGGCGGTCGATCACATCGTCCTGCCCCGACAGGCGCAGCTGGCGCAGCGCCTCGACGGTCAGCCAGCCGCCCATCGAATGGGCAAAGACGGTGATCGTGCCAATCCGTCTGTCGCGCGCCAGCCCGCCCAGCAGATCGGTCAGCGCATCGCGCGAATAGGTGACGGATTCCTTGTCCGCCACATAGCCCGCGATCGCCCCCTGAGACGGCCAGGAGAACAGGATCGGCGTATCGTCCAGACCGGAATCGACCGACATCTGAGTCAGGCGATACAGCGCCTCGGGGAAATTATAGTTATAGCCGTGAACAAAGATCACCACATCCTGCTGACCGTCCGCCGCCGTGGCGACCTGATCCAGAAGGCCCTGCCGGTTCAGGATGGTTTGCCCGACCGTGGCAAAGGTCGTGTGCGGATCGATCTGAGGATCGTCCTGCGGCAGAGGCCATTCGATGCGGCCCGGCTGGTGATCGGGCGGCACCGAAATGTCGAAGGACGCGTAATTCGGCTGGCTGGAACGCCCCGCGGTAAAGACATTCGCATTCGCCGCCGCCCGTTCGCGGGTCGTGGCGGCATAGACGGTGACGATCTCGGCCCCCGGCGCGTTCGCGCGTGTGGTCTGCAGCACCTCGGGACCGGGTCTGGTCGCGCAGCCTGAAAGGAACGCGGCGACGGCCAGAAGCATCAGCCGCGATGTGGTCCTGTGCATGGCGTGCCCCCCGTCCGCTGCTGACCCATTCTGTAAGTCAGATTGTCTGCTGAAACGAGGGGTTTATTGCCCGTCCGCAACGGGTTGGGGCTTGCGGAAATGCCAGGGCGCGCGCGCCGACCGACGGCGATCCGGGCGCGGCTGGCGTCCGTCCGCAGCATCAGGCCCCGGAAAGCAGACCGTCACTGCGGGTCCAGCGTGCCCGTCAGCCTGAAGCGGATCCCGGTCGGGTCATAGGCGATCTCACCTGTGCCATCGAAATAGGCGGCGACGTTCTGTTCGATCAGCCGCGATCCAAAGCCGCGCCGGGTCGGCGCCGCGACCGGCGGCCCGTCGCTTTCAACCCAATCGAACGCAAAATCCCGTCCCTGCCAGTGCCAGCAGATCGCGACCCGACCGGCATCGTTGGACAGCGCGCCGTATTTGACGGCATTCGTTGCCAGCTCGTGGATGGCAAGGGACAGCGCCATCGCCTGTTGGGCCGACAGGCTGACTTTCGGGCCCTGCATCGTGATGCGGTCGGCATTGGCCCGATGCGGCGCCGTCGCGGCATCGACGACATCGGCAATGTCGGAATTGTCCCAATGCGATTGGGTCAGCATGTCCTGCGCGCGGGACAGGGCGGCCAGACGGCTGACGATGGCATCGCGCCCCTCCTGAATGCTGGGCGCCTGGCGCAGCGTCTGGTTCACGATCGACTGCACCACCGCCAGCGAGTTCTTCATGCGATGCGCCAGCTCGGAATGCAGGACGCGCTGTTCGACGTCGCGTTTCTTGCGCTCGTCGATATCGCTCACCACGACACAGACGGCGATCAGGCGGTCATCGTCGCCCCGGATCGCCTCGCCCGCGATCTCGATCCATGTGCGCAGACCGTCGGGGCGCCGCAGCTGCACATCGACGCTGTGGCTCTGGACCTCGCCGGCGATGATCCGGGCCAGAGGAGAGTGCAGCGGATCGAAGGGGTCGCCATTGGCATCGAAGGCGGTGAAAGGCGCATCGCCCGCGCCCGGCCCCATCCCAAGCGGGCTTTGGCCCAGAATCTGCGCCATGCGATCGTTGCGCATGATGACGCGACCCGAGGGCGCCTCGGCCAGCAGCACGCCCACGGGCATGGCGTCGATCACCGTCGCAAGCTGGGCCCGACTGATCCGCAATGCCGCCTCGGCCTGCAACCGTTCGGTCACATCCATCAGGACCGAGGCGATGCGCCGGTCGTCCAGTGCCCGGACCCGGTGGTCGAAAGACCGGCCAAGCGTGGGGTGGGTGGTTTCCACCAGTTCGGGCTGGCCGGTGCGCAGCACCCGGTCATAGACGGCCAGCAGATCGGGCAGGGCGTCGGGCATCAGGACCGACAGGCGCGCCCCGATGAAATCGCTTGCCGGGATGCCGGTGATGCGGCCGACCGCCGGGTTCGTCTCTTGGAACAGCATGTCGATCAGTGCGCCTGCGTCATCGCGCAGGGCGCTGGCGACATAGAACCCCTCTTGCATATTGTCGAAGAGGCCGCGCCAATGGCCTTCGGACAGCCGGATCGCGATCTCTTTCTCGACCGTGCGGGCCAGAGAGCGCAGGCGCCGCAGTTCCACCTCGGTCCAGATGCGGGGACTGGTGTCGATGGCGGCCAGCGCACCGGCCAGTTCGCCCCCCGGCAGCATGATCGGCACGCCCAGATAGGCGACCACGCCCAGATCGTTGATCGCCAGATTGTCGCGCAACAGCGGATCGTCATTGGCATCGGACACGATCAGCGGCGCCTTGCTGTCCACCACATGCTGGCAAAACGAATGCGACATCGGGGTCTGGCCCAGACTGGCCCATGGCTCTGGCAGGCCGCTGTGACCGGCAAAGACCTGACGATCTTCGTCCACCAACGACACGATGGCGACCGGAACCTCCAGAATATCGCGCACCTGATCGGTCAGATGGCCGAACTGTTCCAGTCCGGAATGCTCCAGCAAGCCGCTATATCGAAGCGCGCGGATGCGGGCAGAGGTTGACGGCGGCGGGCTGGGCGAAAGCATTGTGACGAACCTGATTGCGTCGCATGGTTATGTCGCAACCCCGGCCAAGCGTCAAATTCGAACGGTGGGCCTGTCAGCCGTGCTGATGCCGCCCGGCAACAGGTCCGCGCCGCCCGCCCCGGACCCTTAAGGGCCCGGGGCGGGCGGCAGGCCTTGCGACCGCGACCCTGTCCGCCGCAGCCGCGTACCCGAAGGTTTCACCGCCCGGCATCCATCCTGTGCAGCTTTTCGACCCGGCGGCGGAAATCCTCGTCTGTCGAGAATTCGGCCTTCAGATAGGAATCGATCAGGTCCAGCGCCAGCCACGGCCCGACGATCTGCGCGCCGATGCACATGACGTTCACGTCGTCATGTTCGACGCATTGATGCGCGGAATGGATATCGTGGCACACGGCGGCGCGGATGCCCCTGACCTTGTTGGCGGCGATGGACGCACCCACGCCCGTGCCGCAGACCAGCAGGCCACGCTCGGCCCGGCCATCGGCCACGGCGCCGGTGACCAGCTGGGCGATATCGGGAAAGTCCACCGGCTTGTCGTCATGAGAGCCGACATCCTCGACCTCGTGACCCAGCTTGCGGATGTGGTCCACGACCGTGGCCTTCAGCGGGAAGCCCGCGTGATCTGATCCGATGACAATACGCATTTAATGACCTTTCAGAGGGTTATCGAAGAAGACCGGGCAGCCACAGCACCAGATCCGGAGCAAAGGTGATGATCGCCAGCGTCACCAGCAGCGGCACGTAAAAGGGCAGCAGGGCCCGCAGCAGCTGGCGCAGGGTGATCTTGGCGATGTCGCAGACCAGAAACAGCGACAGGCCCATGGGCGGGGTCAGCAGTCCCAGCATCAGGTTGAAGATGACGATGATCCCCAGATGCACCGGATCGACCCCGGCCAGAACCAGCGGCGGCGCAATGACCGGCACGACCAGAAGGGTTGCGGTGGTGCTGTCCAGAAACATCCCGGCGATGAAAAAGATCAGGTTCGCGATGATCAGCAGCATCACCGGGCTGTCGGCGAATTGCAAAATCCAGCGGGCAAAATCCTGCGGGATCTGTTCGACCGCCAGAATCCAGCCGAACAGCGATGCGACCGCGACGATGATCAGGATCGCGCTGGTGCTGCGCACGGTCATCAGCATCGCGTTCCACAAATGCGGCACGGTCAGCTCTCGATAGAACAGGCTGCTGATCAGCAGGACATAGACAACGGTGACGGCGGCGGCCTCGGTCGGGGTGAACAGGCCCAGAAGCATGCCCGCGATCATCAGCACCGGTGCGAACAGCGCAGGCAGCGCGGGCAGCAGATCGGCGCCGATCTGACGCAGGGTCGGGGCACGGTCGGCGCGCGGCATCTTGTGCACGATCGCCAGAATGGCGGCGGTGATCATCAGCAGCACGATGCAGATCAGCGCGGGCACGATGCCCGCCAACAGCAGCTGCACGATCGACACGCTGGTGACCGAGCCATAGACGATCAGCGGGATGCTGGGCGGAAAGATCGGCCCGACCACGGCGGATGCCGCCGTGACGGCACCCGCGAAGGGGGCCGAAAAGCCGCGCTTGCGCATCGCCTCGATCTCGATCCGGCCAAGGCCGCCGACATCGGCCAGCGCGGCGCCGGACATGCCCGAAAAGATCAGGCTGGAAAAGATGTTGACCTGGGCCAGCCCGCCCGGCAGCCGCCCCACCAGCGTGTCGGCAAAGCGAAAGATACGGTCGGTGACGCCCGCAAGATTCATCAGATTGCCGACGAAGATAAAGATCGGCACCGCGACCAACGGAAAGCTGTCCAGCGCATAGGTGACCCGCTGCGTCAGCAGGCCAAGGGGCAGCCCCTCGATCAGGACATAACCGATGGCGGGGATCAGGATCGCATAGACGACCGGAAAGCCAAGGACGAACAGCCCGAGAAAAAGGGCGATCAGCGCGATGCCCATCAGAGTGCCACCGAGCCTTGGCCCGTGTCGCCCTTGCGCCACTGGACCAGATGCACAAGACAGGCGCCCGCGAACCCGAATGTCGTGGCGCCCATGAAGATCCAGAAGGGGATCTTCAGCGTCGGCGTCGCGCCGCGCATGTTGCCCATGCTGTTCTGGAACGCCACGAATGCCAGAAACCCGCAGGTGGCGATCCCGGCGGTCAGGATCAGAAAGCGGACCGCGCGGCGCAGGCGCCCCGGCAGATTGTCCAGCAGTTCTGACATGACGATGTTTTCGTGGCTGGCGGCGACCAGCGGATAGGCGACAAAGACCGTGCAGATCAGCAGAAAGCGGGTCAGTTCTTCGGCGCCGACGATGGCCGAGCCCAGAACCTCGCGGGCGATGATCTGGATGAACGGCACCGCGACCAAGGCGGCCAGCAACAGCACGCAGATGAATTCCAGTGGTTTGCGCATCATGGTTCCCCTTGGGTGGCGGCCGGCCCGAAGGCCGGCCCGGTCCCAATCACTCGATCGCCATGATCTGTTCGATATAGGGCTGATAGCTGGGGAAATCGCCGTTGATCTGCGCCAGCACGCGTTCGCGGAAGGCGTCGATGTCCAGCCCGTCTTCCTCGGTGACGACGGTCATGCCCTTGTCCTGCAGCTCGGCCACCAGTTCGGCCTCGGATTCCTGTGCCCAGACCAGCGATTCCTCGGCCTTGGCGTCCAGCACGTCGGTGATCTGGGCCCGCGTTTCCTCGGACAGATCCTGCCAGACGCTCTCATTGATAAAGACCGCCAGCACCGACTGCATGTGCCCGGTCATGGCGACATGGCTCTGCACCTCGTGCAGGCTGTTCGAGGTGATCATCGTCAGCGGGTTTTCCTGCCCCACGACCAGACCCGTCATCAGCGCGGTCGGCAGTTCGGCCACCTCGACCGGGGTGGGCGTCGCGCCAAAGCCCGTCACCATCGACACCCACAGATCCAGCGGCACGGCGCGGAACGGCTTGCCCGCCAGATCGTCGGGGGATTTCACCTCGAAATTGGACGAGATATGACGCGCACCGCGATAGATGCGGCCGATGATCCGCACGCCGCCTTGTTCGACCAGCTGTTCATTGATCTGCTGCAACGCGGGCGAGGTCGCAGGATCGGTCGCGGCCAGCGCATGCGCCCCGTCGCGATAGATGAAGGGCGCGTTGAACACCGACACATCCGGCACCATCTGCGCCAGCGAGGCGAAATCGTGATGCCCCATCTGGATCGAGCCCATCTGCACCCCGCCGACCATTTCCGACACGCCACCCAACTGGCTGGCCGGGAACACCTGCACGGTGACCTCTCCGCCGGTCGCTTCGTTGATGTCGGCGGCGGCTTCCTCGGCATAGCGGGTCTGGATATCGCCCTCGGCGCCGACATGGGCATAGCGCAGATCCTGCGCGAATGCGGGCATGGCGGTCAGCGTCATGGCTGCGACGGCCAGCAGCCGTCCGGTCTTGATGAACATGGTTGTCCCCTCCCTGGGATGGTTCAGTTGGTCTGTGCGGTGGCGGCGCCGCGATAGGTCTCGATCAGGCTGCGCCGCCGCAGGTCGTCGCCGATGGCAAAATGATCGCGCAGATGCCGGTCGGCCCGTTCGGGATCCTTGGCCACGATGGACAAGAAGACCTCGCGATGGGCATCGACCAGAACCTTGACGATTTCGGGGTTGCGATAGGTGGTCACCCGGCGCTGCACATGGCTGCGCTGCAGCAGTTCGGCCATGGCCCCATAGAGCGTGGTCAGCGCCCGGCTGTGACTGGCCGCGACGATCGACTGGTGGAACATGAAATCGGCCCGCCCCCCGGCCTCGGGGTCGTTCAGCGTGTCGATCAGCGTGCCAAGCCATTGCCCGATCCGCGCCAGATCGGATTCATTGGCGCGTTCGCAGGCCAGCCGGATGGCCTGGCATTCGATCGCCATGCGGGCCTGCATGACATCTTCCAGAATGTCGCGTTCCTGCGACAGGCAGAAGGTGAAGAAATCCGACAGCACGCGGATATCGGCCTTGGCGATATAGGTTCCGCTGCCCTGACGGACGTTCAGAAACCCCAGCATGACCAGCGATTTCATGACCTCGCGCAGCAAGGGGCGCCCGACATCCAGCTGCTGGGCCAGCTCGCGTTCCGGCATCACCCGGTCGCCGACCTTCAGCTCTCCCCTCAGGATGCGTTCCTTGAAATACGATACGACCCGGTCGGAACCGGTCTGTCGCGCATCGTTTTCAAGCAATTCGACCATCGTCACCCCTCCCCGGATGACGGCAGGTTCCTACCAATCGTGCAGGTCGGTCAATCGGTGCTTGCGCGGGTCGGGTGATCTGGACCGCCTTCGCGAGGTTCTCCGGGCGATGGTCCTTGTTTTATCGTTATAATTCATAATCTTGAATAATTCTTTTCCCACCACTTCAATCTGATAATTGGTAAGACCAATCGACGGCTGATCCCGCCGCTGGATGCTGCCCCCCCGTCCCGCGCGCCTCCGCACCGCTGCCGATCATCCCCCGCCCTTGAAACGGACGATCACGCCGACGTGATGTCCCGCCCGGTAACGGCAGACGTCTGCGCCCGAACTGGCTCACAGGACCGAGCGGTTTCAAAGAGGATTTCCCGTGCGCCTGCCTTGCGACGACATGCCCCGCCCGACCGGTCAGACCCCTGACGGCGATCTGCCCGCAGGGCTGCACCGGCCAGATGCGCCGCGTCCGGCCCTGTGGTGCGCCATTTCCTTTGCCAGCCGAATCAGACCCTGCCCCGTCCCCTTCGCAGGAGCGTATCGATGACGATCCACCCGCCCGCCCCCCGCCTGCGGATCATCCGCCCGGATGATCGCAGCCTTGATCCGGGGCTGAAGGTCAGCTCTGCCTCCGAGCCTGCGGCAGCGGCACTGGCGCGGGCAAGCAATGCGATTCTGGCGCATCAGCCCGCAGCCGGCCCGGCACTGGCCGAGGCCCTGGCGGCGGACGGCGATCATGTGGCGGCTCATGCGGTTCTGGGCTTTGCCCGGCTGATGCTGGCACGCGAGGAATTGCAGGCCCCGGCCGCTGCCGCCCTGGGCGATGCCACGGCGGCGATGGCGCGGCGCGATGGTGGCACGAACGACGAACGCGCGCTGGTCGCCGCGCTGACGCTGGCCGTCGCGGGGCATGTCCGGGGCGCCGCCGATGCGCTGGATGCGGCCTTCGCCACCCGTCCGGGCGCGCTGCTGCCCCTCAAGCTGTCGCACGGACTGCGTTTCATGGCGGGCGACCGGGCGGGGCTGCTGGCGCGCAGCCATGCCGCCTTGCACGACCTGCCCGTGGACGGCATGGCCAGCGGCTTTGTCCTGGGTTGCCACGCCTTCGCGCTGGAAGAACATGGCCGATATGCCGAGGCCGAAATCCACGGCCTGCGCGCCGTTCAGCTGGCGCCCGAGGACAGCTGGGGCCGCCACGCCGTCAGTCACGTCCACGAGATGCGGGGCGACACGGCAGCAGGCATCCACTGGCTGGAGAAAAGCCGGCACCACTGGTCAGGATGCAACAATTTCAGCTTTCACATGGCCTGGCATCTGGGCCTGCTGCATCTGGAACAGGGCGCGCATGACCGGGTGCTGGCGATCTATGACCACGACATTCGTCCCGAACAGACCGACGATTTCCGCGACATGGCCAATGCCGTGTCGCTGCTGTGGCGGCTGGACCGGATGGGCGTCGATGTCGGGTCGCGCTGGCACGATCTGGCCGGGATCGCGCAGCGCCGCCAACAGGATGTGACGCTGGTCTTTGCCGCGCTGCACACGATCTGCGCGCTGGTGGCGCTGCGCGACGATGCCGGGGTGGCCGCCGCGCTGGCCGCGATGACCACCCGCGCGGCGGCGCAGGACGAACAGGCTTGCGTGGCGCGCCGCATCGGTCTGCCGCTGGCCCGCCTGATGGCGGGGCGCGCCGCCGGTGCCGAACGACAGGGGCTGGATCGCCTGCTGGCCGAGCTTCCCGCCATCGGCGGCAGCAATGCACAGCGCGACCTGTTCCTTTTGGGCCTGACCGAGATGGCGGGACAGGCGGGCGATGCCGCAGCCGTGGCCCGCCTGCGCGCCGCCCGCGCCGCCCGCGCCGCGCTGAAGACCGACGACCGCCTGATCGCCCGCATCGCGGGCCACACCGCAGCCTGACCCCGCATCCCAAAGGAGCCTTGCCATGACCGCCCTGATCTCGACCAAGCCGTCCTTGCTGCCCGCCCTTTCCCGGCATCTGATCGTGACCGCGCTGCTGGCCGGGCTGGCCGCCGACCTGACCTGGGAATTCTGGGCCCGTATCCTGACCCCCCTGTGGGTCGGTGGCCCGCTGGAGCCTGCGGCCCTGGTCCAAAGCGTGTTCGGATTTCGCAACCCCGTTTTGGCCGAACTGATCCACGCCGTGGTCGGCGTCGTCTTTTATCCGCTTGGCTATCTGTTCATCGCGCGGCCCTTGCAGCGGCTGGTCGTGCCCAGCCTGCCGGTGCTGCTGACCGGGGTGGGGTTCGGCATCGGGCTGTGGGTGTTCGCGCTGTATGTCATGGCCCATCTGATCGCCGGATTGCCCGCCTTTCTGGGCTTCATCACCCTGACCTGGGCCTCGCTGGTCGGGCATGTCCTGTTCGGCGTCGTGGTGGCCCTGGTCGTGCGGGCGCGCGGTGATTGACGTCTGCCAGCCAAGCGCCGCCAGCCCGGCGGATAAAAAGGCCGGGCCGCGCTGTGCCCGCCGCCATGCAGGCACAGCACCACCGCCCCGCCCCCACTATCGCCAGCCAAATCCGGGCGATGATGGCCGATTCCAGACCCCTATCTTCGACAGAGGT
This sequence comes from Paracoccus nototheniae, assembly GCF_004335005.1. GTDB lineage: Bacteria > Pseudomonadota > Alphaproteobacteria > Rhodobacterales > Rhodobacteraceae > Paracoccus > Paracoccus nototheniae. The sequence continues at coordinate 134,082 of NZ_RQRT01000001.1, read as the reverse complement.
GCATGACGATGCCGATCAGCCCCGGCCCGCAAATACCGGCCACAATCGCTGCACAGCCCGACCGCGTGGCCGACATCGTCGCCCGCAGCCTGTCCCTGCACGGCATTCGCCACGCCTTCGGCATGCCCGGAGGAGAGGTCGTGACCCTGATCGACGCGCTGGCGCTGGCGGGCGTCGACTTTCATCTGGCCCGGCACGAAACGGCGGCGGCGCTGATGGCGGCGGGCTGTTCGGTGCTGACCGGCGCGCCGGGGCTGCTGGTCACCACCGTCGGGCCGGGCCTGACCAATGCGATCAACGGCATCGCCGACGCGGCGCAGGAACATGTGCCGCTGCTGGTGATCTCGGGTGTGGTCGATCGGGGGATGCGCGCGCGCTATACCCATCAGGTCATCGATCACGCCGCGATCCTGCGGCCTCTGGTCAAGGCCAGCTTTGACATCGAGGCCGGGTCTGCCGGGGCCACGGTGGCCCGCGCGCTGGCGCTGGCACTGCGGCATCCGCAGGGGCCGGTGCATCTGGATCTGGCCCCGGCCATGGCGGCACAGCCCGCGATCGAGGCGCCATGGGGGCCGGTGCCCGAAACCCGCGCCACGCTGCGCGCCGATGACCCGGCGCTGGCCCCGCTGCTGGCGCGGCTGGCGGGGGCCGCGCGCCCGGTGATCCTGGCCGGATGGCAGGCGGCGCAGGCCGGGGCCGACATGGCCGCGCTGGCCGAGGCGCTGCAGGCGCCGGTGCTGACCACCTATAAGGCCAAGGGCGGCCTTGACGAAACGCATCCGCTGGCCCTGGGTGGCGCGGGGCTGTCGCCCAAGGCGGACCGCATCCTGCTGGACCTGCTGGCGGGCGCCGATCTGGTGCTGGCTCTGGGCTATGACCCGATCGAGATGCGCCCGGGCTGGATGGACCCCGTCCCCGCCGACCGCCTGATCGAGATCACTGCCGCCCCCGCCGATCACGCCATGCACCGCGCCGGTCAGCGTCTGCTGGCCTGTCCGGCGCAGGCAGCCGCCGCGCTGGTGGCGGCCCTGCCGGTGGCCGCGGCCCGCGACTGGTGGCACCCGGCCCGCACGGCGCTGGATGCGGCATTTCACAAACCCAAGGATTGGGGCCCGCATGCGATCATCCGCACGCTGGCCGCCCATGCCGGTCCCGATACGGTCGTGACGGTGGACAGCGGCGCGCACCGGATCCTGCTGTCGCAGATATGGCAGGCCCGCCGGCCCGCACGGCTGCTGCAATCGGCAGGCTTCTGCACCATGGCGGCAGCTCTGCCTCTGGCCATCGGGGCGGCGGTGGCACGGCCCGGACACCGCACCATCGCCGTGATGGGCGACGGCGGATTCGAGATGTGCGCCGGAGAGATGGCCACCCTGCGCGACCTGAACCTGCCGGTGACGGTTGTGGTCTTTCAGGATGACAGTCTGGCCCTGATCGCGCAAAAACAGGCGCAGGCCGGGCTGAGCCCGCGCGCCACCGCTTTGGGGCGCAGCGATCTGGCCACTGTCGCGCGCGGCTTTGGCGCGCATGGCGACAGCGTGACCGATGCGCCCGCGCTGGCCCGGGCGCTGGATGATGCCGCCGCCCGTCCGGGTGCCACACTCATCACCTGCAGGTTCGATGCCGATGACTATCACGACGCTTTCTGACTTTCCCGCAGGGACCGCCGCCCGGCATGCCAGCCGCATGGCGGCGCGCGATATCCGGCTGGATGTGTTCCGGGGGCTTGGCATGCTGATCATCCTGATCGCGCATGTGCCGGGCAATCCCTGGACTCTGTGGATTCCCGCGCGCTTTGGCTTTTCCGATGCGACCGAGATGTTCGTGTTCCTGTCGGGCATGGCCTCGGCCATCGCCTTCGGGGGCACGTTCGACAGGCGCGGGCCGGGGCTTTTGACCGCGCGGGTCGCGCAGCGGCTGTGGCAATTGTGGTGGGCGCATCTGGGGTTGTTTCTGGCGGTCTTCGCGCTGGTTCACGGGGCCGGGATGCGCCCCGACGGGCAAAGCTATGTCAGCCGTCTGAACCTGCAGCGCTTTGCATCCGATGCGGGTCTGGTGGTGGATTTCATGACGCTGCGCTATGTCCCGAACTATTTCGACATCTTGCCGATGTATATGGTCATTCTGGCGCTGCTGCCGGTCATGCTGATGGCCGAACGGCTGCACCGGGCGGCCCCGCTGGTTCTGATGATCGGCTTGTGGGGGCTGGCACAAAGCCGCCTGATGCCGTTCCCGGCAGAGCCATGGTCCGACCGGGGCTGGTTCTTCGACCCGTTCGGCTGGCAGCTGTTGTTCTTTACCGGGTTCTTTCTGCGGCGCGGAACGTGGCGGGCGCCCCGCGCGCGCGGCTGGTTGCTGGCGCTGGCGGTGGCGGTCGTGATCCTGACGGTGCCCTTTGCGTGGTATCAGACCCTGCGCGCCTTTCCCGTGCTGCGAGAGATGGCCGATGCGTTGCGGCCCCTGACCTCGAAAACCACGTTCGGCCTGCTGCGATACGTCCATTTCCTGTCGCTGGCGGTGATCGCGCTGGCGCTGGTCGGCCCCGGCGGGGCGCGGCTGTCCCATCCGGTGCTGGCACCCCTGACCAATGCCCTGCGCCGGATCGGCCAGCAATCGCTGGCGGTGTTTCTGGCGGGCATGTTTCTGGCCCAGGCTCTGGGCATTGCGCTGGACCAGACGGGGCGCGATGCGGTAACCGTCACGCTGGCAAATCTGTCGGGCTGCGCAATCCTGTACGGCGTCGCGCGCGTCACCGGCTGGTTCAAATCAACCCCCTGGAGCACCCCCCGCCCATGACCAGCAGCCTTGACGGCATTCGCATCCTCGATCTGTCGCGCATTCTGGCGGGGCCGACGGCCACGCAGCTTCTGGCCGATCTGGGGGCCGAGGTGATCAAGGTCGAACGCCCCGGCGCGGGCGACGACACGCGCAGCTGGGGCCCGCCCCATGTGACCCGCACGGACGGGACCGAGACGGACCTGACGGGATATTTCCTGTCGGCCAACCGGGGCAAGCAATCCATCGCGGTGGATTTCACCACCCCGGAAGGGGCAGGGATCATCCGCGCCCTGGTCAAACATTGCGACATCGTGGTGGAAAATTTCAAGCCCGGCGATCTGGCGCGGCGGGGGCTGGATTACGACGATCTGGTGGCGCTGCGGCCGGGGCTGATCTGGTGTTCGATCACCGGATTCGGGCGGACGGGCGCGGATGCCGACCGAACGGGCTATGATTTTCTGGTGCAGGCGATGGGGGGCATCATGTCTCTGACCGGCGATCCGGATGGCGCGCCGATGAAGGTCGGCGTGGGCATCGCGGATGTGATGTGCGGCATGTATGCGGCGACCGGCATTCTGGCCGCCCTGCACCACCGCGACCGCAGCGGACAGGGGCAGCGGGTCGATGTGGCCCTTTATGATGCGCAGCTGGCCTGGCTGATCAACGGCGCGACGAACATGCTGGTGTCCGGCAAGGCCCCGCGACGGCTTGGCAACCGCCATCCCAATATCGCGCCCTATCAGACGATCGAGACGGGCGATGGCACGCTGGCACTGGCCTGCGGCAATGACGCGCAATTCGCGCGACTGGCCGGGGTGCTGGGCGCCCCCGGACTGGCCGATGATCCGCGTTTCGCGACCAACCGCGCGCGGGTCGCGCATGTCGATGCGCTGGAGGCGGCGCTGCTGCCGCTTTTTGCGCAAGGGACCGCCGCCGCGTGGGAACGGCGCCTGACCGCCGCAGGTGTGCCCGCAGGCCCGGTGCGCAGCGTCGCGCAGGTGCTGGCCGATCCCGACACGGTGGCGCGGGGCATGCTGACCACCCTGCCCGCCGAAGACGGCCTGCCGCCGCTGCGCCTGTTGGGCAATCCCTTGCGGATGTCGGCCACGCCGGTCTGCGCGCCGCGACGCCCGCCCTTTCTGGACGAACACCGCGACGACATCCTGCGCCGGTTCGGCCCGGCCTGACCGGGCCTTGATCAGTCGTCCGCGATCGCAGGCCAGTTGGCCTCGGACCGCGCAAGATATCGCGGGATGTCCTTGCGCCAGATTTTTTGCACCGCACGGTCATAGTTCAGATAAAGCTTGCCATCGACGATGGTGAAGGCTGCGGGATCGACCCCCACCTTATAGCCGCGCGCCACACCATAGGCGCAATAGCTGCCATATTGCGGCAGATAGGCCGCCGGATCGGCCCTGAACGCCGCCCGGTTCTCTGCCGAGGAAAAGCGATAGGTGACCCCCTCGTGCAGGTGGCTCAGCGCCGCATCGCCAAGGACCGGCGCGTTCTGGCGGAAATAGGCGACCAGATCGTATCCGGCCGCACCCAGTCCCGCAGGGGCATTGATCTGCACGCCGGGCGTCTGCGCCACCACCCCCGGGCCGGTCGCGCCCGAAAGGCCCAATGCAAGGCCCGCCAGAACGACGGGTATCAGAAAGGTCTTCATCGCAGTCTCCTCCTGTTCTGCTGTCTGGTCTTCGGTCGGTCCGCGCGCCCCGTGACAGGACCGCCGGGCTTCAGCCTTTTGCGGATGCTGCCGGGCCAGCGCGGATCGCCGATGTTGCGCCGGTCCAGGCAGCACCGCTCCCGATATCCGGCAGGTCTGACAGGGACCGGCTGGCGGGACGGACCCGTCAACCGGTCCCTGTCCGGACGATCAGTCATTTGCGCTCGACCCGTCGATCATCCCCGAGCCGCGGAAAACCGATGCGCCGATCAGCGTGGAGGCATCGACATTGCGACGCGCCAGCTCGTTGCCCTTCAGAATTGTACCGGCTTCGATCTGGATCCTGTCCGGCACGAACATGATCGAGCCCCGGTCGGACGACCCGTCATTGCTGGGAAAGCTGTCGGCAGCGGCATGGGCCGCCGGTGCGAGAACGGACAAGAGGGCGGCTGCAAAGATCGTCACACGGGTCATGATAAGCTCCTGTTGGGTGGGTGCCGAAGCGGTCTTGCTTCACAAGTCAGATCGGCGCAGACGGCCAGACATTACGCCGGTCGCGGCTTTGTGAAGGCGATCGCGGGGCGGCGGGCAGGGCGACGCGGGGTGGGCCCGTTGTCCTGCGCCATGCAAGGCGCGGCGCGAGGGGCTGATCGCTGCGGTCCGATGCGGGCTGCTGGCCGTGCGGCCTTGATGGTGGCGGGATCAAATCCGCCGCAGGGGGCATTGCGCCACTTTCCCCGCTCGCTTCCGCAGGTTAGGGATGCGCAGCCTTCAGAAAGCCCGCCGTGACGCGCCACCTTGTCCCTTCGACCCGCATCGCATTGCTGCATGCCGCCCTGTGCCGGGCCCTGCGGTGGATGCTGGTCCTGCCCTTTGTGGTGCTGGCGGGCCTTGGCCCGGGAACGATGGTCGAGGCTGCGGACGATGGTGGAATGCGGTTCGTGCTGTGCACCGGTCAGGGGATGGTCGAGGCGATCATGATGCCCGATGGACAGGTGCACCTGTCGGGCAGTGCTTACCAAACCGGGCCAGACCAGACCGGACAAGACCACCCCCAGCCCGGCCCTTCGCCTGCCGAGCAGCCCTGCGCATGGGCGCTGCAGGGGCAGCCCGTGCTGGCCGATTCGGCGATCGGCCTTGATCCGCCGCTGGTCTTGCGTCTGGCGACGGCCTTTGTCGTGGATATTCCCCTGCATCTGCGCCGTGCGGATGTCCTGACCCCTGCGGCGCGGGGGCCTCCGGCCATTCTCTGATCCCGGCCTTGTGCCGATCCGGCTGACGGATTCCGGCTGGCCCATCCCGCAGTGACGCCCCGCGTCGCGCAGATGATCCTTTTTTCCGATGAAAGCCCGACATGACAAGTACATCGTTGTTTGCCGCGCCTGCGGCTGCGGCGCTGTCGGCCCCTGCCGCAAGGCCGCAGCGCCGGATTGCCCGATCCCTGCCGTGGACCGGGCCGCGCGCCGATGTGACCGCGACAGCGGGCACGACCGGGACACCACCCGACCGCCGTCCGTAACCCTCGCCGTTTTGGGCGGCGCGGGGGTCGCGCCGTCCGATCGATATCCAACCGACAGGAAACCCCATGTCCGATCCGACCATGGACGCCACCCCCCACGCCGCTGTGAACCGGCCCTCTGGCCCTTATCCGTCTGCAGCCGCGTCCGACCTTTATCGCGCCGTCTGGCGCTGGCATTTCTATGCGGGGCTGTTCGTCCTGCCGTTTCTGATCACGCTGGCGTTGACCGGCGCCGCCTATCTGTTCAAGGACGAGATCGACATGATCGTCCATGCCGATCTCAAGCGCGTCGCCATCGAGGACGGCGCGATCCTGCGGCCCGAACAGCTGGTCGCCTCGGCCATCACCGCCGTGCCGGGACGCGCGGTCAGGCTGACCCGGCCCGCCGCGCCGCATGTCTCGGCCGAGGTGACGGTGGCTGCCGATGACGGGCGCCGCATGGCGGTCTTTGTGAACCCCTATAGCGGCCATGTGCTGGGCGCGCGGCCCGACCGCAGCACGGTCATGTGGACGGTGCGCCACTTGCACAGCCTGAAATATTTCGGCCCCGTCGCCCGGGGCGTGATCGAGATCGTGGCGGGCTGGTCGATCCTGCTGGTCGGTACCGGCCTTTATCTGTGGTGGCCGCGCGGACAGGCGGGCGGCGTTCTGTCGGTGCGCGGCACCGCGAAGAAACGGGTCTTCTGGCGCGACACCCATGCGGTGACGAGCGTGGTCGTCGGCGGCTTCATCGTGTTTCTGGCGATCACCGGCATGCCCTGGTCGAATATCTGGGGCGGCAAGGTCAATGAATGGGCCAACGGGCAGAATTTCGGCTATCCCGCAGGCCTGCGGGTCGATGTGCCCATGTCTGATCAACGGCTGAGCGAGACGACGCAGACCTCGTGGTCGATGGAGCAGGCGCGCATCCCAAAGGTGACCGCGCCGTCCGAGGGCGCCATCCCCATCGGGCTGGATGCCGCCGTCGCCGCCTTCGACCGGCTTGGCCTGCATGCGGGCTATGCGGTCTCGCTGCCATCCTCGCCGACCGGGGTCTATACCGGATCGGTCTATCCCGACGATGTCAGCCGGCAGCGCGTCATCCATCTGGACCAGTACAGCGGCCAGCCGCTGGTCGACATGCGCTATGCCGATTACGGCCCCGCCGGGCGCTGGCTGGAGTTCGGCATCAACACCCATCTGGGCCAGCAATTCGGGCTGGCGAACCAGATCGTGCTGCTGGCGGTCTGCGCGGGCATCGTCCTGCTGGCCGTGTCGGCGGGCGTGATGTGGTGGAAACGTCGCCCGGCAAAAGGCATGGGCGTGCCGCCGATGCCCACCGACGCCAGGGCGTTCCGGGGCGTGCTGGCGATCCTGATCGCGGGCGGCATCCTGTTCCCGCTGACCGGGGCATCGCTGCTGGTCATGCTGGCGCTGGACATGGCGGGTCGCCGCCTGCGCGGCAGGGCCGGACCCCGCGCGACCCTCTAGAACATACCGTGGGGGCCGGGCGCGCGGCCCCCACGGTCAGACCCGTCAGCCTGTGGCCGGGCCCTGATGGCGGCTGGCCTCGGCCGCGATGGCCTGCAGCCGGGTGAAGATCGCGAAGCGGGCCGGATGGCGGTTGCCCGTTGCACCGGGCCGGGGGTCGTAATGGGCCGAGAACGCCGACATCGCAGTCATTGCGGACCCGACATCGGGATGCAGACCCGCCGCCACGCTGCCAAGGATTGCCGATCCCAGCAGCACGGGTTCCCCGGTCGCGGGGGCGGACAGTCCGACCCCCGTGGCATCGGCCAGCAGCTGCCGGATCAGGTCGCTGCGTCCCGCACCGCCGCTGATGACGATGCGGCGGATGGGCGCGCCCGCAGCGGCCTGTGCCTCGATGATCTGGCGCAGGCCATAGCCGATCCCGCACAGCCCCGCGACGTACAGGCGAATCAGGCTGGCCAGATCACGCTCCATCCCCAGACCGGCGATCACCGCGCGGGTCTGGGGGTTCGCATGCGGGGCGCGGTTGCCCAGAAATTCGGGCACGACATGCACGCCATCGGCCAGCGCCGCGATATCGGGGTTGCCGTCCAGCGTCTGTTCGGCCTGCTGCGCCAGCCAGTCCGGCAGGGACAGCCCGGCCCCTTCGGCCAGTGCGCGGGCACGGGGCGTGTGGGGGTGATGGTCCAGCAACTGATCGATCGCGGCCCCGGCGGCGGATTGCCCGCCCTCGTTCAGCCACAGGCCCGGCACCATCGCCGAATAATAGGGCCCCCAGACCCCCGGCACGAAGACCGGATCGCGGGTGCTGGTCATCGTGCAGGACGAGGTGCCAAAGACATAGGCCAGATTGTCGGTGGCCCCACCCTGCGCCACGCCATCCTGCGCCCCGACCGAGCCGATGCCCCCGGCATGCGCGTCGATCAGACCGGCGGCCACCGGCACGCCCGCCGTCAGCCCGAAATCAGCGGCCGCCTGCGCCGTCAGGCCATCCGCCAGCGCGAACCCTGCGGGCACGATCTGCGTGCCGATCCGGTCGAACCCGGCATCGGCCAGATCGCCCAGCCCGATCATGCGGAAATACCCGGCATCCCAGGCATCTTCATGCGCCAGATAGGTCCATTTGCAGGTGACCGTGCAGATCGACCGGGCCAGAGAGCCCGTGGCGCGCCATGTCAGAAAGTCGGTCAGGTCCATGAACTGCCACGCTTGGGCATAGATCCCGGGGCGGTTTTCCTTCAGCCATAACAGCTTGGGTGTCTCCATCTCGGGCGAGATGCGGCCCCCCACATAATCCAGAACCCGGTGGCCGGTGGCGTTGATGCGTTCGGACTGTTCCAGCGCGCGGTGATCCATCCAGACCATGATGTTGCGGTCGGGATGAGCCGGATCGCCCACCGGCAGGGGCGCGCCGCCCGGCCCCAGCACGACCAGCGAACAGGTCGCATCGAACCCGATGCCGCGAATGGCGCCTGGATCGATGCCCGCATCAGCCACCGCACCCCGCACGGATCGTGCAACCGCGCGCCAGATATCCTCGGAGGATTGCTCGACGATGCTGCCCGGCTGCCGGTGCAGGGCGATCGGGTGCTTGCCCGTGCCGATCATCCGGCCATTGGTGGTGAAGACGCCCGCGCGCGCACTGCCCGTGCCGACATCGATGCCCAGCAGATATCCGTCCGTCATGATGCGGTCCCCCCTTGCGGCCCCTTACAGATCGACGCTGTTGGGCAAAATGACCATATCGCGGATCACCACCCCCCGCGGGCGGGTCAGCATGAACAGCACCGCCTCGGCCACCTCGCGCGGCTGCATCAGCGATCCGTTGGCCAGCGCCTCCTCCATCTTCTCGCGGGGCCAGTCGTCCAGCAGCGCCGTGACGACCGGGCCGGGCAGCACCGCCCCCATGCGGATGCCATGCGGGGACACCTGCCGCCGCGTCGCATGCAGGAATGCCTGCACCGCGAATTTCGAGGCGGTATAGACCGGCTCCCACACCACGGGCACGACGCCTGCGACGGAACTGGTGAACAGGATATCGCCGGACTTGCGCGCGATCATGCCCGGCAGGACGGCCTGCACGCTGCGAAAGGCCGCATTCACGTTCAGGTTCAGCACCCGGTCCCAGATGTCGGGATCGCCTGTCGCCGCAGGACCGCCGACATAGGCGCCCGCATTGGCATGAAAGATGTCCAGCGGCCCGACCAGCGCCTCGATCCGGGGCACCATCGCGGACACTTGCGGCCCGTCCAGCAGGTCGACGACCAGCGGATGGGCATTCGGACCCAGTTCCGCGCACAACGCGCTCAGGCGATCCCCGGCGCGGTCGATCAGCACGACCCGGGCGCCGTTTTCGATCAGGATGCGGGCGCATTCCAGCCCGATCCCGGATGCGGCACCGGTGATCGCGGCGGTCTTGTGGTTCAGTGTCATGGCATCCTCCTCAGGCGCGTCCGTTGTTGGCGCGCGACCGTCGCGCAAGGCTGTCGACGATGACCGCGATGGCCAGCACCGCCCCGGTGATCATATAACGCAGGGACGAGCTGAGGTTCAAAAGCGTCAGCCCGTTCGAAATCGCCATGATCACCAGCACGCCCAGCAGCGCCGACCATGCCGATCCCCGCCCCCCGAACAGCGATGTCCCGCCGATCACCGCCGCCGCGATGGCGTTCAGGTTCACGTCGCCCGTCCCGGCCTGCTGACTGGCCGAGGCCAGACGCGCGGCGGCGAAGATGCCGCCAAGGGCCGCAAACGTCGAACAGACCACAAAGGCCGACAGGCGGATGCGCCGCACATCGATGCCCGCCCGGCGCGCGGCTTCGGCATTGCCGCCGACGGCGAACATCGAGCGGCCCCATTTGGTGCGCACCAGCGCATAATCCAGCGCCACGACGAACAGCACGAAGACGCCGAACATCAGCGGCACGCCCCGGCTGCGCTCGAGGTAGGACACCGCAAAGACCAGTGCCAGCGTCAGACAGGCCGCCTTGGCCACCGCGACGCTGAGCCCGGTCGAAGACAGGTTCGCGGCGATCCGGCGCCGGTTGGCGCGCATCGTGCCCCACACGATCGCGATGCCCGGCAGCACCGCCACCGCATAGGACAGCCATGCGGGCATGATCAGGATCTGGCCGAACCGCACCAGAGGCGAGGTGAACGGCAGGTTGATCGACCCGGACGGCCCCAGAATGTACAGTTGCAACCCCAGCAGCGCCAGAAGGCCCGACAGGGTGGCGACAAAGCTGGGCATCTCGAACCGGTTGCGCAGAAAGCCATAGGCCATGCCGACCAGCGCGCCCATCGCCAGCGCGCCTGCGATCGCCACGGGCAGCGGCAGGCCGGTCTGGATCCATAAGACCCCGATGATGGCCGAGGACAGCCCGCTCATCGAGCCGATGGACAGATCGATTTCGCCCAGCAGCAGGACGCAGACGACGCCCAGGGCGATAAAGCCGACGGCGGCGGCGTCGAACAGCATGTTGACCAGATTGGCGGGCGCCAGAAAGATCGGGTTCAGCGCCGTGAACGCGCCCGAGATCAGCAGCAGGCCGACCGCGACCGGCAGCATGCCCAGATCGCCGGACCGCACCCGGTCGATGAAGCCGCGCAGCGCGCCGGACAATCCGGCATCATGGCGCACGCGGCTGTCGCCCTGATCCAGTCTGGCGCCCTGACCGACCTTGCCCGCCAGAGCAGGTCCGTTGCGGTCGGCGCCGGTTGCGGGATGCTGCGTCATTGGATCTGCTCCATGTCTTCGCGTTTCATGTCTTCGCGTTTGCGGGCCGCACGCCGCGACACGGAGTTTTCGCTGGCGCCGGTGATGGCCGCGACCAGTTCCTGATGCGAGGTGTCGGCGGTGAAGACGCCGTTGTTCCTGCCCAATCGCAGCACCACGATGCGGTTGGCGACGGCGCGCACATCCTCCATGTTATGCGAGATCAGGATCACCCCATGGCCGCGCGCGCGCACCCGCTCGATCAGGTTCAGCACCTCGGCGGTCTGGGCCACGCCAAGGGCGGCGGTCGGTTCGTCCAGCATGATGATCTGCGGCTCCAGCAGCAGGGACCGGGCGATGGCCACGGTCTGACGCTGGCCGCCCGACAGCGACGCCACGGGTTCGCGGACAGACGGGATGCGCGCGGCCAGTTCCTGCAACAGGGTCCAGGCGCGGACCTCCATCTGGACCTCGTCCATGGCCCAGGGGCCGATTTCCTGACCCAGAAACAGATTGGCCACGACATCCAGATTCTCGCACAGGGCCAGATCCTGAAACACCGTGGCGATGCCCAGTTCCAGCGCGCGGCCGGGCGTGTCCAGCGTCACCGGGTTCCCCGACACCTCGATCGTCCCCGATGTCGGCTGGTGGACGCCTGCCAGCACCTTGACCAGCGTGGATTTGCCCGCGCCATTGTCGCCGACCAGCGCCACGACCTCTCCGGCGTGGACGTCCAGATCGATATCCTCCAGCGCGGTGACCGCGCCGAATTTCTTGCCCACGCCCCTCAGGCGCAGGATCAGCGCGCCCGGTGCGGGCGCCGTGGTCGGATGGTTCATCGCTGTCTCCTCCCCAGGAAAGGGCTGCGGCGCGCATCCCGCGCCGCAGCCGTCATCGGTTACTCGGCGATGCCGAGGGCCGCGCAGGGTTCGGCATATTCGCCGCTGCAGATCTCGGCCGGGGTCTGGATGCCCGCGTCGAAGATCAGCTCCTTGATGTTGGCCTGGGTCACCACGGCGGGCACGAACAGCTGCGACGGCGTGTCATAGAGGGTCGAGGTCGCCTCGGGCGTGCCACCCTCCAACAGGGTCACCGCGACCTGCGCGGCGGCGGCGGCCACGATTTCCGACGGCTTGGAGATGGTGTTGTACTGATCGCCCGCGATGATCAGCTGCAGCGCCGCGATGGTCGCATCATTGCCGGTCACCGGGGGCAGCGGATCGGTCCCCGCCGCCTTCAGCGCCGCGATGGCGCCGCCGCCGGTGCCGTCATTCGCCGCCACGATGCCCATAATGTCGGCACCGAACCGCGTCACCTGACTGGCCGTCCATTCCTGCGCACGCGGCGGCGCCCAATCGGGCGTGTCGAATTCCGACAGCGTGACATAGGGCGACGCATCCAGCGCCCGGTCGATGCCGTCGCGGATCAGGCCCGCCGCCGCATCGGTGGGCGAGCCGTTGATCTGCAGCACGCCTGCGCCATCCGGAACGCCATCGGCCTGCATCTTCTCGACCAGCGATTGGGCGATGGCGTAGCCGATGCCCTCGTTGTCGAAGGAGACGTAGAAATCGGCAGGCGTATCCGGGATCGGGCGATCATAGGCGATGACCTTGATGTCCTGGGAATGCGCGATCTCGACCAGGGCTGCGGCTGCGGCGCTGTCGACCGGGTCCAGCACGATGACCGTCGCCCCCTGCGCGATCACCGAATTGAACTGCTGCTGTTGCAGCGCCACATCGCCGTTGCCGTTCTGATAGATCAGCGTGCAATCGGCGCAGGTCTCGGCCATGGCCGCCTGAAAGCCGGGCCAGTCATGCTGTTCATAGCGGGTGGATGCCTGATCGGGCATCAGAAACGCCACGGTCTGGGCCGAGGCCGCGCTGGCGCACAGCCCCATGGCAAGCATCGAGGCCGCTGAAAGGGTGGTGATCTTGGTCATTCGTCATCTCCTCCGGTCCGGTTTCGCACATCGCCGAAGCCCCGGGTGCCGCCATCGGCCCGCCGGTCCTGCGACCGACCGGCATCCTGTGGCATCCCTTGGGTATCCTCCCTGCAGATCACATCCGCGATGTCGTCGACTGATTCTTTGCACAATCGATTGCGCAAGGTTGCTACATCGATGCAACTCGGTCAACATTTCTTTCTGGAACAGAACGGGCGCGGATACGGGGACGGAATGCAGAACGGCGCGAAACGGACCACGATCTATGATCTGGCCGTGCTGGCGAACGCATCGCCCAGTGCGGTCAGCGCGGTCCTGAACGGGTCGTGGAAAAAGCGCCGTCTCAGTCAGGCTTTGGCCGACCGGGTGATGCAGGCCGCCGAACAGCAGGGCTATGCCGTGAATGCGCAGGCCAGCCTGCTGCGCCGGGACCGTTCGCATATCGTCGGCATGATCGTTCCGAAATACGACAACCGCTATTTCGGCCATATCGCCGAACAGTTCGAGGCGATGGCCCGCGCCCGCAATCTGTTTCCCGTCGTCACCTGCACGCAGCGCGATCCCGACATGGAGTTCGACGCCGCGCGGGAACTGGTGTCCTATCAGGCGGAATGTCTGATCGCGACCGGGGCGACCGATCCCGACCGCATCTCGGCCTTTTGCAAGGCATCGGGGGTGCAGTCGATCAATCTGGATCTGCCCGGCAGCGGCGCGCCCTCGGTGATTTCGGACAATTTCGCGGGGGCGCGCGATCTGACCAACCTGATCCTGGACCGGTGCCGGACGGATCTGGGCTGGACCGGGCCGCTGCGCTTCGTGGGCGGTCGCCGCGACGATCACAACACGGCAGCGCGGCTGAGCGGCTTTCTGGCCGCCCACGCCGCGTGGGGATTGTCGGTCCCCGACGATCATATTCTGGCCTATGGATATTCGGCGCAGACCGCGCAGGACGCCCTGTCCGGGTTCAGGCCCCGGCAGCCGACGGGCGTCTTCGTCAACTCGACCATCTCGCTGGAGGGGGTCGTGGGGTGGTTCACCCAGTTGCAGGACGGGCGCAGATGGGTCCGCTATGGATGCTTCGACTATGATCCGTTCGGATCGTTTCTGCCCGGCAATGTCGGCATGATCGAACAGGATGTCGACGCCATGCTGGCCAGCGCCTTCGACCTGATCGGCCATCCCACCAGCGCGGCCACGCGCATCCTGATCCCCTGCCGTCTGAGGGCGTTCTGATCCACACCGATGCCCGCGCCGGTCACGCCAGCGGCTGGAACCGCAACAGGCGACTGCCATCCTGCGGATCGGTCAGCTGCGTCGCGCGGACATCGAAGACGCGGGCCAGCAGGTCCGGGGTCAGGACGCTGGCGGGGGGGCCAAGCGCCTGCAGGCGGCCCTCTTTCAGCACCGCCACCCGGTCGCAGCGCATCGCCTGATTAAGATCATGCAGCGCGGTCACGGTCGAGATGCCCAATCCCGCCACCAGATCCAGCACCTGCAGCTGGTGGCGGATGTCCAGATGGTTGGTCGGCTCGTCCAGCAGCAGGATCTGCGGATCCTGCGCCAGCGCGCGGGCGATATGGGCGCGCTGGCGTTCGCCCCCCGACAGGGTGGACCAGTCGCGCGAAGCCAAAGCGGACAGATCGACCCGGGCCAGCGCCCGCGCGACATGCCGGTCATCGACCTCTGACCAGCCGCGCAGCGCATCCAGCCAGGGCGTGCGCCCGAGGGCCACGGCATCGCGCACGGTGATGCGGTCGGATGTCCCGGCACTTTGCGCGACCAGCGCGATGCGGCGGGCGATCCGGCGCGACCCATGCCGGTGCAGGGGCTGGCCATCCAGCGTCAGGACGCCCCGATCGGGCCGCCCCAGCCCCGCCATCAGCCGCAGAAGCGTGGATTTGCCGGACCCGTTGGGTCCGATCAGACCCAGCATCTCGCCCGGGGCGACGGTCAGCGACACCGCCTGCAGCAGGGCGCGACCCCGGACGCTGCGTCCGACCTCATGGGCCTGCAGGGTCATGAGGTCGGCCTTGCGCGGATCAGGATCACCGCAAAGGCGGGCGCGCCGATCAGCGCCGTGACCACGCCGATGGGCAGGGTCTGCCCCGGCACCAGCATCCGCGCGATCACATCCGCCGCGATCAGGAACACCATGCCGATCAGGGCGGACACCGGCACCAGCCTGCTGTGGCGCGTGCCGACCAGAAACCGCGCGGCATGGGGCACGACCAACCCGACAAAGCCGATCGCCCCGGTGATCGACACCAGCACCGCCGTCGCCCCCGCCGTCGCCAGAATCAGCACCGCCTGAACCCGGCGCACCGGCACCCCAAGCGAGGCCGCCGATTCCGTCCCGAAGGTGAATGCGTCCAGCGCCCGGACATGCCACAGGGCCACCGCCATGGCGATGGCGACGGCCCCCATCGACAGGCCGACATCGCCCCACCGCACCCCCGACAGATTGCCCAGCAGCCAGAACATGATGCCCCGCGCCTGTTCGGCGCTGGCGGATCGCGCGATGATAAAGCTGGTCAGCGCGCTGAACAGCTGCGATCCCGCGATGCCCGCCAGCACGATCTGCGCCGCGCCCCGGGCCGTGGGACCGCCCCCCGCCAGCCGCGCCAGCCCGACAACCAGCGCAAAGGCGGCCAGCGCCCCGGCCAGCGCGCCCACCGACATCGGCAGCGCGGCAGACCCGATGCCCACCCCGGCGACCGCCACCAGCACCGCGCCGGTCGACGCCCCTGCCGAGATGCCCAGCAGATAGGGATCGGCCAGCGCATTCCTCAGCAGCGTCTGCAACATCAGCCCCGAGATCGCCAGCCCTGCCCCGCAGGCCCCCGCCACCAGCGCGCGCGGCAGGCGATAGGACCAGATGATGCCCTGATCGATCGGATCGACGGCATGGCCCGCATCCCACAGCTGGTTGGCCAGCGCCCGCCAGACGGTGTCCAGCGCGATCGGGGTCTCGCCCATCGCGGTGCCCGCCAGAGGGGCCAGAACGATCAGCAGCGGCACCCACCACCAGCGGGGCCCGTGCAGGCGCGGCCGGGTCGCGGCCAGCGGATCGGCGATCATTCGGACAGCCCGTCCATGCCCGCCGCCAAAGCCTCCAGCCCGTCGATCAGGCGGATGCCGGCATGCATCGCCTCGGCGTCCATGATCACGATGCGGTTGTCGCGCACCGCGCTCATCTGCCGCGTCACCGGGTCGGTTTGCAGAAAGCGCAGCTTGGCCTCGACATCGTCGGCGGGAAAGCGGCGGCGATCCATGCGCGCGATGACCAGGACCGACGGATCGGCGCGGGCGATCGTCTCCCACCCGACGGTCGGCCATTCCTCGTCCGAGGTGACGACATTGCGCAGGCCCAATCGGTCCAGCATCCAGCCCGGAACGCCCATGCCGCCCGCCATATAGGGGTCCAGCTGCAGATCGGCCGAGGAAAACCAGACCGCCGCCGAGGCATCGGGCAGATCCATGGCCTGCGCACGCGCCACGACCGCCGCCTCGCGCGCCTGCAGAGCGGCTGTCAGCGCATCGCCCGCATCCTGTGCGTCCATCACCTGCGCCAGCTGGTCGATGCTGTCCCACAGACTCCGGATGTCAAAGGGCGCCAGACGCGTCCCATCCGCGCCGACAAGGTTGTTCTTGCCCTGACAATCGGTCGGCATCACCCAGACCGGAATGCCCAGATCGGCGAATTGCGCCCGGGTGCCGACCGCGCCCTGTTCGCCGATCATCCATTCGAACATGGTGGGCACAAAGGCAGGCCGCTTGTTCACCACGGATTCAAAGCTGGGGGTGTTGTCGCTGATGCGTTCGACGCGGGCGTCCTGATCCGCATGATCGGGCAGGACCGCGTTGAACCACAGCGCGGTTCCCGCCATCCGGTCGGCCTGATCCAGCGCATAGAGGATCTCGGTCGTGGACTGGCCGATCGAGACGACAGTGTCGGGACGGGCGGGAATGGTCACCGCATGCCCGCAATTGTCGATGGTCACAGGGTATTGGGTCGGCGCGGCATGGGCGGTGGTCGCCGCACCGATGGCCAAGGCAGTGGTCAGGAAAAATCGGTTCATCATGGTCGTCCTTCATCTGGCGAAGGACGGGGTCGAAAAAGGCGCGATTGCCCCGGGCCGGGAACCCCAGCCCGCGTTGCAACAGGCGGAAGGGGCAGCCGGGAACGGCGCATGCGGTCTTTCTCCGGGGCACCCCGCCCGGGTTGGATACGGTCATGATGGCAGGTCTCCTGACTTGCGGATCGTGGCCTTGCCCGCCTTCCCGGCGCAACGGGCGCGCCAGTGGCATATGGGGTCGGCTACCGCTTACAGTTGCGGGGGCAGTCGCGGAATAGGCGCCTGATGGCTACACCTCACCGCGTTCCCTTTTCACCCTGTCGGAGCCTTGGCCGACACGGGAACCATCATGATCCGGGCATGCCGCCGGGGGCAGGAAAAGTCAATTGCGGATGCGGGTGCCGATGCGGGCCTCAGCCATCGGCCTCGGTGAACACCTCGTCGCGGCGGGACCGGATCTGGGGCAGAAAGACCAGCACCAGCACGGCGCAGGCGGCCAGCAACAGGCCCAGACTGATGGGCCGGGTCAGGAAGGTCGTCGGATCGCCCCGCGACAGGATCATCGCGCGGCGCAGGTTTTCCTCCAGCAGCGGTCCCAGAACAAAGCCCAGCAGCAGCGGCGCCGGTTCGCAGCGCAGCTTGGACAGAACATATCCCAGCAGGCCGAAGAAGGCGACGGCGTACAGATCGAAGGTGTTGTTGTCGACGGAATAGACCCCGATGGCGCACATCGCCATGATGATCGGAAACAGCACGTAATAGGGCACGCTGAGCAGTTTGACCCACAGTCCGATCAGCGGCAGGTTCAGCACGATCAGCATCAGATTGCCGATCCACATGCTGGCGATGATGCCCCAGAACAGCGCGGGCTGGTCGTTGACGACATTCGGTCCGGGCACGATGCCCTGAATGATCATCGCCCCGATCATCAGCGCCATGACCGGGTTGGCGGGAATGCCAAGGGTCAGCAGCGGGATGAAACTGGTCTGCGCGCCCGCATTGTTGGCGCTTTCGGGTCCGGCGACGCCGGCGATGGCGCCCTGCCCAAAGGCCTCGGGGGTCTTGGACAGCTTCTTTTCCATCGTATAGCTGGCAAAGCTGGCCAGAATCGCGCCGCCGCCGGGCAGGATGCCCAGCACCGATCCGACGACGGTGCCGCGCAGGATCGGGGCGGCCATCTCGCGGAATTCCTGACGGTTGGGCATCAGGCGCTGGATGTTTCTGGTCATCACCTCGCGCGCATGTTCGGTTTCCAGATTGCGCAGGATCTCGGCGATGCCGAACAGGCCCACGGCCAACGCGACAAAGTTCAGCCCGTCCGCATAGGCGGTGATGCCAAGCGTGAAGCGCGGCGTGCCGGTATAGATGTCGGTGCCGACCATGCCCAGCAGCAGGCCCAGCACCATCATCGCCAGCGCCTTGAGAACCGACCCATGCGCCAGCGCGACCGCCATGATCAGGCCCAGCACCATCAGGCTGAAATATTCAGCCGCGCCGAATTTCAGCGCCACCACCGTCAGGGGCGGCGCAAAGATCGCCACCAGCAGCGTGGCCACGGTGCCCGCAAAGAACGACCCGATGGCGGCGGTGGCCAGCGCGATGCCCGCGCGGCCCTTCCGCGCCATCTGATAGCCGTCGATGGCCGTCACCGCGCTGCTGCTTTCACCCGGCATGTTGATCAGGATGGCGGTGGTCGAGCCGCCATATTGCGCCCCGTAATAGATCCCCGCCAGCATGATCAGCGAGCTGACCGGCTCCAGCTGGAAGGTGATCGGCAGCAGCATGGCGATGGTGGCCGTGGCGCCGATGCCGGGCAGCACCCCGATCAGCGTGCCCAGCAGCACCCCGATCAGGCAGAAGGCCAGGTTGGCCGGGGTCGAGGCGACGGAAAAGCCCATCGCCAGATTGGACAAAAGATCCATGATCGCTAATCCTTAAAACCGGACCCAGGGTCCGAACAGACGAAACGGCAGGCCCAGCCCGGTGCTGAAGATCAGCGTCGACAGAATCGTGACCACCGTCGCCAGGATCAGCGACGGCAAGGGCCGCATCTTGACCGAGGCCTGCGACGCGATCAGCGTCGCTATGAACAGCGCGGGCACAAAGCCAAGGCCGCGCACGGTCAGACCGAACACCACCGGCGCCGGCAGGATCAGCGCCATGCCGCGCCAGGCGATCCGGCCAAAGGGCTCGGTCATGCGGCCAAAGGATTTCAGAAAGATCAGGACGCCCAGCCCGAACAGCAGGGCCGACAGGATCATCGGAAAGAAGCCCGGTCCCATGCGGAACAGCGTTCCGATCGGCAGGCCGGTGGTCTGATAGCCGAAAAACCCCGCCGCCCCCATCAGCAGCAGCCCCGCCGCCTGATCGGTCTTGTCGTTGGTCGTCGTGGACATGGTGTCCCCCCTGATGTCATTGACCCTTGATGTCACTGGCCGCGATGACCCCCGCCACCCCGCAAGAGGTTCGCAGGGGTCGCATGGCCGATGCCGCGATCAGTCGGCGTAGACGCCTGCGGCCTCGATCACCGGCTGCCAGCGGGCGATCTCGGCCTCCAGCTTGGCTTGCAGGGCGGCAGGGGTCGCATCCTCGGCGCTGGAGGGCGCGGTGCCCAGATTGGCCATCGCCTCGGCCACGCCGGGATCGGCCAGGGCCGATTGCAGGGCGGTCGCCAGACGCTCGTTCACCTCGGCGGGGGTGCCCTTGGGGGTATAGATGCCGTGCCAGATCGACACCTCGAACCCGTCCAGACCGGATTCGGCGCCGGTGGGCAGGTCGGGAAACAGCGTCAGCCGGTCGGGCGTGGTCACGGCATAGGCCTTGACGGTGTCGCCCTGGATCTGCTGCGTCGTGTTGGTGGTCTGGTCGCACATGATATCGACCTGACCGCCCAGTAGATCGGTCATCGCAGGCCCGGTCCCCTGATAGGGGACGGTGATCAGCGGCGCCTCCAGCGATTGCATCAGCAGCATGCCGCACAGATGGCTGGCCGATCCGATGCCCGCATTGGCCAGCGTCAGATCATCGGCATTGGCCTTGACGTAATCGACGAAGCCCGCGAAATCCGCCGGTTCGAAATCCTGACGGGCGACGACGACCATCGGCACCTCGGTCACCAGACCGACATAATCGAAGGCCTCCAGCGTCTCATAGGCCAGATTGCGGTACAGCGTTTCCGCCGTGGCCATGCCGATGTGATGCAGCAGAACGGTATAGCCGTCGGGCTCGGCCCCGGCCACGCGGCCCGCGCCAAGGGTGCCACCAGCCCCGCCCATATTCTCGATCACGATCTGCTCGCCCAGATCGGCGGACATGCGTTCGGCCACCAGCCGCGCCACGGTGTCCGTCGGCCCCCCGGCCGTGAAGGGCACGACCATGGTGACCTGACGGTCCGGATAATCCTGCGCAAAGGCAGGCGCGCTCAGCAGGGTGGCTGACATCAGCGCACCCGAAATTGTCTTGAAAGCCATGATACCTCCCGATTCTGGCTGAAAGGGGCGCCCGCTCCTCAACAGGCGCCCCGATGGACGACAGGATGCGCAAGACGGGCGCGGTTGCACAAACGCAAAACCGGCCCGGGGCGCGACAATCGGCGGGTCATGGGGGGCGATGGGTAGGATCGGTGACAAACGCATCGGCGGATGTAGGGATTTCTACCCATCGGCGCGCCGGGCGTGGCGGGACAGCCGCTGGTTTCAGGCGGGATCATCCTCGGACGGGTCGATCAGCAGGCGGCGGTCCAGCCCGTACCGCTGCATCTTGTCATACAGCGTCTTGCGCGAAATCCCCAACGCCTCATAGACCGGGCGCAGCCTGCCACCATGCGCGGCGATGGCCCCGGCGATCACGCTGCGTTCGAATTCGGCCATCCGGTCGGCCAGCCGCGCCGCCGCACCGGCCTCGGGCAGGGCCTCGGGCTCCAGCCCCAGAACGAAACGCTCGGCCTGATTGCGCAATTCGCGGACATTGCCGGGCCAGTCGCGGGCGGTCAGATCGGCCAGCCGGGCCGGGTCGATCAGGCGTTCGGGCACCTTGTGGCGGGCGGCAGCCTCGCGGATCAGCTGCAGGAACAGCAGGGGGATATCCTCGCGCCGGGCGGCCAGAGGCGGCACATGCAGCACGGCGACATTCAGCCGCCAGTACAAATCCTCGCGCAGCAGGCCGCGCGCGACCAGCGTGGCGGGATCGGTCTTGCTGATGGCGACAAAGCGCACATCCAGCGCGACGGGATCATTCGACCCAAGCCGGGTGATCACCCGTTCCTGCAGCACCCGCAGCAGCCGCGCCTGCAGATCCAGCGGCATGGCGCCGATTTCGTCCAGCAGCACGGTGCCGCCCCGCGCATGTTCGAACTTGCCATAGCGCGGACGCAGGGCACCGGGAAAGGCGCCCGCCTCGTGGCCGAACAGATCGCTTTCGATCAGCGCCTCGGGCAGGGCCGCGCAGTTGATCGCGACGAAAGGCCGGGCCGCGCGGGCCGAGATGTCGTGCAGGGCGCGGGCCACGACCTCTTTGCCCGCCCCCGTCGGGCCGATGATCAGCGTATCGGCCCCCGAGGCGCCGATGGCGCGGACGCGGTGGCGCAGATCGACCATGACCGGGGTGCGGCCCGGCAGGCGCGCCTCGACATCGTCGCGCTGACCCGCGACGGCGCGCAGGCGGCGGTTGTCCAAGACCAGCGCGCGATGGGCGCAGGCGCGGCGGATGACGGTCGCCAGATCCTGCACCACAAAGGGCTTTTCCAGAAAATCATAGGCCCCGGCCCGGATCGCGCCGATCGCCAGCTGCACCTCGGCATGGCCGGTGATCAGGATCACCGGCAGATCGGGGTCCATCTCGCGCAGCTGGGCCATCAGGGTCATGCCGTCCATGCCGGGCATGCGGATGTCGCTGACCACGACGCCGTCGAAACCCGGTCCCGCCAGCGCCAGCGCATCGGCCCCCGAGGCGACCGTCTGCACCGCGAACCCCGCCAGATCCAGCGCCTGCGCGGTCGAGGTCCGCATCTGTTCGTCGTCATCGACAAGGATGACCCGCGGCTGGCTCATGCGGCGACCCGGTCCGATTGCGCGACGGGCAGGCAGACCCGGAACAGCGCGCCCGGTCCGCCATCCTCGCAAGAGATCTGCCCGCCCAGATCGCGCACGATCGTGGCGCTGATCGACAGGCCCAGCCCCATCCCGGCGCCCGGCCCCTTGGTGGTGAAGAACGGATCGAAGATGCGCCCGGCCAAAGCGGTGGGCACGCCGGGGCCGTGGTCGCGCACGGTGATGGTGACCGTCCCGTCGCCTGCATGCGCCGTCAGGATGATGCGGCGGTCGGGCGCCCCGGACACCGCATCGATGGCATTGCCCAGCAAATTCACCAGCACCTGTTGCAGCCGCGTCGGACCGGCCAGAACCGGCGGCAGATCGGCGGGCAGATCCAGCAGCAGTTCGGCATCCGTGGCGGCCAGCCGGCAGGCCAGGATCATCCGCGTCTCGACCAGCAGCGGGGCCAGCGCCACCGGGCCAAGCCGGTCGCCGGGCTTGCGCGCGGCATTGCGCAGATGCTTGCCGATGGCCGAGATGCGGTCCAGCAGCGCCACGATCTGGCGGACATTGTCGCGCGCGCGCGGGCTGTCGCCCCGCTCGATCAGGATGGCGGCGCTGTCGGCATAATTGCGCGCCGCCGCCAGCGGCTGGTTGATCTCGTGCGACAGGGCCGCCGACATCTGGCCCAGGGCGGCCAGCTTGCCGACCTGCACCAGACTGTCCTGCGCGGCGCGCAGCTCGGCCTCGGTCGCGCGGCGTTCGGCGATCTCGGCCTGCAGACGGCGGTTCATGCGGGCCAGATCGGCGGTGCGTTCGTCCACGCGGCGTTCCAGTTCGGCGGTGGCGTGGATCTGCATCGCCAGCCGCTCGGCGATCCGCGCGCGCCGCTGACCCAGAATCAGCGCCCCCGCCCCAAGCACGCAGCCCAGCAGGATCAGCAGCAGGACGACCATCTGCGCCTGCGATCGCAGCTCGGCCGTGTCCAGCAGCACATGCACGGTCCAGCCCGCCTCGGGCATCGGGCGGGACACGGCGATGTATTCCCGCCGCCCCTGATCATCGGCAATCTGGGTCAGGCGCACCGCATCCGAAACGCTGTCGCTGCGCGTCAGAGGGCGGATCGTCTGGCCGTCATAGCGCTGCGTCGGATCCATCCGGGCGCGCCAGTCCCCCGCATCGGGCATGATCACCCGATACCGCCAGTCCGCGCGCGAGGCCATGAACAGCACACCGTCGGGGTCGGTGACAAAGATGCGCAGATCGCGGGCCCGCCACGACGCCTCGACCGCGTCCAGCGCGATCTTGACGGCGATCACGGCGGCGATCCGCCCCTGCGCGTCATGGACCGGCGCCGAGAAATAATACCCCCTGACCCCCGAGGTCGTGCCCAGCCCGAAGAACCGCCCCGGCTGGCCCTGCAGCGCCTGCGTGAAATAGGGCCGGTAATCGAACCGCTGACCGACAAAGCTTTGCGGTTGCGCATGGTTCGAGGCCGCGATGGTCAGCCCGTCCGGGCGCATCAGATAGATGTCGGACGATTCAAGCAGGGCATTGCGCTGGTCCAGCAGCCGATTGATCGCCCCGCGCCGGGCGGGGTCGTCGGGATGGCTGGCCAGATCGCGCACGGCCTCCAGCCCGGCCAGCAGCTGCGGGATCGCCTGATAGCGCGCCAGATAACCGCCAAGGGCGTTTTCGGTCAGGCTCAGCGCGGTCTCGGCGCGCTCCTGCCCCTGTTGCAACGCATGGGTCTGCGCCAGACGATCCGCCTGCCAGATCGCCAGGATCAGGGCCAGACCTGCCGCCACCAGCGCCAGATGCCGCTTTTTCACGTTCATGCCCGGCCCCCGCGCGCCCCTGATCCCCAAGGCCGGACTGTGGCGATAATCCACGCGCCTGACCAGCATTGTGTTCGCGCGCAAGGGTCGGACGTTCAGGACATCTCGTCGGCCAGCCGCCGCAGAAACGCATCGCAGGCGTCCAGCTGCGACGGGTCGATATATTCATCGGGCTTATGGGCCACGCCGATCGATCCGGGCCCGCAGATGACCGTGGGCACATCCAGCATCTGGTGAAACCGCCCACCCTCGGTCCCGTAGGCGACCTTGGAATGGGAATTGCTGCCGGTCAGCCGCTTGGTCAGGGTGACGACCGGCGCCTCGGGGGCGGTGTCCAGACCGGGGAACTGAGCGTAAAGGTCGATGTCGATCCCGGCTTCCGGCGCGATGGCCTGCATCTGCGGCAGCAGCTCGTTGCTGGCATAATCGCGCAGCTCCTGCACCAGCGCATCGGCATCCTCGGATGGCAGGACGCGGAATTCGCAATCGATCACGCAGTGATCGGGCACGATGTTCAGCGCCGTGCCGCCCCGGATCGTACCGGTATGGGCGGTGCTGTGGGTGATGTCATATTCGGGATCACGCCCGCCCGATGCGGCCAGCCGCGCCGAGATGTCCTGCATGCGCACCACCAGCAGGGCGGCGTAATCGACCGCGTTCACCCCTTGCGGCGCCAGCGAGGAATGGCACGCCCTGCCCCGCACCGTCACCCGCATCGAGCGTTTGGCCTTGTGCCCGATCACCACCTGCATCGATGTGGGCTCGCCCACGATGCACATCGCCGGACGGATGCCCTCGGCCTGCAGCATCTCCAGCAGGCCGATGACGCCGACACAGCCGACCTCTTCGTCATAGGAGAAGGCCAGATGCACCGGGCGGGTCAGATCGCGGGCCGCGAATTCGGGCACGGCGGCCAGTACGCAGGCAAGGAAGCCCTTCATGTCGCAGGTGCCGCGCCCATACAGGCGTCCGTCCCGTTCGGTCAGCGTGAACGGGTCGCTGGCCCAGTCCTGACCATCCACCGGCACCGTATCGGTATGGCCCGACAAAATCACCCCCGGCTGGTCGGCAGGTCCGATGGTCGCCCACAGATTGGCCTTTTGCCCCGTCGCGTCCATCACCAGACGGCATTCGACACCGTACCCTGCCAGATAATCGCGGACATGATCGATCAGGGGCAGGTTCGAATCGCGGCTGGTCGTGTCAAACGCGATCAGCTGGGCCAGAATGTCACGGCTGGAAAGTCGGGTCACGGGCAAGTCCTTTGTCGGGGGGCGGTCATGGGCAGGCGTCGGGATCGATCACCGCGCCGGGGGGATCGGCGCCCCGGCCCAGCCCCCCTTCCAGACTGGCCCGGACATCCTGAACAAAGGCCCGCGTCACCGCCGAGGGCGCCCGGCTGGAGGGCATCAGGAAATTCGTGCAATAATGAATCGCGGGCAGGAACGGGCGCATTGCCACCCGGTCGCCCAAGTCGTGATCCAGCGGGAACGGATTGAGCAGCGACACGCCCAGCCCCTCGCGCACGAACTGGATGACCGACACGTTGGTCGACGCCTCCAGCACGATGTTCAGCCGCAGCCCCGCCTTGTCGAACATCCGGTCGATGGCCGCCCGGCTGGAATGGCGGCGCGACAGGGCGATGAACGGCTCGTCCTGCAGATCCTCGGGGCGGATCACGTCGAGGACGGCCAGAGGATGGCCCCGGGGCAGAACGCAGATGGCTTTGGTTTCCAGCAACGGTTCGGATGTGACGCCGTCATGGGGGACGCTGCTGTCGGTCATGCCGATGTCGAACCGCCCCTCGGCAATGCCGGTCAGCAGGCTGTCGCTGGCCAGCACGTCGAAGACGATCTGGCAATCGGGGTTGCGCCGCTTGAAGGCCGCGATCGGGCCCGGCAGAAAGCGGTGCGCGATGGTCGGCGGCGCCACGATGGACAGGCTGCCCTGATGCGCGTCGCAAGACCGGTCGGACCGGCTGATCAGTCGGGCCAGCGTATCCAGCACCGGTGTCAGCTGCTCGCTCAGCGACAATGCCTCGATCGTGGGCACCAGCCTGCCATTCAGGCGCAAGAACAGCTTGAAGCCAAGCCGGTCCTCCAGCTGCGCCAACCTGCGGCTGACGGCGGATTGCGACATCTGCAGCTTGCGCGCCGCACTGATCGCCGTGCCTGCCGCCACCAGCGCCTGCAAAACCTCCAGCTCGCGCAGGGAAATTCCGGCGCGGCGGTCCCGGTCGGCGGCGGCGTTATCCGGTTCCATCGGCATCCTATGAGGAAAACGCATTGATATCGGCGATTGACTTCTGCTTAGCGCATCATACCCTGAAGGCCAAGCGGGATTGCGGTCGCGCCCGACCTTTTGACCCCCTGCCCCAAGGATGGCATCATGCGAAACGACAACCCTCTCTGGCCGCTGGTCGATGCCCGCGCGGATGCGTTTACCGGCCTGGCCGACCAGGTCTTCGACACGCCCGAACTGGCCTATGGCGAGGTGAAATCCTGCGCCGCCCATACCCGGATGCTGCGCGATCAGGGCTTTCGCGTGACCGAGCATCTGGCCGGCATCCCGACGGCGGTGATGGGCGAGGCGGGAACCGGCGGCCCGGTCATCGCGATTCTTGGCGAATACGACGCCCTGCCCGGCCTGTCGCAGGAACCCGGTCTGGCCAAGCCGCATCAGATCGCCGATCACGGCTTTGGCCATGGCTGCGGGCATAACCTGCTGGGGTCGGCGGCCCTGTCGGCGGCCACCGCCGTCAAGGACTGGCTGGAGGCCGAGGGCATTCCCGGCCGCGTCCGCTATTACGGCTGCCCGGCGGAAGAAGGGGGCGCCGCCAAGACCTATATGGTGCGCGACGGGCTGTTCGACGATGTCGATATCGCCATCACCTGGCATCCCGGCAGCTTCAACGCGGTCGACGACATGCGATCTTTGGCCAATACGCGGATCGATTTCACCTTTCACGGCAAGGCCGCCCATGCGGCAGGCGCGCCCGAACTGGGCCGGTCGGCGCTGGATGCGGTCGAGCTGATGAACATCGGCATCAACTATCTGCGCGAACATATGCCCGATGCGGCGCGGGTCCATTACGCCTATCTGGATGCGGGCGGCATCGCGCCCAATGTGGTGCAGGCCAAGGCGACCGTGCGCCAGCTGATCCGCAGCCCCGATCTGGCGGGCCTGTCCTCGCTGATCGCGCGGGTCCGGGCCATCGCGGACGGGGCGGCGCTGATGTCGGGGACGACGGTGACCTCTCGGGTCTTTTCGGCGGTGTCGAACCTGACCGAGAACCTGCCTTTGTCGCGCGCCATGCAGGCGCAGTTCGAGGCGCTTGGCCCCGTCCCCTTCGACGCCGAAGATACCGCCTTCGCCACCGCCATACGGGAAAGCCTGACGCGCGAGGATATCGCCGACACGTTCCGGCGCCTTGCGATGAAGCCCGATTACGAGCTGCCCCTGTGCAATTTCATCGCAGCGCTGGACCGGCCCTTCATGGGCGGCATGGGATCGACCGATGTGGGCGATGTCAGCTGGGCCGTGCCGACGGTACAGGCGCGGGTGGCGACCTGTGCGGTGGGCACCGCGCTGCACAGCTGGCAGCAGACCGCGCAGGGCAAGGCGCCCGCCGCGCATAAAGGCATGCTGCATGCCGCCAAGCTGATGGCCGCGACGGCCCATGCGGCGCTGACCACCCCGGGGCTGATCGCCGCCGCCAAGGCCGCGCATGCCGCCCATCTGGCCGATCACCCCTATGCCTGCCCGATTCCGCCCGAAACGCAGCCGCCCGTCAACGGCTGAACCCCCCGCCCCATTGCCGAAATCCGGTGTTGGGGCGGGTTTTGCGGCAACCTGCCGCCACGTCATGGAAACTTTTGCGCAGACAAGTCGTTGTGACGCCGAACGATCAGCGGGCAGTGCCCGGTCTGTTGTTACGTCGCTTTACCATTTCGCCGCCAGGGACCGTTGTCCTTGGCGGTTTTTTCATGGCCGTGATGCCGTTATCCGTGCCGGATCAGTGGCACAGATGCGGGCCGTTCGGTGCCGGACCGGGCACCGCCTCCGGATGCTCCCCCAGATGCGTGAAGGTCGCGCCAAGAACGGTGCCGACCTTTGCATTGGCCTCTGCCGCGCCACGATGCGGCTTGGGCCCATGGATGTGAAGCAGAAGCCCAACGATCGTCTGGTCTATGATGGTCATCCGACGCGCCTCCCTGCTTTGTAATCTTTACCATGTAAGACGCAGGCAATATGTGCAAATAAAATTTAAGCTTATGGTTGTGAATGACTTAAAGGTTCGCCGGACGGGTTCGCGCCACCTCGACGTTTAACGGATGCCTGCACACAGAGGTTTTCGGGAAAGCAGCCCTTCCGGTTATAGATCGACCCCTTCATAGCGTGACTGTTTTGACGCATACGAACAATATTTGGCGCTGTGACGCTTCTGCCTGAAATCGATCACATTGGTTCTGAAAGGGTCATTTGACTACCGCAATGTGGTGGGGGGCCGAATCTCTCGGCGGCGTGATCGCTGCGATCCCGGCAGAGCCTCTGTCGCGCCGAAGCACGCCGAAGCCATCAAGGCCGGTCTCCGGACGATCACCGATCCGGGCGCCCTTTCATACCGGCCTAGGACCGCAATTTCGCAGCACGATCCACCCCCAGGCATCATCCATCACGTGGCGGAGAAAGCGACCCTGACCTGCCTCGGCCCGAAACCGGCAACGGCCTCCTGCGCGCCATGCAGGGGGATCGGGCCGATGCGCGCGCCGGTGATGATCACCGTGCCTGCCACCAGCGGCATGTCCTGTTCTGCCGCATGGGTTGCCAGCCAGGCCAGAAACTCGGCGGTGTCGGACAGGGTCGGGGCCTGCTCGGGCGCAGCGACGGGCAGGCCATCCAAAGCCAGCGTCAGGCCAAGCGGCTGGTTCAGATCGCCTCGCCAGTCGGGAATGACATCGCCCAGAACGATGCCTGCCGAACTGAAGCTGTCGGCCATCACCGCCAACGGCGGCACGGCGGTCCGGTCGGCATAGCGGGAGGCGACCAGCTCGAACGCCAGACGGACCTCGGCAACGGCGTCCAGCGCCGTGGCGGGCGTCGTTTTGGCTGGCAGATCCGCCCCAAGGATGAACGCCGTCTCGACCTCGATCGCGGCATCATGGGGCAGTGCCGGCAGGCTGGCGCCGCTTGCCGCGACCTCGCCGGCTGGCATCGGGGCGGCATGACGGTCGCGGCCACCCAGAAGGGCCATCTTCCAGCTGACCCGCCCCCCCAATGCGCGCATTACCCCGGTCTGCACGGCATAGGCGCCCGCCGTGTCGGCTGGCGTCGCGGGCAAGCCTGCGGGACGCGGGGCACCGGCCCGCACGTCCAGCAGCACACGGGCAGCGGATGTCGGATCAAAGGGTGGGGTCATCGGGGGATCTCCTTGGGTCTGGGCGTGGCAGGGTGGGACAGGTTCGCGCCGGGATGCTGCGCGCAGCGGACCGCAAGACCTGCGCCGCGCCAGCCCGCCCGCGTGGGTGCTGCGGTGAAGTGGCGATGGATCAAAGGCTGCCGCGCCTGTCGCCCGGCAAACGCCAGCCGCACCCAAGGTTCAGGACGGTCCGAACCTGCGCCGCGCGGGCCATGTCGTGCATCTCGGCGGGCTTGCGAGAGTCTGGTGAAGGAACCCAAGAACGGTTCACGCGATCTGACCCAGAAAGTTCTGCAGACGCTCGTTCTGCGGGTTGCCGAAAAATGCCTCGGGGGCGTTTTCCTCGACGATGACGCCCTTGTCCATGAAAATCACCCGATCGGCGACGGCGCGGGCGAATTCCATCTCATGCGTGACACACAGCATGGTCATGCCCTCGCGGGCCAGATCAATCATCGTGTCCAGCACCTCCTTGACCATCTCGGGGTCCAGGGCGCTGGTCGGTTCGTCGAACAGCATGATGCGGGGTTTCATGCACAGCGCACGGGCGATGGCCACACGCTGCTGCTGGCCGCCCGACAGCTGGGCGGGATACTTGTCGGCCTGTTCGGGGATCTTGACGCGGTCCAGATATTGGCGCGCGGTCGCCTCGGCCTCGGCGCGGGGGATCTTGCGGGACTTCATCGGTGCCAGCATGCAGTTTTCCAGCACCGTCATATGCGGAAACAGGTTGAAGGACTGAAAGACCATGCCGACGTCCTGCCGGACCTTGGCGACGTTGTCGCCGCCGGTCAGCGCGATCCCGTCCACAACGATCTGACCGGACTGGATCGCCTCCAGCTGGTTGATGGTGCGGATCAGGGTGGATTTGCCCGACCCCGAGGGGCCGCAGATCACGATCCGCTCGCCGCGTTCGACGGTCAGGTCGATATCGACCAGCGCATGAAAGGCGCCGTAATACTTGTTCACGGCGCGCATGGTGATGGCATGTTCGGTCATCGGCGGTCCCCTTCGGCAAGGGCGCCCGGCCGTCACGGGCCGGGCGCGTCCGGTCACTCGGCAGTCTTGACGAAATCGGGCAGCGGCTCGCCCAGCCATTCCTGATGGATGGCGTCCAGCGTGCCGTCGGTGCGCGCCGCGCTGACGAAGGCGTTGATCTCGTCCAGCAGGGCGTCCGAATCCGGGGCGACGGCGATGCCCTGAACTTGGCTGGACAGATCGAACTTTTTGTCGAAACGGTCGCCCGCCACACCGGCGATCTGCGAAAAGACCACGTTCGACAGACCGATGGTCTGCACCTGCCCCGACATCAGCGCCTGCACCGCGCTGGCGTCGTCGTCAAAGCGGCGGATCTCGGTGCCTTCCGGCGCGACCTCGGTCACGCCGGTATCCTGGGTCGAGGCGCGGGCGACCGAGATGGACTTGCCCGCCAGATCCTCGGGGCCCGCGACCGCCACATCGGTGCCGCCATAGACGCCGATCGCGATCCCCGCGTAGGGGGTCGAGAAATCGACCCGCTCGGCCCGTTCGGCGGTGATGCCGAGGGATGCGACCAGCACATCGACCTGCCCCGACAACAGATAGGGAATGCGGTTCGGGCCGGTGACCGGCACGATCTGCGCCGCGACGCCCAGATGTTCGGCCAGTGCCAGCGCCACATCGGCGTCATAGCCGTCGGGATTGCCCGAGGCATCCTGAATGCCGAAGGGCGGGAAATCGACCAGCATGCCGATGCGGATCGTGCCCGCATCGCGGACGGTCTGCAGATCGGCGGCCATGGCGGGGGCCGCGATCAGGGTGGTGGCGGCAAGGGCCGCGAACAGGCGACGGGTCAGGGTCATGGTATTCTCCTCCTCAGAAAAAAACTCAGCGCGTGATGGCAAGGCGCATCCGCGCCTCCATCCGCCGGGCCAGCAGAGACAGCGGCCAGCACAGGATGAAATAAAGCGCGGCGACCGTGCCAAAGACCAGAAACGGCTGAAAGGTCGCGTTGTTGACGATCTGGCCCGCGCGGGTCAGTTCGGTGAACCCGATGATCGAGGCCAGCGAGGTGCCCTTGATCAGCTGCACCAGAAACCCGACCGTGGGGGCGGTGGCGACGCGCATGGCCTGCGGCAGGATCACATGGCGCATCCGGTCCGGGTAGGACAGCGCCAGCGCGGTCGCGGCCTCGGACTGGCCTTGCGGGACGGCTTGGATGGCACCGCGCCAGATCTCGCCCAGAAAGGCGCTGGCATGCAGGGTCAGGGCAACGGCGGCGGCAACCAGCGGATCGATCGGCAGGCCCAGCACGGCCAGCCCGAAATAGACCAGAAACAGCTGCATCAGCAGCGGCGTGCCCTGAAAGACCTGAATGAAGCCCATCGCCAGCCCGCGCAGCGCCCGGCTGTCCGCGGTGCGCGACAGCGCCAGCACCAGCCCCCCGGCCGCCCCGCCGACAAAGGCGATGACCGACAGGATCAACGTCCAGCGGATCGCCATGGCGATGAAGATCAGATCGACCGAGGAAAATTCCCGGATCATCCTAGCGCCCCGCCGGATAGTTGAAGAAGACCCGCCGCAACGTCCCGAACAGCGTCGAAAAGCCCAGAGCCAGCAGGAAATACATGATCGTCAGCGCCAGATAGATCTCGAAGCTGGCGAAGGTGCGCGCGTTAAGATCCGCCCCCGCCGCCGCCAGATCATTGGCCGAGATGACCGAGACCACGCTGGAGGTCAGCATCAGATAGATGAACTGGCTGGTCAGCGAAGGATAGATATTGCGCAATGCGGGCTTCAGCACGACATGGCGAAAGATCTGCGTCGGTGTCAGGGCCAGCGCGCGCCCGGCCTCGATCTGACCCTGCGGGATGGATTCGATGCCCGCACGGATGATCTCGGTCCCATAGGCGCCGACATTGACGACCAGCGCCACCAGCGCCGCCGTGTTGGGCGACATGCTGATCCCCAAGGCGGGCAGGCCGAAGAAGATGAAGAAGATCTGGATCAGGAAGGGCGTGTTGCGGATCACCTCGACATAGACATCGACGATCCAGCGCAACGGCCGGATGCCCGAGGTCTTGGCGACAGCCCCCAGAACCGACACGACCAGCCCGATCACCATCGCCGTGAAGGACAACTGAACCGTCAGCCAGGCCCCATAGGCCAGCATGTCCAGATTGTCGAAAACCGGCTGGAAATTGAAGCGATACATCTGCCCTCCCCTGCGGATGTGTCTATTCCTGCAACTTAGAACGATCTAAAACCCAGAATGCCCGTGTGTCAATCCATTCGCGGGCCAGAACTTTCCCGCTTGATCAGGCGGGCCGGTTGAATGAACCTTTCAAGGGGCAACGCAGGCGAGGCCAGCCGCCGCGCCAGCATCCGCGCCGCCTCGGTGCCGATCCGGGCGGGGCACATTGCGACGCTGGTCATCGGCGGATAGGTCAGTTCGGCCAATGGCAGATCGTCCAGGCCCACGACGGCCATGTCGCGTCCGGGCTGGCGGTCCGCCCGACGCAGGCCCAGCATCAGCCCCGCCGCAAGGACATCGTTGAAACATAGCACCGCGGTCGGTCGGGATGGCAGGGACAGGACCGCGTTGGCGGCATGGGCCGCGCCCTCCCATGTCAGATCGGCCTCGACGATGCCCGCGTCAAGCGCGCCGGTTTCGGCGATGCCCCGGGAAAACCCCTTCAGCCGTTCGGCCTTGGCCGAGGTCATCGCCCGCACCGACAGAAACGCGATGCGCCGATGCCCCAGACCGACCAGATGTCGCAGGGCCATGCCGACGCCTGCAATATAATCCGCGCCCGCATAGTCGGTTTCCTGCTGGCCGACTTCGCGCAAGGCCTGCACCACGGGCAATCCCCATCGCTGCATCCGCCCCGGCAATGCGACATCCGTGCCCGCCGCCGGGCACAGGATCACCCCGTCCACGCCATGGCCCCGGAACCGCTGCAGGATTTCGTCCTGCCGCTGCGGGTCATCCTCGCTGTTGGCCAGCAGGACCACGCGGTCCTGCTGGCGCATCACCTGTTCGACGCCGGTCAGAAACTCGGTAAAGAACGAGTTCACCAGGTTCGGCACGATCACCCCCACCGTCCGGCTGCTGTTGTTGCGCAGCCGCGCCGCGCCGATGTCGCGGACATAATCAAGATCGGCCATCACCTGCTCGACCCGCAGACGGGTGCGTTCGGCCACCAGAGGCGACTGGCGCACGACAAGCGAGACCGTCGCCCGCGAGACCCCCGCGACCAAGGCGATATCTTCCAGCGTGGGTCGTTTTGCGGTCACGAAAGCCCTGCTTATGGCGGCATGTTTTCAGTGGTATCGGATCGGGACAGAACGTTGAAGTGCCGAGGACCGGCATTGCGCCGTCTTCGCAGACCCCCGGGTCACGTGCGGTCACGCAGAATGGCAAAGACAGGCGCCCCGCCGCCCGGCAAGATTGCACGGGACGCGGGAATAAAGAATGGATGACGCTGGCCCCGCAGCCTTGAGACACAGGAGCATTCCATGAGCGCCGCAGCAGCATCTGCAATGATCCGGCACCTTGCTGGTGTGCCGCCAAAGCCGCCAAGGACGCGGCAGATATCGCTTGGGGGGTTCGCATGACAAGGCTGCGCGCGCTTTGGCGGGGCGATCTGCCGCTGGCCGAGGCCTTCTGGACCTGGACGGTCGCCATTGGCCTGCTGGTCAACATAACGACCACCATCCTGTTCCTGACGTTTCTGACCCTTGATCGCCCGTGGATGGCACTCTGTGCCGGTTATGTCCCTTCCGTGCCCTATAACATCGTCGCGGTTGTCGGGGTCTGGCGTTCCGCCGAACGCGATCAGGGTCCGGGCCTTCGGGCGGACCTTGCCCGCGGGGCCAGCATCGTTCTGATGGCAGTGCTGAGCCTGACATGACCGCGCGACGACAGCGCCCCATGCTGGCCGTGACCCGCCGACCTTTTCCGGATCGACGGAAGACGACAGCCACGCCTCTGTCCGTGACCCGATATCGATGCCCGAGCGCAGAGGGACGGCCGATAACCCTTGGTAGGTCCGCGGGCGGGTGTCTTAGGCCTGTGCAAGCCCCACCAGGTGGCCGCCGCCGATATCGGTCAGCGCGACCCGGATGGCCGGATCGCCGATCCGGCGAACCGGCGATGGCGGCTCGCCTGCCGGGCGCAGATAGGGGCGCCCCTTGCGGGTGGGGTCGGGGATCGGAACCGCATCCAGCAGGCGCTGCGTATAGGGGTGCTGCGGATTGCCAAAGATCTGGTCGCGGGTGCCCATCTCGACGATCTGGCCCAGATACATCACCGCCAGCCGGTCGACGATGTTCTCGACCACCGCCATGTCATGGCTGATGAACAGATAGGACACGCCGAAATCGGTCTTCAGTTCCTGCAACAGGGCCAGAACGCGGGCCTGTACCGACACGTCCAGCGCCGAAACGCTTTCGTCGCAGATGATCAGCCGGGGCCGCAGGGCCAAAGCGCGCGCCACGCAGATGCGCTGGCGCTGCCCACCGCTGAATTCATGCGGATAGCGCGCCATCTGGTCGGGGGTCAGGCCCACGCGGCGGAACAGATCCTCGGTCCGGGCGCGGCGTTCGGCAGGGCTGCCGATGCCGTGGATGACCAGCGGTTCGGCCACCGCATCACCGACCTTCATGCGCGGGTCCAGCGCGGCCATGGGATCCTGAAACACCATCTGGATGTCGCGGCAGATATCCTTGCGGGCCTGCGCGCCCAGATCGGACAGGGTCTGGCCCGCCACGTCGATCCGGCCCTGATGCGGGACCAGACCGGCCAAGGCCTTGGCGATGGTGGATTTGCCGCAGCCGCTTTCGCCGACAAGGCCGAAGGTCTCGCCGGGGCGGATGTCAAAGCTGACGCCGACGGCGGCGTGAACACGGTGGGTCGGACGGCCCAGAAAATTCGCCCCGATGTCGAAATGGACCGAGGTATCCGTCAGCCGCGCCACCGGGACCGCAGCCTCGGGCGGCAGGGGGGCGGCGCGTTCGGCCCCGGCGCCAAGACGGGGCACGGCGGCCAGCAGATCGCGGGTATAGGGCGCGCGCGGGGCGGCAAAGACCTGAGGGGTGGTGCCGTCCTCGACCTTGCGACCGGCCTGCATGATGACCACATGATCGGCGGTTTCGGCCACCACGCCCATGTCATGGGTGATCAGGATGATGGCCGTGCCCGTCTGCGCCTGCAGATCGCGCAGCAGGTCCAGAACCTCTCGCTGCACGGTCACGTCCAGCGCGGTGGTGGGCTCGTCCGCGATCAGCAGCGCGGGGCGCAGGGCCAAGGCCATCGCGATCATCACGCGCTGGCGCATGCCGCCGGACAATTCATGGGGATACTGGCCCATCCGGCGGTCGGGTTCGGGGATGCGGACCTGCCGCAGGGCCTGGATGGCGGCGACCCGTGCCGCCTTGCGCGACAGGAGCTGATGGGCGCGGACCGCCTCGGTCAGCTGGGTGCCGATGGTCTGCACCGGGTTCAGCGAGGTCATCGGTTCCTGAAAGATCATCGCCACCCGCGACCCGCGCAGGGGGCGCATCTGACCCTCGGACAGGCGGGCCAGATCGGTGCCGTCCAGCAGCATCTGCCCCGAGGTGACGGCCACGTTGTTGGGCAACAGCCCCATCAGCGCCAGCGAGGTGATCGACTTGCCCGAACCGCTTTCCCCCGCGATCGCCAGCACCTCGCCCGCGCGCAGATCAAAGCTGAGATCCGAAACCAGAGGGCGCAGCACCCCCCGGTCCCGGACCGACACGGTCAAGCCGCGCACCGACAGCAGCGGTTCGCTCATTCGAAGACCGAGCGCGGGAAATAGAACGACACGACCCAGTTCGGCATATCGACGATTTCCGAGATGCGCAGATCCCCGCAGGTCGAGACCAGCATATAGGCATCGACCGCCGCCATGCCGTGCTGCGCGCACAGCAGATCGACCATCTGTTCCACCGCCTGCCGCGCTCCGGTCATCAGATCGGCGCCGATGCCGGTCGTCACCTCGTATCCTTTGGTATCCAGATGACGCGTGACCGGGCCGGGGGTGGTAAAGCGCGGCATCTTCAGGTTCGCGCCCGTGACCAGATCCAGCGTCAGCATCACGTCCATCGGACTTTCGATGGCGGTGCCGCAGACCTCTCCGTCGCCCTGCGCGGCATGGGTGTCGCCCACCGAAAACAGGGCGCCCGCGACCTCGACCGGCAGATACAGGATCGTGCCCTTGGCGATGTCGCGGATGTCCAGATTGCCGCCCGTGCGGCGCGGCGGCACCACCGAATGCAGGCCCGGTTCCGCCTGCGCCACGCCGATGGTCCCGGCAAAGGGTTTCAGCGGCACCCGGCCATGCTGGCCCCACAGCGCGGGCGCCAGCGTGGCGGCGTCATAGCACCACAGCGTCAGCGCCGGATCGGTGAACTGGTCGGCCAAAAGGCCGAAGCCCGGAATATTGGCTGTCCAGCCCCAGCCCCGCCCGCCATCCCCGCGCGGGGCAAAATCCTCCAGGGTGATCTTCAGCGCATCGCCCGGTTCCGCCCCTTCGACGAAGATCGGACCCGAGACCGGGTTGATCTTGCTGAAATCCAGCGCGGCCACATCGGCCACGCTGCTGGACGGGCCAAGCTGGCCCGCCGATGAATCCTGACAGTGAAACAGGATCGTCGACCCCGGTGCGACGGTCTGAACCGGGGCAATCGCATTGTCCCAGCCAAAATGATGCTGCGCCCCGTGGATCGTGTAATCGCAATTCCTGCACATCGCGTTATTCCGTCACGAAGACATAGTCATAATTGACGGGGATCGAGACCGGATCGACATACAGCGCATCCGCGCCACCCATCCGCGCCGATTTCATCGTATAACGCTGTTCGTTGAAAACCGGCACCCAGGGGGCCTGGGCCATCACGTCCTGATAGACCTGCGACCACAGCTCCAGCCGCTCGGGGGATGCGGGATCGACAAAGCTGTCGGCCTCGGTCGCCGTGGCATCGATCGCCTCGTCGCAGAACTTGGACCAGTTCCAGCCGCCGTCACCCGCGCCCGCGCAGCCCAGAATGGGGCCGTAGAAGTTCGACGGATCGGGGAAATCAGCGATCCACGCCATGCCGCCCGACCAGATCATCGGCGCCTCTCCGGCACCGCCGGCCTCGATCACATTGGCCTGCGCCAGACTGCGGATCTCGACCTCGATGCCGATCTGGGACAGATCCTGCTGGATGGCCTGCGCGATGCGCGGGTTGGGATCGGTGTTCATGACATAAAGTTCGGTGGTGAACCCGTCGGCCAGACCCGCCTCGGCCGGCTTGGCTTTCGCGCCCTCGACATCATAGGGGAAGCCCGCGAACCCTTCGGTATAGCCGGGCATGGAGGGTGGCAGAGGCTGGGTCGCGGGCACGGCGCGGCCGTTGATGACCTGAATGATGCGATCCTTGTTGATCGCCATGTTCACGGCCTCGCGCACGGCCAACTGGTCAAAGGGCGGGGTGTTCACGTTCAGGGTGATATAGCCGGTATGCAGCTGCCCCCCCTCGACCACGCGGGCGGCCTGATCGGGATCGTCCATCACCTCCTGGAACTTGGCGGGGGGGATGCCGTCGCCGGGCACATCCACCTCTCCCTGTTGCAGGCGCAGAAGGGCGACGATGGGTTCCTGTCCCACCTCGAAGGTCACGCCGTCCAGATAGGGCACGCCGTCGCGCCAGTAATCGGCGTTCTTTTCGAACACGACGCGCTGGCCGATGGTCCATTCGGCCAGCGTAAAGGCCCCGGTGCCGACCGGATTGGTGCCGAAATCGGCGCCGAATTCCTCGACCACCTCCTGCGGCACGACGGATGCGAAATTCAGCGCCATGACATGCAGGAAGGTCGCATCGGGGCGCGACAGAGTGATGCGGATGGTCAGGGGGTCCACGACCTCGACGCCGGACAGGCTGTCGGCCTCGCCCGCCGTCACCGCATCATAGCCCGCGATCGACGCGAAGAACCCCGCGCCGGGCGATTGCGTTTCGGGGTTGGTCACGCGGTCCAGCGAGTATTTCACATCCTCGGCCGTCATCTCGCGACCATTGTGGAAGGTGACGCCCTGCCGCAGCGCAAAGGTAAAGACGGTGCCGTCTTCCGACACCTCATAGCTTTCGGCAAGGCCGGGGCGCAGTTCGGTCGTGCCGGGGACGTAATCCATCAGCCCGTCAAACAGCGATTTGATCATCGACCAGTTCTGCCAGTCATAGCCGATGGCCGGATCCAGCGTCGCCACATCGTCCTTATAGGTGACGGTGATCGTGCCGCCGGGCGTGGCCGCCGGATCGGGGGTATAATCCTGCGCCATCGCGGGCAAGGCCAGCGCCGCCAGAAGGGCCGAGGAACAAAGCAGATTTTTCATGGTAAACATCCCTGTTGAAGGTGGACGGTGTCACCGCATCTTGATGCGCGGATCGATGAAGGGTGTGACGATGTCGGCCAGCAGGTTGCCCAGCACGATGGCGGTGGCCGACACCATGGTGACCCCCATGATGACGGGAATGTCGACGCGCTGGATTGCCTGCCATGCCAGCTGGCCGATGCCGGGCCAGCCAAAGACGCTTTCCACCACGACCAGCCCGCCCATGAAGATGCCGATATCGATGCCGATCATGGCGATGATCGGCAGGATCGCATTGGGCAGGGCATGGCGGAACAGGATGCGGCTGCGGGTCAGGCCCTTGGCCCGCGCGGTGCGGATGTAATCCTGGCGCAGAACCTCGATCATCGACGACCGCATCATGCGCGAATACCAGCCCGACCCCATGATCCCCAACGTCACCGCAGGCAGCACCAGATGCGCCGCCGTGCCGTATCCGCCGATGGGAAACCAGCCCAGCTGGACCGCAAAGACATACAAAAGCAGCAGGCCCACCACGAATTGCGGGGCCGAGACCGCGACAAAGCTGGTCACCATCAGCCCCTGATCCAGCGGGCGTCCGCGAAAGATCGCCGCGATCACGCCAAGCGTCAGGCCGATCAGCAACTCGCAGACGATCCCGCCCGCCATCAGCAGCAGCGATGCGGGCAGCCGGGCGGTGATCAGCGACGACACCTCGGTCCGTTGCAGATAGCTGCGGCCCATGTCGCCCTGCACCAGCCCGGCCAGATAGCGCGCGTATTGCACCAGCAGCGGCTGATCCAGACCCAGCTGCTGGCGGATGTTCTCCACGGTCTGCGCGGTAGCCGACCGGCCCGCGATCTGGCGCACCGGATCGGCAGGCAGCACATAGAGCAGCACGAAGGTGATGAAGCTGACCCCCAGCAGGATCATCAGCGCGGCAAAGACGCGGCGGCACAGATATCCGGCCATCAGTCGCGCCCCCTTTGCGTCGGGTCCAGCACGTCGCGCAGTGCGTCGCCGACCAGATTGAAGGCCAGCGCCAGCAACAGGATCGCCGCGCCGGGGATGAAGACCAGCCACGGGGCCGCCTGAAAATAGGTCTGGTTTTCAAAGATGATATTGCCCCAGCTGGGGGTCGGAGGCTGCACGCCCACGCCAAGAAAGCTTAGCGTCGCCTCCAGCAGCACGGTGACAGAAATCCCAAGCGTGCCCCACACGATCAGCGTCGGCACCAGATGCGGCAGGATGTGACGGAACAGGATGCGCGACCCGGATGCGCCAAGCGTGCGCTCGGCGGCGATGAATTCGCGTTCCGCCAGGCTGGTCGTTTCGGTATAGACAACGCGGGCGGTCTGCACCCAGTTCACCAGCGCGATGACCATCGCCACGATCCACAGCGAGGGCTGAAAGATCGCCGCCAGACAGATCGCCAGCAACAGCGCCGGAAAGGCCATCATCAGATCGGTGAACCGCATCAGCACCGCGCCCACCCATCCGCGCAGAAAGCCCGCCGTCAGCCCGACCAGTGTGCCGATGATCAGCGCCGCGCCATTGGCCACCACCCCGATGATCAGCGAGGTGCGCGCCCCGTACAGCATCCGGGCGAACAGATCGCGGCCCAGCAGATCGGTGCCCAACAGAAAATCCCCGCCCGGCGGCATCGGCGCGCCTTGCAGCGTCAGCCCGTCGAACAGCTGTTCGTTCGGGCCATATCGGACGATCCATGGGGCCAGAATGGCGCCCCCGACAACGGCTACGATGATCGCCAGCCCGAACAGCGCCAGCTTGCGCCGCATCAGCCGGCGCAGCACCCCCGCCGGGGCGGCGGGCGCATGCAGGGGAATGGGGGAAGTGTCAGCCATGATCGGCCTCGCGCGTTGGGGCATCCGCCACGATGCGTTCCGCCGCATCCTCAAAACTGATGCGCCAGGCCATCGCCATCGCGCGCAGCTGGTCATAGGCGGCATCCTCGGACCGGCCCCGCGCGGCCAGCAGGGCGACCGCGCGCACCACGGTCTGGCG
Source organism: Paracoccus nototheniae (assembly GCF_004335005.1). Taxonomy (GTDB): domain Bacteria; phylum Pseudomonadota; class Alphaproteobacteria; order Rhodobacterales; family Rhodobacteraceae; genus Paracoccus; species Paracoccus nototheniae. The sequence goes on along the minus strand of NZ_RQRT01000001.1, from coordinate 93,251 downwards.
CTGGCCCAGCCTGCGGCGCAGGCTGTCGATGCGGTCGGCCATCTCGGCGCGCGCATCAAAGGTCGCCCGCGCGATCAGCAGCGCGGAATAGACGCCGCTGGTGCCCACGGGTTTCAGGATCTGCGCATCGGCGCCGAAATTCATCAGCCATTCGATCCGGCCCGGCGCCTCGGACCCGACCAGTGCGATGGTGGGCATGGGCGACTGGCCGGGTGTCCACGGAAACTGATCCTCATGCGCGGTATCGACATCCAGAAACAGGTAATCGGCGCCGCGCGCCGATGCGGGCAGTTCGGGCCAATGCGCCTCGACCCGCAGACCGATCGCCTCGAGCTGGCGGGTCAGGGCTGCGACGGTCGGATGCGGGCGATGCAGGATCGCCGCCCGCGCCCCACCCAGATCGGGGATCTGCAAACGGCGCGTCATGTCACCACCCGCAAAGCCGGGGCCTGGGTCTTGCCCGCGAAGGTCAGATAGGGATCGCCCTCGATCGGGGCGATGGTCTTCAGCGCGACAAAGGCGCCGTCGCGGACCTGCGCGATGACCACCGGCAGGCGGGTGTGATGGGTGCGCGCGCTGATCCCCAGCTGCGCCGCAACGGGAAGCGCCAGCAGCTGCGACAGGGGCAGATCCTCGGCCCCGGGGCGATGCGACAGCAGCCGGGCCAGCATCATGACCGAGGCATGGGCCACGGCCTCGAAGGACGAACCGAAATCCTGCGCCCCGTCACCGCACTGCGGCCCAAGGATCGTGCCGCCCTGCGGCAGGCGGTCACTGCCCCGGAACCACGGCCCGGCGGCGATCAGCCCCTCGGATGCGGGGCCGATCTGGGGCAGTTCGGATTCCGTCAGGTTGCAGGACAGGATTGGGCAATGGCCCGCGCCGAAATACGGATCGCGAACGCGCAGATCGGCCATCGCCGCCAGAAACGCGTATTGCGAGGCGCCGATCAGCTGGTTCAGCACGAAATCGGGGCGCAATGCGGCGATCTCGTCCACGATCCGGGCGACCTCGACCGAGCCGAGCGGCAGATAGCGTTCGCCCAGCACCTCGCCCCCGGCACGGCGCGCGGCCTCGCGCGCAAGGCGGTTCATTTCCCAGCCCCAGATATAGTTCGATCCGGTCAGATAGCTGCCGGTGCCATATTGCGCGAAGGCATGATCCAGCAGCGGCAACAGATGCTGGTTGGGGCAGGCATGGGTATAGACGACGCGGTCGGACGTCTCGAACCCTTCATAGGGGACCGGATACCACAGCGCCCCGTCGCGCCGTTCCAACGAGGGGATGACCTCTTTGCGGCTCCATGATGTCGTGCAGCCGATGACGTGGCGCGCACCGCTGCCCTGCAGGATCTGCTCGCACAAGGGGGCATAGGCATCCACATTGCCCTGAGGATCGCGTTCCACCGCCCGGAAGGCGATGTCGAAGCGGTCGTCGCGATTGACCTGCGCAATGGCCTTCAGGGCGCCAAGACGGCTGGCCCCGCCCATCAGGCTGTACGTCCCCGAACGGGAGAACAGGATGCCAAGGTCGATGCTGCGCTTCAATCGGATGCCCTTAACGAAAAACGCCCCGCTGATCCCCAGGCCAAGGATGGCGCAAAAAGGGGATCGCGGGGCGTGATTGCCGGTTATGTCATCCTCAGACAGCGCGATGTCGGGGCGCCTGTCAAGCCAAAGGCATCGCCGTCGCGCATTTCGGTCCGCGCAAGCCTGATATCAAGGCAAACGCCGCCCTCGCCCCCGGTCAGTCGGCCAGACCTTGGGGGCGGCGGGTCAAGGCCCTTCGCAGATGGGCGCGCGCTCGGTCGGGTGCTGGCCGACCTCGGCGGTATAGGCGCGAAAGCCCTGATCATCGATCAGCAGGATCCGATAGACGGGATTGCCGTCGGTCCACCACGGATCGGGCAGGTCCAGATCGGTGATGAAGCGATGCGTGCAGGACTGCCCCGAGCTATAGGCGATGCCCTCGGGGCTGGTGCCCACCATCGGAATGTGGATATGGCCAAAGACGATATGGCGCACGCCTGCGGGATGCGCCGCCAGCCGGGCCAGCAGCGCCCCGTCATCATGCAGGCTGATGTCGCGGAAATGGCGGATGCCGTCGCGGATCGGCGGATGGTGCACGAACACCGTCACCGGCAGATCGCCCGCGTCTGACAGCGCCGCATCCAGCCATGCCAGCCGGGGGGCGTCATAGACGCCGCCGATCACCCCGGCCCCATGCGTGTCCAGAAACATAAGCCGCCCATGATCGCTGTCGATGACGGACTGGATATGGCCGTCACGGTCACGCGGATGGTCGGGAAAGGCGGCGATGAATTCCGGGCGGCTGTCATGATTGCCCAGCAGCAGCCGCACCGGAAAGGGCAGCGGGGCAAGGATGTCGCGCAGCAGCGCATAGGCCGAGGCGTCGCCGTGGTTGCACAGATCGCCGGTGATCACCAACAGGTCGGCATCGGCATGGCGGGCATGGATGTCGGCGACAGCGGCGCGCAGCCGGACCTCGGGGTCGACGCCATTGGCGGACATGCCGGGTGGCATCAGATGGGTGTCGGTCAGCTGGATGATCTTCATTGCGGTCTCCTGAAACGATATGCGGGGACCATGAGGGCCCCCGCATTCCGGTCCGCCGTGGCGGGGTTTACTGCATCAAGGCGTTGGTCTGTTCGACCAGCTGGGCCAGCCCGTCCCCGGGTGCGACGTCGCCACGCATCACCGTGCCGATGATGTCGCGCTGCGTGCGCCAGATGCGCACGGAATCGCCGCCCGGATAGCCGGCCCAAGGCAGGGACCGTTCGGCCTGCTTCGCTGCCGTCGCGACATTCGGATGCTCGGCGTAATAGGGCGCCAGATAATCCTCGCCCGTGGCGCGCAGGTTGGTGGGCAGATAGCCGGTGATGCGCACGATGATGTTCTGCGCCTCGGGGCCGGTCACCCATTTGATGTAATCCCACGCCGCCTGCTGCTTGGCCGCATCCTGCGTCAGCATCACCGCCGAATTGCCCCCCGTGGGCACGCCGCCCTCGGCGGGGTTGTCCAACGGAAAGGTCGTGGTCACCAGTTCGAACCGGTCGCCGACCAGCCCCTCGATCGTCTGGACATGGGCGGGGGTGGAAAACAGAACCCCGGTCATGCCCGCGCCGAATTGCTGGCGGGCCTGATCCCAGTCAAAGGTGGGGGCGCCGGCCTCGGCCGCCATCTGGCGGATCATGGTCAATGCGTTCAGACCGATTTCATTGTCGAAAGCCACCTGACCGGTCGCGGGGTCCACAAGATCGCCGCCCTGCTGATAGACCATCGCCTGCCACAGCCAGTCATCGGGCCAGCCCGCGATGTCATAGGACATGCCCGCGACGCGCGGATCGGCCTGATGGATCGTCGTGGCCAGCGCGATCAGGTCGGGAAAGGTGGTGGGCATGTTCATCGGATCGCCGCCCGCGGCGCGCACCAGATCCGCATTCACATACATGATCGGCGACGAGGCATTGACCGGCAGCCCGTATTGCACGCCGTCGATCACCCCAAGCGCCGCCATGTTGGGCGAGAAATTCTCGTCCAGAAACGCCTGCCCGCCCTCGGCCTCGATGAAGGGCGCCAGATCGGTGATCTGGCCGCGCGGAGCCAGCGTGTTCACCAGCTCTGCCGTCAGGTTATAGCCCGAGAAATAGACATCGGGCAGGTTGTTCGTCACGGCGGCGCGCAGCACCTGCTGCTGGCCCTCGTTGTAGCCTGCGGCGGGCGCCAGAAAGTTGATCGTCACATCGGGGTTGGCCTTCATGAATTCATCGGCCAGCGGCTGATGGAATTTGGTAAAGCCGGGCAGGTTGTACAGCACCTCCAGCGTGACCTGTTCGGCCATCGCAAGACCGGGCAGGGTCAGGCCGAAAGCCAGCGTGCCGATGGCAAGGCGTCGGGTCAGGGTCATGTCAGTCTCCGGGATAGGGGGTCTTACTTGACCCCGGTCATGGTGATGCCCGCGATGAAGTTTCGCCGGGCCAGCAGAAAGCAGACGATCATCGGGGCCGTGATCATGGCGGCCCCGGCCATCAGTGCGCCGTAATTCGCGCCCGTCTCGACATCCGAGAAGAACAGCATTCCAAGGGGCGGCGGGGCCAGCGCGGTGTCGGACACCACGATCATGGGCCAGTAAAGGTCGTTCCAATGCGCCACGACCGAGAAGACGGCAAAGGCCGCAAGCGACGGCAGCGATCCGCGCAGCACCAGCCGCCAGCAGATCTCCATCTCGGTGAAACCGTCCATGCGAGCGGCCTCGATGATCTCGTCGGGATAGGACCGGAAGGACTGACGGAACAGGAAGATGGCAAAGACCGACAGAAAGAACGGCGCCATCTGCGCGAAATAGGTGTTCAGCAGGTTGGCCTTGGCCAGCCCCACGAACAGCGGCAGGGCCAGCGCCTGCATCGGCACGCACAAAGCCGCGATGACCAGCGCCATCAGCAGATCGCGGCCCGGAAAGCGCAGCTTGGCCAGCGCATAGGCGGCAGGCACCGCCGTCAGCACCTGCACGATCAGGATGCCCGAACAGACGATGACGCCATTCAGCATGAACCGCGCCATCGGCACCGTCCCCGCCGCCTGCGCGTAATTCGCCCCGCCGCTGAAGTTGTCGGGAATGGGCCACAGCGAGATGTCGAAGATCTCGGCCGGGGCCCGGATCGAGGTCAGCACCATCCAGTAGAACGGCAGCAGCATCACGCAGGCGCCAAGCGCCAGCACAAGATGAGGGATGAACCGGACCATCAGTAATGCACCTTGCGTTCCATGCGCAGCGTCTGCCCGATGGACAGGATCAGCACGATCGCCAGAAAGATCAGCGTCAGCGCCGCCGCATAGCCGGTGTTGGAATATTCGAACCCCTCCAGATACAGGGCATAAAGCAGGGTTTCCGACCCCGAGCGGCCCTTGGTCAGCACCGCCACCGTCTCGAACACCTTGAATGCCGAGATCGAGGTGGTGACGACCACGAACATCGTCGTCGGCCCCAGCATCGGCCAGGTCACCGTCAGAAACCGGTCGATGGGGTTGCGGGCACCGTCCAGCCGCGCGGCCTCGTGCAGATCCCTGGGGATGGCGGTCAGGCCCGCCAGAAACAGCACCATGTTGAACCCCAGCACCTGCCAGACACCGATCAGCGCCATGGTCGGGATCAGCAGCGCGGGATTGCCCAGAAAGGACACCGGCTGGAACCCGAACCATGTGATCGCGGCATTCACCGGACCAAGCGAGGGGTGCAGCAGGAACTGCCAGACCGTCGCCATCGCCACCAGCGTGGCGGTCACGGGCAGGAAATACGCCGTCTCCCACAGACCGCGCGACGCCTTGCGGCCATGCACCAGCAAAGCGACGCCAAGCCCCAGAAACACCCCCGCCGGAATGACGATGGCGGCATAGATCGCGGTGTTGGTCAGGGCGCGCATGAACACAGGGTCGTCAAAGGCCGCGGCGAAATTCGCCAGCCCCACAAAGCCCCAGTCCAGCGCACCAAGCCGGTAATCGGTGATGGAAAACCCCGCAAGAACAAGGATCGGCAGGATATAGATCGCCATCAACAGCAGGATGGCGGGCAGCGCGAACAGCAGCCCCGGCGCCACGATGCGCGCACGGGGGGCGGCGATGTCGATGGCGGTCATGCCGCGACCTTTCCGGCCAGGCGCAAGGCCATGCGCTGTCCCTCGGCCCCGAAGAGATGCGCCCGGTCCGGGGCAAAGCGCAGGTGCAGGGCATCTTCGGGCGATATCGTCTGCGCGTCCGAGGCGTTCTGGCGCAGCACCACGGTCTGCCCCTCGTCCGTCATCAGGCGGCAGGTCAGATATCGGTCCGCGCCATGCGTCTCGGCGCGCAGAAGCCGGGCGGGGATGCCGTCGGGGGCCAGGCGCAGATCCTCGGCCCGGATGCCAAGCGTCGCGGGGCCCCGGTCGGCCAGCAGACCGGTCGCTCTCCCGCAGACCGTGACGCGGCCCGATGCGGCGACCTCGGCGGCTAGCAGGTTGATGGTGGGCGATCCGATGAACCGCGCCACCGCCAGCGTCGCAGGCGTGCGGTACAGATCGTCCGGCGTGCCCAGCTGTTCGATCCGCCCGTCGATCATCAGGGCGATCCGGTCGGACATGGTCATCGCTTCGACCTGATCATGGGTGACATAGATGAACGTCGCACCAAGGCGGCGGTGCAGGGCGGCCAGTTCGTCGCGCATATGGGCGCGCAGCTTGGCGTCCAGATTGGACAGCGGCTCGTCCATCAGAAAGGCCGCAGGCTGACGCACCAGCGCACGGGCCAGCGCGACCCGCTGGCGCTGGCCGCCCGACAGCTGGCCTGGCTTGCGGTCCAGAAGATGGGCGATCTGCAACGTCTCGGCAGCCTGCGCGACCTCGGCATTGATCCGGGTCAGCACCGCGCGCGGGGCCAGCACGCGGCCCAGCAGCGGCAGGCGCTGCGTCAAGGTCAGCTGCCGCATCCGCAGCGGCGTGGCGATGTTCTGGCGCACCGTCATATGCGGATAAAGGGCATAGGATTGAAACACCATCGCCAGATTGCGGTCGGACGGGTCGCGCGCCGTCACATCCGTCCCGCCGATCCGGACGGTGCCGCTGTCGGGCGTCTCCAGCCCGGCGATGATGCGCAGCAGCGTCGATTTCCCGCAGCCTGACATGCCGACCAGCGACAGAAACTCGCCCTCGCGCACGGTCAGGTCGATCGTCTGCAACACGCTGGTCTGCGCGAAACTTTTCGAAATTCCCGAGAGATCCACTGATTGCCGCGACATGTCCGCTCCTTTTTCCAAGGAGCGTGTGGCAGTCGATTGTCTCAGGACCGTGCCAGTCTTGTGATCGTTTCAAGACAGATGCGTCTGGTTCATCCTAGGTGGGCACGCGCGTCGCAGGGACGGGACCGAACCATGCGGGCCAGCGCGGTTCAGACCGTCAGAGACCATCATGGCCCGGTCGCAATCGCCTGATTGCAAAACCCTAAAGCCGTTCCCCCTGAACCCAGACCCCGCGCAATGCGCCTGCGGCGCCGACACGGCGGATGCGGATCAGATCGCCCCGGGCGCCCGGGGCGATGCGGCCCCGGTCCTGCAGACCGACGGCATCGGCGGGGGCGGCGGTGACCGTCGACAGGCCCCGCGCCGGGTTGCCCCACAGATCGCCCAGCATCAGCGCCGCCGACAAAAGCGAGGCCGGGACGTAATCCGACGACAGGATGTCCAGCAGATCCGCCCGCGCCAGATCCAGCGCCGCGATGTTCCCGCTGTGCGATCCGCCCCGGATCAGGTTCGGTGCGCCCATCATCACTTTGATGCCGTGATCGCGGCAGGCCTGCGCGGCCTCATGGGTCGTGGGAAATTCGGCGAAATGGCAGCCGTGACCGGCGCTGACCGCGACCTGAGGCGCGGTGGTGTCGTCATGGCTGGCCAGCACTGCGCCATAGCGGCGGGCATGATCGACCGCCGCAGCCTCGTGCGCCGCACCCACGCGGGCGCGCAGGGCCTGCTGATGGGCGACATGGGCGTGAAACTGATCCTCGGACAGGCCTTTCTTGCCGATGACATAGTCGCGCAGCTTGGTGATGTCGCGAAACTGGCGTTCGCCCGGCGTGTGATCCATCAGGCTGACGATGCCGATGCGGTCGGCGGGGCCGAATTTCTGCAATTCCTGCATCAGGGTCTGGGAACAGATCTCGGCCCGCAGATGCAGGAAATGGCTGATCCGCAGAACGCCCTGCGCCCGCAGGTCCAGAATCTCGTCGGCGACGGCGCGGGCATATTCGGTCTCGGCGGCCATATCGCCGGTCACCACCGACCCCACCCGCAGCGCGTCGAAGACGGTGGTGATGCCGACGCTGGCCAGTTCGGCATCATGGGCGATGATCGCGCTGGCATGGGGCCAGTCGACGCCGGGGCGTGGCTGCATGTGGCGTTCCAGATTGTCTGTATGCAGCTCGATCAGGCCGGGCGACAGCAGGTCGCCGTCGCAATCGATGGCGCCTGCGGGGACCGCCCGGCCCTGTCCGATCGCGGCGATGCGGCCATCGCGCAGGACAAGATGGCCGGCCACGACCTCGGACGGCAGGACCAGCATGGCATTGGCAAGGATCGTCTCGGTCATCGGAAAGTCCTGTTCTGAAGGGGCGGTGTCAGCGGCTCAGGGGCCGGGCAGCGGGGTGCAGGCCGCGTCATCGGATGGCGGTTTCGGGCCGAAGCGCGGCCAGCAGGCGGGCGATGCCGATCTGGGGCGTGCGGTCGTTGATCACGGTGGCATGGGCGATGCCCTCGGGCATGGCGAACCCCGCCCGGTCAAGCCGGGCCGCGATATCGCTTTTCGCCTCGCGCCCGCGCGCCGCCAGACGCGCGGCCAGCAACGCCTCGGGCGCGGTCACCAGGACCACGCGCAGCCCCGGCATCTGCGCCACCGCCTGCGGCAGGGCGGCGCGGCTGCCGTTGAAGATCACCGGCCCGGGTCCGGACAGCGGATCATGCGGGATGCCATAGGACAGTCCATGCGCCTGCCAGTGCAGGGCAAACCGCCCCTGATCGCGCATCCGGGCAAAGGTCGCGGCGGTGACGCCCTCAAAGTCCTCGGCCCCGGCATCCGAGGGTCGGGTGATGACCCGCCGCGCCAGACGCAGATCGGGCCATGCCGCCAGCGCACCCGCGATCAGCAGATCCTTGCCCGCCCCGGACGGCCCGACGATCGCCGTGATCATGATGTGCGGCCCGGCGTAAAGCCCGTCACATCCACCAGCCGGTCGCAAACCGCATCGCGGGCGGCCTCGTCATGGAATATCCCCAGGATCGCCGCGCCACGGGCCTTGGCCTCGGCGATCAGGGTCAGCACCACATCGCGGTTGCGGGCATCCAGACTGGCGGTGGGTTCGTCCAGCAGCAGGACCGGAAAGGGATGGACGAAACCGCGCGCGATGTTCACGCGCTGCTGCTCTCCGCCGGAAAAGGTGGTGGGCGACAGCGACCACAGGCGGCGGGGAATGTTCAGCCGCCACAGCAGGCATTCGGCCCGCGCCTGCGCCACATCCCGGGGGACGCCCAGAATGCGCAAAGGCTCGGCCACGACATCGACGGTGGGCACGCGGGGCAGCACGCGCAGGAACTGGCTGACATAACCCAGAGTGTTGCGGCGCAGCGCCATGACGGCCCGGGGCTGGGCCCCGGCCAGCTGGACCCCGGCAATGCGGATCGACCCCGCGCCGGGCAGATAGTTGCCGTGGATCATCCGCATCAGCGTGGATTTTCCCGACCCCGACTGACCGATCAGCCCCACGCATTCGCCCGGCCCCACATGCAGCGCGGCCGATGCCATCACCGGGATCACCGCCCCCCCCTGATTGTGCAGCGTGAAGGATTTCGACAGATTATGGACATCGATCATGGCATCAGACCTGCAGGACAGAGGAAACAAGAAGCTGCGTATAGGCGTGCTGCGGATCGTCCAGCACCTGATCCGTCAGGCCCTGTTCGACCACCCGGCCCCCGGTCATCACCATCAGCCGGTCGGCCAGCAGGCGCACCACCGCCAGATCATGCGTGACGATGATGACCGACAGACCCATGTCGCGCACCAGCCCGCGCAGCAGATCCAGCAGACGCGCCTGCACGCTGACATCCAGCCCCCCGGTCGGTTCATCCATGAAGACCAGACGCGGCCCGGTGACCAGATTGCGCGCGATCTGCAACCGCTGCTGCATGCCGCCGGAAAAGGCCTGCGGGCGGTCGTCGATGCGGTCGGCGGCGATCTCGACCCGGCCCAGCCAGTCCAGCGCCGCCGCGCGGATATCGCCGTAATGGCGGTGCCCGGTGGCCATCAGCCGTTCGCCCACATTGGCCCCGGCGCTGACGCCCATGCGCAAGCCGTCGCGCGCATGCTGATGGACATGGGCCCATTCGGTGCGGGCCAGACGGCGACGCTCGGCCTCGGACATCGACAGGACGTCGCGGCCGTCATAGGTGACGTGGCCCGCATCGGGCCGCTGCTGTCCCGCCAGACAGGACAGCAGCGTCGATTTGCCCGATCCGCTTTCGCCGACGATGCCCAGCACCTCGCCCGGATACAGATCAAAGCTGACGCCGGTGCAGCCGATGCGCGCGCCATAGCGGCGTTCCAGATCGCGCACGCTGAGCAGGGGCGTCATGCCGCAACCCCGGCCAGACGGCCCGCGTGACCGGCGTCGCGGCGGGTCGTGCAATAATCGGTGTCCGAACAGACATACATCCGGGCGCCCGCATCATCGGTCACCACCTCGTCCAGATAGCTGTCATCCGCCCCGCACAGATCGCAGGCGTGATCGGCCTTGCTGGCCACGAACGGGTGATCGTCGAAATCCAGACTGACCACACGGGTATAGGGGGGCAGCGCATAGATGCGCTGTTCGCGCCCGGCCCCGAACAGCTGGATCGCCGGGCTGTCCGACAGTTTCGGGTTGTCGAATTTCGGGATGGGCGAGGGGTCCATGACATAGCGCCCCTCGACCAGCACCGGATAGGCATAAGAGGTCGCGATCTGGCCATGGCGGGCGATATCCTCGTACAGCTTGACATGCATCAGCCCGTATTCCTCCAGCGCGTGCATCTTGCGGGTCTCGGTCTCTCGCGGTTCCAGAAAGCGCAGAGGTTCCGGGATCGGCACCTGATAGATCAGGATCTGGCCCTCGCTCAGCGGGGTTTCCGGTATGCGGTGCCGGGTCTGGATCAGCGTCGCCTGCGCCGTGGCCGTGGTGACGGCCACCCCTGCGGTGCGCTGAAAGAAGGCGCGGATGCTGACCGCATTGGTCGTATCGTCAGCGCCCTGATCGATGACCTTCAGCCGGTCGTCCGGCACGAGGCAGGCGGCGGTCAGCTGAACCCCGCCGGTGCCCCAGCCATAGGGCATGGGCATTTCCCGGCTGGCAAAGGGTACCTGATAGCCGGGGATCGCCAGCGCCTTCAGGATCGCGCGGCGGATCATCCGCTTGGTCTGTTCGTCCAGATAGGCAAAGTTGTAATCGCTCATATCAGGCCCCGTGCGGTCAGGTCGCGTTCCAGCGCCTGCGGATCGGTGAACCGATGCGCCGCCATGCCTGCGGCCAGCGCGCCCGCGACGTTGAACGGGCTGTCATCGATGAACAGGCATTCATCCGGCCTCACCCCGGCCCGGTCGCAGAGCAGCGCAAAGATGCGCGGGTCGGGCTTGATCACGCCTTCGATGCCCGACACGATCGTGACGCCGAAAGCCGTGGCCAGACGCGGATGGGTGGCAAGCCCGACGGGCCATGTCTGGGCCGACCAGTTGGTGATCGCGTGGATGGCATGACCGCGCGCCCGCAGCCGGTCCATCAGCACCCATGTGCCCTCGATGGGATCGGCGATCGAGGCCGCATAGCCCGGCAGATAGTCCGCAAAGATCGCCCGGTCCTGCGGATCGGCAACTTCGGCCGCCAGATCGTCGAACCGCTCGCCCCCGTCGGCGCGCAGGTTCAGGGCCTGAAAACCGACCCGATCAAGGAAAGCCTGCACCGCCGCCCGGTCGCCGAGGCGCGGCAGGAACGGCGCCATGGGATCCCACCGGACCAGCACGTTTCCGATGTCAAAGACGATGGTGGTGATCATTCCGCAGCCTCCTGCAATGCGGTTTCCGCCTCGGTCCGCAGGCGGCGGACCAGTTCCAGCTCGGCCTGAAAATCGACGTAATGGGGCAACTTGATATGTTCCAGAAACCCGGTCGCCTGAATGTTGTCGCAATGCGACAGCACGAATTCGGCGTCCTGCGCGGGGGCGCCGGTGTCATCCTCGGCCAGCTCCTGCCAGCGCAGCGCCCGGTCGACCAACGACACGGCGATGGCCTTGCGTTCCGACTGGCCCAGCACCAGCCCATAGCCGCGCGTGAACTGCGCAGGCTCAAGGCGAGAGCCCTTGAACTGGTTCACGGTTTCGCATTCGGTCAGCTCGATCTCGCCGATCTGGATGGCAAAGCCCAGTTCGGGGATCTCCATCTGAACCGGCACGCGACCGATGCGCAATTCGCCGACAAAGGCATGGGTGCGCCCGTATCCGCGCTGCGTGGAATAGGCCAGAGACAGCAAAAACCCCTCGTCCCCGCGCGCCAAAGCCTGCAGGCGCAGCGCGCGGCTGGCGGGCAGTTCCAGCGGCTCGCGCGTCAGATCGGGCGCCGGAGTGTCGTCAGGGGCCACGCGTTCGATCAGCCCGTCGCGGTCCAGGATCTGCGTGACATGCGGCATCGGATCAGGATGGGGGCCAGCAGGGGAACCGGGATCGGCGTCGGGGCCGGGGTCGCCCGCAGGCGCCGGGTCCATGGCGGCGGCATCCGCGAAATCCAGCAGGCGGTGGGTATAATCGAAGGTCGGGCCCAGCACCTGGCCGCCGGGCAGATCCTTGAACGTGGCCGAGATGCGCCGGTCCACCGCCATCGCGCCGGTCCGGACCGGCACGGACGTGCCCAAGCGCGGCAGCGTGGTGCGATAGGCGCGGATCAGAAACACCGCCTCGATCAGATCGCCCCGCGCCTGCCGGATCGCCAGCGCCGCCAGATCGGGATCGTAAAGCGACCCCTCGGCCATGACCCGATTGACGGCCAGCGCCATCTGTTCGCGGATCTGCGCCACTGACATCTGCGGCACGGCGGGATCACCCCGACGTTCCTCGTTCAGCCAGGCATGGGCGTTGGCGATGGCGCGTTCGCCTCCCTTGACGGCGACATACATCAGGCATCCTCCACGGTGGTGCTGCGCGGCAGGCAGGCCAGCCGGTCGCCGCAGGTGAAGATGAAATCAAGACCCATCGGGGCCAGCGCATGGTTGGCCCGGAACGGCGCAAGGTCGGGCAGAGACAGCCGGGCATGGTCCCTGATGCCGGGGCCGGTCAGGCGGGCGCCGTCCGGTTCCAGCCGGTCCAGTTCGACGATCAGCGTGGCAGAGCGGTCGGGATAATCCGGCAGGCCGATGGAAAAGCGGTCCAGCGGCAGCAGGTCGGACCAGCGACCGATGGCCAGCACCGCCCGGTCTGGCGCGACCAGCGGGCAGCCCGCGTGAAAGGCCAGCCAATCGGCAAGGGCTGCGTCATCATGGGGTGCGCCGTCCCGATGCGCGCCGTCAGGGGCCAGATGCAACGGCGTGCCCGGATCGGCCAGCAGCAGCGCCACCGTCCCCGCCGCCCGGCCCATCGGCACAGGCGGCCGGGCCAAAGCCAGCGCATGGATCGTGCCGGGCTGCGCCATCGCCTGCATCAGGACGCGGAACCCCTGGGCCGACTGGATGGCAGGGTCGGCAAAGCCGCCGGTCAGTGCGGTCATGCGTCTTCTCCGCGTTGCAGGGTAAAGAATTCGACCCGCGTGGCGGCGGCCTTGGCCGCGCGATGCCGGGCGGCGGTCTGCGCCCCGGCCTGCAAGGCATTCAGCAGCGGTGTCAGATCGCGCGCGGCGTCGGTCTGCATCAGCGCGTCGATCACCGCCGCGCGCCGCGCATGGCTGCGCGATCGGCCCTGAACATGGCCATGCCCGACCGTCCCGCAACCAAGCACGACGGAACAGCGTGTCACCGTCATCTCGCCCAGATTGAAGGGCGCGCCCGTGGCGCTGATGCGGCCCTGCACCATGACCGTGCCGGTCTCCGGCGCGCGCAGCAGATCGTGATCGGGCAGGTCGGGCAGCACGGCCGCCAGCCGGTCGGGGGCCGTGCGCGCCAGAAGCGACAGCCAGTCGCGGCGGGCATCCGTGGAAAGGGGGTTCGCGGGCATCTTGCGGGACGTGTCCATGTTCTATACAACTAGACAAGTGATAGGCCCAACCGCGCCCCCGCTCAACCAGAACCGTGTGAATTTTCCATGACAGCTTCCCGCACCGGCCTGTGGCAGGACATCGCCGCCACCCTGCGATCCGAGATCGCGGGCGGCCATTACCCCCCCGGCACCCGCCTGCCCTCCGAGGCGCAGCTGTCGGCCCGCTTTGGCGTGAACCGCCACACCGTGCGCCACGCCCTGTCCGATCTGATCGGCACCGGGCTGCTGCGGCCCCGGCGCGGAGCGGGGGTGTTCGTCACCGGCCAGCCGACCGATTACGCGCTTGGCCCCCGCGTGCGGTTTTCGCAGAACCTTGCCGCGCAGGGGCGCAGCGGCACCCATCGCTTTACCCGGCTGGAGACGCGCCCCTGCGACGGCACCGAAGCTCGGGCGCTGGATCTGTCCCCCGGCGACCCGGTCCATGTGATCGAGGGGATCTCGCTGGCCGACGATCAGCCGCTGGCGCTGTTCCGGTCGGTGCTGCCGGGCTGGCTGGAAGGGTTCGTGGATCATGCCGCCCGCCTGCAATCGGTGACCGCGGCGCTGGCGGCCTGCGGGGTGGGCGATTACACCCGCGCCAGCACCCGCATCACCGCCAAACTGGCCAGCCCGACACAGGCCGCGACCTTGCTGATCGCGCGCGGCGCGCCCATCCTGCGATCCGACGCGCTGAACCGCGACGACCGGGGCCGACCGGTCGAGATGGGCCGGACATGGTTCGCCGGCGACCGGGTGACGCTGGTGCTGGCGGACTGATCCGCCTACCAGTGGCGGGGCGTGCCGTCGGCGCGCAGAAATTGTCCGCTGTCTGCCGGGCCAAGTCTGCTGGCCAGGACGATCAGCTGGCCCGCAACCCTGTCCGGGTCCAGATCGGCCTGTGGCCCCCCCATATCGGTCCGCATCCAGCCCGGATCGATGGCCACGGCCACCAGCCCGATCGACGCCAGATCGGTCGCCAGCCCCTGCATGACCTTGTTGAGCGCCGCCTTGCTGGCACGATAGGCGATGTGATCGGATTTCGCATAGCCCATCCAGGACATCTGACTGGAAATCGACATGACCCGTCCCGATTGGGCCGCGCGCAGGTTGGGCAGCAACGCCTGAGTGACCAGCAGCGGCGCCAGCGTATTGATGGCAAAGACCTGCAGAAAGGCGTCGGGATCGACCGGGGTGGCGGCGCTGGCCTGTGGCCCGATGATGCCCGCATTGTTGATCAGCACGTCCAGCGGGCCAAGGATGTCTGCCAATCGTGCCACCGCCGCCGCGTCGCGCAGGTCCAGCCGATAGGCAGTGGCACCCTCGGGAGCGGGTCCGTCCCGCAGGGTCACGCTCACCCGCCAGCCCGCTGCCGACGCCGCGCGGCAAAGGAACAATCCCAGCCCGCGCCCGCCGCCGGTGATCAGGATATGCCCGCTCATCCGCCGCGGATCAGCTTGCGGCGCAGCCAGCCCGACAGGCTGTCCATCGCGATCACCATCGCGATCACCAGCAGGATGTAATAGGTGACCTTTTCCCAATCCTGCGTCGTCTGGATCGCCTGCGTCAGCAGCAGACCGATGCCGCCGCCGGTGATGGCGCCGATGATCGTCGCGCTGCGGGTGTTGGATTCCAGAAAATACAGCATCTGCGACAACAGCACCGGCAGGATCTGCGGGATCACCCCGAACCGATAGCGTTGAAGCGCATTGGCGCCGGTGGACCGGATGCCTTCGACGGGCTTGTCATCCACGTTCTCCAGCGCCTCGGAAAACAGCTTTCCGAAACTGCCGGTGTCGGTCAACAGGATCGCCAGCGCGCCGGTCAGCGGACCGGGGCCGAAGGCGCGCGACAGGATGATCGTGAAGATCAGCGCATCCACGCCCCGCACGAAATCGAAGACGCGGCGGATGCCGAACCGCAGCCAGCGCGACGGGGTAAAGTTCTGCGCCGCCAGAAAGGCCAGCGGCAGCGCCACGAAGGCCGCGCCGAAGGTGCCCAGAAAGGCCATCAGAACGGTCTCGAAGATGGCCCATGCGACCGCGCCATGCTGCCAGATGTCATTGGTCCAGAACTCTGACAGGGCCAGCGACAGGTTGCTGCGGCCCTCGACCAGCCGTTCGCCCCCCAGGATGGTGCCCAGCACCGCGCCCGCCGACTGCCCCGAGAACGGGCTGGAAAGGTCGAAAAAAAACATCTCCCACCCCCAGAAATAGCGCAGCGTTTCGGTGCGCGACCGGGTGGCGGTGACGCGGCCCTGATCGGTGGTGATGGTCACGCGGGCAGGGGATGCGTTGATGAAATCGGGCAGCGTGCCGCCCGGCACGTCCAGCGCCACGCCGTCGGTCGTGTCCAGCGTCACGGGGCCGTAATCGGGAATGTCATAGACCACGCGCGGCCCGTCATAGGTCACCACATGCCCTGCGCCCAGATCGATGCGGGTGATCGCGCCACCGGCGTCGATCCAGTCCGGCAGGCGGTCGGCGGGATAGGTGGCGCGGTTCGACCCCTCGACGCTGACCGACAGGGTCTCGCGGCGATTGTCGCGGGTGACGTGAACCTTGTGGGTCACCATGTCGGCCATCAGCACGGCGGCATTGTCCAGCCGCGCCCGCTGCGCCAGCCCGGCCAGATCAAAGGCCATGGCGGCATAGACCAGATAGGCCAGGATCAGCGCGGGCACGGCCAGCGCAAGGCGCCGTTTGCGGTCCATCAGGCGGATGGTGCGGTCGTGCAGGGTGTCGGCGGTCATGGGAAGGGCGGTCACAGGGCTGCTCCGTGTGTCAGGCGGTTGCGGGCCACACCCGAGATCTGATCGACCACCACGATCGCGGCGAACAGCATCAGAAAGATCGCCGCCGCCTGATCGAACTTGCCCTGCCCGAAGGTCATCGCGTTGCGCAATTCGTATCCGATGCCGCCCGCACCGACGAACCCCAGGATGGCGGATGCGCGGATGTTCACTTCCAGCCGCAACAGGCCATAGGACAGGTAATTGGGCGCCACCTGCGGGATCACCCCCAGCCAGATGCGCTGCGACCAGTTCGCCCCGACCGAGGCCAGCCCGTCCAGCGGTTTCAGATCGACGTTCTCGTTCACCTCGGAAAACAGCTTGCCCATGGCGCCTGCCGTGTGGATGGCGATGGCGATCACGGCGGGGACCGGGCCGCCGCCCAGAATGAAGATCAGCACCAGCGCGATGACGATTTCCGGGATGGCGCGGAACACGTCGGAAATGCGGCGCATGACCGGCACCAGACGCGGCCAGCGCGCCAGCCCGCGGGTCGATCCCATGGCCAGCGCAGTGCCCGCCATGCAGCCCAGCAGGGTGGCGACCAGCGCGATGTTCAGCGTCTCGATCATCGCGGGCATGGCGCGGACCATATGACCGGGCAGATTGGCGAATTTCGCGACCGCCTCGGACACCACATCGGCGGGAAAATCGCCGACGCTGGACAGGCCCTGCCAGAAGCCCCCGGCATTGCGACCGTCGGCCACGCGAAACCCCGACACCATCATGGCCACGAAGATCACGACCAGCAACCCGCCATAGAGGCGGCGGCGGCGCGTCAGCGCCAGATAATCGTCGCGGATGTCTGCCAGTGCCATCGCGGCCTCCCGGATATGAAAAGACCGGACCCTGCGCGGGGTCCGGTCCTGTTTGGGCAGAGGGATCAGTTCATCTCGGCGCGGCGGATGTCGATGATGGTCTGGTATTCCTCGTGCGTGACCGGGGAAAAGCCCGCCGTCTCGCCCGCTGCGACGCCATAGGCGCATTCGGGGTCGGTCTCGTGCAGGCCTGCGACCAGATCGATCATCGTCTGTTTGACATCGGCGGGCAGATCCTTGCGCAGGACCACCGGACCTTCCGGAATGGGCGAGGATTTCCAGATCTCGACGATGTCGTTCATGTCGACGATGCCGCTGTCGGCGGCCTTGCGCAGCGCGCCGGAATTATAGCCGTCTTCCCATGCGCCCTGCCCGTCCGCCCAGGTCACGCCCGCGTCGTAATCGCCATTCACGACCGCGATGATCGACTGCTCATGCCCGCCCGAGAACCCGATGCGGCTGAAATAGTCGCCCTCGGTCATCGAATAGCCTTCGGCAGGCAGTTCCACATTCGGGATCAGGAACCCCGAGGTCGAATTGGGATCGGCAAAGGCAAAGGACTTGCCCTCCATATCGTCCAGCGAGGTGATGCCGCTGTCGGCGCGGGCAAAGCCGATGGAATGATAGGTATAGCTGCCGTCCAGATTGGTCTTGACCAGAACCGGCTCGACCTTTTCCTCGTCCGCGACATAGACGGCGGCATAGGCGGATGCGCCCAGCCACGCCATGTCCAGCGCGTCGCCCAGCAGGCCCTGAATGACGCCGTTGTAATCGGCGGGGGTGAACAGGCGGACGGGCACGCCAAGCGCTTCTTCGGCATAGCCGCGCAGGCATTCGTTGGACGCCATGCGGTCCTGCGCGTTCTCTCCGCCCAGCAGGCCGATGCGGAACTCGGTGATTTCCTGCGCATGCAGGGGGGTGGCCAGCGCTGCGGTGGTGGCCAGCAGGGTCATCAGTCGGGTCATGGGTCTCTCCGGAGGGGTCAGGGTCAGGCCAGCATCTGCGCCGCGTATTCGGCATCCTTGCGGGCGTCGGGGCTGGGATCGGGGGTGATCGCGGTCGAGGTGGCGGATTCGTTGAAATCCGCGTCGGCGCCGTAAATCTCGCGCGCGACATTGGTGGTCAGCTGGTCGGGCACGCCGTCAAAGACCACCCGCCCGTCCCGCATGCCGATCACCCGGTCGCAATAGCGGCGCGCGGTGTCCAGCGTGTGCAGGTTGGCGATGACCATGCGGCCATCCTCGACATTGATGCGCTTCAGCGTGTCCATCACGATCTGCGCGTTCATCGGGTCCAGACTGGCGATGGGTTCATCGGCCAGAATGATGCGGGGATCCTGCATCAGCGCCCGGGCGATCGCCACGCGCTGCTGCTGGCCGCCCGATAGGGCCTCAGCGCGCTTGGGGGCCTGTTCGGCGATTCCGAGGCGGTCGAGGATTTCCAGCGCGCGGACAATGTCGGCGCGGGGCCACAGGTTCAGCACCGTCGACCAGGTCGCGCGGCGGTTCAGGATGCCGTGCAGCACATTCGACACCACATCCATGCGCGGCACCAGATTGAACTGCTGAAAGATCATCGCGCATTGGCTTTGCCAGGCGCGCATGTCGGCCCCCCGCAGCGCCAGAATATCGCGGCCATCGACAAGGATCTGTCCGCCGCTGGCGGGCGTCAGCCCGTTCATCATACGCAGAAAGGTCGATTTCCCGGCACCGGACCGGCCGATGATGCCGACAAAGGCCGGACCGTTCACGGTCATGCTGACATTGTCGACGGCGGCCTTCTGGCCGAACAGTTTGGTGGCAGAGCGAACGTCCAGCATGAAGCCTCTTGGGTTGCTGAGGCTGGATTAACCCTGTTGCGTGACGATCGCCTGACCCCGCAATGACATCTCGGTGACAGGCGGTGCACCCTGCGCCATCCACAGACGGCCTGCGCCCTGGCGGGCCGTCGTCCCTCAAGGGGCCCGACCGTTCGCCCGGACGCAGCGCCGCCGTGGGGGGCGTCCTGTCGGCGCGTCAGGCGTCGCGGTCGGGTGACAGATCGCGCGCGACGACCTGAAGGATCTCATCGGACAGCGCCTTGTCGGGCACGGCGCGCGCCAGAATGACGGCCCCCAGCATCTGTGACAGCGTGACGATCGCGGTCTGTCGCGCCGATGCAGCGTCCTGACCCGTGGCCAGATCGGTCAGCAGCGCCAGATAGCGCGCAACCAGATCGCCGATCAGCGCCCGAAAGGCCGGATCGTCGCTGCGGGTCGCATCGACGGCCAGACTGGCCAGACTGCAGCCCCGGGCCGGATTGTCACGATGGACCGTCGAGACATAGAACGCGATCAGCGCCGCCAGCGGATCGTCGGCGGCCCCGATCTGCGCCCCGATATCGGCGGTCGTGCCGTCGATGGCGCGCGTGACGGCCTGCACGACAAGGTCGTCCTTGGACCGGAACTGCTTGTAGAACCCGCCATGGGTCAGGCCTGCGGATTTCATCAGATCGGCAATGCCGATCCCCTCGATCCCGCGTTCGCGAAACTGCGCGGCGGCCACATCGATGACCCTCTCGCGATTTTCCCGCGCCTGAGCGTTGCTGACACGCATGGTTGCCGCTTTCCCGAAATGGATGACGGCTGACATGTAATGTTTATCCCGTCGGATGCAAAGATGGAAAGCCATCCCGATCCTGCTTGACTTTTAAGATTACATTAATCATCTAATAAAAAATTAGATGTTGGAAAGCATCTATCAACAACCCTCACAGACAAGGCCGCCATCATGCCAGGCTATCTTTGCAAATTCATTCCGCCCCGCGCCGATTTCCTGTCCACCATGACACCCGACGAAAAGATCTGGATGGGACAGCATGGCGCCTATCTGGACGAGATGACATCGCGCGGTCTTGTCGTGGCGCATGGCCCGGTGATCGATCCGACGGGCAGCTATGGCGTCTCGTTGTGGCAGATCGATGCGGGCCAGGACATTGCGGCCCTGACCGGCGAAGACCCGATCATCAGGAACGGCGTCGGGCATTACGACCATTTCCCGATGATCCACCTCAGATCGCGCGACCAAGCCGCAGTCAGGTGAGATCGTGCAAAGCCTTGCCAAGCGGCGGGCCGACATGGAAATCGGAAAACCTGACCTTCAGACCCTCACGCTCGGGGGTGCAGCACATCGGGCCGACCAGATAGGATTGCGCGACGGGAAACGGGCAAAGCCGCAGCAGCGGCCATCGCAGACCATCCTCGGAGGTCTGCAGTCGCAGAACGCCTTTTGCCACCGTCACGCGCAGATACAGATCCGAGGCCTTGCCGGCATAGGGGGACGTGGCCCAATCCGACGATCCGTTGGTCAGCACGCTGCCAAGGCAGGCCGCCCCGTCCGACAGTTCGATCCCGGCCTTGATCCATGCCGTCTCATCGACCCGCACCATGATGCCGGCCTGATCGTAAAGTTCGGTATAATCGCCCCTGACCCGCACAGAGGCCGTGAAATCACCCCTCCACGACCGCCCCAGAAAATGCCCGCTGTCCCGCGTGAACCCGTAATGGGTGCTGCGCCAGAAGTCGCTGCCCCGGTCGGTGGTGACCTGCACCAAGCCGGGGGGTGCTTGCCCAGTGTCGCGGTTCATTCAGCCATGTGCAGCTATCGAACATGTCATGCCTTCGTTGCGTGAACCGATCGTCAGGCTTCGTCTGTCACCCATCATAAGACCTGGGCCCGGCCATTGGAATGCCGCAACGGCCCCTGCCAAACCCCGGCATGCGGTGCCACGGCACAGGATCGCCATGGCACCGCGCCACCCATGGCCGCTTGCCTCAGTTCTGGCCGAGGCTCTGGACATCCGCGTCAAGCGTTTGCAGCGCTGTCTAGATCGCCCCGGATCGCTCAGTGATCCACCCGGCATGGCGGTCCAGCCGCTGTTCAGCTCTTCCAGCGCGCACTCCTCATCGATAACCAATGGGTTCAGCACGGCATCCAGACGGGACAGGACGCCGATGCCCGCATCGACCATCGCGGTATTGTCGGCAGCGCCCTTGGGGTCGGGCATGCCGGGCGTGATGTTGTGGGTCTGGATGACCGGCCCCATCGCCAGCGCGATCGCCTGCGAGGCGGCACAGGCATTGTCGACCAATGCCGGGAATCCCGGATCATCCGTCATGCGCTGGCGGTTCAGCGGCCAGCGGGTGCCGCTCTGGACCGTCGTGCCCATCGCGCTGCGATCGATGTGGGCCAACCGCGCCCGCCGCCCCCTCCGCGTCAGGCCCCCATCTGCGGTCGGCCCGCAGCGACAGGCATGACAACCCCACCGGGTGGCCCTCGCGTGATTTTCTGTTACCCTTGGCGGCAAGAGGGAGGAAACCTGCATGAATTCACTGGTGCTCATCGGCTTTGGCCTTGTCGGAATCCTGGCGGGGTGGTTCGTCTATTCGCGCTTCATCGCCTCGCGGATCTATCAGCTGGACGAAAGCTTCCGCACCCCCGCGCATGAATTCCGGGACGGCATCGATTTTGTTCCGACCAACCGCTATGTGCTGTGGGGCCATCATTTCACTTCTGTCGCGGGGGCGGCGCCCATCGTCGGCCCGGCCATCGCGGTGATCTGGGGCTGGGGCCCGGCCTTCCTGTGGGTGGTGCTGGGCACGGTGTTCTTCGCAGGTGTGCATGACATGGGCGCGCTTTGGGCGTCGGTCCGCAACCGGGGCCAGTCGATCGGAGCGCTGAGTGAAAGCCTGCTGGGCAGCCGGGCGCGCTGGATGTTCATGCTGATCATGTTCCTGGTGCTGCTGATGGTGAATGCCGCATTCGCCACCGTCATCACCAACCTGCTGATCCAGTTCCCGACCGCCGTCATCCCGGTCTGGGGCGCCATCGTCGTGGCCATCGGCATCGGGCAGGTGCTGTATCGCAGCAGCGCCGGGCTGATGTGGCCCACGATCATCGGGGTCGCGCTGCTGTACGGGCTGATCCTGTTGGGCAATGCCGTGCCGGTGGCCCTGCCGACCGAGATGTTCGGCCTCAGCGACCGGGTGGTGTGGGTGCTGCTGCTGTTTCTTTATGCGGGCATCGCCTCGACCCTGCCGGTCTGGATGCTGCTGCAGCCGCGCGATTACATCAATGGCATCCAGCTGTTCGTGGCGCTTGGCATCATCTATGCGGCCGCGCTTTTGTCGGCGCCGACGGTCGTGGTGCCCTTCATCAACGATCAGGTGCCCGAAGGCACGCCGCCCATCGCGCCCCTGCTGTTCGTGACCATCGCCTGTGGCGCCATCTCGGGGTTCCACGGGCTGGTCTCGTCGGGAACCAGTTCCAAGCAGCTGGATCTTGAGACGGATGGCCGGCTGGTCGGCTATGGCGGCGCGGTGGGCGAGGGGATGCTGGCACTGGCCGCCATCGTCTGCGCCACGGCGGGCTTTGCCTCGCTGGCCGAATGGCAGGCGGTCTATACCAGCTTTGGACAAGGCAGCGTCGGGGCTTTCGTGACCGGCGGCGCCACGATCGTCTCGCAGGGTCTGGGCATTCCCGCCGGACTGGCCGCGACCATCCTGACGGTGACGGCAGCGCTGTTTGCGGGCACGACGATGGATACCGGGGTCCGCCTGCAACGCTATGTCATTCAGGAAGCCGGAGAGATCACCGGCGTCACCGCGCTGAAGAACGGCACGCTGGCCACCCTGCTGGCCATCGGCTTCTGTCTGGCGATCGCCTTCGGCGCGGCCTCGGACGGGACGGGCGGCATGGTGATCTGGCCGCTGTTCGGCACCTCGAACCAGTTGCTGGCCTCGCTGACGCTGCTGATGGTGACGGTGATTCTGGCCCGGCTCGGGCGGCCGGTAATCTATACGCTGGTGCCTTTGGTGCTGGTCCTGACCATGGCCATCTATGCGCTGCTGCTGCAGATCGGCACCTTTCTGGGCGAGGCGAACTGGACGTTGGCCACGATGGCGCTGTTCATTCTGGGGGCAGCGATTCTGGTCGGCATCTCGGCTGTGACCGCGCTGCGCAGCACGGGCTTTTCGCTGCTGGCCCACCGGCATCCCGCCGAATGACGGGCCAGCAGACCAGCCGCTGGCAGGCCATCGCGCAGGGGTTGGCGGAATATTACCGCGCCCCCTATCGCCAGCTGCTGGCGCGCGCGGCGCGGGACCGCGACGACCTGTTCCGGCTGCTGGTGTTTTCCGAGGCGCTTGGCATCCCCAACCCCGCCACGCCCTATACGCTGGAACTGATGCCGCTGATGTGGGACGATTTCCACGACTGGCACCGGCGGATGGGGATGCCCCATTCGCCGCTGGATCACATCCGATGCTGCTAGATCTGCTGGGACGGCGGGGGCTGATCGTCTTTGGCGGCAAGGGCGGCGTGGGCAAGACCACCGTCTCGGCCAGCGCGGCGCTGGCGCTGGCGGGACGGGGGCGGCGGGTCTGTCTGGTCTCGACCGATCCGGCGCATAATCTGGGGCATCTCTTCGAACGCGCAATCGGCCCGCATCCGGTGACCATCGCCCCGAACCTGACCGCGATCGAGCTGGACCCCGATCAGGCCGTGACCGACCATCTGGCGCAGGTCGGGGATTTTCTGGCGCAGGTCATGCCACGCGGCGGCCGGGCCGAGATCGACCGCCACCTGTCGCGCGCCCGCCACGCCCCCGGCATGGCCGAGGCCGCGCTTCTGGACCGCATCGCCGAACTTGCCGCAGGCATCGGCGAGACCATCGACCATCTGGTTCTGGACACGGCGCCCACCGGCCACACGCTGACCCTGCTGGCCCTGCCAGAGATGATGACCGCCTGGACCGACGGCATGATCGCCAACCGGGTCGAGGCCGACCGCTTTTCCGCCCGCGCCCGCGCGCTGGCCACGGGCAGTGCCGGGGGCGATCCGCGCAGCGAGGCCATCCGCCAGACCCTGACACGCCGTCGCGCGCGGCTGGCCGGGCTGCGCGACCACATGACCGACCCCGCCCGCACGACCTTCGTCGCCGTCACCACGCCCGAACGGATGCCCGTGCAAGAGACGCTGGCCCTGGGTCGCGCGCTGGATCAGGGCGGCATCCCCCTGGGCGCGATCGTGGTGAACCGCATTCCCCCGAACCAGACGCCCGATGCGACCGCTGCCCGTCTGGCGCCGCTGCGGCAGGTCTGGCCCGACCTGCCGATGGCGCAGATCGCGCAGACGCCGTCCGAACCCACGGGGGTCGCGCCGCTGCAGGATCTCGCCTTGGCCCTGGGCGGCGACACGTTGCCCTGAGGCGACGCCCCTTGGGGCATCGCACGCGGCTTACAAGGACATCTCTTCCCAGAATTCAGCAATCCGCCGGGCGTTCAGCGGCGACATCCATCCATGCCGTTCGAAATCCGCCCGGGCGCGCGCATCGGTCAGCTGGCTGACGAACAGCCGCTTGTCGGCGTCGCGCTGCGTCGGCGTGCGGGTCTTGATGATCTCGAGGATGCGGCGCAGACGTTCGGCCCCGGGGCTGATGGCGACCACGGCATCGGGCACCGGGGGGGCGGCCCCCTCCCCTGCCCCGAAATTCCCGTCCAGCGCGGCGGTCAGATAGCCCAGCTTGCTTTTGACATTTTGCCGGGTCTCGACATAGTCCAGCTTGGCGGCAACCTGCCCCTCGCCATGGGCCGCCAGCCATTGCCGGGCCAGCCGGTCGCTGACGCCCAGCACGCGCAACCGGGCATAAACCGCCCCATGGCGCATCCCCTCGCCGTCGTCCATGTCCAGAATGGCCAGCTGGGGATTTTCGGTGATCCGGAACCGGATCTGCGTGACCGCCCTGCCCTGCTTGTGGATCTCGGGCGTCAGGATGATGTTGCTGGTCTTGTTCACCTCGGCCACCGCGGGCTTGATGATCTTGGCGTTCAGCTGCTTAAAGACCTCGTAATAGGCCGACCCCTCGACCCCCATCAGGCGACGGAACAGATCCAGCTGCCACCAGCCGGTCGAACCCGTCCGCACGAACCGATAACAGTTCTCATACAGCGCCAGCGCATGGCCGGACGTAAAGCGCCGCTGAATGTTCAGGTTGATCAGCGCGAACATCTTGGGGTCGTGCAGCTTTTCCGCCAAAGCCGGGGAATAGGCATATTCACAAACCCCGCCCTTCAGCTTGGCATAGCTCAGCAGGCTGGACACGCCCCATTCCTGCTGGCCCTTTTCGTCCAGCATGTCCCATTCCGCCACCGTCTCGACCAGCCCGCGCAGCGACTGTTTCAGCGTGTCCATGTCGTTGCTGTTATAGCCGATCATCAGGCACAGCGTCCGCGCATCGATCTGATGGCTGGTCCGGCTGGTCAGCGTGTCATAGGCGTTCAGCAACAGCACGTTCGACAGCTTGCGTTGCAGCAGGGTCAGCTTGCCCGACACATGGATCGCCGCCACATGCTTTTTGACGGCGCCTCGTCGCAGGGCGCCCGACAGCTGATCGCGGGGAATATCGTCCATGGCTCTGCTCGTCTGATCTGTCCCGATGTTGCGCCAAAAGGAACCTGCAAACAACCATCAAACGGGCACCCCAACCGAGTTTCCCACCCTCCCGTAGACGGGCACCTGTCCTGATGGCGCCGACCTGAAGGCACCCGTTTACAGGACGCAGGAACAGGCCGGGCACCCATTTGCCGTCGATCCCGCCCTTGTTTTGCCCAATCCCGCATCCGGATGCCCCTGTTCCCGCGAATCGGTGCCCCCCGCCCTGCAAACGGGCACCCCACGCCCTGTAGACGGACACCCCTGATCCCGTAGGCGGATACCGAACCTGACGTAATTCATTGGTTTAAAATCATAATAATTATGCAAAGATTCTAAAGTCCATAAAGACTCTACAAGCTTTGGGACGCCTGACTCTGATGATTTCAAGGGTTTCGCGGCGAAACCTCGATCGCGGAATTCCAATCTGCGATCCGATGTGCGAGAGTTTCAGCACAATGCGCAGAAACCCGATACATCGCAGCAGGATCGAGATGTCAGGCAAAGAGCCACTTCCCCCCTATTTTAACATCGACCCCGCCCGTGCCGCCAAGCGCCTGTCCGAGCCGATCGGGACCGCCCGATTCGCAAAGGCGGCCGCCTTTGCCTCGCGCGGGCGTCAGGATCTGGCCGAACGCGGCTATGCCCCCGACGGTCGCAAGCGGCTGCGCCGGTTTTCCACCTGGGAAGTCTGCCGCTATCTGATCCCGGTGGCCACCGCCCATTTCCGGCGCGTGTTGCGCAAGTTTCCCGAGCTGCCCCAAGGCAGTGGCGAGGGGAACTCGAAATGGTTCACGCTGGACGAGGTGTTGCGCCTGCGCGACCATTTCGCGACCGAAGGGGCGGCGGATCGGGAATACCAGCCATGGCGACCCAAGGGCCTGCCCGCCAAGACCATTGCCGTTGCCAATTTCAAGGGCGGCGTCGGCAAGACCTCGACCGCGGCGCATCTGGCGATGTCGGCGGCGCTGGACGGATACAAGGTGCTGGTCATCGATCTGGACAGCCAGGGCAGCATGACCTCGATCATGGGCGGGCAGGTGCAGGACGAATGGTCGACGGCCTTCCCCTTGCTGGCCAAGGATTACGCCCTGGCCCTGCAGGGGGAAAACCGGGTGCGGGAGGCGGCAGGCCAAGCCCCCCTGCCCTTCGACGAGACCCTGACCGAGGCGCTGAAGATCACCGCCCGCGACCTGATCCAGCCGACCCACTGGCCCAATATCGACCTGCTGGGTGCGCAGCTGAACCTCTACTGGGCGGAATTTCAGGTGCCGGTCTGGCGCATGGGCCTGCGCAGCTGGCCCCTGTGGGACGCGCTGGCCAATGGGCTGAGCCATGACAAGATCTTTGACGAATACGATCTGATCTTCATCGACACCCCCCCTGCCCTTGGCTACCTGACCATCAATGCGCTGGCGGCTGCCGATATCCTGCTGGTGCCGCTTGGCGCGACCTTCCTGGAATTCGACTCGACGGGGCGGTTCTTCGACATGCTGTATTCCACCTTCGCCAGCGTCGAGGATGGCGAGAACAAGGCCCGGCGCCGCGACGGGCTGCCGGAAATGCGCTTTGAATGGGATGCGGTGCGTGCGATCATCACCCGGTTCGAGGCGGGTCAGCAGACCGATCTGGCCAATGTCATCCAGGCCTATTTCGGCGATTTCATGACGACATACCGTCAGGAACTGACCGCGATGGTCGGGCAGGCGGGCGAGCAGGTGAACGGCATCTATGAGGCCGATTACCGAGAGTTCAACCGAGAGACCTATGTCCGCGGGCGCGAGACGTTCGATCGTACCTGGGCCGAGGTCAAGGAACTGATCCTGGGCGCTTGGTGGCGCGATCTGCAGTTGGAAAAGGCCGAACGGGAGGAGAAGTCCGATGGCTAAGCGCAGGCGTCTTGAAACCCCAAGCACCGATGACCTGAGCCGGATCGAGGAAGAGTTTCGCAGCGAAACCTTCGACCGCCCGGCCAGCGCGCGCGGCATCGCGCCGATCGCCCAGGTTGCCGCAGACAGCGCGCTGCACAGCCATGCGGGCGGCACCGACAGCCGCGCCGCCCGCGCACGAACCGAGGCCGATGCCGCGCGCCTTGCCGCCGCGCAGGCGCAGGGCTTGCTGATGACCGAGATTGCGGTCGGCGATATCGACGCGGATGCGATGATCCGCGACCGCATGTCGATGGGCGAGCCCGAGATGCTGGAGCTGCGGCTGTCGATCGCCGCGCATGGGTTGCGCCTGCCCATCGAGGTGTTCGAATTGCAGGCGCCCGGGCCCAAGGGGCAGCGTTATGGTCTGCTGTCGGGTTATCGCCGGCTGCTGGCCGTCCGGGGCTTGCTGGAGCTGACCGAGGCCGAGAAATACCGCACCATCAGGGCCATTGTCCGGCCCCATGCCGACAATGGCAGCGCCTTCGTCTCGATGATCGAGGAAAACGAGGTCCGCGAGCAGCTGAGCCATTTCGAACGCGGTCGGATTGCCGTCATCGCGGCCAATCATGGCGCCTTTGCCAATACCGAAGATGCGGTGGACAAGCTGTTCGCCACCGGGTCCAAGGCCAAAAGGTCCAAAATCCGGTCTTTTGCGCTGATCTTCGAGGAACTGGGCGACATGCTGCAATTCCCCGAGGGTCTGACCGAAAGAAGGGGGCTGCAACTGGCCCAGGCCCTGCGTCAGGGCGCCGAGGCGCGGCTGCGTCAGGCTCTGTCCGAGCACCCACCTGCGGATGCGGAGGAGGAATGGCAGACTATCCAGCCCGCCATCACCACCATCGATCCGACCGAGCGTGACCTGCGCAAGGGCGGGCGGCCGCGCAAAAGCCAGCCGGTGACGGGCTGGATCAACGACAAGACGCTGCGCACGTCCAGTGGCGTGACGATCCGGCGCTCGCAAGACACGCAGGGCCATATCCTGAGGCTTGAGGGGGCGGCGATCACCAGCGAGTTGATGGACAGCCTGATGGTGGAAATTCAGGCTCTGCTGGAACGCTAGCGGTTTCGCTGCGAAACCCGGTGCTGGGGGTGGTGGCGCCTGGCGTCACAGCATTCCCAGCCTCTCGGCTTGTGCCAGCAGCATTCTGACCGATGAGGGCTGCCATGTTGTCCGCCCGCGCGGCGTGCGCTCGCGCATCGATTCCAGCCGGTCGCAGATGGCCTGCAGGGTGATGTCGGGATCGGCGCCCTTGATGGCGGCGACCAGGGCGGGCAGGCGGTCGTCGCGATCCCGGCGGGCGGCCCGGTCCAGCACGGTGGCGGGCAGGAACCCTTCGCGCACATAGGCCCGGGTGGCGCGCAGCAGGCGGGCCTGCGTCCAGCGGCGGGCCTGGGGCAGGGGGGCGTTGACGATGCGCAGGACATCCTCCCATGCCATGCCGGGGCGCAGGCGGCGGATCGCGGGCACCCAGTCCGGGGCGGTCTGGGCCAGCCGGTCCAGATAGCCATCGCGGCGGGCCAGCCGGACCTTGCGCAGGGCAGCGGGGTCACGCGCCCGCAGGCCTGGATTGCCGCCGACACGTCCCTCAAGACGGGCGCTGGCCAGACCCGCCTTTGTCCGTTCACGGATCAGCGCCCGTTCGAATTCCGCCGCCGCCCCCAGCACCTGCAGCGTGAACTTGCCCTGCGGGCTGGCCGTGTCGATCGGATCCTCGATCGAGCGGAAGAAGGCGCCCTTGGCCTCCAGCCGCTCGATCACCTCGAGCAGATGCGACAGGGACCGGGCCAGCCGGTCGATCCTGACCACGACCAGCGTGTCGCCGGGGGCGACCCGGTCCAGCAACCGCGCCAGCACCGGACGGGCGCGGTCACCGCCCGAGGCCTGTTCCTGAAGAACCTGCCCGCAACCGACCGCCGTCAGGGCCTGCACCTGGGGCAGGGGGGTCTGATCCTCGGTCGAGACGCGGGCATAGCCGATAAGGGGCATGGTTTGGGGCCGTTTGCAAAATCATAAGGCGTTATTAAACGGTCGATTGTAAAATAATGCAAGAGATCTGTGGGCCAGAAGATCGCATTGTTTCCCGCGCGAATGGCGCAGGTGCCGAAGGGGCGCATCGTCGCCAGGACGTGAAGCGGGCGAATGCCGGGATCGTCCTTTTCGGGAATTGAAGTGCTCATCATAAAGTGAAAATAATGATGATATGGGCCGCAGTCGGATCGTCGATAACAGATATCTCTGTTATGCCGATGCGGCACCAAAAGGGCATGCAGACGCTGCACCGCAACCCCGGAAGGGCAGGGGGGCGATGCGATCGGATGGCGCGGGGCTGCCGGTGGCCGTGTCGATCAGGCCGTGCCGTCGCCGGGTCTGATCCCGCGCCGTTAGCCGCATGCACGGATTGGTGGCAATCCGGCGCGCCGATGGGCAGCTTTCGGGATTTTGCCGAATGCACCGACGGGTTTGGTCGTGGCGGGATGGCGGCTTGCATCCCGCGCGACAGACTGGCGGCAACGACCATGCCCCAAAAGTCCTGATCAAAGGAGAATGACGTGCTGCACCTGAAATCCGCACTTGCGACGCTGGCTTTGTCCGCGGCCCTGCTGGCGTCCCCCGCGCTGGCGCAGGGCACGCTGCGCATCGGCATGACGGCGGCCGACATTCCGCTGACCACAGGCCAGCCGGATCAGGGCGGCGAGGGGCTGCGCTTTATCGGCTATACGGTCTATGACGCGCTGATCAACTGGGATCTGACGCAGGGCGATGGCCCGTCCGGGCTGGTTCCGGGGCTTGCAACCGCTTGGGAGGCCGACGAGGCCGACCGCACCCGCTGGACCTTTACCCTGCGCGAGGGGGTGACCTTTCACGACGGCAGCCCGTTCAATGCGGCCAATGTCGTCTGGAATCTGGACAAGCTGCTGGATGAAGGGGCCGAGCAATACGACCCCCGCCAGTCGGCGCAGGGCAAGTCGCGCGTTCCCGCCATTGCCAGCTATCGCGCCATCGACGATCTGACGCTGGAGATCGTGACGCATGAGCCCGACGCCACGCTGCCCTATCAGCTGGCCTGGGTGATGATGTCCTCGCAGGCCAATTGGGAGGCTTTGGGCAAGGATTGGGAGCAGGTCGCGGCCAAGCCCTCGGGGACAGGGCCGTGGATGATGACGTCATTCGTGCCGCGCGAACGGGCCGAGCTGGTGCCCTTTGCCGATTACTGGGACGAGACGCGCATCCCCAAGCTGGACCGTCTGGTTCTGATCCCGCTGCCGGAATCGAATGCGCGTTCGGCGGCGTTGATGTCGGGGCAGGTCGACTGGATCGAGGCGCCGGCCCCCGACACGATTCCCGCGATGGAAGGCAACGGGTTCGCCATCACCTCGAACGCGCTGCCGCATAACTGGACCTGGCATCTGTCGCGGACCGAGGGGTCGCCCTGGAACGACATCCGGGTGCGCAAGGCCGCGAACCTGGCCATCGACCGGGAATCGATGGGCGCGCTGCTGGGCGGGCTGATGATCCCGGCCAAGGGATTCATGCCGCCGGAATCGCAATGGTTCGGGGAACCGACCTTTGACGTGACCTATGATCTGGAGGCCGCGCAGGCGCTGATGACCGAGGCGGGCTTTGGCCCCGAGAACCGGCTGTCGGTCAAGGCGCTGATCTCGCCTTCCGGGTCCGGGCAGATGCTGCCGCTGCCGATGAACGAATACATCCAGCAGTCGCTGGCGCAGGCCTGGATCGATGTGGAGTTCATGGTCGTCGAATGGAACCAGATGATCAACCTGTGGCGCGCGGGCGCCGCCGATCCCTCGGTCGAGGGGTCGCAGTCGATCAACTTTACCTATTTCATCCAGGATCCCTTTACCGGCTTCATCCGGCATCTGGATTGCGACCTGATCGCGCCCAACGGCACCAATTGGGGTCATTACTGCGACGAGGACATGCAGGCCCTGTTCGAAGAGATCAAGACCACCTTCGATGCCGATGCGCAGGACGAGGTGATGCGCCGCACGCATGAGAAGTTCGTCGATGACGCGCTGTTTCTGATGGTCACCCATGATGTGGCGCCCCGCGCCATGTCGCCGAAGGTGCAGGGCTTTGTGCAGCCGCAGAACTGGTATCTGAACTTCTCGTCCATCACGATGGCCGAGTGATCCGCCACCGGCCGCGCCCCTTGCGGGTGCGGCCAAGCCAGGGACGCATGCCGTGCTCAGCTATTTCCTTCGACGTCTGATCCTTGTGCTGCCGGTGGCCTTCGGGGTGTCCATCGTCTGTTTCGCGCTGGTGCAGATCGCGCCTGGCGATCCGCTGACCGCGATCATGCCGGTCGATGCGACCGCCGAACAGCAGGCCGCCATGCGCGCGGCCTATGGTTTGGACAAGCCGGTTCCGGTGCAATACCTGATCTGGATCGGCAACCTGCTGCAGGGAGAGATGGGCCGGTCCATCGCATCCGGTCGCCCCGTCGCGGACGAGGTGTTCGGCGCGGTCGGCAATTCCCTGCTGCTGGCGGCGGGGGCGGCGGTGATCGCCTTTCCGATCGGCACGTTCCTGGGCTTTCTGGCGGGCTATTACCGCGACACGATCCTTGACCGGGCGGTGACGGCCCTGTCCATCACCGGGGTGTCGGTGCCCAATTACTGGCTGGGGATCGTGCTGGTCATCATCTTTTCGGTCAATCTGGGCTGGCTGCCGTCCATGGGGGCGGGGCCGGGCGGGTCGCAGGACTGGCACTGGGACTGGGCGCATCTGCGCCATCTGGTGCTGCCCGCCGTGACGCTGGCGGTGGTGCCCATCGGCATCGTCGCGCGCACCGTGCGGGCGCTGGCGGGTGATATCCTGTCGATGGATTTCGTCACCGCACTTTACGCCAAGGGCCTCAGCCGGGGCGATGTGCTGCGCCATGTGGCAAGGAATGCCGCCGCCACCGCGCTGTCGGTGATGGGCCTGCAGCTGGGTTATCTGCTGGGCGGGTCGATCCTGATCGAGACGGTCTTCAACTGGCCCGGGTCGGGGTTCCTGCTGTCCAACGCCATCTTCCAGCGCGACCTGCCGCTGTTGCAGGGCACGATCCTGGTGCTGGCGATGTTCTTCGTCGGCATGAACCTTATCGTCGATGTGGCGCAGGCCGCCATCGACCCCCGCATCAAGAGGAGCTGACCGATGGTGCAGGTGACCACCGACATTCCCGTCGTCCCGCCCGCGCAGCGCGGATACTGGTCGGGCGTGCTGTCCCGGCTGCGGCGCGACCCGGTGGCGATGATCTGCGCGCTGGTGCTGGCAGCGCTGATCCTGTCGGCGGTCTTCGCGCCCTGGCTGGGTCTGGCCGATCCCTATCAGGGCAGCATGATCGCCCGTCTGGCCGCCCCCGGAACGCCGGGCCATCTGCTGGGCACGGACGAACAGGGCCGCGACATGCTGGCCCGGCTGATCTATGGCGGCCGGCTGACGCTGTTCATCGGGCTGGTGCCGGTGGTGTTGGCCTTTTTCATCGGCGGCACCCTGGGGATTGTCGCGGGCTATGTCGGCGGCATCACCAACACGATCATCATGCGGGTCGTGGACGTGTTCTTTGCCTTTCCGTCGGTCCTGCTGGCCATCGCCATCTCGGGTGCGCTTGGGGCAGGGGTGCTGAACAGTCTGGTGTCGCTGACCATCGTCTTCATCCCGCCGGTGACCCGGGTGGCCGAGGCGGTGACCTCGGGCGTGCGCAGCCTTGATTACATCGATGCGGCGCGGGCGTCGGGGGCGAATGCGTTGACGGTGATCCGGGTGCATGTGATCGGCAATGTCGCCTCGCCGATCTTTGTCTATGCGACCTCGCTGACCTCGGTCTGCATGATTTTGGCGGCGGGGCTGTCCTTTCTGGGCATCGGCGTGCGCCCGCCCGAACCCGAATGGGGGCTGATGCTGAACACGCTGCGATCGGCCATCTATGTGAACCCGTGGCTGGCGGCGCTGCCCGGCGTGATGATCTTTGCCACCTCGCTGTGCCTCAATCTGCTCAGCGACGGTCTGAGGAGTGCGATGAATGTCCGCGACTGACACCAGACCGCTGTTAAGCGTGCGCGACCTGAAAAAGCACTTTCCCATCAAGGGTGGCATTCTGGGCCGCACGCAGGCGATGGTGCAGGCCGTGGACGGGGTCAGCTTCGACGTCCGCGCGGGCGAGACTTTGGGCATCGTCGGGGAATCGGGCTGCGGGAAATCGACCACCGCCAAGCTGCTGATCGGTCTGGTCGACCGGGACGAGGGCGATATCGAGCTGGGCGGCAAGACCCTTGGCCGCGACATCAGCCTGCGCGCGCTGCGCCGCGACATCCAGATGGTGTTTCAGGACAGCTATGCCTCGCTGAACCCGCGCATGACCATTCTGGACAGCATCGCGTTCGGGGCCCGCGTGCAGGGTCTGGACGATCCGGTGGGGCGGGCGCGGCGGCTGCTGGGC
Source organism: Paracoccus nototheniae (assembly GCF_004335005.1). Classification (GTDB taxonomy): domain Bacteria; phylum Pseudomonadota; class Alphaproteobacteria; order Rhodobacterales; family Rhodobacteraceae; genus Paracoccus; species Paracoccus nototheniae. The sequence goes on along the minus strand of NZ_RQRT01000001.1, from coordinate 59,018 downwards.
CGGGTCGGGCTGAACCCCGAGCGCTTTGCAGGCCGCTATCCGCATGAATTGTCGGGCGGGCAGCGCCAGCGCATCAACATCGCCCGCGCGCTGGTCATGTCGCCCAAGGTCGTGGTGCTGGACGAGGCCGTCAGCGCGCTGGATAAATCGGTAGAGGCGCAGGTGCTGAACCTGCTGTCCGACCTGCGGGCCGAATTCGGGCTGACCTATATCTTCATCAGCCATGATCTGAACGTGGTGCGCTATATCTCGGACCGGATTCTGGTCATGTATCTGGGCGAAGTGGTGGAACTGGCCCCGGTGGACAGCATCTGGGCCGAACAGGCGCATCCCTATACGCGGTCGCTGTTTTCCGCGATGCCGTCGATGGACCCCGACAACCGGACCGAAAAGCCGCCCTTGACCGGCGATCCGCCAAACCCGATCAACCCGCCGCCGGGTTGTCGTTTCCACACCCGCTGCGCCTTGGCGGCGGATGTCTGCAAGGCGCGTCATCCGGTGCTGGCACCGATGGCGCAGGGATCGGCGCATTGGGTGGCCTGCCATCTGCATGACGCCGCATCCGGCCATCCGCGCGCCGGGCAGGGGATGCCCGCATGACGCCGCTGTTGCAGATCGACGGGCTGAACGTACGATTTAAGGGTGCGCGCAACGTCCATGCCATCAACGACCTGTCCCTGACCCTGATGCCGGGCGAGACGCTGGCCCTGCTGGGCGAAAGCGGATCGGGCAAAAGCGTGACGCTGAAGACGCTGCTGCGCCTGCTGCCCGAAAAGCGCACCGATCTGTCGGGGCGCGTCACCTTTGACGGGACCGATATCATGACCCTGTCGGGCCGTGCCTTGCGGTCCTATCGCGGCGGCGATGTGTCGATGGTGTTTCAGGATCCGGGCCTTGCGCTGGACCCGGTCTATACCGTGGGCCAGCAGATCGCGGAAACCGTGATGCGGCACAAGGGCATCAGCCGCGCCGATGCGATGGAGGTGGCGCTGGACATGCTGCACCGCGTCCGCATCCCTTCGGCCGAGCGGCGGCTGAAGAACTATCCGCATGAATTGTCGGGCGGCATGCGCCAGCGGGTGATGATCGCGCTGGCGCTGGCCTGCCGCCCGCGCCTGCTGCTGGCGGATGAACCCACGACCGCGCTGGACGCGACAGTCCAGATCCAGATCCTGCTGCTCATGCGCGAATTGCAGCGCGAATTCGGCATGGGGGTGATTTTCGTCACCCATGACATCGGCGTCGCGGTCGAGATTTCCGAACGCATCGCGGTGATGTATGCGGGCCAGATCGTCGAGGAGGGCAGCACCCGCGACATCATCCGCGACCCGCGCCACCCCTATACAAGGGGCCTGCTGGCTGCGAACCTGCACGAGGTCGCCCGCGGCGCCCGGCTGGACGCCATCCCCGGCGCGCCCCCCTCGTTGGAGGAACGGCCCGACAGCTGCCCCTTTGCGCCGCGCTGCGCCTTCGCCTTGCCCGCCTGCCGCGCGGCCCTGCCGCCCGTCGTCACCCCCGGACCGCGCCGCCGTGTCGCCTGCCTGCGCGCCGACGAGACGCTGGAGATCGCCCATGCATGATGACCCCTTTCACGCCTTCCTGCCCTATCCGCCCGCCCCGGTGGCCCATGCGCCCGACGGCCCGCTGTCGGGGCTGAGCCTTGCGGTCAAGGATATCTACCACGTCGCGGGATACCGCACCGGGGCGGGTTGTCCGACTTGGTTGGCCGAAAGCCCGCTGCATCAGGTGACCGCGCCCTGCGTGCAGATGCTGCTGGATGCGGGCGCGCGCTTTGTCGGCAAGACCCACACGGATGAGCTGGCCTGGTCCATGTATGGCATGAACGCCCATTTCGGCACGCCGGTGAACCCGGCGGCGCCCGACCGGATTCCGGGCGGGTCGTCATCGGGGTCAGCCGTGGCCGTGGCCGGGGGGCTGGCGGATATCGCGATCGGGTCCGACACGGGCGGTTCCGTGCGCGCACCGGCCAGCTTTTGCGGCACATGGGGCTGGCGGCCCACGCATGGGATCATTCCGATGGCGGGCGCGATGGCGCTGGCGCCCAGCCTTGATGCCTGCGGGATCTTTGCCCGCGACGGGGCGGTGCTGGCGCGGACCGCCGCCGTGATGGTGGCGGACAGCGCGCCCATGACGGCGCCCGACCTGCTGATGCCCGCCGACATGCTGGCGCTGCTGCAACCAGAGGCACGGGCCGTCTGGCAGGCGGGCTTCGGGGATCTGCCTGCCCGGCAGGTCGCGGTCTATCCCGAGGGGGTCGATGCCGCCTATGCCACCTTCCTGACCGCCGTCATGGCCGACGCGAAAGAGACGATCCTGCCCTTTATCCGCCGGTCCCGGATGCCGCTGGTGCGCGGCATCGACGCGCGTGCGGACATGGCCGAGGCGCTGACCCCCGATCAGATCACGCAAGGCCGCGCCGCCCGCGAGGCGTTCGCCCGCCATATGGACGGATTGCTGGGCGCGCAGGGCGTGTTGCTGGCCCCCGTCGTCCATGACGCGCCCTTCCGGCTGAATGCGCCGGTCGCGGTCTTTGACAGCTTTCGCCATGACTCGCAGCGGCTGCTGTGTGTTGCGGGGATGGCGCGGCTGCCGCAGGTGGTCTTTCCTGCCGGAACCGTCGATGGCGCGCCTTTCGGGCTGTCGCTGATCGGGCCGCGCGGGTCCGATCTGTCGCTGATCGCGCTGGCCCGACAGATGGCGCGCCAGCTGCAGGTGGCGGCATGACCGCCTGTCCGATCGAGGCGCGTCTGGCCGAACTGGGCCTGGCATTGCCACCCTCGGCCCCGTCGCGGGCGCTGTTTCTGCCGGGAAAGATCACCGGCAACCTGTTGTTCCTGTCCGGCCAGATCTGCGAATGGGAAGGCAAGCCGCAATATTTCGGCCCCATCGGTCCCGGCTTTGACATGAACGACGGGCAGGCCGCCGCGCGGATGTGCGCGCTGAACCTTTTGTTTTCGATCCGCGCGGTGGCGGGATCGCTGTCGCGGGTGGCGCAGGTGATCCGTCTTGGCGGCTTCGTGGCGGCCCCGCCGACCTATGCCGAGGGGCCGTTTGTGGTGAATGGCGCCTCGCAGCTGTTCATCGATCTGTGGGGCGATGCCGGGCGGCATGCGCGCACCGTGGTTAATGTCGCCTCGCTGCCCGCCAATGCGCTGGTCGAGATCGACGCCGTGATCGAGCTGGCCTGACCGCCCGGGGGGGCAGCGGGGCAGGTGGGCGGGCGGTGGTCAAGCCGCCCGCAGCTGGCGGTCGCGGGCGATGATCTGGTCGGCCAGATGGCGGCTGTCCTCGTCGATGCCCAGAAAGCGCCCCGAGCCCCAGGTGTTCAGCCAGCCCAGACCGATGAAATAGGCCCCCGGCACGCGGGTGACGCCGCGCTGATACTGGGGGCGCCCGTGGCTGTCGAAACAATCCAGTTCCAGCCAGCCGTAATCGGGCCTGAACCCGATCGCCCAGAGGATCGAGGTGATGCCAGCCCCGGCCAGGTCGATCGCGGTGATTTCCTGTTCCGGGCGCCAGACCTTGACGAAGGGCGGCTCGGTCGGGGCATCGATGCGTTGCGCGGCGATCCATGCGTCAATCTGGGTGCGGATGCCCAGATAGCTGCGGTCGGCATCATCCAGGTTCTGTTCCAGATCCGGCAGGAACCGCACCTGTGTCCCTTTGGCTCCGGCCATCGAGCCGTAAAGCCGCACGCCGTCGCGCGCGAACTGGCGCAGGTCGATTTCCTTGCCGCCATCGCGGCCCGACATATAGTGGTTCGTCTGCGACAGCGCCTTGGCCGGGTCGGGGTGACGGTCGATGGTCATCCGGTAATGGCCTGCGTCATGCAGCCAGTCGGTCGCATCGCGGCCACGATATTTGCGTGGGCTGCGGGGCGCGGGGCCGACGGCCAGATGAACGGGGCGCCCGTCGCGGTGCAGATCCTCCATCACCTGCACGCCCGACTGGCCGGTGCCGACGATCAGCGTGCCACCCTTGGGCAGTTGCGCGGGCCTGCGGTAATCGCGCGAATGCATCTGGATGATGGCCGGGTCGATATCCGCGGCATAGGGCGGCACGATCGGGCTGTCATAGCCGCCGGTCGCCACCACCACCTGATCGGCGGTAAAGGGGCCAAGGCTGGTGGTCAGGTGATAGACGCCCGCATCGATCCGGACGCGGGACACGGCGACGCCCTCGTGCAGCGGCGGATCAAAGCTGGCAGCAAAGCCGTCCACATAATCGACGATCTCGTCCTTTTGCATGAAGCCGTCGGGATCGGGGCCCCGGTATGGCCAACCGGGCAGGCGGCATTGCCAGTTCGGGGTGACCAGACAGAAGCTGTCCCACCGGTTGCTGCGCCAGCTTTCGAAGCGGCGGTGTCGTTCGAACACCAGATGCTCGATCCCTTGGGCGCACAGATACCAGCTGACCGACAGGCCGGCCTGCCCGGCCCCGATGATGATGACGGGAAGATGCGGCGTGGTCATGGTGCCCCCCTTTCAGGTCAGCGACAGGCAGATGACCTGCCCGTCTGGCGGTTGGGTGGCGGCGCGGGCCTCGATCCGGGCCAGCTGGTCCAGCGCCGACGAGCAGGCATATCCGAACTTGGCCGCCACCCGGTCCGAGGCGGCGTTCAGCCCGGCGCGGGCGCGATCCAGGAATTCGGGCAGCGGATAGGCGGTCCCTGCCGAGACATGCTGACGGATCGCGGTCGAGGGGGAATAGCAGCTTTCCTCTGTCCCGTCGGGCCAGCGGATCGTGAAACGGACTTCAGGCATGGGCGTGATCCTTGGTCAGGCCCAGATAGGGCTGGTCGCGGTAATCCCAGAACGTCACCGTCTGCGTGGCGTCGAACAGATCGATCCGGGGGATGTCGATGGCGGTGCCGATGACGGCGGCACAGATGTCGCGGGCCTTGAAGCGCGCTTGAATCGCGGCGGCCTGTGCGGGTCGCGCCGATAGCAGAAAGCCGAAACTGGGAAAGCTGCGCAGCCAGCGTTCAAGGTCGGCGCCGGGGGGCAGGGGGATGGCGTCGATGTCGATTTGGAACCCGCAGCCCGAACATTCGGCCAGCATCAGCGCGGTGCCGACGATGCCGCCCTGACTGATATCCTTGCCCGCATCGACCAGCCCGGCCTCGGCCAGTTCGGGCAGCAGCGCCAGATCGCCCTGCAGGCGGTCGTGGGGCGCGTCCAGCGCCGCGCACCAATTGTCAAAGCGGGGGCGATAGGCGCCCCGATGGTCGATGACCGCGATCAGCGCATCGCCGGGCCGCGCCGCAAAGCTGCTGATCAGGCGATCCGCCCGCCCGGTCACCGAGACGGCAATGTTCAGCGCGGGCGCGCCCAGATTGCTGTGCCCGCCGACGATGGGCACGCCATAAGCGCGGGCCGCATCGCGCAGACCGGCCAGCAAAGGCGCGGCCTGTTCCGCATCCGGTGCCCAGACCGCATTCAGCAGCGCCGTGGCCCGGCCCCCCATGGCGGCGATGTCGGACAGGTTGACCATCACCCCGCACCAGCCCGCAAACCACGGATCGTCACTGACGAATTGGGGCATGAAGCCCTCGCCCGCCAGCAGATCCCAGCCTCGGTCTGCGCGGGGCAGGGCGGCGGCATCGTCGCCGGGCGCACCGGGCGAGGCCGCGTCCAGCCCCAGCCCGCGCGTGGCATCGGCGATCTGCAGCTTGCCCCGGATCGAGGGATGCGCGGCAAGGCGCGCCGCAAGGGCCGAAAGATCCATCACGACCGCCGCGCGCGGGCCGTAAACCCCCGGCCGGGATCGGGGATCGCGGGATAATGGGGCAGGCATGCCGTCATATGGGCATGCGGGGCGCCGTGCAGGGTGACATGGTCACGCAGCGTCCAGTGCAGTTTTTCGAACAGGGCCACGTTCTGGATCTGCACATGGGCGTGAAATTCGGTGCAGCCGCGTCCGTTGGCGGTGCTGACGGCCAGCCGGATCAGCTCGGCGCCAAGGCGGCCCACGCGGCGATGATCCGCGGCCACCGCCAGCCGGGTGCCCCACCACAGACCGGGGGAGGCCTGATGGATGCGCACGCAGCCCACCACCTCGGCAGGCTCGCCGGCCAGCGTGGACAGGGCCACCAGCGGCGTGGCGATCTGATCGACCGCGTCGCGGTCATGGCCGGTGAACAAGCCTTGTTCGGCGACAAAGACCTGCTGGCGCAGCCGGGCGGCGCCAGCCATTTCCCACATCTCGCGGGCCTCGCGGATCAGGAATTCGGGGCTGATGAAGGCGTGGGGGTGCAGGCTGCTCATGCCGTGGCCCGCCGTTCATAGGTGGACAGCGCCGAACAGGCCCCGCATTTGCCGCAGCCCGCCTTGATGTCGGTGGCCCGCAGCCCGCCCTTCAGCACCATCCCGGACAAGGGCCGCAGCACCGATGCCATGAACGCGGCCGAGGGCGCCGGGTGGCTTTCCAGCGGCGTCCCCGAGATCGGCACGAAGGGCACGACAAAGGGATAGACACCCAGATCGACCAGGCGCTGCGACATTTGCAGGATCGCATCGGCCGTGTCGCCCAGACCGGCCAGAATATAGGTCGAGACCTGACCGCGCCCAAAGACCTGCACGGCGGCCTCGAAGCTGCTGAAATATTTCTCCAGCGGGACCGAGGCCTTGCCGGGCATGATCCGCGCCCGCACCGCAGGCGTCACGGCCTCCAGATGCATGCCAAGCGCGTCGACGCCCGCATCCTTCATGCGCTGGTGCCAGATGTCATCCTCGGGCGGCTCGCATTGCGCCTGAATGGGCAGATCGACCGCCGCCTTGATGGCCCGCGCACTGTCGGCAAGGATCGCGGCGCCGCGATCGGAGCCGGCAGGCGTGCCTGTGGTCATGACCATGTGTTTCACGCCGTCCAGATCGACCGCCGCGCGGGCGACCTCGGCCAGCTGGGCGGGGGTCTTGCGGGCGATGGTGCGGCCTGCGGCAAGGCTTTGGCCGATGGCGCAGAACTGGCAGGTCTTCTTGCGGCTGGCGTAGCGGATGCAGGTCTGCAACACGGTCGTCGCCAGCACGTCGCGCGAATGCAGCACCGCGATCTGGTTATAGGCGATACCGTCTGCGGTTTTCAGATCATAGAACCGGGGGCGGTTGGGAAAGCGGATGCGCGCCAGCTCCACCCCCTCGCGGGTGATGCGCGACCGGCCTGCGGCATCGGGCGCCTCGACCAGATAGGGACTGTCGAAGCTGGGCGCGGTATGGACGGGGATCATCACCGTCTGATCGCCAAAACTGACTGCCTTGTGGTCGGACGGACCCGCACCGCCGCGGCGGCTTTCATGACCGGCGCGGGGATCGACCAGCCGCATGCCGCGGGTCTGCAGGTCATTGATCAGGTCCGGTTCGGCGGCTGAGAGCCCGGTAAGGTCACGCATCTTGCACCTCGTCTGGCTGCGGCGCCGCATCGACGGGCGCAGGGTCTGGATTGGCGGTTTCGCGGGGATGGGCCGGGCGGGCGTCATGGATCAGCCGCAAGAGTTCGGGGCGGGCGTAATGGCCGACGCTGTCCATCATCCGCTTGCGCTTGGTGATCAGGCGCATGTCCAGATCGCCGATCAGGATGCCTTCGCCCGATGTCAGGGGCGGGACGACATGGCGGCCTTCCGGTGTGATGATGCAGGTCATGCAGCCGTCGCGCAGGCCGCGTTGCAGGGCCGGGTCCGGATGGATCTGCGCAATCTGATCCTCGGTCAGCCAGCCGGTGGCGTTGACGACGAAACAACCCGCCTCCAGCGCGTGATGGCGCATGGTGACCTCGATCTGCTCGCCAAAGATCGGGCCGACAAGGCTGCCGGGAAAATGGCTGGCGTGGATCTCCTCGTGCTGGGCCATCAGCGCATAGCGGGCCAGCGGATTGTAATGTTCCCAGCAGGCCAGCGCGCCCATCCGGCCCACGGCAGTGTCCACCACCCTGAGACCCGCACCATCGCCCTGACCCCAGATCATCCGTTCATGATAGGTGGGCGTGATCTTGCGGCGTTTCAGCGCAAGGCTGCCGTCGGCGTCGAAGATCAGCTGGGTGTTGTACAACGATCCGTGGTCGCGCTCGGTCACGCCCAGCACGATCACCGCGCCCCGCTTGCGCGCCGCATCGGCCACCGCCCGCGTCTCGGCCGAGGGAACGGTCACCGCTTCGTCATACAGGCGCAGATGTTCGGCACCCTGCTGCATCGGCGGCAGCACAAAGCTGAAATAGGGGTAATACGGCACGAATGTTTCGGGGAATACGATCAGTTCGGCCCCCTTGTCGCAGGCCTCGGAAATGGCGTTCAGCACCCGTTCGACGGTGCCCGCGCGCGAGGTCAGATCGGGCGCGATCTGGACGGCGGCGGCGCGGACGGTGGATTTGCTCATGTCAGGGGAACCTTTCGACAAGGGGGACGCGCCTCAGACGGTCCAGGTGTCCAGGATGACGGCGTTTGCTTTCTTGTGCAGCAGGATGCAGTCCAGCACGTCCTGCGGCTGGATCGGGATGATGCCGGGGATCAGCGACGGCTCTCCGTGGCCATACAGCGCCTGCAGGGCAAAGCGGCAGGCATAGACCTTGCCGCCTTCGGTCATGAACCGTTCAAGGTTCTTGTTGAAGTTCAGGTGACCCGGAAACGCCTCGTCGCCAAGCGTCGGAAAGCCGCGCTGCAACCCAAGCGTCACGCCGGGGCCGTAAAGCAGGATCGAGGTCTCGTATCCCTTGCGCTGCAGGCGGACGGCATTGAGGATGTTGACCAGCCCGATCGAGCCTTCGAACGCGACCGTGTGGAAGGTGACAAGAGCCTTTTCACCCTCGTCGGCCTTCACATCCTCGAACACCTTGGATTCGTAGTCGACGAAATGGTCGCCGTCCTTGTGCGGGGCATGGGTGACTGCGGGCATCGGACACTCCTGTTTGTTGGGCTGAACCCATCAGCCCAACAGATTGTCATCCAATCAATTTGCAGTTTTTTATCCATACAATGAATCACGCTTGCTTTGGCAGGGATGGGCCAAAACTGCACTGATCAGGTGCCTTTGGGGCAATTCTTGTGCATTTGATAAAGATGAGTGCGAAAATCCGAGCCACTTTCCCTTGCGCGCCAAAACAATATCCATACAATCGGCTCAGTATCGTACCAGACCGGAACCCCTCATGATCCTGTGGACCCCCAGCCTGACCGAGGACGGTCCGCCGCGATATCAGCAGATCGCCGACCAGATCGAGGCCGCGATCCGCACGGGCACGCTGAAACCCGGCGACAGGCTGCCGCCGCAACGCCGGCTGGCCGCGCGCTTGGGCATCGATTTCACCACCGTCAGCCGCGCCTATGCCGATGCGGCCGCGCGCCGGCTGACCGACAGCCATGTCGGACGCGGGACATTCGTGCGCAAATCCGTCCGCGCCACCGAAACCGCCGACCCCCGCCGCCTGCGCGACGAGGATCTGTCGATGAACATGCCGCCCGAAGTCACCGATCCCGAACTGCTGAGCTTTATGCGCGAGGGGCTGGATGTCGTGTCGGCCAATCTTGTGTCGCTGCTGCGGTATCAGGCGACACTTGGCGGCGATCAGGACCGGATGGCCGCATCCAGCTGGCTGTCCAAGCGCGGTATGGTGCCCAGTCTTGAACGCATCGCCGTCACGCCCGGCGCGCATGCGACGATGACGGCGATCCTGTCGATCATCGCGCAGGCGGGCGACACGGTGCTGTGCGAGCGGATCACCTATCCCGGCCTGCGGGCGATCGCCGCGCGGCTGAACCTGCGGCTGATCGGGCTGCAGATGGATGCCGATGGCGTCACCCCCGACGCGCTGGAAACCGCGATCGCCCGCCACGCCCCCAAGGCGCTGTATCTGAACCCGACGCTGCACAACCCGACCACCCTGACCATCCCCGAGGACCGCCGCATCCTGCTGGCCGAGATCATCACCCGCCACCGCCTGCCGCTGATCGAGGATGACGCCTATGGTTTCATCCCGCCCTCGGCCCCGCCACCTTTCGCGGTGCTGGCGCCGGCGCAGACATGGCATATCGGCGGTCTTGCGAAATGCATCGGCGCGGGTCTGCGGCTGGCCTATACGGTCGCGCCGGATGCGCGGGCGGCTTTTGCGCTGGCGCAGGCGTTGCGCGCGATCTCGGTCATGCCCTCGCCGCTGACCACGGCGCTGATGACCCGCTGGATCGAGGATGGCACCGCCGACCGCATCCGTCATTTCATCCGCGCCGAGATTGCCGCCCGTCAGCAGATCGCCGCCAGCGTGCTGAGCGGGCTGTCCTTCAAGGCCGAGCCGAACGCCTTCAACATCTGGCTGAAACTGCCCGAGGGCGCAGGCCGGGCCGAGCTGATGGGCCGCATGGCGGGGCGTCATATCGGCCTGATGCCCTCGGATGCCTTTACCGTCGATGGCGACCCGGCCGAGCATCTGCGCATCTGCCTTGGCGGTGCCATCGGCCGCGATGAGCTGCGCGCGGGCCTCAGCTTCATGCATGGCACGCTGTCGGGTGGGGGCTGGATGGGATAGCCGCCCGTCCTAAACCCGACCCGGCGGCGCGCCGATCCGGCAGCTTTACGATGGGGGGCCATAGTCCGGCGGGCCCGCGCCGTCGGACACGCAGGTGTGACCGGCTTTGCTGCCGGGGTCTGTAACAAGGCGGGGCTTGTTGCGATCTGTTGCCCGATGGGCCCCGCACGCTGGAAGGCCCGTCCGGAACGAGGATGAAGGGAATGTCGTGAAGAAACCGGTCCTGATGATCGTTGTTGCGGGGCTTGTGCTTGCGGCCTTGTGGCTGCTGGCTGGCCGGGACATGGACCTGCAATCGCTGCGGTCCGTGCTGGTCAGGATCGACGCGGTCCAGCAACAAAACCCGTTGACGGTGGCGGCCTTGTTCGCCCTCGCCTATGTCGTGGTGGCGGCGCTGTCACTGCCCATAGCAGTCTGGCTGACGCTGGCGGGGGGGGCGCTGTTCGGATTCTGGGCGGGGCTGCTGATCGTGTCCTTTGCCTCGGCCATCGGTGCGACGCTGGCCTGTCTCGCGGCGCGGTATCTGCTGCGGGACTGGGTGCGGGGTCGTTTGGGCGCGCGGGCACAAGGGATCGAGGCCGGGCTGGCGCGGGACGGGGCCTTCTTTCTGTTCTCGTTGCGGCTGATCCCGGTGGTGCCGTTCTTTGCGGTGAACCTGCTGATGGGGCTGACGGGCATCCGGGCATGGACCTTTTATTGGGTCAGTCAGATCGGGATGCTGGCGGGAACGGCGGTTTATGTGAATGCGGGCACGCAATTGGCGGGGCTGGACAGCCTGTCGGGGATCGTCTCGCCGCCGTTGCTGGCATCCTTTGCGGCGTTGGCGGTGTTTCCATGGCTTGCCCGGGCGGCTCTGGGCCTGTGGCAACGGCGCCGCGTCTATGCCGGCTGGACGCGGCCCCGGCGGTACGACCGCAATCTGGTGGTGATCGGCGCGGGCTCTGCCGGGTTGGTCTCGGCCTATATCGCGGCGGCGACCAAGGCGCGGGTGACGCTGGTCGAAGCGGGCGAGATGGGCGGCGATTGCCTGAATTATGGCTGCGTGCCGTCCAAGGCGCTGATCCGCAGCGCGACACTGGCCCATCAGATGCGCCATGCCGGGCAATGGGGTCTGACCGACTCTTCGCCGCAGATCCCGTTCCGCGCCGTGATGGACCGCATCCAGCGCATTATCGCCGATATCGCGCCCCATGACAGCGTCGCACGCTATACCGCCCTGGGGGTCGAGGTGCTGCGCGGCCATGCCCGGCTGATCGATCCGTGGACGGTCGCAATCACCGCAGCGGATGGCCGCGTGCAGCGCCTGACCACCCGCGCCATCATCATCGCGACCGGCGCGCGGCCCTTACTGCCGCCGCTGCCGGGGCTGGATCTGGTCGATCCGCTGACCTCGGACACGCTGTGGACGCGGCTGCAGGGTCAGGATCACGCGCCGCGCCGTCTGGTCGTGCTGGGCGGCGGTCCGGTCGGCTGCGAGCTGGCGCAGGCCTTTGCGCGGCTTGGATCAGGGGTCACCCAGATCGAGGCCGCGCCGCGCCTGATGATGCGCGAGGATCCCGACGCCTCTGATCTGGTCACGGCATCGATCCGCGCCGATGGGGTGACGGTGCTGACCGGCCACAGGGCCGCCCGCTGCGGTATCGACGAGCATGGCAAATGGATCGAGGTGGACCAGGACGGCGCCACGCATCGCATCCCCTTCGACCAGATCATCGTGGCTGTGGGCCGCAGCGCCCGGCTGACCGGCTTTGGGCTGCAGGAACTGGGCATCGCCAGCGACCGCACGATCGGGACGAACGACTATCTGCAGACCCGCTTTCCCAATATTCTGGCGGCGGGTGATGTGGCGGGGCCGTTCCAGTTCACGCATGTCGCCTCGCATCAGGCGTGGTTCGCATCGGTCAACGCGCTGTTCGGCCCCCTCAAGACCTTCAAGGCCGATTATCGCGTGATCCCCCGCGCCACCTTCACAGCCCCCGAGGTTGCGCGCGTCGGACTGTCCGAGGCCGAGGCGCGCGATCAGGGCATCGCAGTCGAAGTCACCCGCTTTGATCTGGCCGGACTGGACCGCGCGATCACCGACGGCGCGGCGCGGGGCTTCGTCAAGGTGCTGACCGCTCCGGCGCGCGACCGCATTCTGGGAGTCACCATCGTCGGCGATCATGCGGGCGATCTGATCGCGGAATTCGTGCTGGCGATGAAACACGGGCTGGGGCTGAACAAGCTGCTGGCCACGATCCACATCTATCCGACATGGGCCGAGGCGAACAAAGCCGTCGCCGGCCAATGGCGCCGCGCCCATTTGAACCCCCGCCTGCTGGCCATCGTCCGGCGGTTCCACGACTGGAGGCGCGGATGATCGACGCCCGTCTGCAACCCATTCAACGCGCCGCCCTGCGCCCCCCGGCGCAGATGCTGGCGGCGCGCGGCATCAGCGCCGACACGATCAGCATCGCGGGCTTTGCCATGGGCCTGCTGGCGGTGGGTGCGCTGGCTTTGGGCTGGTTCGGCGTCGCGCTGCTGCTGATCGCCGCGAACCGGATCATGGACGGGTTGGACGGGGCGGTGGCGCGCATCCACGGTCCCACGGACCGGGGCGCGTTTCTGGATATCGCGCTGGATTTCGTCTTCTATGCGCTGGTGCCTTTGGGCTTTGCGATCCACGACCCGGCGGCCAATGCCCTGCCCGCCGCCGTGCTGATCGCGGCCTTTGTGGGGACCGGGTCGTCGTTTCTGGCCTTTGCCGCCATCGCCGCCAAGCGCGGGCGGACCGCGGCGGATTTCCCCGCCAAGGGTCTTTATTATCTGGGCGGTCTGACCGAGGGATTCGAGACGATCGTGCTGTTTCTGGCCATGTGCCTGTTTCCCGCATCCTTTCCGACGCTGGCCTGGATCTTTGCCGCCGCCTGCGGCGTGACCACGATCCTGCGCTGGCACAGCGGATGGACGGCGTTCCGATGACACCCGTTCGGATCGACGCGGCCCGGCTGCGCATCGGCGACAACCCATGCCTGTTCAGGGAACGGTCCCGCCGGGGGGGACAGACCGCGCGCCGTGCCCAAGGCTGGCCATGAAGCGCCGGTCGATCCGGTCCTTCAGCCGCCACAGCCACATCCCGCGCAGGGTCAGCCCGCGCCATTCCGCCAGCGCGCAGCGCCCGCCAAGCGAGATGAGCTTGAGGTAATCCTCCTGCGGGTCATGGCGGCGCAAGGGCCGGCCGGCTGACGAGGCGATCAGATTGGCCGCCAGAACCGGGGCCTGACGGACGGCAAAGACCCCGGCCTTGGGGCGCGGCGCATGCATCATCGCGGCGCAATCGCCTGCGGCGAACAGGGTGGGCCACCCCTCGACCTGCAGCGTCGGGGTGACGCGGACAAAGCCCGCGCCGTCGACCGGCAGGGTCAGGGCCATCCAGGCATGCGCCCGCGCCCCCGCGATCCCGACCGTCAGGGCGCTGGCGATCCGCCTGCCATCCCGCAGGATGACGGCGGAACCCTCGACCGCCGCGATCTGCGCATGGGTGACGATGCGGATCGCGGCGCGATCCAGCGCCACCGACAGATGCCTGCGGGCGCGCGGTCCCAATGCCGGGGCGATGACCGGGCCAGCCTCCAGCACGGTGACCTGCCGCGCGCCGCGATGATGCAGCGCCAGCGCGATTTCCGCGCCCGCCACGCCGCCGCCGATGATGAGTGCGGGGCTGGCGGGATCGGTCTGGCGAAGCCGCGCGGCAAAACCGTCCAGCGGCTTGATCGGGATGGCATGGGAGGCAAAGCCCGGGATGTCCGGCATCGCGCTGTGACTGCCCACATCAAGCGCCGCCAGATCATAGGGCAGCGTGGGGCCGTCCTGCAGGGCAACCTGTCGGGTGGCCGGGTCCACACCGACGATCCGCGCCCTGAGGAACGCAATGGCATGGCGTGCGGCAAAATCCTGCAAATCGACCCGTATGTCGGCGGCGTGGTAATGTCCTGCGACATGGCCGGGAACCATGCCCGAATAGGTGGCCTGATCCGCCGCGTCGATCAGGGTGATGGCGGCCCCCGGCAAAGCGGCCCGAAGGCCCCGCGCGGCCAGCAGGTTGGCATGCCCCGCCCCCAAAAGCAGGATTCGGGGGTTGTCATCGGCTGTCATCGGTCACTCCTTTCAGACTGGCGCGCGGCCCAGGGCGCACGCATGCGTGTTCACGGGGCAAACTGCGATGGATGGAGACCGGGCCGGAATTGCCGCAGGATGGTCCGGAACCGTCGTCGAAAGGACCATGCCCATGCGCCGCCTTCTTGCCAGCCTTGCCCTTGCCCTCGGCCTTGCCACCACCGCCCATGCCGAGGATTGGGTGATCAAGTCCAGTCCCCATGATGTCGCCACCACCGCCGACCGGCTGGAGGCGATCATCGATGACAGCCCCGCCACGCTGATCGCCCGCGTCGATCATCAGGCCGCAGCCGAGGGGGCCGGGCTGCAGATGGACCCGGCGACCGTCCTGATCTTTGGCAACCCGCAGATCGGCACGCCGCTGATGCAGGCCGATCCGCGCGCGGCGCTGGACCTGCCGCTGCGCGTTCTTGTCTGGCAGCAGGGCGGCGCCACCAGCGTCGGCTATCTGTCGGTCGAGGCGCTTGCGGCCCGTCACGATCTGGCCGGGGCTGCCGAGGCTTTGGACGCCATGGGACAGGCGCTGGACCGCATGACGGAGGGGGCCGTTTCCGCCGAATAGCGCAGCGGAATCCGGAAGGGCCACCCGCGCCACCCCTCCCGGGCCATCAGGGCCGCCGCAGGGTGGCCGGTCAGATGACCTTTACCACAAGCGCGCCGACGCCTTCGATCCGCGCCTCCATGCGGTCGCCCCTGACCACGGGACCGACGCCCGAGGGCGTGCCGGTCATGATCACGTCGCCCGGCTGCAGGTCGAAGAATGTCGACAGTTCGGCGATCATTTCGGGAACTTTCCAGATCATCTGGTTCAGATCGCCGGTCTGGCGCCGTTCGCCATTCACGTCCAGCGTCACCGCACCCGCCTGCGGATGCCCGATGCGAGAGGCCGGGACCAGCGGGCCGCAGGGGCCCGATTTCTCAAAGCTCTTGCCGACCTCCCACGGGCGGCCCATGGCCTTGGCCTCGCCCTGCAGGTCGCGCCGGGTCATGTCCAGCCCGACGCCATAGCCCCAGACATGGTCCAGCGCGGTGTCGGAGGAAATATCGGTGCCGCCCTTCGACAAAGCCACGACAAGTTCGATCTCGTGATGCACGTCGCTGCTGCGGGGCGGATAGGGGAACGTTCCGTCCGAGGTCAGGTTCGCCGGGCTTTTGAAGAAAAAGAACGGCGGTTCGCGGTCGGGATCATGGCCCATCTCGACCGCATGGGCGGCATAGTTGCGCCCGATGCAGAACACCCGGTTCACCGGGAACAGCTGATCGCTGCCATCGATGGGCAGGGCGGCGGGGGCTGCGGGCGCGATGACGTAGTCGGCGGGCCGGGATTGGTCATGGGGCATCGGTTTGTGGCTCCTGCGTTGTGGTAAGACGCTTTTCACGGCGCGCGAGCCCTTCGGCAAGGGTCGGCGCGCAGGGTGACGGACTGACGACCAGCGCACGGCGACGGCCCACCGGAACAGCCGGGTGATCCGGCGCCACCCGATGACCACGCCCTTGACGCCGCATAGCATGCAAAAACGTATCCCGGCCAGAGGCCGGTTTCGCGCAACGCTGCTGTGATGCCCAGACCCACGATCGGTTCGGCCGGAAACGTGTGGTTGATGACGACGCTGTTGCCCCATGCCGTCGTGCTTTTATTCCGGCAGCATGGAATTGCTTCGCTCAGGCTGTCTGCTCGACAGCTTGATCATGAACGGAAAGGATCGAACTCGTCGGATATCGAAACGATCTCGCCACAAGGACGCCAGGATCGAAATTGCCAATCGCAATAAACGATATAAGGATTTCACTTGCCGAAATCCCGGCTATGCGTCTTATTTTTCCTTCTTTTCCCGCATTCATTGCAGCGTTAAGCGGACAGCTTCCCAATCCGACCTCTTCCAGCGCGAGAAGCAAAGACATCATGAATAGCCCACCGTCGATAAACCCTTGGTTGCGCTCACTTGGCGCAACAAAACAAGTCAGGTCACAGGTGACCAAAAGCAATCCGGGTGGTTTGGCATAGCCTTTGAAACCAGATTGAAGGTCGACTATTTTTTCGATCTGACCATGGTCGGTAAAATAATGAACTCGCGGACCTTGCCGATTGCAAACCGAAGGTGCCTGAGAGGCAATCTGAACGGCGGTTTTTATTTTTGAAAGTGGAACAGGTGTTTGGACAAACTCCCGAACACTCCGGCGAGAATACACAACATTCAGGAAGGATCTATTGCTGTCCACTTCAGGCACAGGCTCGCGCTGCAATCTGGCTTCCAGCGCGCCCGAAAACCGTCCATCTGCGGCCTCGATGAGGACCTGAACAGGAGGCGCGAAAAGTTTCCAATGCCCCGATACGTCAAACCCAAGATCCTTATGGCGTGCGAAATAGACATGTGCTGACGAAATCGCGGCTTTGAAGAATGGATCCTCTGCATCAAAACCCGATTCAAGCCAAACCCGAGCGTATCCCGCAAGGTTTGACATGGCTGCCTTTCCAAACCCGGCACGGAATTCCATATGACTCAACCCTTTTTCAAGAGCATGAGCGTAGAACATCAGCTTGGCGCGAAGTTTTCCGGCTGCATCACCATTCAAAAAAGCGCCGGAAAATCGATTGCTGTCGTGCAGGGCCAAACTGCGTGCATCAGCGGCGAAGGGATGGATATCTTCCTGCGCCTGCATCGGCAGGCTCTCCGTCTCTGCAGCGACCGGGGCGTCTGCCCCGGCATGCGCAACCGGCTTGCCGATGTCTTTTGCACTGCTCTCGTTTTGGTCCGAATACTGCACGCTTGGGACATGGCGATCTGAGGCCATCTCTGGCTTGTGTTCCGAAGTCCCGTCACCGCCACCTGGCATGAAGGACAGCGCGTCGGTCAGGAATTTCAGCGATTGCGTGCGCAGGCCTTGCAGGCGTCCGTTGACGGCGGGCCAGTCGATAGGGCGCAGCAGGTGGTCCAGATCCACCTCATCCGAACTGATAACGATCCGATCCACCAGGCCGACCGCCTTTAGCAGCGACTTGAACCGCGCCAGCCCCCTTTCGGCATTTCCATAGGCCACGAAGGGCTTGTTGAAGATGATCGAAAAGGCGACTCCGTGGAACGAATCCGTGACCACGAAGGCCGCGTTGCGGAACGAGGCCAGCCATCCTTCCACCGTCTTGTCACCGCCCTTGCCTTTCAGCGGATCGACCGACTCGAAAGGCAGGCCGTTGGCCGTGCGGGGCTCGATGGACAGGGCGGTCGAGATACGGGTGATGACGTCTTGCTTGTCGGGCGTCGCATCCAGAACATAAGTCAGCAAATGCCCGCCGGTAGCCGCGCGCTGTTCCTCTGACAGCAGACCCGAATAATCATCGCGCGACAAAAGCAGGGTCGGGTCCAGAACGTGATGGGCCTCGACCCCGAACATGTCGCGACACAGGGTGACGGCGCTGTCCTCGCGGACCGAGACGGCGTTGAAGGATTTCAGCAGTGGTTCCACAACGGCTTTTTCCGCCGAACTGTATTCGTCTTTCTCGCTACCGAATGAGGCGGCGTAGGAAATCCGCTTTGTAGGTCGTTCACTCTGGTTCAAAAACTCGAGAAAGAAATCGTTGAGGATGTTTCGGGCGTATTTGGGTCGCCAGACCTGATCACTGCCCACGACTACAGCATCAAATTCGTAGCTGTCGATCTGATGCCTCAGATCCTCGCTGGAATAAAATCCGCGCGAAATCGGAGTAGTGTGCTTTTCTAGAAATAAACGGTTTGGAACATTGGCCCCCAACCCGACATCTTCGACATAAAGGGGGATATCAGAACTCTGCGCGAGATCTTCGGGAGATGAAGGCAGCGTTTTTGAATTATGACGCCGGTTCAGAAGAACGGGACGGTGACCCAAATTGCGCAAGGTTTGCATTAAAGCAAAAGCCTGAAGGTTTCCGCCATAATTGCGGTTCATGGGCAATGTCAAAACGCCAATTTTAAGGGCTGCTCCGTCCGGCTCGGCTGTGCGACCGTTGGATTCTGCTACCTGATTGTTCAGCGGTCTTCTTGACGGTGCATCGCCCCGCGACGAGGTTTCGCTTTGCTCAGGAGCCGGCGCTTGCGAAGATGAGGGACCAGAACCATTCCCTTCCGGATCGGGCAGATCCATCATCAGCGAGCCGCGCAGCAGTTTGGCCGCCACCGGCCCTGATGGTCCGCGCCCCTCTATCTCGTGCAGAGCGGCAGAAACGGACTCGGGATGATCCAGATTTAGAACGATCGCCTTGGGATGATCCTCAAGATAGCGCCTCGCGCGCAGCCGCGGGTCGGTCATCCGGCCTGCGGCGATCAGATCTTCGACATCCTGCGCCGATTCCGCGCCGGTCAAAACATCGTGCAGCGGGGGCATGCCGCGCTGTGATTTCTGGACATGCTTATCTTTGGTTTGGGCAATATACGTCGGATACCCGGCCAGGATACTGTCGTCGTCACGGGTCAGGACGACAAGAATTTCCTCGTCCAGAGGCCAGCCTTCCTTGGGCTCGGTCCGCAGATAGTTGTGAAACCAGCGCGCCCCCAGACTGGCCTCGCGGTTGTTCTTCTGCGCCCGCTTGAGGCCTTCGACCAGATTGGTGATCGGGCGGGGGGCGAATTTCTTTTCCGGCCAGAACATCGTACTGTGTTCGCGAGCCTGTTTGAACATCCGCCACGCAATGCCTGTCGCATCGGCAAGGCCCACATCCGTGACGCTCAGCAGGGTGGAATGCGGAATATCCCCCTCAATCAGGTTATCCGTGCGGATCTTGGGCGACATCTGCGTCACGAGCGCGCGCGAGATCTGGATATCCTCCGCCTCAAGGGTGCCGCTGGTGCTTTTCTTGAGGATGCCGCGCAGTGTCTGAACGTCCGGGTTCGCCAGAATGGTTCTCAGACGCTCGAACCGCGCGGCGACGGATGTCCGGTGCAGTTCTGCCAGCACCGGGTCGGCAAACAGGCGGTCGCGTTCCTGTTCGAACCCCAGGACATTGTCGGCCACGACCAGATCCGAAACCTGATTGTGATCCGCTCCGCGCCAGTAATCGATCCCGTGGCGGCTAGAATTCATCAGCCCGTCGCCGCGAAAGATCTTCAGCAGATATTCGTCCAGACTCTTGATCATGAAATGCGCGACTTCGGCCAGATCGCGGTGGATGGTCTGGCGGCCGCCATTCCATGTCAGCACCTCGCGCGTCAGCGTCTGACCGCCTGCGTCGATCCAGACCTGTTCCACCGGGGTGCCGACCGGCTCGCCGCCCTTCATCACGTTCTTGGGGAAGTGGATCGCCAGCCGCAGCTTGTCCGCCTGACGGAACAGGGACTTGACCCCGACCTTGGGCAGGGTCGAGGCATCCATCGACTGCGTGAACCGCTCGATGACGGGTCGGTCCTCGAACTCCATGTTGTGGGACGACCCGAACATCCGCCAGGGGATCACCATCATGTCGGCAGACCGCTCGTCCATGACATCCAGCAGCACGTCCAGCGTATGCGGGGCCTGCTTCACGACCAGAAATTCGTCGGCATCCAGAACCATCACGAAATCCGCCGTTTTGACCTCGGGCGTCGTATTGGCGATCTTCAGGGCCCGGGAATGCGGCTTGGCGCCCACCGGCACCTCGTTTTCATAATAGCTGATCGCCCCGATCTCGTGCAGGCGCAACAGCATCTCATGGGTGCCGTCGGTGCAGTCGTTTGCCAGCACGACGACCCGATCGAACCCGAGGGCCCGGTGATAGGCGACCCATTCGATGATATAGGGCGCTTCGTCTTTCATGGAGGTGACGACGGTCGATATCGGCATGGAGCTCCTGCTCTTGCAGTTGCATGGCGGCACGGGGGAAAGGATGCGCCCATCCGGTGCCAGTCATGGGCCATGGGCCATAGGTTTCAAAAAGCGACGACAGAGACGGTCACAGGATAGATCGGAAGGCGAGCATGTTCAGATTATACACGCACCTCGTCCTTCGCAAGAAGACTGACTGGTAACGGTTGCAGATGCATAACGTCTTATTCATCAGATTATAAACGAAAAAGTTTAGATTAAACCAAACTTACGGAAGGACGCACAAGGGCCCAGCAGAAATACTTGCACCCCGACACTGGACTATGCAACACAGGATCGACTCGGCTAAAAGCATATGTGAACATGCTTTTATTCTTGTCCGAGTTGCAAATTTTACAAGCTGATCGTGTCCCATGCCCCAAGATTTTTCCATCATCTTTGTCGTCGATCCGCCCGGACTGGTTCTTGACAGCATCCTGTTGCTGGCCTCGATCCGCAAGCATATGCCGGATGTTCCCGTCGTCCCCTATTGTCCCGCCGCCAAGGCCGAGGCGCTGCCGCCGCAACTGACCGAGTTCTTTGCCCATCACGACGCCCCGATCCGGCTGATGCAGACCGAGGGGGTCTTTGCCACGCCCTACAAGCAAGGCAACAAGCTGCTTGCTGCGGCCGCCCCGCGCGACACCGCCGCGACGCTGTTTCTGGACACCGATGTCATGGTCATGCGGGCATTCGGGGGCCATGAAGTCCTTCAGGAGGACCAGCTGTCTGCCGCCCCCGAGGGACGGATGACGTGGGGCAAGATGCCTGAAATGTGGCCATCGGCCTATGACACGTTCGGACTGCCGGTCCCGCAGGACCAGATCCGCCTTGCCAGGTCCAACGCCCTGTCGTCGCCCTATTTCAATGCCGGGGTGGTGGGCTTTCCCGATCAAACCCCCTCGGGGCATCATTTCGGGCAGCTTTGGCTGGAAACCTCGCAACGGATCGACGCGAATGACAATGTCCCGGGGCGGCGCCCGTGGCTGGACCAGATCGCCCTGCCCATTGCGATGATCCGGGCCGGGCTGTCGATGAACCTGCTGCCCTCGAAGTGGAACCTGTCTCTCAGTCATAATCCGGTCGCCGATGGAAAGCCCCCCCATGTCAACCGCCTCGCTCAGGCCGAGATCGACAAACTGAATGCGGCCGATCCGGTGATTGCGCATTATCACAATCATCCGGCGCTGGCGCGGCTGCGCTATGGGCCGATCGCGGATGCGCTGATTGCGGAATTCACGCCCTATGCCAGCATTCAGGATTTGCGTCTTGGTATGGTGGGACAGACCCCAAGCAAGGCCGCCATCCTGAAAGAGTTTCACACCCTGAAGGCCATGACCGACAGGACGCCGGAACAGTCCGCGCGGTTCCGCGAGGTCGATGCGCTGAAACGCGCCGCACAATCGGGCAAGCTGGCCAAGGGCTATTACGCCGACTGGCCCGACACTCTGGTCACCTGATCCCCACGGCTGTCGGCAGACCCCATCCCCGCCGAGCCGAGGCCATTCCGAAGGGGAACAGCCGACAGGTTTGCCCCCCACCCGGTGATCACATCAGATGCGCGACCTCGGGTGCGGCAACGAACCGCCAGTGTCGTCGTGGCCCCGCCATGACATTCAGATAATACAGCCCGAACCCATGAGGCGCGGCGCAGGGGTGATGCCCGCGCGGGACCAGCACGACATCGCCGTCGCGCAGCGCCATCACCTCGTCCAGGGCACCGTCATCGGTATAGACCCGCTGCACCGCCCATCCGTCGGCGGGGTCCAGCCGGTGGTAATAGGTCTCCTCCAGATAGGTGATGCGGGGGAAATCATCTTCGTCATGGCGGTGGCTGGGATAGGATGACCAGTTTCCCGCCGGGGTGAACACCTCGGTCACCAGCAGGCTGTCGCAATAATCTTCGGCCTCCATCGCGATATTGTTGATCCAGCGCGTGTTGGTGCCCGTGCCGCGCTGCGTCAGGGTGATCCCGTCGGGCCCGATGCGCCGCGCGGGATGCCCGCCATGGCAGGGGGCCGAGCAGACGGCGATGGTGCAACCGGTCTCGGCCACGGCCTGCCAGTTCTGCCCGCCCGGCACATACAGACAATGCGGCGGCGTCTTCTCAAAAACACTCATGCGGTCGCCCAGCACCCCCCATTCCTGCCCTGCTGCGGTGATCGCGGCCTTGCCCTCGACCATGACCAGCATGACCTCGCGGTCCCCGGTGGCACCTGCCACCTCATCCCCCGGCTGCAGCCGGTGCAGGGCAAATCCGACATAGCGCCATCCCGCATCGGCCGGGGTGATCCGGTGCACCTCGCCCCGGGTGCCAAAGGGTCGTCTCAACAGCTGCGTCATGATCTCATCCTCCTGCCTGCAAGGCCCGCATCAGGTGCCCGCCCCTGCATTGGTCCAAAAATATCCCGGGGGGCATCCGGCCCCGGGCCGGATGGGGGGCTGGCCCCCTTCTTATGCCTCGCCACCCGGGTCCAGCCCCGCCTCGCGCGCCGCGGCCTTCAGCGCCCGCAACCCCATCGTCTGATACTCCAGAGGGCTGCGGACCAGCGGATCCTGTTCCGCCTCGATCACCAGCCATCCCTGATAGCCCGCCCCCGCCAGCACCCGCAGCAGCGGCACGAAATCGATGGCGCCTTCAGGATCGCCCGGCACGGTAAAGGCACCCGCCATGACCCCCTGCAGAAAGGACAGATTTTCGGCGCGCACCCGGTCGCAGACCGCGCGGCGGATGTTCTTGGCATGAACATGCGCCACGCGACCGACATGGCGCGTCAGCACCGCCAGGGGATCGCCGCCGCCAAAGGTGCAATGCCCGGCATCGAACAGCAGATGCGTCGCAGGCCCGGTCGCCGCCATGAAGGCGTCGATCTCATCGGGGCTCTCGACGATGGTGCCCATGTGATGGTGATAGGCCAGTGTCACGCCTTCGGATGCCAGATAGGCGGCAAAGGCCTCGATCCTGGCCCCGAACGCCGTCATCTCATCAGCCGTCAGCCGGGGCCGGTCGTTCACCGCCACATCCGGACGGCCATGCACCGTGTTCGAACATTCGCAGACGATGCAGACCTTGCAGCCGTTGGCCTTCAGCTTGGCCAGATGCGGCTGGACGGCGGCAATCTCGTCCTCGACCGAGCGCACCAGAAGGTCCGTGGAATACCAGCCCGAGATGAACCGCAGCCCATAGGATGCCAGCAGCGCCTTCAGCGCCTGCGGATCGTCGGGCCAGCGATGGCCGTTCTCGATGCCGTCGAAACCGATGATGCGGCCCGCCTCGTGCAGGATCTGTTCGGTCGGGATCTGGGCGCCGATGGACTGGTCGTCATCATTGGCCCAGGCAATGGGATTGGTGCCGTAAAGGATCATCGCTTTCCTCAATTCATCACGTTCTGCCGGGCGGCCATCGTCAGATAGCGCGCATGGGCCTCTTTCATCCGCTCGGTGCCGCCGGTCTCGGGCACGGCGACATCCCACCAATGCCCGGCCTCGCCAAAGCCCGGACCATCGGCGGCACTCGTCTCGATCACGATGACGGTGGGGATGTCGCGGCCCCGCGCGGCGGCGATCTCGGCCTCCAGCGCGGGGATGTCGGCGGCCTTGACCGCATGCGCCCCCATGCTGGCCGCATGAGCGACAAAGTCGATCTGCGGCTGCGCCTCGATCCTGCAATCCACATACATGTTGTTGAATGCCGCCCCACCGCAGCCCTGCTGCAGACGGTTGATGCAGCCATAGCCGCGATTGTCGGTCAGGATCACGGTAAAGGGCACGCGCCGCATCACGGCGGTGGCCAGCTCGCTATTGGCCATCATATAGCTGCCATCGCCCACGAAACACAGCACCTCGCGCCCGGGTTGCGCCAGCTTCAGCCCCATCGCGCCCGCGATCTCGTATCCCATGCAGGAATAACCGTATTCCATGTGGTACCCGTCGACAGAGGCCTGCCACAGCAGCTTCAGCGCGCCGGGCATGGTGCCTGCCGCACACATGGCAATCCCCTCGGGCGCGGCGCGCTGCACCGCCCCGATCACCTGCGCATCATTGGGCAGCCCGTCACCCTCAGGCGCCGCGCAATGCGCATCGACCGCCGCCAGCCAGACGGCCCGCGGCGCGGTATCGGCCCCGAACCGCAGATCGCCCAAGGCCGCGCTCAGCGCCACCAGCGCCACCCGCGCGTCCGCGACCAAAGACAGCGCCCCATGCTTGACCGCGTCATAGGGCTGCACGTTGATCGCCAGAAGGGGCGCGTCGAACAGCGTCCGCGACCCGGTGGTGAAATCCTGCAGCCGGGTGCCCACCGCAATCACCAGATCCGCCGCCGCCGCCGCCGCATTGGCAGCCGCCGATCCATCGACCCCCGCCGCGCCGAAATTCATCGGATGAGCCTGCGCCAACGCCGATTTCCCGGCCTGAGTCTCGATCACCGGGATCGCATGACGGCGCGCAAAGGCGTCCAGCACCGCCCCGGCATCCGAATGGATCACCCCACCCCCGCAGACCAGCACCGGAGCCTTGGCCCCGCGGATCAGATCCACCGCCCGGGCCAGCTCATCCGCATCGGGCGCCGGACGCCGGATCGTCCAGACACGGGGCGCAAAGAACGCCTCGGGCCAGTCATAGCCCTCGGCCTGCACATCCTGACAAAACGCCAGACAGACCGGTCCGCATTCCGCCGGATCGGTCATCACCCGCATGGCGCGAGGCAGGGCGGTCAACAGATGCTCGGGCCGGGTGATGCGGTCGAAATAGCGTACCACCGGGCGAAAGCAGTCATTGGCCGACACCGTGCCATCGCCGAAATCCTCGACCTGCTGCAACACCGGATCGGGGCGGCGGTTGGCAAACACATCGCCCGGGATCAGCAGCAAGGGCAGCCGGTTTACATGCGCCAGCGCGGCGGCGGTCACCATATTCGTGGCCCCCGGTCCGATCGAACCCGTCACCGCCTGCGCCCGCCTGCGCCCGTGGCCCTTGGCAAAGGCGATGGCGGCATGACACATGGTCTGTTCGTTCTGGCCCCGCCAGGTCGGCAGCGCATCGCCGATCCCGTGCAGCGCCTCGCCCAGGCCCGCCACATTGCCATGCCCGAAGATCGCCCAGACCCCGTCGATAAAGCGTTCACCCTCAGGCGTCATCTGCACCGACAACCAGCGCACCATGGCCTGCGCCGCCGTTAACCGTATCGTCCCGCTCATCGCCTGATCTCCTGACGGGCTCTGCGCCCTTTCATCTTGGCATCAATATCCCGGGGGGAATCGCGGAACGCGATGGGGGGCAGCGCCCCCCTGCCTGCGCCCCCGGCAAGGACCGACGCCCTCCCCCTCATGCCGCACCCTGCCGCGCCGCAGCCCGGGCGTCATCCCAGATCCCGCACAGCCGGGCATAGCGACCGGCCATCGCGGCCACAGCCCCGGCATCGCTCAGAGCCCCCGTCATCCAGTCCCGCGCTGTGGCGCCAAAGATCGTGCGCCCGACCGCAAAGCCGCGCACCAGCGGGAACTGCGCGGCCACCGCAAAGCTGGCGGCCAGCGCGTCCTCGGGCGCGTCCAGCCCCAGCACGACGATGCCCCGCGTATGGCGGTCGTGATCCTCGATCGCGGCGATGGCTTTGGTCCAGGCCGCAGCGCTGGTCAGAGGCTCCAGCTTCCACCAGTCGGGAAAGATCCCCGCCGCATAGAATTGCCGGATCAGGGTGGCGGTGGTGTCGTCATCCACCGGCCCGACCTTGGAGGGAATGATCTCCAGCAGAAAATCCAGCCCGTTGCGTCGGGCGGCGGTGAACAGGCGCGCCACCGTCGCCTCCTGCGCCGCGCGCGTGTCCGCATCATCATCCGGATGACAGAAACACAAGACCTTCACGACAGTCTCGCGCGCCCATTCCGACAGTCCGCCGCAATCGGCGCCCAGCTCCGGTTCCAGCGTCAAAGGCCGCGATCCGGGCCATTCGGCAGGCCGCCCGATCCACAGCCCGGTGCCGCTGGCGGCATGCAGCGCCGCGCGTCCGATCCGGTTGTCGCACAGAATGCCGTATCCTGTCCGCCCGTCCTGCACCTGCAGGGCAGCGTCCAGACACAGCCGTTTAAAGGCGCCGCCCTTGGCCGGGGTGTATCCCGCCATCTGCTCCAGCTGCATCCGGTGATCAAAGGCAAAGACCCGCATCGCCGACCAGTCGCCGCCCATCCGGCCTTGCCGGTTGGTGGCCCAGTGGATCTGTTCCAGCGCCGCGTCATTCCTCAGATCGGGTTGCACCACGCCGCGATCCAGAAAGAACCGCAGTTCCTCAAGGCTGGGATAGGCGGGGGTGCAGCCGTGGCGGCTGACCGCGAAGGCGCCGCAGGCATTGGCATATTCCAGCGCGCGCGGCCAATCCTCACCGTCCAGCCAGCCTTTCAGCAGGCCGGAAAAGAACCCGTCCCCCGCGCCCAGCACGTTGAAGACCTCGATCGGGAAACCCGGCCCCTGCTGGCCGCTGTCCCAACCCTCGACGGCGCCGGTAAAGGCCACCGCCCCTGCCGCACCCCGCTTGCAGACCAACACCGCTTCCGACACCGCCCGCACGGCGCGCAGCGCGGCCAGCGTGTCGGTGGTGCCGCCGGCGATGTGGAATTCCTCTTCGGTGCCGACGATCAGGTCGAACAGATGCAGGGTCTTTTGCAGTCTGGCAGTGACGGCGGCGCTTTCCACGAAGCGGCTTTCGCCCGCGTCATGGCCCGCCACGCCCCACAGGTTGGGGCGGTAATCGATGTCCAGCGCCGTCTGCGCGCCATGGGCACGCGCCAGTTCCAGCGCGCGCATGACCGCAGCCTCGGTCCGGGGATGCGACAAATGGGTGCCGGTGGCCAGCACGCAGCGCGCATCCGCGATCAGCCTTTCGTCGATGTCACCCGGCGACAGCGCCATGTCGGCACAATTCTCGCGATAGAAGATCAGCGGAAAGCTGTCCTCATCGCGGATGCCCAGAATGACCAGCGCCGTCAGCCGGTCGGGATCGGTCGAGACGCCGCGCACATCGACCCCCTCGCGGACCAGCTGTTCGCGGATGAAGCGGCCCATATGTTCGTCGCCGACGCGCGTGATCACGGCGGATCGCAGGCCCAAGCGGGCCGTCCCGCAGGCGATATTGGTGGGCGAGCCGCCGATATATTTGGCAAAGGATCCCATTTCCTCCAGCCGACCGCCGATCTGGCTGCCATACAGATCGACCGAGGACCGGCCGATGGTGACGACGTCAAGCGTCTTCATGCGCAAGCTCCTCAAGGCGGATCGCACGGCCGTCCGAGGCCGCCATCGCGTGAATGATCGTTTCGATGGCCAGCCCTTCGGCGAAACCGGGGCCGCAGGGCGTGCCGCCGCCGATGGCACGGATCAGGTCGCGGCATTCCACGACCTTCTGTTCGTTGAAGCCGAAATTATGGCCCGGCGCCGGGCAGAAGGCGGCGAAATCGGGCTGGTCGGGGCCGGTCAGATGGCGGGTGAACCCGGCCTCGCCTGCCCGGTGGACCCACAGCGCGTTCATGTGCTCCTGATCGAAGACCAGCGAGCCCTCGCTGCCGTGAACCTCCCATTGCAGGCGGCATTTGCGGCCATGCGCCACGCGTGAGGTCGCGAAAGACCCCTGGGCGCCGCTGGCAAAGCGGATCAGCGCCAGCGCGCTGTCCTCGTTCTCGACCTGGCGGGGGCCGTCGGGTGAGGGGCGTTGCGGCACGGCGATATCGGTCAGGGCCGTGACTTCGGCCACCGGGCCCATCAGCGCGATCATCACGCTGACCAGATGGCAGCCCAGATCACCAAGCGCGCCCAGACCCCCGCCCGCATGGGTCATCCGCCAGGACCATGGCAGGTCGGGGTCGGCGGAATAATCCTCGTCATAAACACCCCGGAAGGCGCGGGGGCGCCCGATCGCGCCGGATGCGATCAGGTCGCGGGCCGCCTGAAAGGCCGGGCTGCGCAGATAGTTGTATCCCAGCAGGGTCACCTGACCGGGATGGGCTGTGGCCAGATCGGCCATCGCCTGCGCATCGGCCAGTGTCAGCGACATCGGCTTTTCCAGCCAGACATGCTTGCCCGCCCGCAGCGCCGCATCCGCCATCGGGCGGTGCAGGGCGTTGGGCGTGGTGATGCTGACCACATCGACCGCAGGGTCGTCCACCGCCGCCTGCCAGTCATCCGTGCCGCTCTGAAAGCCGAATTGCGCCGCCATCGCCCCGGCATCCGCGGCATCGGCCAGAACCTGCAGCCGCGGGGGCGTGCCACCAAAGACGGTGGCCACGTTGCGCCACGCCATGGCATGGCACTTGCCCATGAAACCCGTGCCGATCAGGGCGACCCCAAGCGCCATCAGACCGTCCCCCCAAGGCTGCCTTCCAGCGAGGCCATTTCCTGCCCGCCCGCCATCAGATCCTGCAGCTCGGCCGCCTCGATCTCGCCGCGTTTGGCGGTGCCAAGCGTCTGGCCCCGGTTCAGCACGGTAAAGCGGTCGCCCACGGCCAGCGCGTGGCGGACATTGTGGCTGATAAAGACCACCCCCACGCCCTGTTCGCGGACCCGCGCGATGGTCGCCAGCACGTTCGAGGTCTGGCGCACCCCAAGCGCGCTGGTCGGTTCGTCCAGGATCAGCACCTTGGCGCCGAAATGAACCGCCCGGGCGATGGCGACCGTCTGGCGTTCGCCGCCCGACAGCGTGCCCACCGCCTGATCGGGCGCGCGCAGGTTGATCCCCATCTGACGCATCTTTTCCATGCAGATGCGGTTCGCGCTGTCCAGATCGAAGCGCTTGAAGATGCCGCGCCCGACCGTGGGTTCGCGACCCATGAAGAAATTGCGCGTCACGCTCATCAGCGGGATCATCGCCAGATCCTGAAAGACGGTGGCGATGCCCGCCTCCATCGCGTCGCGGGGGCTGCCCAGCTGCATGGGCTTGCCTTCAAAGGTGATGGTGCCTGCGGTCGGCTTGTGGACGCCCGACATCGTCTTGATGAAGGTCGATTTGCCCGCGCCGTTGTCGCCCAGCAGGCAATGGCATTCGCCCGGCCGCACATCGAAGGTCACCCCGTTCAGCGCGATGACATTGCCGAAATGCTTCTTGATGCCGTCCATATGAATGATCGGTTCGGACATGTCAGCGTTCCCCCGTCACACGCTTGCGGATCGCGTTGTTGAAGACCACGGCCAGCAGCAGCATCGCGCCCAGAAAGACCTGGAACCAGTCCTGATCAAAGCCCGTATAGCTGAGCCCGATGGTCACCATGCCGAAGATGATCGCGCCGAAAAAGGCGCCGATGGCGGATCCATAGCCCCCGGTCAGCAGGCACCCCCCGATGACGGCGGCGATGATCGCCTCGAATTCCTTCATGAAGCCGCGCCGGGCGTCGGTCGATCCGGTGTCGATGACGGTGATCACCGCGACAAGGGCGGCGGCCAGCGCCGTCAGCATGAAGAGAGAGATCTTGACCCGCCGCACCGGTACGCCGGAATTGGACGCGGCCTGCTTGTCGCCGCCGGTGGCAAAGATCCAGTTCCCCGCAGGCGTGCGCAGCAGCACGAAGGTCGCCAGCGCCGCGATGGCCACGAACCACAGGATCTCGACCGGGATGCCGGGCACCGAGGGGGCACCGGAGTTCAGCTGCGCGATCCAGCCCTGCTGGGCCATCCAGCGGAAGGCTCCGCCAAAGGCATCGCCCGAAAAGATCGGCGTCAGCCAGTCGTCCGCCACCGCCTCGCGCACGCCGCGCAACTGGGTCGAGCCGCCCGTGAACAGCTTGAGCCCGACCAGCGAGGCGCCGCGCAGGATGAACAGAAACGCCAGCGTGACGATAAAGCTGGGCAGGCCGGTGCGCAGCACGATCGCGCCGTTGACCGCGCCGGTCGCCGCCGCAAAGGCCATGGTCAGCGGGATCGCGAAGATCAGCGGCAGGCCCATGTTCACGACCAGCACGCCAAAGATCATGCCTGCAAAGGCCACCATGGATCCGATGGACAGGTCGAACTCTCCGCCGATCATCAGCATGGCGGCGGCGATGCCCAGAATGCCCAGTTGGGCGGCGGGCGTCAGAAAGTTCATGATGCCCGCCAGCGTGAACATCGTCGGGCTGGCAGTGATCAGAAAGAAGATGGTGACCAGAATCACGCCGCCGATGGCGCCCAGTTCGGGCCGCTTCATCAGGCGCGTGGTCAGGGTTTCGGTCTTGATCCGCTCGTCCGCGGACAGGCTGGCGTTCTGGGCCATGTGGGTTTTCCCCCTCCCTTGCGGTTCATGGGGCGGGCGCGGGAAGGGCGCCCGCCCCGCAGTTCAGCGGATGCCCTGCGCGGACAGCTCGATCACCTGAGCGGCGCTGTCCTGCATGATCAGGTTCGGACCCGAGGGCACGTCGCCGCCGGGGATCAGCCCATAGGTTGCGTTCAGCGCCAGAAAGCTGACCGGCAGATAGCCCTGCAGGAACTGCTGCTGGTCGATGGCAAAGGCTGCCTGACCATCAGCCACCGATTGCAGGAAGCCCGCCGACAGATCAAAGCTGGCGATCAGCACGTCATCGCGGCCAAGCGCCTGCACGGCGGCGACGGCAGGCTCGCCCACCAAGGCGGCACCAAGGCCCAGAACGGTGTCGACCTCGGCATCGGCCTCCAAGGCGGCGCGGACCTTGGACTGCACCTCGGTCGGATCATTGGCGGTCGGCACGATGCTGACCGGATTGCCGAAGCCTTCGGCAAAGCCCGCGCAGCGCTGATCCAGCGAGACGTTGCCGACCTCCTGGTTCACGCAGATGCCCTTGGTGCCGCCCATTTCGGCCAAACGTTCACCCGCCGCCTTGCCGGCGTCGAATTCGGACTGGCCCACATGCAGCAGCGCGCCCAGATCGCGCGCCACATCTGCGCCCGCATTCATCGAGATGACCGGAATGCCCGCATCCACGGCCCGCTGGATCGATGGCCCAAGCGCATCGGCATCGGGGATCGACACGACGATCCCGTCGGGTTGCTGGTTGATGGCGGAATCGATCAGCTGGCTCATCGCGACCATGTCAAAGATTTCGGGCGTGCGGAAATCGACGGTCGCGCCGGTATGTTCGCCCGCCAGCGCCGCGCCGTTCTTGACGACCGACCAGAACGGGTCGTTCGCCTGACCATGGGCCACGACGATGATGTTCTGCGCCAGTGCCGGGGCGGCCAGCGCCATAAGGGCCGCCGTTGCGGCGGCAGTCGTCAATCTGGTCATAGGTTTCCCTCCCAAGGGTTCGTGATGGACCGGCGGCTCCTCCCGTCCGGTGTCGTGCCGCGCGCGGGTGATGCGCGCGGATATCGGTGACCTCAGTGACCCATGGCGCGGATGGCGCGGACCGAACGGGTCAGAATGTCTTCCAGCCGGTCGCGATAGCCCGGTCCCTTGTCGGTGCGAAACGGGTCCGGGCCGGGGGCCGCGGGTTCGACGATCAGCGGCCCGCCATAGGCGATGTCGTCCAGCGCTGTCAGTTGGGCCGCAAAATCGATCTGCCCGTCGCCCACTGCGCCGCGATGGTTGTCGGCCAGATGATACAGGCCGATCCGGTCGGCCCCGGCGCGCAGGGCGGCGGCGGGATCGGCTTCTTCGATGTTCATGTGATAGGCGTCGGGCAGCAGGAACAGATTGGCCGCCCCCACCCGGTCCAGCAGCGCCAGCCCCTCGGCCACCGTGCGGATCTGATGGCTTTCATAGCGGTTCAGGATCTCGAAGCAGACGGGCCGGTCGCCTGCCCAGGCACAGATCTGCGCCACGCTGTCGGCCAGATGCCCGTCCTCGGCATCCTGCGTCGTGGCCGGACGGATGCGCTGCACCAGACCATGACAGCCAAGGCGCGGGTCGTGACCCAAGGCATCGGCCCAATCGATCATCCGGCGATAGTAATCCAGCGCCCCGGCGCGCAGGTCGGCATCGGGATGGCTGATATCGGCATCGCCCGGCGTGATCGAAAAGATCCGCAGCCCGGCATCGCGGAAGATGCGCCCCGCCTGCACCGGGTCCAGCGACAGATCGCCATGGATCTCGACCCCCTGCAGGCCCGCGCGGGTGGCGCGGGCGGCGATGGCGCTCAGATCCTCGTTGCCAAAGATCCAGGTGCAGCATCCGATGTCGCGCATCGCCTCAGCCCAGCATGTCGGGGGTGATGGCGACGGTCGCGCCGGTCTTCAGCGACCGGGTTGCGGCCTCGGCGCAGGCAAGGGCGGCCACGCCTTCGCGCAGGGTGACGGGCATCGCCGCCCCCGTGGTCACCGCATCCAGAAAGGCGGTCCATTCATCCTCGTAAGCGCGCATGTAGCGTTCCAGAAAGAAATGCAGCGGCTTGGCGCTGACCGCGCCGTCGGTGGTGATCTTTTCGACGGTGTTTTCCAGCATGTTGTTGGCCGACAACAGCCCGCCCGAGCCCAGAACCTCGACCCGCTGGTCATAGCCATAGCCCGCCCGACGGGAATTGCGGATCACCGCCATGCGCCCGTCATCCCAGACCAGCGTCACGACGGCGGTGTCCACATCGCCCGCATCGCCGATGGCCGGATCGACCAGTGCGGCGCCCTGTGCGCTGACCGTGGCGGGGGCACCGCCAAAGATCCAGCAGGCCATGTCGAAATCGTGGATCATCATGTCGCGGAACAGCCCGCCCGAGACCTTGATATAGCTGACCGGCGGCGGCGCGGGGTCGAACGAGGTGATGGACAGCAACTCTCCGCGCCCGATCTCGCCGCCGTCGAAAGCCGCCTTCAGCGCCTTGAAGCTGGGATCGAAGCGGCGGTTGAACCCGATCATCACCGGCTGGCCGGTCGCCTCGGCCGCTTTCAGCGTGGCCAGCGCGCGGTCCAGCGACAGATCGACCGGCTTTTCGCACAGCACCGCCTTGCCCGCCGCCGTGGCGCGGGTGATCAGGTCGGAATGCGTGTCCGTCGAGGTCGCGATCAGCACCGCGTCGATGCTGGGATCAGCGATGATCTGATCGACGCTGCACGCCTCGGCGCCGATCCGGGCCGCCAGATCCTGCGCGGCTTCGGCATTCACATCGGCCACCGCGACCAGCCGGCTGGCCGTCGTCGCCGTCATCGATTTCGCATGGACCTGACCAATCCGGCCGGCCCCCAGCAGGGCAACCCTCAGCATCCGCATCCCCCCTCGAATCACGTGCAGAACTTTCCTCTGGGTCAGGATGGATGCTTTTGCACCCGCGAGCAACAAAAATCTGCACCCGCGAGCAAACGCCTTCCGACCGGTCCCCGGACAGGGTAGGATCGGGCATGGATGATCTGAACGACAGCGTGACGGCGGATGATGTGGCGGCGGCAGCAGGCGTGTCGCGCTGGACCGTGGCGCGGGCCTTCAAGAAGGACGCCTCGATCAGCCGCAAGGCGCGCGAACGGGTGCTGGCCGCCGCCGAGACGCTTGGCTATGCGCCGGATCTGCTGGCCTCGTCGCTGGCATCCGACCGCTCCAACCTGGTGGCGATCATCACCAACGACTTTTCCAACCCTCACAAACTGGTCCTGCTGGAACGGCTGACCCGGATGCTGTGGACGGCGGGATGGGGCACGCTGCTGGTGCATATGTCGGACAGCGACGACGCCTCGGCGGCGCTGCTGGCGGCCAGTCAGCGGCGGGTGGATGCGGCGGTCGTGATCGGCACGCGGTTCGACGACACCGTGCTGGCCACGGCGCTTGGCGCCAGGCGGGTGAAAAAGCTGGTCATCTTTGCCCGCTACAGCCAGAATCCCGGCACGCTGACCATCGCCTGTGACGATGTGATCGCGATGCGCGACATCGCGGATCATCTGCTGGACAAGGGCTATCGGCGCCCGGTCTTTCTGGCCGGTCCGGACACGCAATCGGCCAAGCTGCACCGCAAATCGACCTTTACCGAATATTGGCAGGCGCGCACCGGCACCCCGGTCCCGGCCCTGCATGCCGATGCCTATGATTCCGCCGCCGCGATCGAACGCGTGACCCGGCTGCTGGACGGCCAGTCCCCCGATCAGCGCCCCGATGTGCTGGTTTGCGAAAACGACATCATCGCCATCGGCGCCATTGATGCGCTGCGCTGTCATCTGGGTCTGCGCGTGCCGCAGGATATCGCCGTGACCGGGTTCGACGACATTCCGCTGGCGGCCTCTCCGGCTTATCAGCTGACGACCTATCGTCAGCCGATCACCGCAATGACCGAGAAGCTGCTGGAGGTGCTGGCGGGCACGCTGACCCATGACGTGCATCTGCCCGGGCGTCTGATCCCGCGCGGCACGACCTGAGGGGCGCGACCTGCGGGGCAGGGCGGGTCAGCCCAACCCGGCCAGCCATGCCAGAATGTCGTCGCTGTCGGTGACATCGCCGTATTTCTGGCCGATATCGTACAGGCTTGCGTCATGCGGGGCCTGCGCGCGGTCGGCGCAGCAATCGGCAGGCACCAGCACGGTAAAGCCCGACTGCACCGCATCGACCACCGTCGCCCGCACGCAGCCCGAGGTGGTGGCTCCGGTCACCACGACCGTGTCCACCCCCGCCCCGGTCAGCAGCGCCGCCAGCGTCGATCCGAAGAACGCGGATGCGCCCTTTTTCACCACCACCGGATCGCCGGGCTGAATGCCCGTCGCCGCGTCGATCCGGACCAGCCGTGATCCTTCGGTCAGGGCGGCCATGCCGGTGGCCTTTTTCAGCCAGGGCAGGCGGTCCACCTCGCCCGGGTGAAAGGCGATGGTGGTATAGATGACCGGCATTCCCGCCGCCCGCGCCGCATCGGTCAAGCGACGCGTGGCGGCGATCGGCCCCGACATGTCGGCGGCGGTGGGATAT
Organism: Paracoccus nototheniae; assembly: GCF_004335005.1. GTDB lineage: Bacteria > Pseudomonadota > Alphaproteobacteria > Rhodobacterales > Rhodobacteraceae > Paracoccus > Paracoccus nototheniae. The sequence continues at coordinate 23,731 of NZ_RQRT01000001.1, read as the reverse complement.
TGCGGATCGGTAAAGCCATAGCTGAAATCGACCACCACGATGGCCGGGCGCTGACCGCGCGGGACGGGTCGGCCAAAGCCCGCCTGATCATAGACCTGTTGCTGGGACATCTGGGGCGACATAAGGGGGATACCTTGGCTGGGGCGCCCCCTGTTGCCGGGGGGCGCGGGACAGATCAGCGATCCAGCTGGATCTCTTTCACGACGATGTCGCCGTCGATGACGATCGCCGCATCGTCCAGAAACAGCGAACAGTTGCGCATCGGGATGTCCAGATGGCAGGCGGTGTCGTTCGGCCCGCCCAGTTCGTTGTTGGGCCCGGTCGAGAACATCACGTTGCCGTAAAAGCTGCGCGGCTCCATCCCCATGCCGCCCTCGAAAGTGCCGGGGACAAAGTTGTGCCATTTGGCGTTGGGGTTCATGCCCCAGCCCACATGGCTCATCCCGAAGCCGCGCTTGTCCTTGAAGCTGTCCATATAGGATTTGACGATCTGCGCCTCCAATCCCCCCCGGATGTCGGTGATCCAGCCCTTTTCGATGGTATAGGTGATGGGTTCGCGCACCATCAGGTTCTGCGGCAGCAGGATGTCGCCCGGCGCCACCACGATCTGCCCGTCCACCCCGTCATCGTCGCCGCCGGTGAAGACAAAGCCCGACGGCCAGTGATCCCACCGCCCCGGTGTATCCGTGCAGGCATATTCCGGCACCGTGGGATAGGTGTTCAGCTTGTAGGTCACGTCCGTCCCATGCGGCGAGGTGATGCGCATGACCTTGGCACGGTCCAGCATGTCGGCGGCGATGGTGACCTTTTCGCGCAGTTCAGGGTAGGGCAGCAGGCGGGCCAGCAGCTCGGGCGGTTCGACCGCGGTCAGGATGCGGGTGCCGGCATCCTGGATGGCGAATTGTTCGGGGCTGAACAGCAGAAAGATACAGTCGATCAGCATGTCGCAATTCTTCAGCGCCTCGACCGCATCGGGCATGGCGGCCAGACCGGTGACACCCACCGACCAGCTGTCGGACGGCAGGGGCGCGGGCAGACGCATGTGATACATCCGCGCCCCAAGCCGCTGGCCCGCCGCCATGAAGGCATCGGCGTAATCCAGACGGTCGGACCCCTGGGTCAGCACGATCAGCTTCTCGCCCTCGTGCACGCCCGACATCTTCAGCTGATGCAGGCAGATTTCCGTGAAACTGGTATGGTCCATCTGCGTGTTCCCTGTTGGTTAAGCGTTGAAATCCATGACGGCATCCAGAAATCCGGCCAGATCGTCCCATGGGATCATATGGCCCGCACCCTTGACGATGCGGGTCTGCAGATGCGGGATCAGGGCCTGCATCTCGGCCAGATCATCGGCGCCGATGACCGGCGCGCCGCCTGCCACGACCAGCCGAACGGGCAGGTCCAGATGCGGCATGTCCGCGTGGATGTCGTCGGTGTGAAAGCCGTCATAGGCGGTCCTGATCGCGCCATAATGGCAGGTGTGCAGCCATTCGGCCCGCAGCGCGACCTGCGCATCGGTCCAGGTCGGGCAGAAGGCGCGCATGTCATCGACCGAACAGCCCTTTTGCGCCATGCGGATGGAATCGCCATACCACGGCCATGCGGATGGATAGACCCGCCGCCCCGGCCCGCTGACCGGCGGATCGACCAGCACCAGCCCGCCGAACAGACCCGGCGCGCGGCGCGCGGCCCGGATCGCGATGCGCGCGCCCATCGAATGGCCAAGGATCACCGGCGCGTTCAGCCCGCAGGCCGCGACCAGCGCCGCCGCATCATCGGCCAGCGCATCCAGCGTGTAATCCAGATCGCCGCTTTCGCTGAGACCGCGCCCGCGGACATCCAGCACATGAACGTCAAAGCCCTCGGCCAGACGCTCGGCGACGAACCCCCATGTGATCGCCGGAGAGGTGATGCCGGGGATCAGCAGCATCTGCGGCCCGTCGCCCGCATAATGCAGCAGATGCTGGCGGATGCCGTTGGCATGGACGTGATAGCCTTGGGGCGCGCGCATCAATAGGCCCCCGACAGCAGCGTGCCGCCGCCCGGCACCCGGGTCGGCAGGTTCAGCGCCCGCAGCATCGCCCATGTGGTGGCGATGGCGGCGGTCAGGACGGGTTTGCGGGTCAGCGCCTCGACCAGCGCCACGGCGGCCAGCGAGGGCATCTGCACGCAGGCCGACAGGACGATGGCATCCACGTCATCGGTGACCATCCCCGACACGATGCCCGGCAGGGCCATCGGATCATGCGCCGCGACCGCCAGATTGTCCGGGATTTCCAGCGCCCGGAAATCGCCGACCTCGATCCCCTCGTGGCGGATATAGTCGACGACCATCTGCGTCAGCGGCATCATATAGGGGGTCACGACCGCCACCCGGCGCGCGCCGATGGCCCGGATCCCATCCACCAGCGCCCCTGCCGAGGTGACGACCGGGGCAGATGCCCCGTTCTGCGCGGCCACCCCGCCAAGACGGTCGGCCGAGGCGCGGTGATAGCCGTGGCCCATCGACATGATCGCCACCAGACAGGCATAGCCCATCACATCGACGCGGGCATCCGACAGCTCCAGCGCGCAGCGGTCGCTGTCGGCGTCCATCGCCGCCAGTTCCTCTTTCGTGACATGCTTCATGCGCATCCGCGCGGAATGAAAGGTGAAACGCTCGGGCGCGATCAGTTCGCGCGCGCGCAGCAGGGCGGGGATTTCAGTCTCCATCGTCAGGTTCGAGCTGGGGACGATCTGTCCGATACGGATGGGGGTCATGGGTCTGCCTTTGTCCAAGCGCGTGATCACAGGCTAAATTGCGCACCCGAACAATATCAAGAAAAATCGTATGCACACACCTTATTATTCGACCGGAAGCCGCAGGTGATCGAAATCCGGGCGGTTGCCCGTCAGACGGGCGCCGACAGGCCTGCCGACAGAAAGACGGTCAGATCGGACAGCACCTTGGCCGCGTCAGTCGGCCGGCCCGACACCATGTCCAGCCGCGCCAGATCGTTCAGCACGAACAGATAGCTGCCGACCAGAAAGCCCATCCGGCGGGCGATGAGGGCGCGGGGCAGGGGCAGAACGCGCGCCAGCGCATCGACATAGGCGCCAAGCGGGGCGTCATAGATATCCGCCCGCAACGCCAGCAGATGCGCATCGGTCGAGGCATGGACCCGCGCCTGCAGTGCCAGAAAGGCCGCCTTGTTGCCGCCCGCGATCTTCATGTCCCATTGCGGGCGCAGATAGGCGGCGATGATGCCCTGCACCGGTGCATCCGGTCCCAGATCGGCCAGCAGCGCCAGACGGCGCGAGGCCAGTTGGCGCCCGCGCCTGCGGAACACCGCGTCGAACAGATCCTGCTTGGCGCCGAAATAATACCGCAGCAGCGCCTGACTGACCCCCGCCGCTGCCGCGATCTCTCGCAGCCCGGTGCCGTCGAAACCGCTGCGGGCAAAGGCCAGTTCGGCAGCGTCGAGGATGGGATCCTGCAGGTCATGGGCTTGGGTCGGGCGCCCCCGGCCCCGGCGGGGCGGCACCGCTCAGCCGATCTTGCGCAACAGTGCCAGCAGCATGTCCTGCTCATAGGGCTCCAGCGGGGACAGGGTCTGGCGGGTGATCTGCAGCATCAGGGGCACCGTTTCAGCCAGCAGGGCGCGGCCCTTTTCGGTTGTGGACAGCATGTGGCGGCGCTTGTCGCCCGCATCTGCGCGGCTGTCGATCAGCCCGCGTTCCTTCAGCCGCGAGACGACCCCCTTGGTCGTCGCCGCATCCATCGCCACCATCCGCCCAAGCGCGTTCTGCGACACCGGCCCCGGTTCCGTCGCCAGCCGGTGCAGGGTCGAGAATTGCACCGGGGTCAGAAGACCGCCCAGCTTTTCGGCGCAGATCGCGATATGGGCCTGATGCGCCTTGCGCAGAAGAAAGCCGACCTGATCGTCCAGGCAGTATTCCGGCGGGGACTGTGTTGTCATCGAGGGGCAAGGTCCGTGGTTCTGAATGGGCGGGCTTCTGAAAGGGCAGACGTTTGAAAGGGCAGGGCGCCGGTCTTTTTCAGTCTAACCTGTTCCAGCCGGCACCGCCACGCAAAGACTATAAATTGGGCGAATGAATAATTCAGGGCTGCCGCGGTTAAAAAATGTTTGTGTACATTTGAATATTGTCTCACCATGCCGGAACGGGCCGCTGAACGAGGGATGCGGATGGATTTCACATTGAACGGGCAGGATAGCAGCGTGACGGACGGCGAACGCCTGTCCCTGCTGGATCTTCTGCGTGACCGGATCGGGCTGAACGGGCCGAAATACGGCTGCGGTCTGGGGCAATGCGGGGCCTGCACGGTGCTGGTCGACGGTGCGCCCGCGCGGGCCTGCGTGATGCGCGCCGCCCGTGTCAAAGGCCGCTCCGTGACCACGCTGGAGGGGTTGGCCGACCCGGTGACCGGCGATCTGCATCCGGTCCAGCAGGGGTTCATCGACGGGCAGGGCGCGCAATGCGGCTATTGCCTGAACGGCATGATCATGACCGCCGTGGCGCTGCTGGACCGCAATCCCGACCCTTCGGACGATCAGATCCGTCAGGCGCTGCGCGACAATCTGTGCCGCTGCGGAACCCATCAGGACATCGTCGCCTCGGTCCGTCAGGCAGCAGCCCTGATGGTGGCGCGATGACGGGTTTGGCGACGTCGGGCGGGCTGTCGGTCTTTGACGACCGCCCCGAGGGGCGGATCGTCTTTCTGCACATGGATGCGGACGGTTCGGTGACCGTCCAGAACGGCCATGTCGATCTGGGCACCGGGATCGAGACCGCGCTGGCCCAGATCGTGGCCGAGGAACTGGATTTGCCGCTGGACCGGGTGCGCGTGGTGCTGGGCGACACGGCCAGCACCCCCGATCAGGGGCCGACCATCGCGTCCGAGACGATCCAGATCACCGCGCGGCCCCTGCGGTTTGCGGCGGCGCAGGCGCGGCTGGCGCTGCTGGGGCTGGCGGCACAACGGCTGAACGCGGCCGCCACCGATCTGCGCACCGCGGACGGGCAGGTCATCGGGCCGCATGGCGCGCAGGATTACGCGGCGCTGCTGGCGGGCCGGGATCTGACCATGCGGCTGGACGATCACGTTCCGGTCAAGGATCCGGCCCAATACCGCATCGTCGGCCAGCCCGTCGGGCGGCGCGATCTGCCCGCCAAGGTGACCGGCGCCTTTGCCTATATCCATGATCTGCGGATAAACGGCATGCTGCACGGCCATGTCATCCGCCCTCCCTATGCCGGGCGAGACAGCGGCGATTTCGTGGGCCGCAGTCTGGTCGCCGTGGACGAGGCTTCGGTCGCGGGCATGCCCGGCCTGATCGCCATCGTGCGCGAGGCCGATTTTCTGGGCGTCGTCGCGCAGACGCCGCAGCAGGCGCAGGCCGTCGCGCAGGCGCTGCGGGTCAGCTGGCGGATGCCGCCCGATCTGCCGCCGCTGGATCACCGGCTGGCGCAGACGCTGCGCGATCAGCCCTCGACCGCGCGGCTGCTGGACGGGTCGGGCGATGTCGATCGGGGGTTGGCCGAGTGCGACAGGCGGCTGTCGCGGACCTATCTGTGGCCCTATCACGAACATGGCTCGATCGGGCCGTCCTGCGGGGTGGCGGACTGGAACGATGGCGCGCCGCTGGTCTGGTCTGGCACGCAGAACCCGCATCTGCTGCGCGCCGATCTGGCGCTGCTGACCGGCCTGCCCCCCGAGGCGGTCGAGGTGCGGCGCCTGCAGGCCGCCGGCTGCTATGGCCGCAACTGCGCCGACGATGTCTGCGGCGACGCGCTGCTGCTGTCGCGCGCCGTGGGCGCGCCGGTGCGGGTGCAGCTGACCCGCGAACAGGAACATCTTTGGGAACCGAAAGGCGCCGCCCAACTGATGGAGGTGCAAGGCGGGCTGCGCGACGGTCAGATGCACGCCTATGCGATGGACAGCTGGTATCCGTCGAACCGGGGGCCGAACCTGTGCCTGCTGCTGACGGGCCGCATCCCCGCCGATCCGCATCACGCGATGATGGGCGACCGGACCATCGTGCCGCCCTATCGCATCCCGCACAAGCGGATCACCTGCCATGATCTGGCGCCCATCGTCCGGGCCGCATGGATGCGGGGCGTGTCGGCCCTGCCCAACACCTTTGCGCATGAAAGTTTCGTCGACGAGCTGGCGCATGAGGCCGGGGCCGATCCTGTGGCCTTTCGCCTGCATCATCTGGACGATCCGCGTCAGGCCGATCTGGTGGCCCGCACGGCGGATGCGGCGGGCTGGCAGGACCGGACCGGGCCCCGGTTCCGGCGGCAGGGGCGCATGGCCTATGGTCAGGGCTTTGCCTATGCCACCTATGTGCATGGCGCCTTTCCCGGCACGGCGGCAGCCTCGGCGGCATGGGTCTGCGATGTGGCGGTGGACACGGAAACCGGCGAGGTGACGCTGACCCGCGTCTTTGTCGGACAGGACCAGGGGCTGGTCATCAACCCCGATGGTGTGCGCGCCCAGATCCACGGCAATGTCATCCAGACGGCCAGCCGCGCGCTGACCGAACAGGTGACCTTCGACGCCATCGGGCCGACACCGAAAAGCTGGGCGACCTATCCGATCCAGACCTTCGATCAGGTGCCGCAGGTGCAATCCATGCTGATCGCCCGGCCCGGCGATCCCGCGCTTGGCGTGGGCGAAAGCGCCGCCGTGCCCGCTGCCGCCGCCATCGCCAACGCCATCTTCGACGCGACCGGGGTGCGCCTGCGCGAGGCGCCCTTCACGCCCGAGAAACTGCGCGCCGCCCTGGCGGGGCAGGGGGCCGGTCCCGCCGCCTTGCCCGCGCCCGGGTCCGCGCCCGCACGGCCCAAACGGCGCAGGCTGTGGGCGGCTTTGGCCTCGGTCGGGGGGGCGCTGACTTTTGGTGCGCTGGCGCTGCCGATCCATTCCGCCATTCCCGCCAGCCGCGCGCCCCTGGCCGCGCAATTCACCCCCGAGACGCTGGAACGCGGCGCGCAGGTCTTTGCCACCGGCGATTGCGCCGTCTGCCACACTGCGCCGGACGGGGCGGCCAATGCCGGCGGGCGGGCGATGCAGACGCCCTTCGGCACCGTCTACAGCACCAATCTGACGCCGGATCCCGACACGGGTCTGGGCCTGTGGTCCTTTGCGGCCTTCGAACGCGCGATGCGGCACGGGATCAGCCGGGACGGCAAGAACCTGTATCCGGTGTTTCCCTATACGTCATTCGCGCGGATCGATGATGGCGACATGCAGGCGCTTTATGCCTATCTGCAGACCCTGCCACCGGTCCGGGCCCAGATCCCGCGCGCCACGATGCTGGCGGCGGTCAACCTGCGCCCGGTCAATGCCCTGTGGAACCTGATCTATCACGATCCGGCCCCGCTGACTTCGGACGCGGCGCAATCCGAGGTCTGGAACCGGGGCCGTTATCTGGTCGAAGGGGCGGGCCATTGCAGCGCCTGTCACACGCCCCGCAACGGGCTGGGGGCCGAGGATGCCGCACGACCCTATGCCGGGGCGATGGTGGCCGAGGCATGGGCGCCGCCTTTGACGGGCGCGCAGGCCGGCGCGCGGGGCTGGGACCGGGACAGCCTGTTCGCCTATCTGCTGACCGGTCATGCGCCGGGCATCGCCAGCGCCGGGGCCAAGATGGCGCCGGTGGTGGACAGCCTGCAAGGCGTGCCCGATGCCGATATCGCCGCCATGGCGACCTATCTGGCCTCGCAGATCACCCCTGCCGAGCCGCGCCCGCTGGCCGAGGGTACGCCGCCCCCCGGCCCGGCCTCGCGCATCTTCCGCGCCGCCTGCGCCAGTTGCCACACGCCCGGTCTGCCGGGGGCGGAAACCGCCGCGCAGGTGCCGCTGACCCTGTCCGCAGCCCTGCGCGCGCCGCGTCCGGATGCGGCGCTGGCGGTGATCCGCGACGGGATCGAGGCACCCTTGTCCCTGCCCCTGCGCGACATGCCGGGGTTCGCCGATCAGCTGGACGGGGCGCAGATGGCCGATCTGGCCGCCTATCTGCGCGCCCGCTTTGCCCCCGACCTGCCTGCATGGGACCGCTAGGGACGGGTGGGCGCTTGCCTGATAAAGATGCAGCCGGGCTGGAAATTCGCAGGCGGAGGCATCAAAACTCTTGCAGGGTTAAGTTGTTTGTATACGAATGAAATAACAGCAACCAGCGAAGGGATCACAACGTGACCGCCATCGACCGTATCGACATCGCCGTGATCGGCGCCGGACTGGGCGGGGCCGCCGCTGCCGCCCTGCTGAACGAGGCCGGATTCAGCGTCGATGTCTTTGAACAGGCACCAGAATTCGTGCGTTTGGGGGCGGGCATCCATATCGGCCCCAATGTGATGAAGATCTTTCGGACCCTGGGGCTTGAGGATCGGCTGGCGGCCATCGGATCGCATCCCGATCACTGGTTCTCTCGGGATGGAATGACCGGCGAATATCTGTCGCGGATCAGGCTGGGCGATTTTGCGCTGCGCGAATATGGCGCGCCCTACATCACCATCCACCGGGGCGATCTGCATGCCGAACAGATCGCGATCCTGCCGCAGGACCGGCTGCATTTCAGCCATGGCCTGACCGATCTTGAGGAACGCGACGACCATGTCCTGCTGACATTCTCGAACGGGCGGCAGGTTGCGGCGGGGCTGGTGATCGGCGCTGACGGCATCAATTCGATGATCCGCGAAAAGCTGCTGGGCGTGGAAAAGCCGCGCTTTTCGGGCTGGATCGGGCATCGGGCGCTGGTCGATATGGACAAGCTGCGCGCGACGGGGCTGGAATACGAGGCCTGCGTGAAATGGTGGTGGAGCCAGTCGCGCCACATCATGGCCTATGCGACCAAGGGGGATGCCAGCGAATATTACTATGTCACCGGCGTGCCGGTGGACAGCTGGGACCATGATACGGGCTTCGTTGACAGCTCCCGCGAAGAGATGGAGGCAATCTTTGGCGCGGGCGCCCACCCGATGGTGCGCGGCCTGATCGACGCCACGACCGAGGTCACCAAATGGCCGTTCTGGAACCGCGACCCGATGAGCTTGTGGAGCCGGGGGCGGCTGTGCCTGCTGGGCGATGCCTGCCATCCCATGCGCCCGCATATGGCGCAGGGCGCCTGCATGGCGATCGAGGATGCCGCCGTGCTGACCCGCGCCTTGACCCTGACCGGGACGGCGGATTATCGCAGCGCCTTTACGCTGTACGAGAATACGCGCCGGGATCGTGCCACCAAGGTGCAGACGATCTCGAACGCGAATACCTGGCTGAAGCAGCCCGAAGACCCGGCCTGGGTCTATGCCTATGATCCGATGACGGTGCCCTTGCACTGATCGCGGCCCGGCCCGCGCGTCCGCGCGCGGACCCAATCATGTGAACGAGGCGATCCGGCACCGCCCGAGACCGCCCTCATCCTTCAGGGAGTTTCTCCTCATGTCCCGCAGCTTGTCTCTCAGGCTTGTCAGCCTTGTCATTCTGTCGTGCTATCTGGTGCCCTATGCGCTGATCGGACAGATCGGCGCGTGGTATGGCAGCTTTCTGTTCTGGTGTCTGGCGGGCGTGGCCGTCATCGTGCTGAACATCATCGCCACCGCCGGTTTCACGGAGGATGCGGAATGACCGTCTCACTGGTGATCTGGGGCATCGCGATCTATGTCGTGCTGTCGCTGGCCGTGGCCTGGCTGTCGCGGTCAGGCCCGGCCACGTCGATGTCGGGCTATTTTCTGGGCGACCGGGGCATGGGGGGCGTCGTCTCGGCGCTCAGCTATTCGGCGACGACCTATTCGGCCTTCATGATGGTCGGGCTGGCCGGTCTGACCTATCGCGGCGGTGTCGGTGCCCTGGGGTTCGAGATCGTCTATTTCGCCGGCGTCACGCTGGTTGCGATCTTCGGTCCGCGTTTCTGGCGGGTGGGCAAGAAATACGGTTTCGTCACCCCGTACGAGATGCTGGGCGTGCGCTATGGCAGCAAATGGGTGGCGGTTCTGGCCGGGCTGACCAGTCTGGTTTTCCTGATCCCCTATTCGGCGGTGCAGCTGTCGGGCGTGGGCTATCTGCTGTCGGGGATGACCGAGGGGCAGATCAGCTTTGGCACCGGCATTATTGTGGCCACGGTGCTGGCGATCCTGTTTTCCTATATCGCGGGCATCCGGTCCGTCATGTGGACCGACAGCCTGCAGGCGCTGGTGATGATCGTCGCATCGGTCGCGGTCTGCGTGCTGGTGGTGGCGGAACTGGGCGGGTTCTTCACCATGTTCGACCGCATCGCCGAGGCCTCGCCTGCCATGCTGCAGGTGCCGGGGCCGGGGCTGTTCAGTTTCACGACCTTTCTGGGCATGACCCTGCCGTGGTTCTTCTTTGCCATCTCGAACCCGCAGGTCAGCCAGCGGCTGTTCATGCCATCCTCGCTTGGCGCCCTGCGGCGGATGCTGATCATCTTTCTGTGCTTCGGGCTGGTTTACACCATCGTGTCGGTCATCTGGGGCTTTTCCGCCTTCCTGATCTTCCCCGATCTGGAACGTCCCGATCTGGCGACCTCGATGCTGCTGTCATCCGACTATGTCCCGCCGCTGCTGGGCGTGGTGGTGATGATCGGCATCATGGCGGCGGCGGTGTCGACAATCGATTCGATCCTGCTGACCCTGTCGTCGATCTTTTCGCGCGACGTCTACAGCAACCTGACGGGCGATCATGACGATCAGCGCCAGCTGAAGATCGGCAAATTCGTCATCCCGGTCATCTCGCTGCTGGCGATGGGCTTTGCCGCGATGGAGTTCAGCATGATCGCGATCCTGTCGGTCGCGACCTCGGTCGGGCTGGTGGTGATCGTGCCCGCGACCATCGGCGCCTTTTTCTGGAAACGCGCCACGGCGGCAGGGGCACTGGCCTCGATCGGCGGCGGCGTGGTCTTTGTGACGGCGATGTATCTGACCGGCAATTCGCTGATCGGGCTGAATGCGGGGGTGCTGGGCTTTCCGGTGGCCTGCCTGATCTTCGTCGGCGTCAGCCTGATCACCCGGCCCTCGTCCACGCAGGTGCTGGACGGCTTTATCGACGACCGGCCCGCCGCTGTCCTTGGGGCGGCGCGTCCGGTCTGATCGCCAGCCTGATCGGTCACAACTGCCCGCGCCCCCATCGGGGCGCGGGCTTTTTGATGTCCGGCAGCCGCGCGCCATCGGCGAAATCGCCGACCTGCCGCGACCGGTTGGCGGTTTCCACACCAGCATCGTCTGCGACCGAAAGGCCGGATGCGCGATCTGGGGCAGGTCCACAGGGCGGCCCAGAAAGCCGATCAGGCTTTCGGAACAGATCGTCACCCCCAGCCCCGCCGCGCTGACCTTGGTTAACCCGGCGCCGCGCTTCGCATCCTATCGCTTGGGCGTGGCGCTGGCGGGGATCGTCGGCGCGCTGTCCGTTCCCGGGCAGATCCGGCACACCCTGTTTGTCTTTCCGGACTATTCCGGCACCTTTCCGTCCGCGACCGGCGCAGATCATGGTCGCCGATTGCGATATCCGTCGCCGCCGCGTGACCGTGCCCGCATTGTTCGACCCCGACTGCAACACCGTTATCTGCACGGCCTCAACGTCGAAGGGCGGGCGGCATCGCGGCATGGGTGATCGGCCCATGCCATTGTGATCGGTTTTTCCCCGGCGCTGGACCGGGTGCATCAGGCGCAGGGCCGCTTCAGCGGATCGAACCCGCAGGTTCCTGTTCCCCGGGGACGCCCATGTCGCCCTGTCGCGCCGCGGAGATGCCCCCAAGGCTGCCGGAAGGGCTTGAACGCCGCGCGGGATGGGGTAACCTTGTGTCATGGGCCGGCGATGGCGTCGCCACCGCAACACTGTTGCGCAAGCCCTGTTCCCCATCCTGAACGCCGGGATCTTGCGTTTCCGCCGATGCGGCAAGGAAGGGTGCCTTTCCCTGCACGATCGGCCCGACAAGAAGGCCGTTTGCCATGAACCGTCCCGAATTTTATCATTTTCATCAGGGTGATCGCCAGTTGCCCTTCGACGGGGCCGAATACGACGCCCGCCTTGCCGGCCTGCGCCGCGACATGGCCACGGGGGGCATCGACGCCTGTGTGCTGACATCGATGCATAATATCGCCTATTATTCAGGTTTCCTTTACTGTGCGTTCGGTCGTCCCTATGCTTTGGTGGTGACGCCGTCGGACTGCGTGACGATCAGCGCGGGGATCGACGCGGGCCAGCCGTGGCGGCGCAGCCATGGCGACGCCATCACCTATACCGACTGGCAGCGGAACAATTACTGGCGGGCGGTCCGGTCGGTGACCGGCACGGGCCGCTGCATCGGTTTCGAAAGCGACCACATGACGGTCGGGCTGAAATCGGCTCTGGACGACTATCTTGCGCCCGGCCGGGCCGCCGACATCTCGGCGCTGACGATGCAGCAGCGCATGCACAAATCACCTGCCGAGATTGCGCTGATCCGTCAGGGCGCCGCCATCGCCGATATCGGCGGTCATGCGATCAAAGAGGCCGTCAGGATCGGCACCCGAGAGATCGACGTGGCCATGGCAGGCCGCGACGCGATGGAACAAGAGATCGCTGCCCGCTTTCCGCTGGCCGAATATCGCGACACATGGGTCTGGTTCCAGTCGGGGATCAACACCGACGGCGCGCATAACCCGGTGACCGCGCGTGTTCTGCAGGCCGGGGACATCCTCAGCCTCAACGCCTTTCCGATGGTTTCGGGCTATTATACCGCGTTGGAGCGGACGATGTTCGTGGGCGGAATCGACGACGCGTCACTGGCGATCTGGCAGGCGAATGTGGCCGCGCATGAATACGGGATGAGCCTGCTGAAGCCCGGCGCGACCTGCTCCGGGATCACGCGACAGATCAACGCCTTTCTGGCCGACCGGGATCTGTTGCAGTACCGGACCTTTGGCTATGGCCATTCCTTCGGCCTTCTCAGCCATTATTACGGCCGCGAGGCGGGGCTGGAACTGCGCGAGGATATCGACACCGTGCTGGAACCCGGCATGGTCATCTCGATGGAGCCGATGTTGACCATTCCACAGGGCCAGCCCGGTGCCGGGGGCTATCGCGAACATGATATTCTGGTCATCACCGGCGATGGTCATGACAATATCACCGGCTATCCCTATGGCCCCGGCTTCAACCTGCTCTAGCATCAGGCCCCCGGTCGCGTCACCCCGGGCGCAGCCGTGGCGCGCCTTGCGGGGCCGCAACGGCCATGCGATGCCTGCGTGACAAAGGCTCAACCCGCAGAAGGCAGGCGTCGCAACATGGCACGGGTGATGGCGCTGATCCTGCTTGCGGTTCTGACCGTGATCCTGATCGGGCATGTGACGTTCAGGCCGCCATCGCTGCAGGGTCGGACGACCAGCCACGCCCTTGCGGCCTCGGCGGATACGGTGCTGGGCCGGTTCGCTTTGTCGCCGCCCCGGGATGCGGCGGGCGGCAGCGGCGTCGTTCCCCTGATGTCCGGCCCGGATGCCTTCGCCGCCCGCATGGCGCTGATCCGCGCCGCTCAGGTGTCGCTGGACGTGCAATATTACATCTGGCAGCGCGATGCGGCGGGGCTGATCCTGCTGGACGAACTGCGCAGGGCTGCGGAACGCGGCGTGCGGGTGCGCCTGTTGCTGGACGATAACGGCATTTCGGGGATGGACAGCGATCTGGCCGCGATCGACGCCCTGCCCAATGTCGAGCTGCGGTTGTTCAACCCGTTCATTCTGCGCAACCCGAAGCCAATCGGCTATCTGTTCGATTTCTTCCGGCTGAACCGGCGGATGCACAACAAATCGCTGACCGCGGACGGCGCGATCACCATGCTTGGTGGCCGCAATATCGGCGACCTCTATTTCGGCATGGGCGGCGGGATGCAATATGTCGATACCGACGTCATGGTCGCGGGGCGGGGCGCGGCCGATGTCGGCGCGGATTTCGATCGCTACTGGGCCAGCGGGTCCGCCCATCCCGCAGACCGTATCCTGACCGTGCCCCGGACCGGCGCGCTGGACCGCCTGATGGCCGATGCCCGGCAGCAGGCAGGGTCCGCCAACGGGCAGGCCTATGGCGCGCGCCTGCGTCAGGCCGATATCGTGACGCAGATCGCAGCGGGTCAGCTGGCTTTCGAATGGACCGATGTGGCGCTGGTCAGCGATGATCCAGCCAAGGGGCTGAACAAGGCGCGGCAGAACGATTTCCTGTTCCCTCAGCTGATGCAGCTTGTGTCGCGGCCCGACCGCTCGGTCGATCTTGTCTCGGCCTATTTCGTGCCGGGCACCGGGTTCACCGAGGCCCTGACCCGGATCGCGCGCAGCGGGACGCGCGTGCGCATCCTGACCAATTCGCAGGCGGCTACCGATGTCATTCTGGTCCACAGCGCCTATATCAAATATCGCAAAAGGCTGTTGCAGGCCGGGGTCGGCCTTTATGAACTGAAGCCCGACTTCGCGGTCTCGTCGCGCGACGAAAGGCAGGCCGGGCCGTCGCGGGCCAGCCTGCATTCCAAAGCCCTGTCTCTGGACGGGCAGCAGGTGTTCATCGGGTCATTCAATTTCGATCCGCGTTCCTTTGCGCTGAATACCGAAATGGGCGTGCTGATCGACAGCCCGCAGCTGGCGGGCGGGTTTCAGGCAGCCTTCGATACGGCCTTTCCCACAACCACCTATCGGCCCGCGATGACGCCCGGCGGCGACATGGTCTGGGACGAGCCATTGGCCGACGGCACCGTCGCCCGGCATCTGTCGGAACCCGGCACCAGCCTGGCATCGCGCATGCTGATGCGGTTCCTGGGGTTGCTGCCGATCGAGTGGATGCTTTAGCGGGCGCCCGTGCGGCGTGGTCCGGTTCGGCGCGCCCCAGGATATCGCTGCGATCCGTCCGCAAACCAACGGGCGTCCGTTAGCCCGTCTCGCAGGTCACGATCCGGATCAGATCGCCAAGCCGCCGCGCGCCGGTCTTGGCGATGGCCGCCTTGATCTGGTTGCGCACGGTATGCAGGCTGACCCCGCGTTCGCGCGCAATCTCGGGGGCCGAGGCGCCCCCGGCGACGGCCAGCGCGATGCGGGCCTCGGCGGCGGTCAGGCCGAATTTGCGCCGCAGCCGGTCCCCGGGCGCTTCGCTGCGGGCGACGCGCTGAAAGATCAGCCCCAGACACGGCCCGGCAGGGGCGGGCGTGTGCTGAAAGGGCGGATGCAGCAGGGCATCGCCGGGCACCGCGACGGCCCTGCCCTGCCAGACCCCGTCATTGCAGACAGCAGGGACAGGCCCGCCGCGCGGCGCCCGGACCAGCGACTCCAGCCAGTCCTGCATCCGGGGGGTGGTCATGCGGAACAGGCCTGTCGCATCGATGCGGAACGGCGCCAAGGCCCCGGCATCCGGTTCCACTTGCAGGGCGTGGCGCTGTGGGTTCAGAATGACGAACAGCGCGCCTTCGGTGGCGCCCGCCTCCAGCAGGGCGATACGGGCGGCATAGCCGCGCAGGATCGCATTGACCTGCAGCGCATGACGCAGATGCGGGGTCAGCTGATCCAGCAACCGGACCAACGCATCCTCGACCCGGTCGCGTTCGCGCTGGCGCACATTGGCGGCCAGAAAGACGTGGCGCCCCTGCCCCACCGCAAGGCGCAACCCGACCCCGCCGCGCATATCGTCCTGTGGCCGGATCCAGTCGTGATAGAACTCGGTCCGCATCAGATCCTCGTCCGCGATCAGCCCGGCCGAGCGCAGCGGCCGATCGACGGGCATCATCGCAAAGCGTCGCGCCCAAGGGTTCAAGGCGCCGTAATGCGCGATGAAGCTTTCGCCAAAGGCCGGGTCGAAGCTGCCATGAACGGCAGGCAACTGGATGTTTTGCGACCCGTCGGCATTGACCCCGAAGGCCGCGATCCGCGCCCCGCCCGAGGCGCGTTCCAGTTCCAGAATGACATCCCGCCAGGCCGTGGGGTCCAGCGCGGCGCGATGAACAGCCGACAGAAGGCGCGGATCAGGGATCAACGGCAACTCCTTTGCAGGGCGGCATCTGCATTCAGTTTTCGTCAAGGTCACGCGCCGGTCAACGCCGGTAACGACCGGTTCACAGACCTAGGGCCGCTTTGCCCGAAGACTGAACAGGGATGCCTGAAAAAATCGTTAACGCATGACCGGAAGTGGTCATGCCCGGCTGCGCGATCCCGAGCATTCTGAGCAGTAGTCAGGCCACGATGCGGAGCAGACCCCGCCATCGGCGGATCATCACGCCAGAGTCACAATGGGGACACAGATGCCAATCTATTCAGGAACCGATCGAGGAGACTATATCGTCGGCAGTAGTGGGCCAGACACGATCTACGGACTCGGAGGCGATGACAGAATTGAAGGGTCGTTTGGCAACGATCTGATCTATGGCGGTGTCGGAAACGATACCATCATGGGGGGCGATGGAAGCGATAGCATCTTCGGCGAACAGGGTAATGATTCCATCGATGCCGGGACCGGAAACAATTACATCGATTCCGGTGCCGGCGCCGATACGGTGTCGGCTGGCAGCGGCGCCGATACGATCCTTGGCCACAGCGGCGACAAAACCATCCATGCAGGCGACGGGCAGAACTACATCAGCGTCAGCGGTGGCAAAGCGTATGTGACCACCGGCAGGGGAAATGACCAGGTCACGACTGGCAACAGCAATGACACGGTGTCGACCGGAGCTGGAAATGACACGATCCATTCCGCGATGGGCGATGATTCCATCGCCTCGGGTGGCGGGGACGATCAGATCCAGCTGGGCGGCGGCGCCGATACGATCGAGGCCGGAGACGGGGATGATCTTATCTCGGCCTATGAGGGCGGCGACAAGCTGATCGACGCAGGCGCGGGTGATGACCGAATCTATCTGGGTGCCGGCAACGATACCATTCAGGGCGGTAACGGTGCCGATTACATCGATGCAGGCGAGGGCGACAACCTTGTCGATTCGGGCAGCGACGATGGCGCCGATACCGTCTCGGCCGGGGTTGGCAATGACACGATCACCACGGGCGCGGGCGACGATTATGTTACCGCCGGGGATGGCGCGAACACCATCACCCTGGGTGATGGCGATGATTATGCGTATGCCGGATCGGGCGACGACACGATCTATGGCGGCGACGGCGTCGACTTGATCAACGCAGGCGACGGCGACAACCGGGTTTATGCGGGGACCGATGCCAGCTTCGATGACGTCACCACCGGCTCGGGCAATGATTGGGTCGAACTGGGCGAGGGCTACAATACCGCCTCGACCGGTGCAGGCAATGACACGATCATAGGCGGGTCGAGTGGTGATACGATCTATTCCGATGACGGTGACGATCTGGTCATGGCCGGGGATGGCGACAACTTTATCACCCTTGATGGCGGCAACGATACGGTCACTGCAGGGTCAGGCGATGACACCATATATGGCGGCCGCGGCATCGAGACGATCGACGCGGGCGATGGCAATAACGTTATCGAAACCTCTTCGGCAACCTCGACCCAGATCCTGACCGGTGCCGGGAATGATGATATCACGACAGGGGCGGGCGACGATCAGATCGTATCCGGCGCGGGCGATGACCGCATCACGGATTACGGCGGCAACGATACCATCGATGCCGGTGATGGCGCGGACACCATCACCGTCAATGGCACGGGCGACGACGACGATATCGGCGACAAACTGATCGACGCCGGTTCGGGCGACGATTACGTCACATCGGGGGCGGGCAACGACACCATCACCGGCGGCGACGGTGCCGATTACCTCGACGCAAGCGAGGGCGACAACCTTGTCGATTCGGGCAGCGACGATGGCGCCGATACCGTCTCGGCCGGGGCTGGCAATGACACGATCACCACGGGCGCGGGCGACGATTATGTTACCGCCGGGGATGGCGCGAACACCATCACCCTGGGTGACGGCGATGATTATGCCTATGCCGGATCGGGCGACGACACGATCCTTGGCGGCGACGGCAGTGACATGATCGACGCGGGCGACGGCAACAACCGGGTTTATGCCGGGACAGATGCCAGCGCCGACAGCGTCACGACCGGCGCGGGCAATGATTGGGTCGAACTGGGCGAAGGCGACAATCAGGCCTCGACCGGTGGCGGGAACGACACGATTCTGGCAGGGTCCGGGAATGACACGATCACTGCCGGGGACGGCGACGATCTGGTGACGGCGGGCCAGGGCGACAATGTCGTCACCCTTGATGGCGGCAACGATACCCTCACCGCAGGGTCCGGCAATGACACCATCTATCACGGCGGCAGCGGCACCAAGACGATCGACGCCGGTGACGGCGACAATTATGTGTACAGCTATGATGGCTCGTCGGCCAACGTCCAGACCGGCGGCGGGAATGACACGATCTATGGCGGCACCGGCGACAGTCACGTCTCATCCGGGGCGGGCGATGACACCATCGAAGACTATGGCGGCAATGACACCATCGATGCCGGGGCCGGGGCGGACTATATCCGTGTTTATGGCGACGGGAACAACCGGATCGACGCGGGCGACGGCGACGATCTGGTTCTGTCCGCCGAGGGTCACGACACCATCGACGGCGGCGCGGGCAATGACACGATCTATGGCGGCACCGGTGCAAACCTGTTCATCGCCAGCGACGGCCATGACGTCATTCAGGATTTCGACGCGACCGAGGATCGGATCGACCTGTCGGCCTTTTACAACCGCACGACGCTGGCCGCCCATAACGCCGCCCATGGCACGACCTATGCCCGCCCGATCGACTGGCTGCGCGACGATCTGGCCGAGGATGGGGTTCTGTCTTTGGGCGAAGACCGGTCGCTGCAACTGAACGGCGTCGATCCGCAGGATCTGAACGCCGGAAATGCGCTGTGTTTCGCGGACGGGGTGATGATTGCCACGGGCCAAGGCGACCGCCGCTGCGGCGATCTGCGGGTGGGCGATCTGGTGCGGACCAGGGATGTTGGGCAGCAGCCGATCCGCTGGATCGGGTCGCGCGATCTGACGGTGCGCGACTTGCAGCGTTTCCCCCATCTGCAGCCGATCCGCATCCGTCAGGGCGCCCTGGGACAGGGCCTGCCGCACCGCGATCTGGTCGTCTCGCCCCAGCACCGGTTGGTGGTCCGCTCTCGCATCGTGACGCGGATGTTCGGGACGGGCGATGTGCTGGTCGCGGCCAAGCATCTGCTGCAGACAGAGGGGATCGAGATCGCGCAGGATCTGACCACGGTCACCTATGTCCACATGCTGTTCGATAGCCATCAGATCGTCTTCGCCGACGGTGCCGAGGCGGAAAGCCTGTACACCGGCGATCAGGCGCTGTCGATGATGGGCGCACAAAGCCTGCGCGAGATCCTCGAGCTGTTTCCGGGGCTGGAGGGGCAGGCCCCGCCCCTGCCCGCGCGCCAGCTGATCGGCGGCAGAAAGGGCCGGACCCTGGCCGAACGCCACAAACGCAACGGCGTCGCGCTGGTGGCGACCTGACGGAGTGCAGATGGGCCTGGCCGCTTAAAGCGTCGGCAGATCAAAGGTCTCGTTCGACCGGCAATAGCCATGCCCACCCATCCGGCCCATCGCGTCCAGCCCGGCCGGATCGATATGCAGACGGTCGTTGATGATCGACGACCGGACATGCATCGCCACCACCTGCCCCAGCACGATCTGCCGCGAGGCCGAGATTTCCAGCGTGACATAGCGTCGGCATTCCAGCGCCACGGGGGCTTCGGCGATATAGGGGCAGCCGATCAGATGGCCGGGCATGGCGGTCAGCCCGGCCTCGGCCAGTTCGTCGATCCCGGGGGCAAAGGGAAAGGCGGTGATGTTCATCGCATCCAGATTGGCGTGATCGACGATATTGACGGTGAATTCGCCGGTGGCCCGGATGTTATGGGCGGTGTCCTTGAAGCGGCGATCCTCGTGATTTTCGACCCCAAGCGCCAGAATGGCGGGGTCTGCGGACAGCACGTTGAAGAACGAAAACGGCGCGGCATTCACGCGCCCGGCCTCGTCCACGCTGGTCACCCATGCGATGGGCCGGGGCACGACGGCGCCGATCAGCAATTTGTAGCGCTCGCGTGGCGACAATTCGGCGAAATCAAAGCGTGTGGTGTCAAAGGCTGCGCCATGCGCTGCCGTCAGGTCGTCATGCATCGGGGGCCTCCGTTGGGAAAAACTATTCGGTCGGGCTGAGGTAGCGCATCAGGATCGCGCTGATATCGCTGTCGCGGCCGCTGTCATCGGTATTGGCGCGATCCTCGACCGCATGCAGATGCGCGTCCATCAGGCGCGTCGCGGTGTCCTGATCCTGGGCGGCCAGCGCGTCGATCAGGCTGTGATGTTCGCCGATGCCGCATTCCGCCGAGTGCGGGCGGCCAAAACGGGCAAGGATCAGCGATGACCGCGACACGATCCGGCTGACGAAACCCGTCAGCTCGGTCGATGCGGTCAGTTCCGCCAGCAGGATGTGAAACTCTCCGGCCAGCCGGATCGAACGGGGGCTGGCGCTGCGGATCGCGCGCTCCTCCTCTCGGACATGGCTGCGCAGGGCGTCGATGCCGTCCTTGGGCATCTTGCGGCACAACCGTTCGATCACCTCGCGTTCAAGGCAGCGGCGCAGGGCGAACACATCCTCGGCCTCGGCGAATGACGGAACGGCGACGGCGGCGCCGCGATTGGGCTTCATCTCGACCAGACCGTCCGATTCCAGCCGGACCAGCGCCGCCTTGGCCAGCGTGCGGCTGACACCAAAGGTTTCCCCGATCGAATCCTCGGGCAGCTTGGTGCCGGGCTTCAGCGCCTGTTCCAGAATCGCGCGCCGAAGCGAGGCATAGATCGCATTGCTGCGTGTGGTGCTGGTCGACATGGCGCTTTCACCCAAGGTTCTGTCCCTTTCCTAAAGGACATGCATTCCATCGTCAACTATGCATGCAATTATGTATTGATATTGGATGCGATATGGGGGATCACTGCGATAAGGAATCGGTAGATGATCCCTCAAAAGACAGTTTATCCGCCCAAAAGCCTGCGAAGCAGCGCAAAAGACGCTGCAAGACCGACCGCTTTGTATGCAAGTCTGATCATAAAACGAATGCGACAACAGGGAAAACTGAACATGAGCCTTCGCACTGCACTGCTTTTGGCCACCGCGCTTGTCGCCGCGACCTCTGCTTCGGCCGAGACGTTGCGGTGGGGTGCCTCGCGCGATCTGGGATCGCTGGACCCTTATTCCTATGGCGACAGCTTTACGCTTGGCGTGCTGAACCACGCCTATGAGGGGTTGGTGCGCTATGACGGCGATCTGACGATCGAACCGGCGCTGGCCACCGCATGGGAGATCGTGTCGCCCACCACATGGCGGTTCACCCTGCGCCAGGACGTCACCTTCCATGACGGTGCGGCCTTCACCGCCGAGGATGTGCAGGCGTCGCTGCTGCGCGCCACCCATGAGAAATCCCCGCTCAAGGGCAATATCCCCGCGTATACCGGGTCGCGGGTCATCGACGATCACACGATCGAAATCGACGTGACCGAGAATTATCCGCTGCTGCTGAACGATCTGACCACGATCTATGTCTTTGACGCGGGCTGGCTGGCGACCAATGATGCCGAGGAACCGACCGATGTCGGCGCCGGCACCGAAGGCTTTGCCACCTATAACGCCAATGGCACCGGGCCTTTCCGGGTGGTCAGCCGGACGCCCGATGCCTCGACCGTGTTCGAGGTGTTCGAGGGCTGGTGGGACACGCCGGTCCACAATCTGGACCGGATCGAATTCACCCCCATCGCCAGCCCCGCGACCCGCGTGGCGGCGCTGCTGGCGGGTGATATCGACTTTACCGACGCCGCCCCCGTGCAGGACATCCCCCGGCTGGAGGCATCGCCCGACGTCAAGCTGCTGGAGGGGACGGATCTGCGCACCGTCATGATCGGCTTCAGCCAGCGCGAGACGCTGATCGACGGCAGCCCCAACCCGATGCGCGACCTGCGCGTGCGGCAGGCGCTGCAACTGGCCATCGACATGGATCTGATTCAGTCGCGGGTGATGCGGGGCAAATCGCGCAATGCGGGCGCGCTGGTCGCCCCGCAGATCCCCGGCTATGACGAGGCGCTCGACACGCCGGTCGCCGCCGATCCCGAACGCGCGACGGCCCTGCTGGCCGAGGCCGGGGCCGAGGGATTCTCGTTCGATTTCAACTGTTCCGACACCTTGGTGAACGAGGAGCAGATCTGTCAGGCGCTGGCCTCGATGTGGTCGCGGGTGGGGCTGAAACCCCGCATCGATCAGGGGCCGCGCGCGGTCCAGACGCCCAAGCGGTCGGGCGGCAATGTCGATGTCTATACGCTTGGCTGGGCGACGCTGCCGATGCTGGACGCCTATTCGCTGACCAGTCAGGTGCTGCATACCAAAGAGGGCACCTATGGCATCTTCAACTGGGGCGGCTGGTCTGATGCGGAATTCGACGCGGTGACCGAGGCCTCGGCGACCGAGCTGGACACCGAAAAGCGCCTGGCCCTGTCTGCCGAGGCGCTGAAGATCGCGCAGGACAAGGCGCTGATGATCCCGCTGCATCAGCAACCCCTGACATGGGCGACCAGTGCCGGGGTCGACGATCTGCCGCTGTTCGCCGACAACCTGCCGCGCCTGTGGCTGACGGTGAAATAAGACCGGCCCGGCGGGGCCCTTGACCGGCCCCGCCCCCTTTTCCCCCACCCGACAAGGCAGGATGCAATGCTGGTCTTTCTTGTGAAACGTGTCGGCAATGCGGCGCTGGTGATGTTGGCCGTGGCGCTGTTCGCCTTCATGATCTTTCGATTTCTGGGCGACCCGGTCGAGATGATGATGAACGAAAGCGCCACCCAGGTCGAACGCGACGAGCTGCGCGACCGGCTTGGCCTGAATGCCAGCTTTCCCGAACAATATGCCCGTTTCGTCACCCGCGCGGTGCAGGGTGATTTCGGCATCTCGTGGCGCAATCAGCAAGAGGTGATCGGCCTGATCGCCGACCGCTTTCCCGCCACGTTCGAGCTGGTGCTGATCGCCACGATCATCTCGCTGGTGGTGGGCATTCCGCTCGGGGTGCTGACCGCGATCGGGCGGGGCCGCTGGTGGGCCGAGGGGATGCAGACCGTGTCGATCGTGGGCGTCTCGCTGCCGTCCTTTATCGTGGGCATCCTGCTGATCCTGGTGTTCTCGGTCAGTCTGGGCTGGCTGCCGGGATATGGGCGGGGCGAGACGGTGCAACTGGGCTGGTGGTCCACCGGCTTTCTGACCCAATCGGGGCGCGCGGCGCTTATCCTGCCCGCCATTTCGTTGTCGCTGTTCCAGATCACGCTGGTCATGCGGCTGGTCCGCGCCGAGATGCTGGAGGTGCTGCGCGCCGATTTCATCAAATTCGCCCGCGCCCGGGGCGTGCCCGCCCGCACGCTGTATTTCCGCCATGCGCTGAAGAACTGCCTGATGCCGGTGATCACCATGACCGCGATGCAGGTGGGCAATCTGATCGCCTTCGCGCTGGTGACGGAAACCGTCTTTCAATGGCCGGGCATGGGCATGCTGTTCATGCAGGCGATCACCTTCGTCGATATCCCGGTGATGGCGGCCTATCTGTGCATCGTGTCGTTCATCTTCGTCGCGCTGAACACCGTCGTGGACATCGCCTATGCCGTCATCGACCCGCGCCTGCGCGCGTCCTGAGGAACCCGCCCCATGACCCTTGCCGACA
>NZ_RQRT01000019.1 GCF_004335005.1 Paracoccus nototheniae | reverse complement strand
GGCCACTGGTTTGCGCGATGCGAACCGCATCCCGCTTGAACTCGTCGCTGTGTATCGCTGCCATATCCGGTCTCCTTGATGGCGAGTATTGCTCTCAAAAGACCGGAACAAAACCGGTGCAGGTCCAATCCAAGTGTCGATTGCGGTGTATCAGTGAGGTGCTCCCCCTTCCTTGGACAGGATCTGGCGCTTTTTAAGCTCTGATCTGCTCCTGCTGATCGGGTTGCATTGCTTCTGCTGTCAGTGAGTAGACCACTGCCGGCGGTCGGCCGCCAAGGGCCTTGTGCGGCCGGCGGTGATTGTAGAACTCCATCCATGTGCGGACACCCGCGCGGGCCTGTGACCCGGTCTCCCAAGCATGCAGATAGACGCACTCGTATTTCAGGGTGCGCCACAAGCGCTCGATGAAGATGTTGTCCAGATACCGACCCTTGCCGTCCATCGAGATGCGGATCCCGGACCGACGCAGGCGGTCTGTGCAGGCAAACGATGTGAACTGAGATCCCTGATCGCTGTTCATGATGTCGGGCGGTCCGAACCGATAGATGGCCTCGTTCAGCGCCTCGACGCAGAAGTCCGCGTCCAGCGTGTTCGAGATCCGCCAGGACAGAACCATGCGAGTGTGCCAGTCCATGATTGCCACCAAGTAGAGAAAGCCGCGACGCATCGGCAGATAGGTGATGTCCACGCACCAGACTTGGTTTGGCCGCTTAACTTGCAGCCCTCGCAGCAAGTATGGATAGGTCTTGTGCCCCTTTGCAGGCCTGCTGGTGTTCGGCTTCTGATAGATCGGCATCAACCCCATCAGGCGCATCAGCCGACGGATGCGCTTCTCGTTCACAGCATGGTCTTCATTGCGCAAGTGCCACGTCATCTGGCGCACGCCGAAGAAGGGCGTGTCGAGGAACTGCACATCGATCAGCCGCATCAGCGCGAGGTTATGGTCCGTCTCACCCTGCGGCGTGTAATAGAACGACGATCGCGGGACCTGTAGCAGCGCGCACTGCTGGCCGATCGACAGGTCCGGATGGTCGCGTTCGACCATGCCGCGCCTCACGTCCCGCCCCAAGGCTTGAGCTTTCTTTCCAAAAAAGAGTTGGCCACCGCCAACTCTCCGATCTTGGCATGCAGATCCCTGACCTGATCCTCATCGATCACCGGCGCCTTGCGGCCACCGCGTTCAAAGACACCAGACGCGCCATCGAGCAGTGCGCGTTTCCATTGATTGATCATCGTCGGATGCACGCCGAACCGGCTGGCAAGCTCCGACACAGTCGCCTCGCCTTTCAGCGCCTCAAGTGCCACCTTCGCCTTAAACTCAGGCGCGTGCTGCTTTCGTTTCGACATCGTCGATCTCCTTCGGGATGAAGATCAGCAGACAGCAAATCCGAGCTTATGCCAGTGTCCAGTTTTCGGGGACTACCTCACAGGTCCCGCCGCCGTTCGACCTTGGCTAATTGGACAAGGCTAGCAGACAGGAGCAGAGCTGCGTTGAACGGATGAAAGGCGAGTGGCACAGGCTTGGCCTCCGCCGCCAGTGCGAGTTGCACTCCGTAGAGGGCCAAGATCACACCGGCCCACCAGCCAAAACCCCTCAGACGTCGAATGACGATCGCCCCGACCATTCCGATCAGCACTGGAATGGCCAGCAGTCCACCAAGCATACCATGCAGGTCCCAGAATCGTGGATCCTGAAACATGGCTCCTCCGGCGATGAGAAACTGCGCGCCAATGCCGGCCGGAAGCATCCAAGCCGCAAGCGTGAACCAGACCGGCGTGCCGTGTTTCAGATCACAAAGCGTGTCATGCCATTTCATCATCGTCTAAACCTCCACCAGAGCAGTGGAGGCAATCCAGCATTCCAGTGCTCCCAAATAGTCGGCTGCTGCGACGTCACGCTCGGCCGGGGTCAGCTCATCGGCTTCGTAAAGCAGAAACGGTTCCGCCATGACCAGTCCGCAGCGGTTGGCGGTAGCCCAGAGTGGAGCAAGAAGATCCCTCAGCGGCATCAGGTTCGCACCACCCCTTTGATACGAGCTGGCCCTGTTCCCCGCCGTGGCGGCGATCATCAACGGCTTGCCACGCAAATGCCGCCCCTCCTGATCGAAGGCCAGATAGACCATCCGTGTCAGGACCACGTCCATCCACTCCTTCAGCAACGGAGGCGTAGAATACCATTGTAGGGGAAACTGAAGGACAATTCGGTCGGCAGCCAGCAGCAAGGCGGCTTGTGCCGCTGTATCCGGAAAGGCGTTCGGCCCTTCTGATCGCGTCGCGGTCATGTCGATGACGGTAACGCCCGGCACCGTGGCGGCTGCACGCACCAGCGCCGCATTTGCATGCGAGCGCGCCAAATCAGGATGAAAGACAAGCACAAGGGTCGTGGTCATGTTTACCTCAAGAGTTCGAGAATGGCGCGATCATGGCGCAAGGCAAAAAATCACTCCAATCGATTTACGATATGGTCTATTATCACCGTCATGAATTTAAGATCCATCGACCTCAATTTGCTGGTGATTCTGGAAGCGCTACTCGACGAAGCGCATGTCGGCCGTGCTGCAGATCGTGTGGGGCTGTCGCAACCTGCGGCCTCCGCAGCACTGCAACGCTGCCGTCACCTGTTCGACGATCCGCTGCTGGTACGTGGACGCGGCGCCATGCACCTGACCCCCAAAGCGCAATCGCTGCGTGACCCGCTCAAGTCTGCTCTCGCGGCGATCGGGCAGCTGGTCGATCCCCCCAACACTCCGATCGCGCAGATCTGCGCAACTCTACGCATCACGATGGCGGATTATCCTGCCGCTCTGCTGACAACTGTTTTGCAAGCCAGGCTGGCTGAGACCGCTCCAGGGATAGATCTGGTGATCCAACCCTGGCAGGGCGGCCGCTTGGCCCGCGCGGCTCTGATCGACGGGACTACAGATATGGCGCTGTCGGTTTTCCCCGGGGACGATCCCGACATCTGTCGCACAGAGATCCTGCACGAGCATTATGTGATCGCACTGCGCACCGGGCATCCGGCCATCAACGGCTTTGACATCGCCCGTTGGCTGGAATGGCCGCATATCGTCGTTTCGGGGAAGGGTGAGGCGCGCAGCCCGCTGGACCTGCAGTTCGCTGAGCGGGGTCTCAGTCGCCGTGTCGGGATGGTAGTTCCGGCCTTCGGCATGGTCCCGGAACTGCTGCGCCAGTCTGACCGGATCGCAATGCTACCGTCGCGCGTGGCAGAGGCGGCGCCGGGGCTGGTCATGCTGCCACCGCCGATCCCGGTCGCGGGTTTCACCCTGCATCTTGCCTGGCACCGGAGGCGGGCAGGGGACCGCGCCCTGCGCCATGTCGCGGCCCTGCTTGCTGCCCAGTCCATCGACGCGGCCGCTTGCTGAATCAGAGGTAATTGGCACGCGCTGGTTCCCGGCTGACGCCTAATCCATGGAAGTGACGTCGAGACCAGTCCAACGAGCCGCGAAGGCCCACTGCTCAGCCGTCTGCGCGATCTGCATGGTCAATGGCGTGCCCTGCCCGTGGCCCGCGCCGGTAGCGACTCGCAACAGATGCGGCCGATCGCCGATATCTGCATCTTGAAGGGCCGCTGTGTATTTGAATGAATGGGCCGGAACGACGCGGTTGTCGGTGTCAGCGGTGGTGACAAGGATCGCGGGATAGTCCGCGCCCTCGCGGATCGTGTGCAGGGGCGAGTAGGCCAGAAGGGTGCGGAACTGATCCTCGACGGCGGGACTGCCGTATTCCTCGATCCACATCGCTCCGCCGGTGAAGCGGTCGAACCGCAGCATGTCCATCACCCCCACGTCGGGCAGGACGGCGGCGAAGAGGTCGGGCCGCTGGTTGGCGACCGCCGCGACCAGAAGCCCGCCGTTCGACTGCCCCTGGATGGCCAGCCCGTCCGGCGCGGTGATGCCTTCGGCGATCAGATACTCGCCCGCCGCAATAAAGTCGTCGAACACGTTCTGCTTCTGCTCGCGCCGCCCGGCATGGTGCCAGGCACTGCCATACTCCCCGCCGCCACGGATGTTAGCTACTGCATAGACGCCGCCTTGTTCGACCCAGGCAATCGCTGCGGGCAGGTAAAACGGGACCATGCTAATGCCGTACCCGCCATAGCCGGTCAACATCGTCGGGGCGGCACCCGTCACGTCGGCGCGGCGGATGACGAACATCGGGATTCGGGTGCCGTCGGCCGAGGCGTAAAAGCGCTGCTCGACCATGACATCGTCGAGCGTCACCGGCAGGTTCGAATCTTCCCAAGGCGTCACGCGGCTCTCGGCCACATCCAGACGAAAGACCGTGGGCGGAACGTCGTGGCTGGTGAACAGGAAGTAGGCGTCGTTCCGGCCGGGCTCGCCGTGGAACAATGCCGCCGTCCCGGCACCGGGCAGGTCCACCGACCCGTCGGGCGTGCCGTCCAGGCGGAACCGCTCCAGTTCCATCTTGGCATCGACCATGTAGTTCAGCACGATCCGATTGCCCAGAATACCCGTGCCGTGGCGCAGTACGGCGTCGGGGCGCTCGGGAATTAGTTCTGCGAAGGCGGGCTCGGGATCGGCCAAATCAATGCTCATCACTCGGCCGCGCGGCGCGCCCATTTGCGTCGAGAAGATCAGCCGCGTGCCCTCTGTGCCCACCAGCGCCCATTGATCGTCATGGCTTTCGACTAGGGTCAGCGGCTGCCCGCCGTCCTGTGACAGGTCCGTCACTGTCACGGCCACGCCGCCCGCCAGAGCCGAGGTGTAGATCACCAGAAAGCGCCCGTCGGCCGAAACGGTCGCTGTATGCAGCAGCGGCTTTTCCGACGCTCCGCCATGGACCAGCCGATCGTCCGACTGCGGTGTTCCGAGCCGGTGGAAGTAGACCGCGTGATCGCGTACTGCTTCGTTGAAGGAGGCGCCCTTCTCTCCGGCGGGGAAGCGCGAGTAGTAGAACCCTGAGCCGTCGCCGGACCAGGCGATCGTCGTGAAGCGCGCCCATTCGACATGATCGTCAAGAACCTCCCCGGTGACGGTGTCGATCACGCGGATGCTGCGCCAGTCCGAGCCGTCCACCTGCACCGCATAGGCCACGAAATCACCGTCGGGCGACACGTCCCATTCGGCCAAGGCCTTCGTGCCATCGCCTGTCCAAGTGTTGGGGTCCAAAAGCACGCTTTCGGAGCCGTCGTCCCCCTCGCGTACGATAAGGCGCGGCTGGTCATCACCCGCGCTTTGACGCTGGAAGATGTATCGCTCGCCGCGCCGGACGGGCGGCATCACAGTGTCGTGCTGGTTCAACAGGGCCAGCCGCTGTTCAAAGATCGACCGGCCAGACAGCGTCTCCAGATAGGACGACGCGACGGCGTTTTGCGCATCGATCCATTCGGCGACAGTGGAATCCTCTCGTGGGTCGGCCTCAAGCCAGCGGAAGGGATCCGCGATCTGAACGCCGAACAGCGTTTCGACATCGTCGGTCCGGGGGGTCTCGGGATAGGTCAAGCGCATCTCCTCAGCTGCGGACGCCGTGACGGCGGACAATATCAACGCGACAGCCGCGCTACGAATCGCACGGATCGACCAAGGCTGGGCAATGGGCAACACCGACATGCCGCGTCCGCCGGGCGGGCATGCGGTGCCGCCTGTCAGATGAGGTTTCACTTCGCTTCTCCTTAGGGATTGTCTCGGTCGCCCTGCGGATGATCGGCATCCGCAGGGCTGTCGTTCGCATAGCGAGGGAATTAGGGGCGCGGTCCGCATTCGCGGCGCGACGGATCGCGCTGGCAGCGCTGGTCGCGCGCCCGGTCGCTCATGATTTGGGCGTTCAGAGCGGTCTCGCTGACCATGTTCTGCCGGTAGAGGCTTTCCGTAGAACTCTGTTCGGATACGCATCCGGCCAGAAGACCGGCCGCGAGCAGGGCGACGCTGACACCCCTGGAACCGCCACGCGACCGGAGGGAGAGAATTTTACGCATTTCGATAGCCTTCATGTCATTGCCATTTTCACGCAGACGGGTCGCATTCGCGCCGCCTGCGTCGCGGAACCTCTGCGCCATAAAGGTTGTGCGAACATGGCGTCGCTAAGCAGGGACGACAAAAAATCCGCTTACTTGAGAGCGTGGGTTTCAGTCACATTCCCAAGGCCCAGTTCCACCCGGACGATGGTTCCGCGGCCTGGCGCCGCACGGATCGTCACGCGACCGTCATGCCGGGCCACGACCTCGGCCACCAAGTTGAGGCCGAGACCGCTGCCGCCACCCTGCGGACGCAGCCTGTAGAACGGCTCGAAAACACGTTCGCGTTGATCGGCGGGGATGCCTGGACCATCATCCTCTACCTCCAAGACCCGACCCATCACGCGCAGCACAACATGGCGCCCTCCGTGATCGAGCGCGTTCCGAAGCAGATTCATCAGCACCCGCTCCAAGGCGGCCGCATCGCCGAGGCATGTCTCGCGTGACCCGACCTTGACCTCCATCGTCCGCCCTCCGGCGATGGCAAGGGGCGCCAGATCCGCGACGACACCGCGAGCAAGGGCCGCCAAATCGACCGGGGCAGGGGTGCCGCCCTGTGCCATCCGCGTCAGATCCAACAGCTGTTCAGTCAGGATCGTCAGACGCTGAATATCGTCACCCAAGGCCCGCACGGCAGGGTCTCCGGCATTCTCGACCTTGGCCTGCAGCACTGCGATGGGCGTGCGTAACTCGTGTGAGGCCATCGATATGAACCGCTGCTGGCGCTCATGCCCTTCGTCCAGCCGCCGCAGGGCATCATTCATCGCCCGTACCAAGGGTGCGATTTCGCGTGGGACATGGGCCTCGCTCAGACGCCTGCCGCGGCGGTCGGGGTCGATCCGTTCGGCTTCGAGCGCGATCCGTGCGATGCCCGTCAATGCGCGTCTCACAATCCAGGGCGTGATCGCGAAAGAGGTCAGAGACAGCAGCAAGATGATCGGCAGGAAAACCACCGTGGACGCCAGAAGCACGATCAGGTTCAGCTCCAACAGCGGACCGTGCCCTAGAATGGTCAGCGCCCCGATATCTGCTGTCTCTCGCCGCAGAATCGCGGTCATCGGATGGGGCGGCGTACGGTCGCGCAGCTGTGCGAAGGACAGACCTGCCAGCCGCCCCCGGAACGCC
The DNA here is from genome assembly GCF_004335005.1 of Paracoccus nototheniae. Lineage (GTDB taxonomy): Bacteria > Pseudomonadota > Alphaproteobacteria > Rhodobacterales > Rhodobacteraceae > Paracoccus > Paracoccus nototheniae. The sequence continues at coordinate 49,213 of NZ_RQRT01000019.1, read as the reverse complement.
TCGAAGACCGGGGGCACCGCCCCAAAGTCGACGCTGTTTCCGGCATCGTCCTCTACCAGAAACCACAGCTGCGGCGCCTCGGTCTGCAATGCCGACAGCGCCTCGGTCTGGCGGATGACCAGCCCGCCGGCCGGGTCGCGGTCGATCGCGGCCGCAATGACAGGGGTTATCTTTTCGTCTGCATATGGTCCGCCGCTGTCAATACGCAGCGCGCCACCGATTAGTATCAGGACCGAGACCAGCAGTGTCACGAGATGGACGATCAGCGGATAGACGATCAGCGGCCGTTTGAGCGAGGGGCCGCGCATCACGCTACGGTGCGCAGCAGATAGCCGACCCCGCGGATGGCATGGATCTCGACCCCCGCATCCGCCTCACGCAAGCGTTTGCGCAAGCGCGACACGTGCGAATCCAGCGTGTTGGACTGGATCTCGTCGTCGAAGCCAAAGACCGCCTGCTCAAGCGCCTCGCGCATGACGGTGCGTCCGCGCCGACGGATCAGCGTCGCCAGGACGCGCAACTCACGTCGCGGCAGAATGATGGGCTGTCCGCCGATCTCGACCGTGTCATGGACAGGATCGAAGATCACTGCGCCCGCCCTGATCTTGTCGTCCTGCACCTGCGCGGGACGACGCCGCACGGCGCGGATGCGGGCCAGCATTTCGTCCAGGGCAAAGGGTTTAACAAGGTAGTCGTCTGCGCCCTGATCCAGCCCTGTCACGCGATCTTCGACCTCGCCAAGGGCACTGAGGATGATAACATGGATGCCAGGGTTGCCAGTGCGCAGGTCCGGCAGCAGCGTCAGTCCGTCCCCGTCCGGCAAACTCCGGTCAAGTAGTGCGAGATCGTAATCAACCATCGCCGCGGCCTCCCGTGCGGTTGCAATGCAGTCGAGCTGATCGACCACGAAACGCTCGCGTTGCAGGAACCCCGCCAGCATTGCGGCAAGCCCTGCCTCGTCTTCCACAAGCATGATGCGCATGATGCCTCCTGGCCGATGCTGGAGATGAGCCCCTGGACTTGATTTTAACCCGGCAGGGTGACGATGACGGGACCGCGTCGGGTGGCTATGACAGTATGCTCATATTGCACGACCGGCGCGGCCGGGCTGGCATAAAGCGTCCAATCGTCATCCACTCCCTGCACGGCCCAAGTACCGCCCCGGGACAGGAAGGGCTCGACGGTCAGGACCAGGCCGTCATGGATCTTGCGCCTGTCGTGCTTGGTTGGCCAGGTTGGCACTTCCTGCGGGGCCTCATGAAGTGCTCTGCCGATGCCGTGGCTGGCCAGGTTGCGGATCAGCGTGTATCCGCGTCGTGCGGCAAACGCGCCCACGGCATTGCCGATCCCCGCCAGTGGCTTGCCATGCCCGACCTGCGCGATGCCGATCTGCGTGGCACGGCGCCCGTCGCGGCACAGCCGGTCGAGCGATGGCGGCACCGCGCCAAGCATGAAAGTCGCTCCCGTATCTGCAAAATAGCCGTCAAGCGAAGCTGAAACATCGATGTTGACCAGATCGCCCTTGGACAGACTGCGCGCGCCCGGAACGCCATGAGCGATCTCCTCGTTTACGCTGATGCAGCTGTCGCCGGGAAATCCATATGTGGCACGTGGAGCAGAGACCGCCCCTTCACGGTCCAGGAGTTCGCGCCCGATTTTGTCCAGTTCCCGGGTTGTCATGCCGGGCTCCATTTTCGCAGCCATGGACTGCATGGTGTTTGCCACGATACGGCCGATCTTGCGCAGACCGTCCAGTTCATCCTGATGTGTGATCGTCATGTTTGACCTTTTGGACTGAGAGTGCCCTGCCAACAGCAGAGTTGTTCTGGTTCGGCAATAGGATGATGACGCGGGGCTAGAGGAACGTGGTATCGCATGAGCTTCGGAAATGCCGGGGTCACTCCGCGCCATCCAGCGCGTTTGCCACGAAGCGGGCGACGTCGCGGGAGAGCTCTCGGTCTTCTGGAGAGCCGCCGAATCCTCCGTGGGGACATCGCCTCGAAGACATGCAACTCGGTCGGAGCGCCCGCTTCGTGCTGGATCCGGTGCAGCCGAACTGCATTTGACAACACTAGATCCCGCGTGCCGGTCTGAATAAAGCTCGGCGGAAAATCCGCCGAGAAAGTGCCGAAAAGCGGCGAGAGACGTGGATGCGTCAGGTCGGCACCGGCGGCGTAGAGAAGGTTTGGCGGCATAAGCGGATCGGGAAGGTTGAAGTCGATGCCTTGGTTGGTTTGGAAACTGTCTCCCGACTCGGTCAGGTCGATCTCAGGAGACAAAAACACAAGCGCCGCAGGCAGCGGCAGCCCTTCACCGCGCGCCCGCAAGACTGTGGCTAGCGCCAGGTTGCCGCCTGCGGAACGCCCGCCAATCACCACCCCGCGATTGTCGCATCCGGCAAGCACGTGCCGATAGGCAGCGAAGCAGTCGTCCAATGCGGCAGGATAGGGATACTCGGGCAGCATCCGGTAATCGACCCCGTCACAGCGCGCGCCATGGAGGCTAGCCGCGGCACAGGCCGCCATGCGGCAGGCCTCACCCCCACCAAAGACGAAGGCACCGCCGTGGATATCGATATAGACGGCATCGTTTGTTACCAGGTTCGGGGGCATTGCGATATGAACCGTGCCTGTCCCGACCTGGACTGTCCGCAGGTCTGCAAGGTTTTTCGAACCCTGCGTCGCCAGCGCCGCCCGATAAGCGGTATCTGCTTGCAACCGTAGGGCGCGCTTGGCCGCGTGATCCTCCGGTTTCGGCAGGACATGTGCCGCATTTGCCGGAATACCGTTGTTCAAGGCGGCGCGCAGCCGCGCCTGTGCTTCGGTACTGATCGAACAGGGCAAGGGGATTACAAGTTGCCCAAGCCTGATCCCATTTACAGATTGTTCCGTCGCCAGTTTTCTCAATGCTTGCTCCATGAGGATTGGTCACACAGATGGTCGGTACCCGGTTGCGTAGCTTGGGGTCACCCCATATCAGATCAGCGGTGTCGCTTTACGTTGGCGTTTTAAGTTACGCATTGGTGGCCACCAAGCCACAAATTCCATAGCGTTGGATTAGCTGATCTTATGGGGCAGTCAGCGCAGATGTTATAGCCAAGCAGGTGCGACGCCACAGTTCGTTTCAACATGTCATGCTGGCGCAATGTAGTGACGCCAAGAGGCTTTATGCCCATGCCTCGGCAGGTGGGGTGACAGCAAGTGTGGCTGGCCATCCCTTGAGACTAAGAGAAAATGAACGATCGTGACTGTCAAAAGCGCACCATGCCCCAACCATTACAACAAATTGGCCCAAGTCCGGTCATGAAACGATATCCTTTGTCTGTTCTCGCCATCATGGGGACGGGATTCTGGTCGTTCGTCGCCGCCGCTGCCGAAGCTACCGAGCCTTGGGACGCTAGTGCATACTGGACATTGGCCTACCCACTGTCGCTCATGGCCGCCGTGGTCGTCAGCTTCGGTATGGAACGACGCGCATGGATGGTTGGGCTGGTTTTGACGATGAGCCAGCTGCCGGTGATGCTCGTCCTTGGGTTGGCGGGATCCATGACCGCTTTCGGCCTGGTGTTCCTGATCACACTGGCTGCTCCTGCAATGGTCGTCTCGGCGCTGTCCGGTTGGTTGGCTCGATCTTGGTGCAGCTGACATGCTCCGCACACTGCGATAGCCAACAGTCGCGCCCGGCAATGGAAGGTGCGGCGTTACGCTCATTCGTCATTGAGCAGCAGCAGTTGGGCGGATGGTGATTTCAGTCGTATCGACACTGGCCGGAGCTTCGATCAGGTGGCGGACCGCGCGGGCAATATCGGCCGGCTGCAAGGCGATGGCGCGATAGCCCCGCATCATGGACCGGGTTTCTGGATGGGTGATCGTGTATGCCAGATCGCTTTTCACCACACCGGGATTCACGCGGGACACACGGATCGTGTTGGTTTCCTGACGCAGACCGTCCGAGATTGCCCGAACGGCAAACTTGGTGGCGCAATAGACTGACGCCGTCGGCAGGGACTGCAATGCCCCGATCGAGCAGCAGCACCTTGGCCTCTGCTCCGGCTAATTCTCGTGCCAGCCCTTGGCCGATTCCCCCCGACGCCCCGGTAATCAAGATGACTTTGTCCATGATACATCTTCCTTCTGTGGTCTGTTGCACCTGAAGGATGGACGCATTGCCGGCGGTTGAGTATTGCCTGCCTTATGGACGCAATGGTTAGTAGCGCTGGACAATGGACCTGAATCTCTTGCCCATTCTGCTGGCCGTTGCCGACGAAGGGAGCTTTCGCGCCCCGGCCGATCGGTTGGGCGTAACGCGATCTGCCGTCAGCCAAGGCATGCGCCGTCTTGAGGATTCGCTCGGCCAGCAGCTGGTGGCGCGAACTACTCGTTCCGTCAGGCTGACCGAGGCCGGAGAGCGGCCGGTGGGCGCGGTACGAGGCCCTGTAGCGGTGATCCAGGATGCACTTGAGGCGCGTGACGATGTGCCCCGTGGCCGGTTGCGGTTGGCCGTGACGTCGATCGCCGAGCCGTTCCTCTCGGGCCCGCTGCTGGCGCGCTTTGCAGAGGCCTGTCCCGAAGTGATCGTGGATGTGACTGTGACGGATGAGGAACTCGACATCGTCGCCCATGGTTTTGATGCCGGCATCCGGTTGGGCGAAGTCATCGAGCGGGACATGATCGCTGTTTCAATAGGTGGACGCCAACGAGAGATTGCAGTGGTGACATCAAGCTATCTTGCGCGTCATGGTACGCCCGCACACCCACGTGACCTTCTAACCCATCGTCGCATTGGCTGGCGTCCCACCCCGACGACGGCACGTTGGCGGTGGGAGTTCGTCGAAAATGATCGGCCCTTTGATGTTGCGGTCAGGCCCGGCGTAACGACCAACGACCTCCGCCTGATGCTGCGCATTGCCTTGGCAGATGGGGGCATCACCTTTGGCCCATGGGACTGTTTCCAGGCGCATATCGAGACCGGCGCGCTGGTGCCATTGCTTAAGCCCTACCTGCCCGACTTTCCGGGGTATCTCCTCTATTATCCCCAACGCCGTCACATGGCTCCAAAGCTGCGTACCCTGGTAACACATTTGCGTCGCTGGCGGTCATCGCCGCCAGCCGCAATCATTTGATCGAAGGAGCGGCCTTTGGTGATGCGACACGCTCGACGAAGCCCACGACCGCCCGCACAACGCCTGGAGCAATGGGCATATCAGGGTCTGCATAAGTGGAAAGATTTTCTGCGAGATCATCTGAGGGCACGACCTTTAGCACATGGTTCACGTCAGCGAGCACGGACAGCTCAGCATAGGGGGCCGCATTGGCAAGATGGCGGGCATCGCGCTCACCGACCTGAAGGTCGCGCGCCCCTTGGACAATGAGGACAGGAGCCCGAACCTTGGAGATCAGTACAGCCGGATCATACCTGAACGCATCGATAAGGAAACCTTGCACCTGCGGAGCAAACAGCAGTTGCAACGCGGGATCAAGCGATGCGGCGTCAACCCGTTCACCTCGCTCCAATGACAGGAACGCCGCCTCGGCTTGCTCCAGAAGGGCGGTATTGGCAGGATTGTCACGCAGTTGCTGGCGCATGATATCGGCCAATGGGCGACCCGGCGCGCTGACAAGCACTAACCCGCAGGGAATTGGAAAACGCGTCATCGCAGCAAGCGCGACCAGGCCGCCTTCGCTATGGCCCAGAGGTATCACGCAACGCTTGCCGCTCTCCGTCGGAAGTCGCGTGCGGATCGCCGTCGCCCAAGCCAGCACGTCGTCGCCGTAATCGGCGATTGTCACTGAGTTGACATTGTCCACAGCGTCAACTGAAGCAAACATGCCGCGCTTGTCGATGCGCACAGAAGCGACCCCGTTTTGGGCCAAAGCCTCTGCAAGCATCGCGTAAGACGCCGCCGAAATACCGAGGGGCGAATTCCCGTCACGGTCAGTTGGTCCGGAGCCTGGCACGATCAGTACCACCGGGGTATCGTCGGTGAGTGCCAGTTCCGGCAGAGTCAAAGTGCCAGTGAGTGCGCCCTTCGGGCCCGAAGCCGTGATTTGGTGCTGAATTGGCAAACCGTATCCTCCATTTTCAGCTCTTCCCACATCGGATGAAGCCAAAAGCACACCATAGAACAGTGTCGTTGTCCAAACGGTCAATTGACCATACGGATCTACTCTCTCCCGCCACATAACTTGGTTTGCAGGGTAATGCTTCTCTCGAACGCTCATTCACAACGAGCAAACTCCATATCAGTGAACTGCTGACCATCTCCTCTATCCCTAAACGGTATACCAAGATGGCATATGCTTTTGCTTGGCCTGCTGACCGATTGTGATGCTGCTGAAGGTCACGACTTCTTACGCTTTCAATTTCAACCATCTGATAGCGTTTTCGAATAGCTTGAACGTTTTTCATCGAGCGACGCTGTCCATCCGGCGCCTTACATCCGCCTCGATCTGAGACAGGCGCAGGGTGCTAAACTTGTCCAGAATGGCATCTTTGGCTGTTTCGATCGCCCCCTTGATAGTGGCATTCACGGATTGCTCGACCAGACATGCGGGGCTGGGTTTCGAAAAACCGAAGGCAAACAGGTCCGGCTCGTCCAGGGAACGATAGACATCCAGAACCGTGATCTCGTCTGTCCGTTTCGTAATCCGCCAGCCACCGCCATGTCCACGCTCGGCATCGACATAGCCGCCGTCGCGCAGCCCAGCCATGATCCGTCGCACCACCACCGCGTTCGATCCCAGCATCACCGCGATCTGTTGCGAGGTCATGGGTGCCTCCGTCTGCGCCATGTGCAGAAGCACATGCAGTAGACGGGAGAGGCGGGTGTCTTGGCGCATCAGCAATCCTCAGCTTGTGTAACTTTACCTATTACATTATTACTTTGCCGCGCGCTATCAAGATACTGATGAAGTTACATGAGTTTGAAGTCATGCAAGATACGGATCGCGCACCACACGCGCGAGGCTTTACCGCTTTGCTGCTGGGTATGGCGCTGACCATCGTCGACGTGCCGATGTTCGCCATCGCGATGCCCGGCATCGGTGCTGATCTGGGGTTAAGCACACAGGACTTGGCACTGATCGCCGGATGCTATCCGCTGGTCGTGGCGATGCTGCTGCTTCCGGCAGGGCGTGCGGGCGACTGGTTCGGGCGCCGCCGGATGTTCCTTGCCGGAGGACTGCTATTCTTGTTCGGGGCGGTGCTGTCAGCTGTTGCCTCGGGGCCCTTGTCCCTTGGCGGTGCGCGGATGCTGCAGGGGGCAGGCGGCGCTGCACTGGCCCCGCAGGCCATGGCGATGATCCCGCGCCTGTTTCTACCGGCATATCAATCCAGGGCCTTTGAAAGGTTTGCCATGACGGCGTCGCTTGCTTCAGTCTGCGGCCCACTCGTTGCAGGCATTCTGCTGGTTCTGTCACCCGTTTGGCTCGGCTGGCGGACAATCTTTCTGACCGAGGCGTTCATCGTACTCTTGGTCATGCTGATGACTACTCGGCAGCTAGCCCCCGACAAAACGGAGTCAGCAACGTCAAGCAGCTTCGCCGAAGTCATTAGTTTTGCGACACTTATCCTCTGTCTGGTTGCGCCGCTTTACGTCGGCCCTGCCTTCAGTTGGCCTGTCCCTACTGTCGTGATGCTGGTTGCGGCATTTCCCTGCGCCGCATTGTTCGCGCGACTGTCAGCAAGGGCCGGGCAGGGATCGCTAGTCCCCTTTGGGCTTTTGCGGCTGCCATCACTCCGTTGGAGCTTGGCATTCGTCTTTCTTGCTGTCTCAGCGCCGCCGGGCTTTTTCGTGATCCTGTCGCTGATGCTTCAAAGCGGGTTGGCGCTGAGTGCACTGCAGACGGGGCTCGTGACGGCAGGCTTTCCTGCAGGTGTGGTGATCGGCTCCTGGATCTCAGGGCGCGTCTCACTGCAGCCGCTGGCACGCGTGGCGCTCGGCGTCGGGCTGTTGTGCGCCAGCTTCGTGCTGATGCACTTTCTTTTGCCGCAAGTGACGGCAGGGCGCCTTATGCCATTGCGCATGGGGATGATAGGGGCCGGGTTGTCCATGGGCCTGACCGTCACATCGGTGATGCAGCTTGGCATGTCAGGCCTGCCAAGGGACCTTACCGGTTCGGGCGCCGGTACCATCCAGACCATGCAGCAGGTCAGCATGGCGGCCTCCATCGCGCTCAGTTTCGCTATCTATGGCACCATGCTGACGACACGCCCGGCGGTCGAAGCCGCCGCTGCGATGCTGTGGCTGCAGATCGCCTCTACGGGGGCAGCCACGCTTCTGGCAGGGGCCTTGCTGTGCTTTCCCATATTTCGTGATCGAAAGGTCCACACATGACGACCGACCCCACCCAAGATCCGGCGTCGTTCTGGGAGGAGTTCTATCTCACCCGGCGCACATCCTCGAATGGCAGGGTGACCGGTGCCCTTCAGCAGATTGCTGCAGGCCTGACGCCTGGTACGTCCCTCGACCTCGGGGCCTCGCATGGCGATGACGTGATCTGGCTGGCCCGGCATGGGTGGACTGCACTGGGATGCGACATCTCTGCCGTCGCCGTCGAACGGGCACGCATCCGCGCGGCTGAGCTTGGCTTGGCAGAGCAGGCGGCGTTCCAGTGCTGCGACCTGTCGTTGGCAATGCCCGACGGCCCGTTCGACCTTGTCACCGCATTGTACCTCCAATCGCCGGTGACATTGCAGCGTGCGCTCATCCTGGGACAGGCGGTGGCGCGGCTGCGCCCGGGCGGACATCTGCTCATCGTCTCACATGCCGCACCACCCCCATGGACCCCCAAGGCGACACCATCGACCGTATTTCCCTCGCTGGACGATGAACTAGTGTCCATCGCGACCTCTGATGTACCCTTCGACGTCATCGAGGCGCGTGTTGTCATGCGGAGTGCCAAAGGGCCTGACGGACAGCCGGCGTCCCTGAAGGACAACTTGGTGCTGGTTCGCAGATCCCAGACCTGATGCGCTAGCCTTGCCTCGCGGACGGAACGGCACTTGCAGGCTTCTAAAGTGTAATGTTATCACTCATCGAATCGCAAGGGCATTCCGTGCAGCGTAAACCATCATCCAGTCCGCTTTCAGTGATCGAACTGAACGATCTGACCGTGGGCTATGGCAGCCATGCGGCGATCCATCACCTGACGGGGGATTTCGCACGGGGGTCTCTGACGGCGATCGTCGGTCCAAACGGGTCGGGCAAATCAACGCTCCTTAAGGCGATCGCCGGGCTTCTGGCGCCAATGGCTGGCACCTGCACGGCCGGGCGCCGGACGATGGCGTATCTTCCGCAGCTCTCGGAACTCGACCGTGGCTTCCCTGCGCGGGTCCGCGATCTTGTGGCGCTTGGGCTTTGGCAAAGGCGCGGCCTACTGGGCAGGCACCGCGAGGCCGACCGGGATCGAATCGCCGTAGCGCTTGCCGAGGTCGGGCTGGAGGGGTTCGACAAGCGTCCGCTCGACACGCTTTCCGGGGGACAGCTGCAACAGACCATGTTCGCGCGTGTCCTGGTTCAGGATGCACAGCTGATCCTGCTGGATGAGCCGTTCAACGCCATCGACGAAAAGACCATCCGCGATCTGACCGCCCTGATCGCTCGCTGGCATGCCGAGGGGCGCACGGTCCTGATCGTCGCCCATGATCTGGCACTGGTGCGCGCGCATTTCCCGCAAGCGCTGCTTCTTGCCAGACGCGCCGTGGCTTGGGGCCCGACCGAAAGGGTTCTGACTGACACCAACCTCGCCCGCGCCCGCAGCTTTCAAGAGGCCTGGGACGAGGCCGCCCCCTGGTGCGCACCCCAAGGTGCATGGCGGGCCGCGTGATGTGGGAACTGCTGGTCGCACCCTTCACCGAATTCGCCTTCATGCAACGCGCTCTGGCAGGGGCCCTGATGCTGTCGCTGTCGGCCTGCCCAGTGGGCGTCTTTCTGATGCTGCGCCGGATGAGCCTGACCGGGGATGCGATGGCCCATGCGATCCTGCCCGGCGCAGCGGCGGGCTTCCTGATCTACGGGCTGGAGATCTGGCCGATGACCCTGGGCGGGCTGGTGCCGGGCGCGGCGGTGGCCGTGGGCGCGGGCGCCGTCGCCCGGCTGACGGTCCAGCACGAGGACGCATCGATGGCGGCCTTCTACCTGATCTCGCTGTCGGTGGGGGTCGTGATGGTGTCCTTACGCGGCTCCAGTGTCGATCTGATGCACGTGCTATTCGGCACGGTGCTGGCGCTGGACGATGCGGCGATCGTGCTGATCGCTCTTGTGCTGGTGGTCACGACTCTCGCCTTTGGCTTGCTGTGGCGAGCGCTGGTGGCGGAATGCCTTGACCCGCTGTTCCTGCGCTCTGTCTCGGGGATGGGCACCGTGGTGCATTTCGGGTTCCTGGCGCTGGTCGTTCTGAACCTTGTCGCGGGATTCCAGGCGCTTGGCACGCTGCTGGCGGTCGGGCTGATGATCCTGCCCGCGGCGGCCGCGCGGTTCTGGACGCAATCGGTTCTGGCGATGGTGGCCCTTGCCGTGGCGATCGGGGCGGTGGCCTCGGCCTCGGGGCTGCTGCTGTCCTATCATCTGTCGCTGCCCTCGGGACCGTCGATCACACTGTCGGCGGGGGCGGCCTATCTTGCATCGGTGGTGGCCGGGCCGCGCGGCCTCGTGGTGCCGCGCCTGCCGCGGCGGCGCCACCGGGCCGCATGACCCAAGAAAAGGAATAACCATGATCTTTCGATCCCTTGCGGCCCTCTTGCTGAGCGCTGCCGCTGTGCAGGCCGAACCGCCGCAGGTCGTGGCGACCTTTTCGATCATCGGCGACCTGGCGGCACAGGTGGGCGGCGACCGCATCGACCTGCAGGTGCTGGTCGGCCCTGATGCTGACGCCCATGTCTACGAGCCGCGCCCACGCGACGCGATGGCGGTGGCGAGGGCCGATGTGGTGCTGACCAACGGGCTGGAGCTGGAAGGATTTGTCGACCGGCTGATCGCGGCCAGCGGCACCGACGCCGCCATCTTTGCCCTCACCGACGGCGCGAATGTCCTGGAGGACCCGGCGGGCGGGCATTACCATTACGTCGGCGAGCAGGCGATCTGGCATGCGGGCGCGTATGATCCCCATGCCTGGCAATCGGTGCCCAACGCACAGGCCTATGTTGCAACCATCGCGGATGCCTTTTGCGCTGCGGATGCAGATGGGTGCGAGGGCTATCGCGCCAATGCCGCCAGCTATGCCCTACAGCTCGATGCTCTGGACGCCGAAATCCGCGGGGCCGTGGAAGCGCTGCCTCAGGATCGCCGCACAGTCGTCGTGGCTCACAATGCCTTCCGGTATTTCGAGGAGGAATACGGCATCGTCTTTCTGTCGCCACAAGGCGTCAGCACTGAGTCCGAGGCCTCGGCCGCCGATGTCGCGGGCCTGATCCGCGAGATCCGGTACGCCAAGGCCGGCGCGATCTTTGCCGAGAACATTTCGGACACGCGGCTTCTAGCAACTGTATCTCTCACGCGATCGCAGGCGTCCATTTCTGACGGCTTTTACACAGGGAATTGGCTAGGTTCGCGGTCAGCTGCTCGACCGACATATCGCGCGCGATCAGGACGATACGGCTGGTGCTGTCATCTGCGGGCTAGTGTTTCAGCGGCACGGGGGGCTCCAGAATATGCTGGACGCCGTGCATGACGAACGGAACCTGGCCGCCTTCGATGTGCACGATGGCCTTCAGGCGCAGGATGGAGTCGCCCTGAATGCCAACCAGCATGTCAAGCCAGAAATCAAACACCGGGGCCGGGATCGGCGCGTCGATGGTGATCGATGCGGTGACGATGTTGCTGTCGCGGGCATGGTGCGTGGCGGTCGACGGAAACCCCGGCAGCGCGGCGGCAACTGACCTGGGCGCGAGGCCGGACAACCCGGCCAGCGGATCGGGCTTCATCCCCAGCCATTCCAGCGCTGCCGCACTGTCGCCGCTTGTGCGTCCTGCATTCAGGTCAAACAGGCATCCCGATGCGACGCGTCCGCGTTCGGCGCGGATGCGCGGGGCGCGGGCGTTCAGCGCGTTCAGCTGCGCGGTCAGCATGTCAATCTGCGGGCCGGTTGCCAGATCCGTCTTGGTCAGGACGATCCGGTCGGCCATGGCCACCTGGGCCTGCGCCTCGGCGTGCCGTTCCAGCGTCGCGGCACCCAGGACCGCGTCCACTGCGGTCACGATGCCGTCCAGTGAAAAGGTACGGGAGACGTCCGGCTCCATCATCAGCGTGTGATGGATCGGGCCGGGATCGGCCAGGCCCGTGGTCTCGATCACCACGCGGTCAAAGCTTAGATCACCCCGCGACCGGCGGGCGTGCAGGTCTGTCAGCGTGCGCGCCAGATCGCTGCGGATCGTGCAGCAGATGCAGCCGGACTTCATCAGGATCACGTCCTCGGCGCTGGCCTCGATCAGGTCGTGATCGAGGCCAGCCTCTCCGAACTTGTTGACGATGACGGCGATGCGGCCTGCGGTGGCATCGCTCAGCAGGTGATTGAGCAGCGTCGTCTAGCCAGCGCCCAGAAAGCCGGTCAGCAGGGTGACAGGGATGCGGTCGGTCATGGTTGCAGGGCCTTTCCGGGCATGATTGGTTGGCAGGGGAGGTGACGCGGATGAACCTGTCGGCGCAGATCAAGGACAAGGCTGTCGCCTTGTGGCATTTCCAGCGAGTGAGGCGGCTGGTGCGCCAGCAGCCGGGTGTGCCGTTGCAGGTCATCGTGTCGGTGGCCGAGATCCCTTGTGAGGACCCCGCCTGTTCGGGACCGGCCACCCAGATCACCGTGCTGGGTCTGGATCTTGTGCGGCGGATCATGGTGATCCACCGCCCAGTAGCCGAAGTCACCGAAGCAGAAATCGGATCAGCGCTCCAACGTCTGTAACCGGCGCCCAGCCTTGCGACCGGGCGCCGTCAGATCAGTGGACGACACCGCTGCCGCCAGCAACGGCGATATTGTAGGGTGTGCCGTCCACCTCGATCGTACCGAGTTCGGACAGATCTTCCGTCGAAATGCGTCGGATCAGACCCGCGTTCGGATCGGTCACCACGATCTCGTTCCCAGCCATGGCGATGCGGGGACGCGGGTCGTTCCAGTCATCGTCCATCGAGTAGGGCGCCGTCACCTTTGCAGAAGCGGCCACCTCTCCGGCCAGCATGTCGATGCGGTGCAGGCTGCCGTCCTCGGTCAGGACATAGGCATGGGCGGGCTGCACCGGGTCCAGTACGAAATCCACGCGGCGGAAGGGCAGGGCGATGCGGCTGAAATGCGGCTCATCGACCGGATCGATGACGACCAGTCCGTCGGGGCCGTGATTGCCCAGAAACATCTGGATCGCGTTGGATCCCAGAATGGTCCCGGTGGTCACGTCCTGCGGCAGCTCGGCGGGGTATTCCAGCATGTCATAGACGGGGCCATCCGATCCGGTTGTGACCGTCAGCACGCCCTCTTTGCAGCCCGCAACCAGATAGGCGCCCGAGAACGCCTCGCCATGGATGCCGGTGCAGGTGGCCAGATCGCCGGTGGCCGTGCCTTCCGCGTCGAACGCCTGCAATCCGAGGCGCGGAACGGACGCATCGCCCGTGACTTGCTCGTCCGAGGCAACGGTGGACAGCCAGGCATCACCCATAGGCGTGACAAAGCCGTGATGCGCGCGCGCCTGCGGGAAACGTTGGGGGTCGATCTCGCCGCGCGCCAGCGCCGCGCTTTCGATCACTTCCGCATAGCCGCCCCTGTCATAGTTGATGACGATCTGGCCGTCGTGATCGATCAGATGGAAGGGGCGGGGGCCGGTCAGGACGGTGTCGATGGCGGTCGGTTCGGTCACCGCAATGTCGGCGTGATCACCGTGATCCTCGAAGGAGATCCCGCTGTCAAAGAAATGCACGGCATCATCGTTTGACTGGACGGCGGCAACGACTGTGCCGTTTGCAATCGGAAACAGCTTGGTCTGGCCGGTCGTCTGAAAGCTCCAGCGATTGTCAGGGTCCGCCAGGTCGATGGCCGTGACCTGACCATTTGCGTGATCGCCGACGAACAGGCGATAGAGCGTTACGTCACCCTCGTGCTCATGGTCGTGGCTATCCTGTGCCATTGCGGTACTGGCCAGCATCAGGGCCAGCGTGCTGGCACCAGTGAAGGTTCGGATCATGGGTCGTCTCCTGTGGTTGGAAAGAGTCATTCGGCCAGCGCTGCGGTGATTGCCCGCGCGTTGTGGCGCATCATCGACAGATAGTCGGGCGCGGGACCATCCGGCCCCGACAGCGCGTCGGAATAAAGTGTGCCAGCCAGTGGCAGATCCGTCTCGGCGGCTATGCGGTCCAGCAGGCGCGTGTCCGAGATGTTCTCGGCAAAGATCGCGCCAGCCTTCTGGTCGCGGATCTCGCGGATCAGGCCCGCGACATCGGCTGCGGATGCTTCGGATTCTGTGCTGACGCCTTGTGGAGACAGGAAAGTCACGCCGTACTCGGTCTCAAAATAACGAAAGGCGTTATGGGCCACGACGACGGTGCGGCGATCTGCAGGCACGGCCTCCACAGCGGTGCGGATCTCTGCGTCCAGCATATCGAGTTCGGCGTTGTAGCGATCGGCATTGCCGCGGTAGGTATCGCAGCCCATGGCATCGGCGGTGCAGAAGGCGTCAGCGATGCTCGCAACATAGGCGCGGGCGTTGGGCACTGATTGCCAGGCATGAGGGTCATGGGCGCCCGCATGCCAGATCGCCTGATCGCCTTCGTAATGGTAATGGCCTCCTGCCGGGTCCTCCAGAACCTCGGCACGCTCAGTCAGAGTGACGACGGCCGCGTCGGTGCCGCTGGCAGCGATCAGGCGGTCTAGAAACCCTTCGAAACCGAGACCGTTGGTCAGGACCACATCGGCCCGTGCCAGCGCCATCGCATCCGCCGGACGCGGCTCGTAGACATGGGCGTCAGCATCGGAGCCAACCAGGGTATGCAGGGTAATCCGATCGCCGCCGACTTGCTGCGCCAGATCGCCAATGATCGAAAACGTCGCCACCACGTCTCGTGGTTCGGCCTGCGCGGCGGCGGCGGTGATGGCGAGGGCTGCGAAACTGCGCAGGATCATCGGGGTTCCTTTCATGGAGTCAGGCCGTGCGGTGGCTGCGGCGCGGCAGGCGGGGCACCAGCAATCCGCGCGGCGCGAAGATGACCGACAGCAGATAAGCCGCCCCGGCCGAGAGGGTGATCGCCGGCCCCGAGGGCAGCGACAGGTGATAAGAGAGCAGCAGTCCGCTGGCCGAGGACAGCGCCCCGATGCCGACCGCCAGCGCCACCATGGGCAGCACAGATTGCGTCCAGAACCGGGCGGCGGCGGCGGGCAGGATCATGAGGCCGACCGACAGCAACGTGCCAAGCGCCTGAAACCCTGCGACCAGGTTCAGCACGACCAGCCCCAGGAACGCGAAATGCACCACGGTCCCCCATCCCGAGACGGAGCGTAGAAACAGCGGGTCCAGACATTCCGCTACCAGCGCGCGCCACAGCACACAAAAGGCCAGCGCGGTCACCGCCAGCACCAGCCCGATCAGCAGCAGCGCCGCATCGTCCAGCGCCAGCACGGTCCCAAACAGAACATGCATCAGATCGACGCTGGAGCCACGAAGGCTGACCATCACCACGCCGACCGACAGCGAGATCAGATAGAAGGCCGCCATAGAGGCATCCTCGTGCTGGACGGTCAGGCGTGCGACCGCGCCCGCGCCGAGGGCTACCAGCGCGCCGGCGATCAGCCCGCCGAGCGTCATGGGCCAGATTTCCAGTCCAAAGATCAGAAACCCCGCCGCAGCACCGGGCAGGATGGCATGGGCCATGGCATCGCCCGTCAGGCTCATCCGGCGCAGCGTCAGAAAGACACCGACTGGACAGGCCGACAGCGACAGCATCAGCGCCCCGGCCAGCGCCCGCTGCATGAAGGCGAATTCGGTGAAAGGGGTAACAAGCAGCGTCCACATCATGCGGCCCGCCACTGACCTTCAGGGGCGCACCATGGGGCGGCCTCGTCCCACGCTTCCTGGAAGCTGCGGGCGCGGGCGATATTGGCGTCAGTCAGCACAGTGGCGGTGTCGCCCCAGGCCACTGCGCTGCGCGCCAGTAGCAGCGTCTGAGGGAAATGGGCCCTGACCAGCGACAGATCATGGGCAACGGTGACGACAGTCCGCCCCTCGGCATGCCAATGCCCGATCAACGCGAGTAGGTCGCGGATGGTCTTGTCGTCGATGGCGTTGAAGGGTTCGTCCAGCAGGATGAGGTCCGCATCCTGCACCAGCACACGGGCAAACAATGTCCGCTGCAACTGGCCGCCAGACAGCGTGTCCAGGGGCCGCGTGGCGAACCCGTCCAGCCCGACCTGCGCCAACGCGGCGGTGACCCGGTCCCGGTCCTGCGCCCGATGCCGCCCTAGCAACCCGCGCCGCTGCCAAAGTCCAAGTGCCACCAGATCGACCACCCGTGCGGGAAAGGCGCGGTCCAGCTCCGACAGCTGCGGCAGATAGGCCAGGGCCCTCCCCGGTTGTCTGTGGCAAGACCCACTCATCGGGGCCAGCAGGTGAGCAATGGTCTTGAGCAGCGTGGATTTACCAGATCCGTTCGGCCCGACGATCGCGGTCAGCGACCCGCGTGCAAACCCGCCGTTGAGATGGTGGATCGCTGCATGGCTGGCATAGCCGGCAGTCAGATCGGTCAGTTCTACGACCATCTCGTTCTGTCCTGCCACGCTGCGCCCCATCTGATCTTCCCCTAATAGTAAATGTGATTACGTAACATTTTGCGCGGGTGCAAGGCGATCGTGCCGGACAATCAGTGGCGCCTGCTCATGATCCAGATGAAGAAGATGCCGCCCGTCAGCCCGGTGACAACGCCGATGGGAATATCCTCGGGGGCCATGGCGACACGGGCCAGTGCGTCGGCGCCGATCAGGAAGACCGCACCGGAGAAGGCGGAGCCCGGCAGTACGCGGGCATTGTCGCCGCCGACGACCATGCGCACCAGATGCGGCATCATCAGCCCGACAAAGCCGATCAGCCCGGAAAAGGCGACCATGACCCCAGTGATCATTGCGGCCACCACGAAGACGGTCAGGCGAAAACGCCCCACCTCCAGCCCCAGGCTTGCGGCGGTCTCGTCGCCAAGGCTCATGGCGTTCAGGCGATCCGCCTGCGCCCAAAGCCACAGGCCGCAGGGCAGCAGCACGGCCAACGGCCACAGCAGATGCGACCACTGTGCCAGTCCAAGCCCGCCCAGCATCCAGAAGAGGACCGTATGGGTCGCACGCGGATCGCCAAGAAAGATCAGGATATTAGCGCAGGCCATGATGACGAAGCTGACAGCTACCCCGGTCAGCACCAGCCGGTCGGCGCTGTGCGCCCCTGCCAGATGCGCCACGCCCAGCACCATTGCCGTGGCAATCAGCGCGCCGCCAAAGGCCATCAGCGGCACCGTCAGTGGGCCCAAGAACATCCCCAGATGCAGCAGCGCCGCGATCGCCCCGAACGCTCCGCCCGAAGAGATGCCCAGCAGATGCGGATCGGCCAGCGGGTTGCGCGTGACCGATTGCAGCGCGGCGCCGACCAGCCCGAGCCCTGCGCCGACCAGTCCGGCAAGAATGACCCGCGGCAAGCGGATCTGCCAGATGATGCTGGCATGCCCCGCCCCGACGTCATGGGCAATCAGCCCCGGCAACAGTCGGTCCAGCACTACGGCACCCACGCTGGACAGCGGCACGGCCACCGCCCCCACCGATACTGCGACTCCGATCGACAGGATCAGTACGACTGCCAAAATGCCGCCCAGCCCAAGTCGGGGCCAGAGGCGATGCGCCGACAAGGGGGCGGTACTATCAGTCATGGCTCAGTCCTGTGCAAAGGCGTGGACCAACGTCTCGACCGCGCTGATGTTACGGGGACCGGGCGTGGCCTCGACATAGTCCAGCACCACGAAACGGTCGTTCCTGACCGCGTCGATCTCCGCCAGAGCCGGGCTGGTCTTCATGAAGTCAATCTTTTGCCCGGCCGTCACGTCGCCATAATTCACGATCACGACCACCTGCGGATTGCGGTCAATCACCGGCTCCCATCCGATCTCGGCCCAGCTCTTGTCCAGATCGTCCATGATGTTGCGCCCTCCCGCGGCCTCGATCAGGGCGGTGGGCATTGCATGGGCGCCGGCGGTAAAGGGCGTCTCTTGTCCGCTGTCATAGACGAAGACGCGCAAAGGGGTAGCGCGGTCCACGCCCGCGGTCAGCGCAGATAATTCGTCGCGCCAGCCAGCGATCAGCGCCTCGGCCCGGTCCTCGACGCCGAAGATGCGGCCCAGATTGGCGATATCGGTATACAGGTCCTCCATGCTGGCGCGGGGACGAGGGCCCAGATGGATGCAGCTTTCCGTCAGCTCATAGACCTGAATGCCAAAGGGGGTCAGGGTGTCGGGCGTGACCTCGCCGCCGACCTTCATTCCGTAATTCCAGCCCGCGAAAAAGAAATCAGCCTCAGCCCCGGCCAGCACCTCCTTGGAGGGATATTTTTCAGAAAGTTCGGGTAGTTCGGCCACCCCCTCACGCATCTGTTCGTCCAGCGTTTTCCACCCCGAAATGCCGGTATAGCCGACCATCCGGTCGCGCAGGCCCAGGACCAGCATCATCTCGGTCAGGTTGTCGTCGTTCGACACCGCGCGAGCCGGGGGGGCGTCGAACGTTACCTGCCGGTCGCAGCTTTGAACAGTCACGGGATGGGCCAGTGCGGGGGCGGCGGACAGCAGCAGCGCGGCAAGGGGCAGGCGGATCATCGGGGCGGTCCTTTTCAAGGTCGTCACAGATGAAAGGCGAAGCGGGGTGCGGGCCCCGAACGGTCGATGCGCGCGCCCACCCGAAAGGCCCGGGCCAGCACGGGTTCGGTCAGCGCCTGATCGGGCGGGCCGTCGGCCAGGATACGACCCCGATCCAGCACCAGCACGCGTTCAGCGAATTCGGCGGCCAGCGTCAGGTCGTGCAGCGTGGCAATCACCGTCAGGCCCAGCCCACGCAACAATTCCAGCAGTTCCAACTGGTGACGGATATCCAGATGGTTCGTCGGCTCGTCCAGCACGATCACCTGCGGCTGCTGGGCGAGCGCGCGGGCGACCATGACCCTCTGCCGTTCGCCGCCCGACAGGGTGTCGAAAGCGCGATCGGCCAGCGCTGTCAGGTCCATACGCTGCATGGCGTCGGCCACGATGCAGGCGTCCTGCGCGTCGGGCGAAGACAGGGACACCGCCCAGCCCCGCCGATGCGGCAAGCGGCCCAGAGCTACGATCTGACGGGCCGACAGCGCGAAATCGGTGGGCTGTTCTTGCAGCACGGTGGCCAGATCGCGGGCCACAGCCTGGGCGGGAGTGGACCACAAGTCGCGCCCCATCAGCTGCACGATGCCCTGTCGCGGCGCGTGATGGCGATAGATCAGCCGCAGCAGCGACGATTTGCCCGCGCCGTTCGCGCCACAGATCGCCATGATCTGCCCTGCCGGTACGGCAAAGCCGATCCCGGACAGGATGTCCGGGCCACGCGCCGGCCCCCAGCTGACATTGCAAAGCTCTACTGCGGGCGTCATGGGGCAACTACTGAGGCGGGAGTACGCGCCAGCGTGGCGGGGCGCAAAGGGGTCGGGCAATCCGATCCTTTGCACCAGCCGTCGGGCAGGGCGGGATACAGACGGGCAAACGCGATCAGCGCGTCAAGCGGTCCGACAGGGGGCAGGTCCCCGAAATACCACAGCGCCTTGCCCTTCGCGCGAAACGCCAATGTAGAGGGCCGGTCGCATCCGCCAAGACAGGCCGAGCCTGCGTCCTCAAGGTCTCGTGTCAGCCCCGCCGCCGCAATCGCCACGCGCAAGCAGCGCATGAGGGTCGCGCCGGTGCCGTCCGGCTTGCGTGCTTTGCAGACAAGGATCTGACGCGGCGCCGATTGCACCACAGTATAGGCAGGCACGGCCACCAGCGGGCGCAGGGGGGTATCCATCGTCATGGTTGACGCGGCGAAGGAACACGGCCGAGGCTGACCCAAGGAAAAGTGCGTGCAGCACAGACGGACATAAATGCCTCATAGGGAAAGCTCTGACCGCAACCAATTATGTTATACTATAACATAACGCAAGCAGCGTTATGTCCGAAATCCAGTTGAGGCATTGTCGCCCAATGCAAACACGCTATAATGTGATGATATTACATATATCGGCCACTACCTGCCGAAGCAGAAAGGCTCAGCATGAACTCTCAAGTCCCCGTGACGGTCCTGACAGGATTTCTTGGCGCCGGAAAAACAACCCTGCTGAACCGGATCCTGACCGAGCAGCATGGGCAAAAATACGCCGTGATCGTCAACGAGTTTGGTGAGACCGGCATCGACAATGAGCTGGTCGTCGATGCTGATGAAGAGATCTTCGAGATGAACAACGGCTGCATCTGTTGCACCGTGCGCGGGGATCTGATCCGGATTTTGGCTGGTTTGATGAAACGCCGTGATCTGGACGGCATCCTGATCGAAACAACCGGCATGGCCGATCCGGCCCCCGTGGCGCAGACCTTCTATGTCGATCAGGACGTGGCAGCGAAGACGCGGCTGGACGCGATCGTCACGGTTGTCGATGCCGTTAATCTGGCAACGCATCTGAATGAGGCGCATGAGGCCGCAGAGCAGATCGCCTTTGCCGACGTGATCCTGCTGAACAAGGTCGATCTGGTCGACGCTGCTGCGCTGGCAGCGGTCGAGGCGCGGATCAAGTCGATCAATCCCTATGCGCGCATCGTGAGGACGGAACGCTGCGGGGTGGCGTTGGATCAGGTGTTGGGCCTCGATGCCTTCAAGCTGGATCGAGTGTTGGAAATCGAGCCGGATTTTCTCGATGAGGATCACACGCATGAGCATGAGGAGGACATCACCTCGATCTCGCTGCGCCTTGATCAGCCGCTGGAGCCGGTGTTGTTCAATGCCTGGTTCTCGCGCTTGCTGCAGCAGAAGGGGCAGGACATCTTGCGCTCCAAGGGCATTCTCCATTTTGCAGGCGAGGATCAGCGCTTCGTCATTCAGGGCGTGCATATAGGGCGTGCATATGCTGATGGACAGCAGTCTCCTGGGGCCGTGGCCGGAAGGGCCGCGTCAATCCAAGCTGGTCTTCATTGGCCGCAATCTGGACAGCATGGATCTGCGCGAGGGGTTCGAGGCGTGTAGGGTGCTATGACGACCGGACTTATCGAGGCGACTTCGATCGAGGCTCGAGCACAGATCGTAGAGACCGGACAGGTGATCGTCGCGGCCTTCAGCGGCGCCCACGCCGTCCATTCGCTGTGGGGCGACGGGCAGATGCGGGTGTTTCACCCCGACAAGCCCGTCGAGACGCAGCTCCTGCACAAAGGTTCGATCCTCTGCGCAGCCCGCGTCGGCGCATCGCTGCTGACCGGTGGCGATGATGGTTCAGTGGTTTTGACGACAGAAGACGGCTTCCGACAGCTGACCCAGTTCCCGCGCAAATGGGTGGACAGCATTGCAGGGTCGGAAAATGGTCTTTGGGCGTGTTCGGTGGGCAAGCAAGTGCATCTGCACGAGCCGGATGGACGTCAGGATGTGCTGGAGCATCCCTCGACCGTCGGCGGACTGGCATTTGATCGCAAAGGCCGAAGACTGGCCGTTGCGCATTATGGGGGCGTCACGATCTGGACGCACGAGAAGCGCCGCTGGAAAGCATCTTCCTTGAAATGGGCCGGCAGCCATGTCGCCGTGACATGGTCCCCTGACGACCGCTTCGTGGTCACGGCGATGCAGGAAAACGCCCTGCATGGCTGGAGGATCCGCGACAAGGCGGAGCTGCGGATGACGGGCTATCCGGCCAAGGTCAAAGGCTGGAGCTGGACTGGTGCCCGTCCCTGGCTGGCCACGACCGGCGCGGACAGTGCAATCCTATGGGCGTTCGACGGTGCAAACGGCCCCATGAACCGGGCACCCCTGCAGATATGCGACCATGAAAAAACCCTGGTGACGGCCATTTTGGGTCTGCCCGGGCAGGATATGGCGATTGCGGGTTTTGCAGATGGTCGGATCATGGTCTCGGACGCCAACGAGGATGCTATCGCGAAGTTCATCAAGCAGCTGCCGGGCCCTGCGATCGAAGGGCTTGCTGTGGCCACGGATCAAGGATGGTTGTTCGCCGCGGATGCGAACGGTCGGGTTCATTGGATGAAGCTTGGCTGAGGCGTCAGCCGGCACGGGTTACCTCGATCGTCAGGTGCGACAGATCCGGAATATGCGCCAGTCGGGACCGATAAGTCGCGGCGTCGCGAGGCGCCTGGCTTTCTATCGACAGGATGGCGCCGTGATGGCCCGGTCCAAGCTGCCAGACATGCAGATCGACAATCCTGTCAGTGTCGGTCTCGATGGCTGCACGGATCTCGTCGGGCAGGTCCTCGTCCTCGGGGATATAATCCAGAAGCACCTGGCCGGTGTCCCGGATCAGCCCCCAGGACCAGCGCGCGATGACCAGCCCCCCGACGATGCCCATCAGAGGGTCCATCCAGAGCCAACCGAACTGGCGTCCGAGGACCAGTGCCACGATGGCCAGAACCGATGTCAGGGCATCCGCCAGCACGTGCAGATAGGCAGCACGCAGGTTGTTGTCCCGATGACCATGCCCATGACTGTGATCGTGGCCATGATGGTGCCCGTGCGCATGTGAGTGGCCATGGTGGTGTCCATGATCGTCGCGAAGCAGCCACGCGCAGCCCAGATTAACGATCAGGCCAACTACCGCGACCGTGATTGCCTGTCCGAAGCTGATCGCCACCGGATCGATCAGGCGCTTCACGCTTTCCCACCCGATCAGCAGGGCGATCAAAGCCAGTATTACGGCGCTGCCAAAGCCCGCGAGATCACCAAGCTTACCTGTCCCGAAGGTAAACCGGCGGTCATCGGCCCTGCGCCGCGCGAACCGATAGGCCAAAGCGGCAATCAGCAAAGCCGCCGCATGGGTCGCCATGTGCCATCCATCCGCCACCAGCGCCATCGAACCAAAAACGGTCCCCGCCGTGACCTCGATGACCATCATCGCGCTGGTGATCGCAATCACGGCCCAGGTCCGACGCTCATTGCGGTGATGGTCCAGACCGAGAAAGACGTGATCATGCGGGGCTGCAAAGCGGCAGACGTCAGTCATTTGAGATAGGTCCGGATGACCCCGATCAGTTCGCCTGCGGCCTTGGCTCGCTCGGCATCCTTGTCCGTGTCGGGATCCGCGACATGCCCACGAATATGCTCCTCTATCAGTTCGAGCGTCAGCCCTGAAGTTGCGCCACGAATGGACGCCACGAGGTTCAGAACCTCGGCGCATGGGGCGTCAGCGTCCAGCATGCGCTCCACTGCATCCATCTGGCCTCTCAGGCGTCGTATCCGGGCCAGCAAGGCAGACTTGTTCTTGATCGTATGTGTCATAGAGGTAGGGGTATCCCCTATCAGGCAAGCTGGCAAGTGAGGCGGGCTATCCCGATTGACATAATCGCTCTATCATTCTATGGAACGTTGTAATGAAAATCGGTATGGCTGCCCCTGACGCAAACCAGTTGGATCTGGCAGCGACGATGTTCTCGGCCCTTGCCGAGCCGTCACGCCTGCGTTTGCTGCTCTCCTTGACGGAAAAAGAGGCGTCGGTGTCCGAGTTGTCTGCCGCCACGGGGGACAAGCTGTCCACCGTCTCTGCGCGGCTTGGCGTTCTCCATAAGGCCCGACTGGTCGCCCGCCGCCGGGATGGCAAGTCGATCATCTACAGCCTGGCGGATCACCACGTCCTGAGCCTTGTCTCGAACGCCGTTGATCATGCTTGCGAAGACCATTGAACCGAACAGGAGCCACCATGGCACATGACTGCACCATCCATCACGACCATCCTCATCAGCATGGCAAGGATTGCGGTCATACCGCGATGTGCCATGGCGATCATGTCGATTACCTGCATGACGGTCATCTGCATCACCCGCATCAAAATCATGTCGACGAGCATGTGATTGAGGTCAGCGCCACCAATCCCGATACCTGCACCAGCGGCTGCACCGGCCATGATGCCGATCACGTCCACGGTCCCGATTGCGGGCACGAGGCTGTGCCACATGGCCATCATACCGATTATCTGGTTAACGGACGCCTGCATCATCCGCATGGCGATCATTGCGATGATCACGGCCCGGTCGAGGTCATCGCTGCCTGACATCGGGCTGGCACCGGGCCAACGGCGCGATCAGCGTGAGTGGTCAGGCTATCAAGAGGTCACCTCCACGGCGCTGAACGTGATCTTCAAGGAGCAGGGCGTTGGTCCGGTGCAGCTGTGATTGCAGTGTGTCGTGCTAGAAAGGTCGGTGCGGTCTCTTTTTGCCGCAAGCATCAATGGACAATCTGGCGCAGAAACTCCTGCGTTCTTGGATTGGCGGGGGCGGTGAAGAACTGTTCAGGCGGCGCGGTTTCGATGACCTGCCCCTCGGCCATAAAGATCACGCGGTCCGCGACACGCCGGGCAAAGCCCATCTCATGTGTGACGACGACCATCGTCATGCCGTCCTCAGCCAGCGAAATCATGGTTTCCAGCACCTCTCCGATCATCTCGGGGTCCAGCGCGCTGGTCGGCTCGTCGAACAACATGATCCGCGGGGACATGCACAGCGCGCGGGCGATAGCTACGCGCTGCTGCTGACCGCCCGAAAGTTGGCCGGGATATTTGTCGGCTTGCTCGGGGATGCGGACCCGATCCAGATAGCGGCGCGCCTGAGCGACGGCCTCAGCCCGCGGCGTCCGCCGCGCAAGGATCTGTGGCAGGGCGCAGTTTTGCAGAACGGTCAGATGCGGAAACAGATTGAAATGCTGAAACACCATACCGACATCGCGTCGCACCGCGTCTAGATTCTTCAGATCGTCGTTCAGTTCGACCTGACCCACCCGGATCGTGCCGGACTGATACTCTTCCAGCCGGTTCAGGCAGCGGATCAGGGTGGATTTGCCCGACCCCGAGGGACCGCAGATGACTATCCGCTCTCCCTCCGCGACCGACAGGTCGATGTCGCGCAGGGCGTGATAGGCACCATACCACTTGTTCAGCGCGGTGACGGTAATGGCGGGGGTCATGCATAGCTCCTTGCCTTGACGCGGCGTTCAAGCCAGCGGGCATAAATCGAGATGGAAAAGCAGATCGCGAAATAGAGGGCCGCGACGAACAGATAGGTTTCAGTAAAAGGGGCCGGCCATGCTGGATCCCCCGCCGCTGCGCGGCCTGCGCCCAGCATGTCGAAGACGCCCACGATCATCACCAGTGAGGTGTTCTTGACCATCACGATGGCGGTGTTGGTCAGTGGCGGAATGACCTTCTGGATGGCCTGCGGCAGGATGATGTTCCCGATCATCTTCCAATAGGGGATTCCCAGTGCGCGCGCGGCCTCGGCCTGTCCCGGTCCCAGGCCCTGCAGCCCGCCACGCAGGACCTCGGCCAGATAAGCGGCGGCAAAGATCGTCAGCGCGGCGACTGTCCGGCCCAGCTTGTCGATGGTCCATCCGGCGGGCAGCAGCAGGGGCAGCAGGATCGCCGCCACGAACAGCAAACCGACCAGCGGCAGGCCGCGCACCAGCTCGATCACGCAGACCGACATGGCCTTGACGACCGGCAGGTCTGATTGCCGGCCGAGCGCCAGCATCACCGCCAGCGGAAAGCCAAGGCCAAGCGAGACCACCGCCAGCAGCAGCGTGACGGGCAGTCCACCCCATTTCGCCGTCTGCACCGGAGCCAGCCCCAGTATGCCCCCGCGCATCAGCAGCAGTATGACGGCGATGGCGGCCGCCCATACCAGAGCCAGACGGATGTTCCACAGCCTGGGCGACAGAGAGGCCAGCACCATCGCCACGATCAGGCCGATGACGACGACCGGGCGCCATTGCTGGTCGGGCGGATAAATCCCGAACAGGATCAGCCGGGCCTTGTCGTGCAGATAGGCCCAGCAGGCGCCACCGGCGCGGCAGGCATCTTGGCCCTCGGAGCCGCTCCAGACCGCGTCGAGGACTGCCCAGTTGAAGGCGGGTAGCAGAAGGACGACCATGCCAAGCGTGCAGAGCGTGATCACTGCCGAGACGGCATCGCCCAACAGCAACTTCAGGATGGGCCGGTGGGGCACCGGCGGCGCGGGACGGGGGGAAATCATGACATGATCCATCATCGCACCACGATCGCCATGCGGGCATTATACCAGTTCATCAGAAGCGACACCGACAGTGAGATGGTCAGAAACACGCCCAGCATGATGACAAGGCTCTCGATCGCCTGACCCGTCTGTTTGATGACGGTGTTCACGACCAGTCCCAGTTCCGGGTACCCGACGGCGAGGGCCAGCGTCGTGTTCTTGACGGTGGACAGATATTGCGAGGTCAGGGGCGGGATGATAATCCGCAGCGCCTGCGGCAGGATGATCCGGCGCAGCGTGATGCGGTCGGTCAGGCCGAGCGCCCGTCCCGCCTCCCATTGCCCGCGCGACACGGCCTCGATGCCGCCGCGGATGATCTCGCCGATAAAGGCGGCGGTGTAGAGGACAAGGCCCAGCATCAGCGCGGTGAATTCGGGCGACAGGCGGGCGCCTCCGGTGAAGCTGAAGCCTCGCTGCTCGGGCATGTCCAGTTGCGCGCCGCCGAGAATGAGAACGGCGACAAAGGCCAGAAGGGCTGCGATCCACCGGAACCGGGGCGCGATCAGTAGCGCCCCGACCGCCGCCGCAATGGCCAGCACCAAAGGCATGGCCGCAACCGTCGGCACGAACACGCCCCGCTGGCTGAGAAACACCCCTGGCAGCGGTTGCCAGGCATCGCGCGGGGCCGGAAAGGCGGACGTGGCCAGCGCATACCAGAACAGCAGTTGCACGATCAGCGGCAGGTTGCGCATGATGGTGACATAGCCGCCCGCCAGTCCCGACAGCAGCGGATGATCCGACCGACCGGCCAGGCCCACGCCCAGCCCCAACACGGTCGCACCGATGATCGCCAGCGCCGAGATCCACAGCGTGTTGCCCAGACCCACGACATAAGCCCACAGAAAGCTGTCCTGCGGCGTATAAGGCAGCACGCTTTCAGAAATGGGGAACCGCGCCCCGCGTTCCAGAAAGTCAAACCCCACGCGAATGCCGCGGGCCTGAAGGTTCTGGACCGTGTTGTTCGCGATCCAGGCGATCACCGCTGCGACGACAATCAGCAGGGCGATCTGGATCAGACCGCCCCGCACCCGCCGGTCATGCCATAAACGTCCCATGGCTTACTGGAAGGTCAGCGGGAACATCAGCCCACCGTCGCGATAGAGGGCATTGGCGCCCCGCTCCAGTTTCAATGGGCTGTCCTTGCCCAGGTTGCGGTCGAACATCTCGGCGTAGTTGCCGACCTCGCGCACGATGTTGGCCGCGAAATCGTCCTCCAGCCCAAGGGCCGCGCCATTGCCGGGCTCGGTCCCCAGAAAGCGGCGAATGCGGGCATCCCCGCTGTCCGCGAACTCGTCGATATTCTCCGAAGTGATGCCCAGCAGCTCTGCCGTCTTCATCGCCTCGATCGACCATGTGACGATGTCCAGCCATTGATCGTCGCCATGGCGCACCGCCGGTGTCAGTGCATCCATATAGGGTGTCGCGGGGAAGATAATGTAATCATCGGGGCTCGATGCCTGCGTCGCCCGAACCGAGGCCAGCGCCGCAGCGTCGGTGATCAGCGCGTCACAGCGGCCCGAAAAGAACGCCTGCCGCGTGGCCGAGGTGTTGTCGAAAACGACCGGCTCCAGTTCCAGCTCCAGATTGGCCGAAACGTCGGCAACCACCACCTCGGTCGTCGATCCGGTCTGCACGCAGACGGCGGCACCAGCCATGTCCTCGACCCGGGTGATGCCCAGTTCAGCAGGCACCATGAAACCGGTAAATTCGTAGTAAGTGGGGCTGGCAAAGTTGATGCCATTGCCGTCGCGCTGCAGGGTCCAGGTCAGCGTGCGGGGCAGCATGTCGATCTCGCCGGTCTGCAAGGCAGGGATGCGTTGCTGGCCCGACAGCGGCACGAAATCGACTGCATTTTTGTCGCCAAAGATCGCCACCGCCACGGCGCGACATGTCTCCACATCGAGGCCCCGCCAGTAGCCCTCGCTGTCGGGGGCGCCAAAGCCAACGGTGCCTTGGCTTGCGCCGCAGATCAGGCGTCCGCGCTCCCGCACAGTGTCCAGGGTGGTTGCGTGGGCGGCAGCCGTCGATGCGGTCATCGCAATTGCGGCAATAACACAGGTTTTCATGGATAGCCTCGCTGTTGGTTCGGGACGTTCAAGCGTCCGCTTGGTTGGTCAGGATGGAAAAGAAAGCGTTCAGGTCGGCTTGCAGATCGGCCGGATCCTCCAGGCCGATCTGCAGCCGCAGGATCGTCTTGTCGTTGCGGGGATGGCCATTCGCGCGGGTGATGGTCATCGGTGCCATCAAGCTGCGTGTGCCGCCCCAGCTGGCGCCGATGGCAAAGACCTGCAGTGCGTCCAGCGCCGCGTTCAGGCGACTGGCATCGGGCAGGACCACGCTGAAGACGCCGCTGGCCCCGGCAAAGTCACGACACCACAGATCGTGACCGGGGCAGGAGGGCAGGGCGGGGTGCAGCACCTCGCCCAGATTGCGGGCCGCCAGATCCTGCGCGATGTCCAGCGCGATGCGGCCCTGATGAGCCATGCGAACGGCCATTGTCTCGATCCCCCGCAGGGCAAGTGCAACGGCATCGGCGGGGACCCCAAGCCCCAGAAACCGCATCTGATCGCGCAGCCGCTGCCGCAGGTCGCTGTCATTGACCGACACCGACCCCATTAGCAGATCGGAATGCCCGCCTACATATTTTGTCAGCGCTTGCATCGACAGATCGACGCCATGGGCCAGCGGCTTGAACAGCAGAGGCGTGGCCCAGGTGTTGTCGATGCCCGTCAGGATCCCCCGGTCGCGGGCCAGCGCGACGATAGCGGGCAAGTCTTGGACCTCCATCGTGGTCGAGCCGGGCGATTCCATCCAGATCAGCCGCACGCTGTCGTCGATCTGCGCGGCCAGATCCGATCCGTCCGGGCGATAGATGCGATGATGAATACCCAAGGGAGCCAGAAAATTGCGGCAAAATCCGAGAACGGGCGGATAGGCGCTATCAGGGATCAGCACCGTGTCGCCGGGACGCAGGGCTGCAAGGAAACATACCGCGATGGCGGTCTGACCAGAGGGCAGCAGGACCGTATGCTTTGCACCCTCCAGCGCGCTCAGTTGCGCCTCCAGTACTCGGTTTGTGGGCGTGCCATGCAGGCCGTAGGAGTAGCTATCCAGATCGCGCTGCCCTCGTGTTGCATAGGCAGCGGCGTCTTCGAACACGATCGTGGAAGCCCGATGTGTCGGAACAGTCAGGCTGGCATAGCCATCCTCGGAGACGGTCGGATGGATAGGGCAGAGAGTAGCGTCGCGCATCTTCGGATCCTGCATTCGTGATGCGACAAGACAAACGCGAAGCTGCCCACTAAAACAACTGATAGGAGCGCATATCTCTATGTGAAAAGGTAATAGGATGAAGTTCAGACAGCTGGAGGCCTATTATACCGTCATGATCTCTGGTTCGACGGTCCGGGCCGCCGAACTGCTGCAGGTGACCCAACCCGCCATAAGCCGCAGTATCGCTGAGCTGGAAGCATCGTTGCGCTTTCAGCTGTTCAACAGGGTGCGTGGCAGGCTGGTCCCGACCCCCGAAGGCCAGCTGTTCTTCCGCGAGGTCAGCGAGAGCTTTAAGGGGCTGGACCGACTCCGCGCCGCAGCGGCATCAATCCGGGAGTACGGGTCGGGGGTGATCCGCATCGGTACCCTGTCCGCGCTAGCGGCGACAATGGTGCCTCGTGCCGTCCAGCGCTTCCGCCTGAAGCACCCTAAAGTGCCCATCACCCTACAAGTTGCAGGATCAGCTATGATCCGCAACATGGTCGCAGAGGGGCAGCTGGATCTGGGTTTGGCTGCCGACGAAATCGACCTTTCAGGGGTGGACGCCCAGCTCTTCGCCAGCTTTGCGGGTGTGATCGCGATGCCTGTAGATCATCCGCTGACGCGCCTAATCTCGGTCACACCGGCCGATCTGATGGGAGTGCCACTGATCGGCCTGACACCCGAAGACCGGGCGCGGCACAGGTTTGATCAGGCGATGGCCGATGCCGGAGCCGAACCGGACTACATCATCGAAACCCCTAACTCGTCGACGATCTGCGCGCTGGCGATGTCGGGCGACGCGGTGGGACTGGTGAACCCACTGTCTACCGAAGGTTTTGTCGAGCGCGGGCTGATCTTGCGACCTTTCCTTCCCAAGGTCGCCTTCCGCACCTATCTGCTCTTTAGACCGGATGATCAGCGAGCGGTATTGGTTCAAAGCTTTACTGACGAATTGTTCGGCGTGCGCAACACGTTGAAGACCAGGCAGAGCTGAAAGCAGGAGCCGGCAAATACACCTAGTTCTAGCTGCAGGATTTCAGTGCCAGAACATTCATCCATTATTCCGGGCTGGCATGGATGTGCGGTGATAAGGCCGCATATGGAACAGGTTCTGTCTCATAGGCTGGAATGCTGAGCGTTCACGGGCGAGTGGCGGCGTCGGAGTTCTCCCAAGCGATCTGCTCAGCGCCATTCGGAAAACAATAGTTAGTGCATCAGGCACACTCGTTTGCGCTCCAGAAAATTCGGACGCAGGACGCGTTTCAGGGCAATACCGGCGCTCACCCCTGCCGCACGCCTATAACTGACGTTTGGCAAGGGGACCATTCATGCGTCTTAAATCAAATCGTTAATTCCATGAAAACAATATTTGATCGGGATGTTGGCCCTCACTGATCACTGAAGTTGCTCCACGACCTTAGCTGCGGGTGGCAATGAGGGCTTGCATCATTGCGACCTCTTCCTCGGTCAGGTCGGTCAGGGGCGCGCGGACATGGCCGGTTTCGAACCCGCGCAAGGCTACGCCCGCCTTGACGGCGGCAACCGCATAGCCCGCCTTGCGGTCACGGATCGCGGCGAAGGGGTAATAGAAATCGCGCAGCAGGGCCTCGCAGGCGGCATCCTCTCCGGCCTTGAAGGCGCGGTGAAATTCCAAGGCGGTTTCAGGGACAAAGTTGAACACGGCCGAGGAATAGGTGGCCATCCCGGCACCGCGATAGGCCTGCGCGAATAGCTCGTGCGTGGGCATGCCGCCGATATAGGAAAACCGATCGCCCATCAGCGCGGTGACTCGGCGCACCGTGTCGATGTCGCCGGTGCCGTCCTTGAAGCCGATCAGGTTCGGGCATTCCTCGGCCAGCCGGGCCAGTGCCTCGACCGACATGCGCGACTGGCCGCGATTGTAGAAGATCACGCCCATCTTCGTGGCGTTGCAGACCTGACGGACGCGGTCGACGATGCCATCCTGCGGCGCCTCGGTCAGGTAATGTGGCAACAGCAGGATGCCGTCGCCGCCCGCCGCCTCGATCTCGCGCGCCAGATCGCATGCCATGCGCACGCCGTATCCGCAGCCCGCGATCACCGGCGCGTCGCCCGCCATCGCGCGGGTGGCGCGGACCACATCGACGATTTCCGAGGGCGACAGCGAAAACATCTCGCCGGTGCCGCCCGCGACGATCAGGCCCGCCACGGGGTATTGTGAGAGCCATTCCAGGTGGGCCTGAAAGGGTTTGGGGGCGAAGTTGTCCGCAGCGTCGAACGGCGTGACGGGAAAGGACAGCAGGCCGTGGCGGATGATCTCGCGCAGCTCATGGGGGGGGATCATGGAAGTCTCCTTTGGAATGCGTCAGGCCAGATCGGCGGACAACAGATTGGAGGGGATGTTCTGAAAACAGACAGGACGCAGAAAGCGACGGATCGACATGGTACCGACCGAGGTCGCACCGAAATTGGTCGAGGCCGGATAGGGGCCGCCATGGACCATCGCATCAGCCACCTCGACGCCGGTCGGAAAGCCGTTGACCAGCACCCGGCCAGCCTTGCGTTCCAGAACCTGCAACAGGCGCCGGGCCAGCTCGCTGTCGCCGTCATCCATGTGCAGCGTGGCTGTCAGCTGGCCCCGAAGGGCGCGGGCCAGATCCAGCATCTGGTCAGGATCTTCGACCCGGACAATAAGGCCTGCGGGGCCGAACACCTCTTCGGCCAGCGTCGTGTCGCACTGATATGCCCTGGCATCTATCTGCCACAGGTTGGGCCGCGCCTCGCGTCCTTCGCCGGGATTGGTCAGCACGGACCGGGCGCGGCTAGACAGATGCGCCACGCCCTCGTGATAGGCGGTGGCGATCCCCCGGCTCAGCATGACCTGTGGTCCGGTGTCAGCCAGGGCGTCACGGGCTGCGGTGACAAAGGCGTCGCCGTCCGCGTCTGCCGGGACGAATGCAATGCCCGGATTGGTACAAAACTGTCCGGCCCCCATTGTCAGCGAGGCGGCCCATGCGGCGCCGATCCCGGCGCCCCGGGCAGCGACCGCTTGCGGCAGAACGAACATCGGGTTGACAGATCCCAGCTCGCCGAAGAAGGGGATCGGCTCGGGCCGTGCGGCGCAGAGGTCGAACAATGCGCGCCCCCCCGCCAAGGATCCCGTGAACCCGACGGCCTGGATCAGCGGATGGGTGACCAGCGCATGGCCCACATCGCGCCGTCCGCCCTGGATCAGACTGAAGACCCCTTTTGGCATGCCGGTCTGGTGAATGGCGGCGAGGACGGCCTCAGCGATGATTTCGCCGGTTCCGGGATGGGCGCTGTGGCCCTTGACCACCACCGGGCAGCCCGCTGCGAGCGCTGCCGCGGTGTCCCCTCCGGCGGTCGAGAATGCCAATGGAAAGTTCGACGCCCCGAACACCGCGACCGGCCCGATGGGCCGCTGGATCATCCGCAACTCGGGACGGGGCGCGGGCTTTCGATCGGGCAGGGCAGGGTCTGTGCGGTGGTCCAGATACTCGCCCTTGCGCAGATGATCGGCAAACATGCGCAGCTGGCCGGTCGTGCGGCTGCGCTCTCCCTCCAGCCGTGCTGCAGGCAGGCCGGTTTCAGAGGTTCCGACGGCTGTAATCGCCTTGGCGCGGACCTCGATCTGCTCGGCAATGGCTTCGAGGAACGCGGCGCGGTCGGCACGGTTGATATAGGCATATGTTTCGAAGGCCGCTTCGGCAGCGATGCATGCACGCTCCACCAAGGCAACGGTCCCGGTCGCATAGGCAAAGGCGGGGCCCGTCGCAGGGTCCGATGTGAAGGTGCCATCCGCCCCCACCCATGCGCCCGCGATCAGGTGCTGTCCGTGCGGAGCGCTCATCACGCTGTTGGTGTCCATGAATAGTCCTCTGAATGATTGATGTCCGGAAGGGATAGTGGCGCGTGAAATGAGAAAAATACTAATATTTTAGTCTAGCGTATGCGTCAAGCCGCCCCGATCAAAAGTTGGGCATTTTATTGTATACGCTTCGTCGCTGGCATGCCCGATCGCTCCCGCACTCGGGCCGAGTCTTGAACGGGTCAGAAGGTCCGACAGTATCAGGTGAAGAAATCGGGGTATTTCGCCCGCAGGTCGGGCGCGTTCGTCACGGTCTGGCTCAGATGCGCGCGCATTGCGGCCATCGCCTTGTCCTCATCACCCGACAGGATGGCGGCGACGATGTCCTTGTGGCCGTCCAGAATGTGACGGATCTTGGCGTCGTCATGGGGCTGCATCTTGCGCATCCGCCCAAGGTGGCCGGACCGCGCATTGACGAGCTGATGCAGGCGCTGATGACCCAGCCCGGCGAACAGGGCGCGGTGAAAGCTGTCGTCCAGTTCCTGAAAGACGCGCAGCTGATCGGGGTCGCCCGCGATCGCTTCCTGCATGCGGATGATCGCCATGGCATCCGACATCGTGGCCCTGGAGGGTTGACGCGCCAGCTGGCGCACCACTTCGGTTTCCAGCGCGACCCGCATGAAATGCGCCTCGAAGATCTGAGCGAGGTCGATCTTGCTGACGACGGTCTTCGATTGCGGATGGACGTGCAGCAGACCGTCCTGTTCAATGCGCTGCAAGGCCTCGCGCAGCGGCGTCTGGCTGACACCATATTCCGCCGCCAGTTCGGCCCGCAACAAAACCGTGCCCGGCGGCAGATCCAGAGAAACGATCCGCCGCCGCAGATCGTCGTATAGTTGCGAGGCGACATTGCCATGCACCGCGATCCCTGCTGTTCCGGGCAGACTGGCCGGTATCTCGCGCGCCTTGCTCATGATGTCTCACTTTGTCGAAGAGGCTTGCTGCCGGTTGTACGAAATGACGGCCTTGGAAACTGCCCGAAACAGCTATTTCAGTCCGCGCTTCCGGGGTCAAAGTGAAAATCCGTGGTCATGCGGTCGATCATTGTGGCAATCTCGCGTTTGTCCAGCGCCGACAGAACGGGTCCGGGCATGCGCATGGCCGAACAGTTCAGCGCCCCGCGTTGACGCATGACCTCTTTGCGGATCGCGATCCCCCATTCGCCCTGGGCCTCGTAGCGCAAAAGGGGCAGGTGGCGGTCAAACAGATCATGTGCTGCCGATGGATCGCCGGCGGCAAAAAGATCATGCACGCCCGACAGCATCTCTGGAAAGGAAAAGCCTGCCATCGGCCCGTCCGCGCCACGCGCCAGTTCCTGAGGAAGATACAGGCCGTTATTGCCGGTCAGGATCCGCACGCGGTGACCCAGTTCGTCGCGAAGCCGGGTGATCTTGGTGACGCTTGGAAGATCCTCTTCTTTGATGACACCGATCTGCGGAAATGCGTCCACCAGCCGGCGCATCAGCGGCGGCGACATTCTAACCCCGGAATGAACCGGGAAATCCTGCAGGACGGTCGGGGTATCTTCGATGCGTGCGAAGACGGCATCGAAGTACCGCATCAGATCCTCGTCCGTCTGTATCCCGCGCGGTGGGCAGATCATCACGGCATCGGCGCCTTCCGTCATCGCATCCCGCGCAACGGTCACCAGTTGGGCCAGGCTTGCACTGGACACGCCGACGATGATCCGATGACCATCTGCGACCTGGATGAACCGGCTGGCGACCTGAACCGCTTCGTCCGCAGTCAGCTTGGCCTGCTCTCCGCTGACACCCAGGATCGTCAGGCCCCGTGCGCCATGGCCGTAATAGAAAGCCGAGAGGGTGTCGATGCTGTCCAGATCCAGCGCGCCATCGGCGTGAAACGGGGTCTGGGCGACGACATGCAGTCCGGTGCAATCCTTCAGTGACGATCTGGCCAATGTGCATTCCTTGTGTCATTTCGTGCGGCTCACGCGGTGACGTGGCTATTCTTGTGCCTTTTGACCCTGCGCACGGATCTGGGACAGGGTGGCGCCTGACGACAGGGCCTCGGGGTCCAGACGCAATTCGATGATCGCCAGCGTGCCCGATGCCCGGGCCCGCGCGAAGGCTGCCGGGAAATCCGCCGTGTCGTGGACGACTTCGCCCGATCCGCCATAGGCCCGCGCCAGTGCCGCGAAATCGGGGTTGGCCAGGGCGGTACCCGAGACGCGGCCCGGGTAATGTCGCTCCTGGTGCATCCGGATGGTCCCGTATTGGCCGTTATTGGCGACGATGACGATCGGGGCCGCGCCATATTGCACCGCTGTGGACATCTCGTTCAGGGTCATCTGGAAACAGCCGTCGCCCGCCAGACAGACGACCGTCCGCTCCGGATGTTCGATGGCCGCCGACACGGCGGCCGGAAAGCCGTATCCCATGCTGCCGGAGGTCGGAGCCAACTGGGTGAAGGGCTGCTTGTAGACGAAATAGCGATGCAGGAACGCTGCATAATTGCCCGCGCCATTGGTCAGGATGGAATCCTCGGGCAGGTTGTCGGACAGCCAGCGGACGATCTGTTCCATCTTGACGCGACCGGGGGTTTCCTTCGGGGCGATCCAGGCCTCGTATTCCAAGCGGGCGGCGGCGGTCCAGTCATTCCAGACGATGGCGCCCGGCGCGGTCCGCGCCAGGGCCGCCAGCATGTCCGCCGCGGAGGCCACGATTCCAACATCGGGACGATAGACGCGGCCCAGCTCTGACGCGTCGGGATAGACATGCACGATGGTCTTGCCGGGGTTCGCCGGATCGATCAGATCGTATCCCCGGGTCATGCTGTCGCCCAGCCTGCCGCCGATCATCACAAGGCAGTCGGCATCCGCCAGACGCGCGCCCAGTTTGGGGTTCATGCCGATGCCTAGATCGCCGACATAGTTTGGATGGCGGTTGTCCAGATGGCATTGCCTGCGAAAGGGGACAGCGACCGGCAGGTTCCAGCCTTGGGCAAAGCGCGCCAGATCATCGGATGCCTGCTGGTCCCACAACGTGCCACCTACCATCAGCAGCGGTCGCCGTGCCCGGCCCAGGGCCGTCGTCACGGCATCGAGTTGCGCGGTGCCGGCGGTGCCCGGGACCGGCGCCAACGCGGCGATATCGGGAACCGCGGCGCGGGAGGACAGCATATCTTCGGGGAGGGCCAGCACCACGGGGCCGGGACGCCCCGACATCGCCACATGGAACGCACGCGAGATATATTCGGGCAGGCGGTCGATCTGATCTATTTCTGCCACCCATTTGGCCAGCGGACCGAACATTGCGCGGTAATCGACCTCTTGAAACGCTTCCCGGTCGCGATGGGCGCGGTCGATCTGACCGACGAACAGGATCATCGGCGTCGAATCCTGCCGCGCCACATGCACCCCCGCAGACGCGTTGGTCGCACCCGGTCCTCTGGTCACAAAGCAAATGCCGGGCCGGCCGGTCAGCTTTCCATGCGCCTCTGCCATCATCGCGGCGCTGCCTTCCTGACGGCAGACAATGTTTTCTATCGACGCATCATGCAGGGCATCCAGCGCCGCCAGAAAGCTTTCGCCGGGCACGGAAAAGACGCGGCTGACGCCCTGAATCTTCAGTTGGTCGATCAGAATTTGTCCGCCATGGCGCATGATGCGTCTTTCCTTTTGAGCGGGCGCGGGTGAACCGGTATAGGAGGCACCGCGCCGGGTGGGGATGCTCCGGCCCCTTGTGGGGCCGGGCCGTTATGCTGCGGGCAGGGATTTCGGCTTGCGGATCACGATCATGTAGACGAAGGCCGCCGTCAGAAGCAGGAAGAATAGACTGTCAGGGCTGGTCAGAAAGATCAGCGGATTATTGTCGGACAGCGACATGGCGCGCCTGAAATATTGTTCCAGATCCGGTCCCAGAATAAAGCCCAGCAGCATCGCCACGGTCGAATAGTTCTGGCGCCGCATATAGAAGGCCAGAATGCCCAGCACCAGCGACAGCGACATCTGAAAGACCGACAGCGTGGCGACATAGCTGCCCACCAGCGCCACCACCGCGATCCCGCTGTAGAGCAGCCCCCGAGAGATGGTGACCATCTTCAGAAACAGCGGTCCCAAAAGATACAGCGTCAGCGGAATCAGGATCAGCGCGCTGACGATCAGTGCCGCAAACATCGGCGAGATCAGATCGGCTTGATTTTCCAGCAGCCGCGCGCCGGGCTGCAGACCGTTGATGACCAGCACCCCCAGCACGATCGCCGTGGTCGGATCGCCGGGAATGCCAAACATCAGCATGGGCACGAAGGCGCCGCCGCACATGGCATTGTTGGCCGTCTCTGCCGCCGCGATCCCCTCGCGGCTGCCCTGACCGTATTCCTCGGGCTTGCGGGATGACCGGCGCGCTTCGATATAGGACACGAAGGCGGCCATCGACCCGCCCGCACCGGGCAGGATGCCGATCAGATAGCCGATGACGGTGCTTTTCAGATAGACCCAGATCCCGATCTCGCGGACCTCGGACCACAGCGGGATAAAGTCGCGCCGGGTGATCCTGATGCTGTTCACCGCCTGCAGATCGATCTGCTTTTCCAGACGCCAGTTCTGCGCCTGCACCAGAATTTCGCTGATCGCAAAGGCGCCGATCACCAGCGGCATCAGATCGATCCCCTCGATCAGGTTTTCGGTGCCGAAGGTGAACCGGGGGACGGAAAGCAGTTCATCAATGCCGATGGTGGCGATCATCAGGCCCAGCAGCATGGCGATGGCGGCTTTCGTCAGGTTGCCCTTTTCGACGATGACAATGACGATGAGGGCGAACAGGATCAGCGAGAACTTTCCCGGCGTCTGGATCAGCAGCGACACCTTGGCCGCGATCGGCATGAAGGCCATCAGCAGCACGGCACCAAGCGTTCCGCCGATCATCGATCCCAATGCGGCATGACCAAGGGCGTTCGCGCCCTTGCCGCGCTTCATCAGCTTGTTGCCGTCCAGCGCGGTCATCATCGAGGACGGCGCGCCGGGAATGTTGATGGTAATCGCGGTGATCGAACCGGAATACATCCCCGACATGAAAATCGAGGCGCACATGATCAGCGCGGGCACGACATCGATCTGATAGGTCACCGGCAGCAGCAGCGCGATGGCCAGAACGGATGTCAGGCCCGGCATCGCCCCGAAGAACGTGCCCACCAGAAATCCGCCCACCAGCATGGCAAAGTTCAGCGGGTCGGCCAGGGCCGCAAATCCGTTGAAATAGCTCAGGAACGTGTCCATCAGATGACCCCGAACAACTGCGGCAGGCGCACGCCGAAGATGACCGCATAAAGAATGTAAAAGGTTGCCGTCACCACCAGCGCATACAGCGCGAATGCCACCGGCTGCGCGGTCCTGAATTCAAAGATCACGAACAGGGCCGACACGAAAAGCAACGTCGACAGGCCGTATCCCAAGGGCTGGAACAGAAGGATATAGGC
The DNA here is from genome assembly GCF_004335005.1 of Paracoccus nototheniae. GTDB lineage: Bacteria > Pseudomonadota > Alphaproteobacteria > Rhodobacterales > Rhodobacteraceae > Paracoccus > Paracoccus nototheniae. Next base: position 10,400 of record NZ_RQRT01000019.1, on the reverse strand, counting down.
GCCGGTCGCCAGCATCACCCAGAGTGGCCGCAGGATGTCGCCCGGCTGATCGGGACTGGCATCATGCCGGAGCTGGCGCACCAGAACGACCAGCAGCAGCGCATACATCAATGCCGAGGCTGCGACGGGCATGGCGCGCGGCCCTTGCCAGAACGCCCCGCTCTGTCCGCGAATTGCAAAGGTCTGGGCCAGATAAATCGTCGTCAGCACCAGAAAAAATGCCGGCAGGGCAAATTCCATCGTCAGAAGCCTGTGGCGACCGGTCATGTGCGTCTCCATGCGAAAGGGGGCGCGTCGGGCAGCGGCCCGACGCGCAAGGCGGGATGGGTCCGGTTACTTGGACAAGACGCCCGCCTCGACCAACGCATCCATCTGGCCGAACAGCTCGGTCTGCGTCTCTTCCGCCCAGGCCGTCACCTCGGCGCTGCCCAGCCAATCGGGGGTGACGCCGACATTGGCGACCCAGTCCTGGAATTCGGCGCTGTCATAAGCCGCCTGATAGGCCGCCTCGATCTTTGCCACGACTTCGTCGGGGGTGTCTGCGGGAGCCGCCATGACGATGAAGCTACCAATCTGCAGATCGACGCCCAGATCTGTGGCCAGCGGCACATCGGGATAAGTCGGATTGGCCGTGGAGGAGAATTCTGCCAGGCCGATCACCGTGTCGTCTTCCAGAAGGTTGGCAAAATCGCCAAGCGACGTGACAGCACCCTCGGCCTCGCCCGACAGGATCGCCTCTTTCTGCGGACCCGCGCCGCCGGGATAGGACACGGTCTTGAATTTGGTGCCGGACAGCTGTTCCAGCTGCAACAGCGCCAGATGCACCCGACCGCCGATATTCTGGATCGCGATGCGGATGGTGTCCGGCGATTCCTTGGCGGCCGCGATCAGCGCGTCCAGCGTTTGATACTCCGAATCCGAATTGATGACGACCGAGTCGGGTTCGCTGGTGATGCGGGCAATCAGCTTGAGCTTGTCCATATCATAGCCGGGCAGCATCTCCTGCCACGGGATGGTGACGATGCTGTCATAGGTCAGCGCCACAATGGTATGACCATCCGGCTCGGCGCGCATGACCTGATTGACGCCGGTTGCGCTGATGCCGCCGTCGATATTCTCGACATACATCGTGCCGCCCATTTCCGCCTCGGCCAACAAGGTCAGCTTTCGCACGATTGCATCCGTGCCGCCGCCCGCGCCCCATGGCACGACGACGCGGATGTCCTGTTCAGGGTAATCGGCCATCGCCGCCATGGGCGTGGCTGCCATTGCGCAGCTGGCCGCAAGGGCCATCAGGGTTGTGGAATTCATATCGATCCTCCTCCGTTTCGATCCGGTGCGTTCAGCAGGTGGTCGGATCGACCGCCGGTGCTGATCACCACCCAGCCTGTCCGCCGATCTCCCTCCGGCAGCCAGACTGGTTCAGGCCAAGTCATATATATTAATACTTGTGCAGGAAAGGAAATAATGAGAGCGTCGCCGGAATTCCTGGATCCCGAGCAAAAGGCCTTTGACATGATCTATGATCACCGCACCTATACCTGCCGTCCCGGCACGATCAAAAAGCAGATGGCCTTGTATGCAGAGCATGGCTGGCCGACGCAGCGCCGCCATCTGGGCGAGCCGGTTGTCTTCGCCGCGACCGAGACGGGGAACGTGAACGCCTATATCCACATCTGGGCGTATCAGAATGCCGCTGATCGCGAAGCACGCCGGCAGAACCTGCAGCAGGATCCGGCATGGACCGCCTATCTGAAAATGAGTGCCGAGGCGGGAAATCTGATTTCTCAGGTGAACTGCCTCCTAACACCGGCGCCGTTCTTTCCGGGCTAATCCTGGCTCCCTTGGATCAGGACAGCCCGCCCCCCGGATCATCAGAAGATTTGCCATGCCCCGCCCGCCTGTATAAGACATGTTGGACAGGTAAAGGGAACGCGATGACCAGACCCAAGGAACGGCTGTCCGCGAAAGTGGCGGATGCCTTGCGCCACGAGATTGTCGAAGGCCGGGTCAAGCCCGGCGATCGCCTGCCCTCGGAGTCGCGACTGACCGAGATTCACGGCGTCAGCCGCACCGTCGTGCGCGAGGCCATCGCCACCCTGTCCTTCGAGGGGCTGGTCGAGGCGCGCAAGGGCGCGGGCGTCTTTGCGCAAGAGGCGCGGGGCGGCCCCTTCGTCAATCTGGATGCGGGGCGCGTGTCCTCGATCATCGAGCTGCTGGAGCTGCGCATCGCGGTCGAGGTGGAAAGCGCGGCCTTTGCAGCCTTGCGCCGCAGCCCGCAGCAGGAAGAACGGATCGCCGTCGCGCATCGTGCGGTCATCGACTGTCTGGCCGCCGGCAAGCCGACCCGCGATCTGGATTTCGACTTTCACCTGGCCATCGCGCAGGCCACCAACAACCCCCGCTTTGCCGAGTTTCTGTCGTTGGTCCGGCTTGGGATCATCCCGCGAGGCAAACTGCAGACCGGTCAGGACGATGTGCGCCCCCGCGACTACAACATCCATCTGCAAGGCGAACACGAGGCGATCTGCCGCGCCATCTTTGCCAGCGATGAAAGTGCCGCGCGCGAGGCGATGCGGACCCATCTGAGGGGCAGCCTTGCCCGGTATCGGGCACTTCTGCACGAAACCAATCATACAGCTTCTTGACAGGTGTAGAACAACTTTCCTATGGTCCCCGGTAACCAGCGGAGGACCAGATGATCATCACAGACGTGCAGGTGCGCCATTTTCTCAGCACCACGCGGCGGCATTCCGACAGTGCGGGTCATGCGCATCCCGGTCCGCCGCATCAGGTCAAGACCTCGATCCTGACGATCCGGACCGAGGACGGGCATGAAGGGCACAGTTTCACCGTGCCCGAAATCGTCCGACCCCACCTGATAGACAAGTTCGTGCGCACGGTCCTGATCGGGCAGGATCACCGCGACCGCGAACGGCTGTGGCAGGATCTGGCGCATTGGCAGCGCGGATCGGCGGCGCAGCTCAGCGATCGCACGCTGGCCGCCGTCGATGTGGCGCTGTGGGATCTGGCCGGGCGCACGCTGAACCAGCCGGTCTATAAGCTGATCGGCGCCTATCGGGACAAGGTGCGGGCCTATGGCTCGATCATGTGCGGGGACGAACTGGCGGGGGGGCTGGCCACACCCGAGGATTACGGCCGCTTTGCCGAGACACTGGTCGCGCGCGGCTATACCGGGATCAAGCTGCACACATGGATGCCGCCGGTCAGCTGGGCCCCGGATGTGCGCATGGACCTCAAGGCCTGCGCGGCGGTGCGCGAGGCGGTCGGTCCCGACATCCATCTGATGATCGACGCGTTCCACTGGTATTCGCGCGTCGATGCGCTGGAACTGGGCCGGGGCCTGGAAAAGCTGGGCTTCGACTGGATCGAAGAGCCTTTGGACGAACAATCCATGTCCTCCTACAAATGGCTGTCGGACAACCTGGACATTCCTGTGGTCGGCCCCGAAAGCGCGGGCGGCAAGCATTGGCACCGGGCCGAATGGGTCCGTCACGGCGCTTGCGACATCCTGCGGACCGGGGTGAACGATGTCGGCGGCATCACACCCGCGCTGAAGACGATGCGCATGGCCGAAAGCTTTGGCATGGATTGCGAGGTGCATGGCAACACGGCGATGAACCTTGCGGTCTGTGCCGCCTCGCGCAATTGCCGCTGGTATGAACGCGGGCTGTTGCATCCGTTTCTGGAATACGATGACGGGTTCGATTACCTCAACCAGCTGTCCGATCCGATGGATGCGCAAGGCTGGGTCCATGTGCCCGACCGCCCCGGTATCGGCGAGGATATCAATTTCGACTTTATCGAAAACAACCGCGTCAGCTGAGAAAGGCGATGGCCTGCTGCTGAACCTCTGGCGGGCACAGATGCCCGCCGGGAAATATCTCTGCATCCAGCCGCCCGCCCCAGATGCGGCGCAGATGGTCGAAGGCCGGGGTCACAGCCGAAAGGGGCAGATGCCGGTCGGCATCACCCGACCGCAGGAACAGAGGCTTTGGCGCCCCCGCCATCGCCAGGTCGGGCAGGTCGGCCAGCCCGCTCAGGGACGGATGCAGCATCCAGAACGCCGCCTGCCCGGCGCTGATCGGCGCCTGCAGCCGCAGCAGTTCCCGCCGCCATGCCATCCACGACATCGCAACCGCCGCCGTGACATGATCGCTGACGGCCAGCGCCTGCCATGCCCGGAAGGCGCCAAAGGAAAATCCCCATGCGGCAAGGCCGAGCCGCGCCTCGGGGCGGGTGGCAATCCATGCGGCGATATCGCGATCCTCGCCTGCGACCAGCCCGGCAAGGCTGGTGCCCAACCCCATCGCCGTGCAGGCCAGCGCCTGCTGATCGCCCGGCATCTGCCGGTCCGCCCAGCCCAAGGCATCAAAGCAAAAGACCGGATGCCCCGCCGCGACCAGCCGCTGTGCCGGAGGTCCACCATAGAACCCCTGCGGGTCGGCGACCATCTTGCGCCAGCCCAGATCGAACCGCCCGCCATGATCGTGCAGCATCAGCACTGCGCAGCCGGTGATGCGATCCGGAACCAGCACCACCCCCGCCGCCCGCTTGCCGCTGGCGAAATGCAGGGTGCCGTTCTTAAACTTGGTAACAAGATCGGGCGCGGGCAGCGCCGCCGCCCATGCTGCGCGAATGCGGGCCTGCGCGTCCGGCGCGCCATATGCCAGCGGCAAGGCAGCATTCAGCCGCCGCCGCCAGTCGGGCGGCCAGCTTTCGGGCGCACCGTCACATGGCGCGGTCATAGGCAATCGACGCCTCGATCAGTTCGCGGGCATAGGGGTGTCGGGCCTGTTCGTCGGGGATGCCGGTCAGGGCGCCGCGTGTCAGGGTCTCGGCCAGCTGGCCCTTTTGCATGACGGCAAAGCGGTCGCACATGTGATCCACCACCGCCAGATCATGGCTGACCATGATATAGGTGAACCCCCGCCGTTTCTGCAGATCGGAGAGCAGGTTCAGGATCTCGGCCTGAACGGACACGTCCAGGGCACTGGTCGGCTCGTCCAGCAGCAGGATCTCGGGTTCCAGGATCAGGGCGCGGGCGATCGCCACGCGCTGGCGCTGGCCGCCCGACAGCTGATGGGGAAAGCGGTCCAGAAAATCCAGCGGCAGTCCGACATCGGTCATCGTGCGGGCAATCCGCGCCTCCCGGTCGGGGATGGCGTGAATGCGCAGCGGCTCGGACAGGGTGGTGCGGACCGACTGGCGCGGGTGCAGCGATCCGTAAGGATCCTGAAACACCATCTGCACCGTCCGGCAGCGCCGGGTCAGGGGCATGGCGCGCAGGTCTTCGTCGCCGATCCGAACCTCGCCCTGCCATGCCGACATCAGCAGCGACAGGCAGCGCAGGATCGTGGATTTGCCCGAACCGCTTTCGCCGACAAGGCCAAAGCACTCCCCCGCCCGCACATCGAAACTGATCCGGTCGAGGATCTGGGCCTGCCCAAGCGTGATGGACAAGTCGCGGACGTGGATGGGGTTCATGACGGCTCCTGGGCCCATTCGGGGCGGCGTTGCAGGACCGGCAGCGGGCGGCGCGGCCCGCCGATGCGGGGCTGGGCGGCCAGCAGGCCCTGGGTATAGGGATGCTGCGCGCGGTCCAGATCAGCGGCAGCCAAGCTTTCGACCACCCGGCCCGCATACATGATCAGCACCCGGTCGCAGAAATTGCGCACGAGGTTCAGGTCGTGGCTGATGACGATCAGCCCGATCCCCCGATCGCGCACCAGCGTGTCCAGAATCGACAGCACCTGCATCCGCACCGTCACATCCAGCGCGCTGGTCGGTTCATCCGCGATCACCAGCTGCGGGTCGGTCAGCAGCATCATGGCGATCATGACCCGCTGGCCCATCCCGCCCGAGACCTGATGCGGATACATGTCATAGACCCGTTCGGGATCGCGGATCGACACGCTTTCCAGCATCTCCAGCGCGCGGGCCTTTGCGTCGCGATGCGGGGCGCGGTTATGGGCCAGCCATGCCTCGGCCACCTGATCGCCGACCTTGCGGATCGGGTTCAGCGAGAATTTGGGATCCTGCAGGATCATCGACATCCGCTTGCCGCGAATGCCCAGCATCTGCCGTTCAGATGCGGCCAACAGGTCCACGTCCTGAAATCGCATCCGGTCGGCGGTGATGTCGGCGCTGTCCAGCAGCTTCAGCAGCGCCCGGCCCACGGTGGATTTGCCCGATCCGCTTTCGCCGACGATGCCCAACCGTTCCTGCCCCAGCTGGAACGAGACGCGGTTGACCGCAGGCGAGGGGGCGCCGCGATAGGCGACGGACAGGTTCTGAACATCCAGGATCACGCTCATGTCACCTCCGGTTCATCTGTTTGGGGTCAAGTGCGTCGCGCAAGCCGTCGCCGATCAGGTTGAAGGCCAGACTGACGCACAGGATCGCGATGCCGGGGAATGTCACCAGCCACCAGCTGTCGATCATGTAGCGCCGCCCTGTGGCGATCATCGCGCCCCATTCGGGCAGCGGCGGCTGTGCCCCAAGGCCCAGAAAGCCCAAGCCCGCCGCCGTCAGGATCACCGTCGCCATGTTCAGCGTCAGCCGGATCATGACCGAGGGCAGGCACATCGGCACGATGGATTTGCAGATGATGCGCAGGTCGGATGCGCCCTGAAGCCGGGCGGCGGACACGTAATCCTCGTTTCTGAAGGTCATCGTCTCGGCCCGGGCCAGCCGTGCGACCGGCGGCCATGATGTCAGGGCGATCGCAATGATCGCATTGCGCAGGTTCGGGCCAAGGGCCGCGACGAAGGCCAGCGACAGGATCAGGCTGGGGAAGGACAGAAAGATGTCGGTGATGCGCATCATCACCGTGTCGATGCGCCCGCCGTAATAGCCCGCGACGGTGCCCACGGCCAGACCGATGGGGCCCACCACGATCGTCACCAGCGCGATGATCGACAGGGTGATGCGGCTGCCCCAGACAAGGCGGCTCCAGATATCGCGGCCCAGCTCGTCCGTGCCGAACCAGTTGCGGGCCGAGGGCGGGGCCAGCGTGTTCGTCAGATCCTGCGCATAGGGCGCATGGGTCGCCAGCAGTGGCGCCGCGATGGCCATCACCACCAGCAAGGTAATGACCACCAGACCGAACACGGAGGTCGGCTGGCGCATCAGAAAGCGCAGGATGCGGCCCGAAGGGGCAATGGCCGCAAAGGGCAGGCTGCTGGCCTTGGGCAAATCGTCGCTCATCATCAACGCGTCCTCGGATCAAAGACGCGATAGAGCACGTCGGACAAAAGGTTCAGCGCGATGAAGATCACGCCCACCAGCAGCACACAGGTCATCACCGCATTCATGTCGCCGGTCATCAGGTTCGAGGTCAGGTATTGCCCGAAGCCCGGCCAGGAAAACACCGTCTCGATCAGCACCGCCCCCTCCAGCAGGGCGCCGTATGCCAGCGCCACGATGGTCACCAGCTGCACCCGGATGTTCAGGAAGGCATGGCGCCAGATCGTCTGGCGCCGGGACAGCCCCTTGACGCGCGCGGTGGTGATGTATTCCTGATTGATCTGGTCCAGCATGAAGCTGCGGGTCATCCGGGTGATATAGGCGGATGAGGAATAGCCCAGCAGACTGGCGGGCAGGATCAGGTGGTTCAGCGCCGACCACACCACATCCCATTCCCGGGCCAGCATCGCGTCGATGACGATGAAATTCGTCACCGGTGGCACCAGGCCGATGTAATAATCGCTGATCCGCCCGCCGCCGCCGACCCAGCCAAGCGCGGCGTAAAAGATCAGCAGCGCGATCATCCCCGTCCAGAAAATCGGCATCGAATGGCCCATCAGGCTGAAGATGCGGATCACATGGTCCGGCCAGCGGTCCTTCTTGACCGCTGCCAGCACGCCCAGGGGAATGCCCAGACCCGCGCCGATCAGGATGGCCAGCGTCGCCAGCTCCAGCGTGGCGGGCATCACCGCCATGATGTCGTTGATGACCGGCTGTCCGGTGCGGATCGAGGTGCCGAAATCCCCGGTCAGCACGTCGCGCAGATACATCATGAACTGCACCGGCAGGGGCCGATCAAAGCCCAGCTGGGTATAGACCTGCATATAGGTGTCCTGCGTCGCCTCTTCGCCGACGATGGCACGAACCGGGTCGGCAGGCATCAGCCGCCCGATCGCAAAGGTCAGGACCAGCAGGCCTAGCAGCGTGACGGCGATGGTGCCCAGTTGCCGGGCGAACCCGGTCATGCGCGATGTGGGTTGCATGCGTGGCCCTCTGTTCCTGGTTGCGGACGCTTCAGCGGGTCTTGCTGACGGTGGCCAGATCGGTCGACCACGAGGGGTTCAAAACGAACCCTTCCAGATCATCGCGATAGGCGACCGAGGTCACCACCTCGGAGAATGGGATGATCGGGGCGACCACCTCTTCGATGCGGTTCTGGATGTCGGCATACAACTGTCGGCGGGCCTCATCATCGGCCTCGGCGGCTGCGGCGTCGATTATTGCGTTCAGGTCCGGGTCGCTGAAGCTGGTGCGCCAGCCCTGAAAATTGCTCAGCCGCGCCTCGTCCGAATTGTCGGGGTTATAGATCAGCGCGCGCATGTTGCTGTCGGGATCAGGCAATTGCCCGCCGCCCCCACGCCCGACGATCATCTCGAAATTGCGTTCGCGCATGGCGCCATAGATCTGTTCGCCCGACCCGGTGATGACCTCGGCGCGCACGCCCCCCTCGGCCAGCGACCCCTGCAGTGCGGTCGCAAGGTTCAGGAACGGATCGTCCGACAGCGCCCGCAGGGTGACGTCGATGCCGTCGGGATAACCTGCCTCGGCCAGCAGCGCCTTGGCTTTTTCTGGGTCCAGCGTATAGCCGGGATCGTCCAGCAGGCCAAAGAACCCGCCCGAGATGGGCCGCTGATGCATTTCGCCGAAATAGGGCAGGATCGCGTCGTTCATGCCCTGATAATCAATCAGATAACGCATTGCTTCGCGCAGTTTGGGGTTCTGGAACCGCTCATCCGCCATCGACATGGCCAGATAGTAAAAACCGGCCGACGGGGTTGTCTGAATGTCCACGCCTTCGGTTGCCTCCAGCGCGGCCAGATCGGCGGGCGCCAGCTGGAAGGCGATGTCCAGATCGTGGTGATCCAGCTGCAGGCGCTGGCTTTGCGATTCCGTGATGTGGCGCCAGATGATCCGGCGCATGGCCGGGGGTTCGCCCCAGAAATTGTCGTTGCGGGTCAGAAGGACCAGATTGTTCGACTGCCATTGCTGCAAGGCAAAACCCGCCGACCCGGCCGAATTCTGCGCCAGCCAGGCAGCGCCCCAATCGCCGTCCACCTCGTGTTCGGCCACCAGAGCCTGATCGATGATCGATCCGGGGCCGACGATGCCAAGCGTGGCGACGATCAGCTGCGGGTTGACCTTTTGCGGCAGGGTGACGACGACGGTGCGGTCATCGGGGGCGGTAAAGGCAGCCTCGGCCCCCTCGGCGGTAAAGCCATAGGTTTTCAGAAAGCTGGCCTGCGCAAGGTTCAGCGCCAGCAGGCGGCGGAACGACCAGACCACATCCTCGGCCCGGACCGGGTTGCCCGAGGCGAAACTGGCGCCCTCGCGCAGCGTGAAGGTGATCGACATGGCGTCGGGCGCGACCACCCAGCTTTCGGCCAGATCGGGCTGGACCGTCGTGCGGTCCACCGGGTCCAACTGGACCAACCCGTCATACACGTTGGCCAGAACCTGCACGGTTTCCTTGCCGGTGATCGCGGCAGGGTCCAGCGTCAGGATATTGGTCATGGAAAAACCAACCACCAGCTGGTCGTCGGGCGTCTCCGCCCATGCTACAGGGGCCGACAGGGCCAAGGCCGCAGCCGAGACGGTGGCGATCAGGCGCAGGCGCGCGGGTCCGGTCATCAAATCCTCCCATGTTTGCTGATCACCCGATCCTCCCGAGATGTCATACAGCATGGGCAATATGTTATACACCAAGGTGGGTTGTCAACGCTTTTACGCCCTGATCTAGCCTGTGATGCAAAGCTTATAGCGAAAAAGGGGGCCACTTCTGGAGCCCATTCTCAAATAGCAGGGTCGTGCTGGATGACCGTTCCCTTACGTGGCCCGACCCCTTGGTTTAGATTTCGCGCCTGAGCCAAGTGCCATGGCAGACAAACCCGTGACGCCGGTCTGGCGGCACTTCCTTGTCGGACAGGGGGGCTCAGAGCAAAGCTTTCAGTATGGAGCGCGTGCCAAGGTGGGCAACTTCAATCAGCGGAGATGGTATCCCGGCAAGTTGGACCTGTCCCGGTTCTATTCCGGTCGGGTGCTCATTTTAGGCGGCCCTCTGTTCGAAGGCCACGGGTGATTTCCAGCCGAGGGCTGAGTGTTTGCGGCGCGGGTTGTAGAAGCCGTTGATGTAT
>NZ_RQRT01000199.1 GCF_004335005.1 Paracoccus nototheniae | reverse complement strand
ACTGCATTCCTATAATGCCACAAACCGCTTTGAACAAGATTAGCCCATCAATAACCATTAAATAATATAAAATATTTTTTCGTTTGTGCATAGAATAGGCAATGTAAATGGTTAGAATAAAGGGTAAAACATTAAAAAATACCTGCAATAAACCAAAACCCTTAAAATAAGCAAAAATGAATAAAGAAATTAGTCCTATCACTAAAAGGGGAATTAAAACATAAAATATTGTTCGGCGTAATCCATATCTAACTACAAAAGTTCTGAGATGTTGGTTTGCGTCGCTTGGGTAATCTTTAATATCAAATATGATGGCATTGACGGTGAAAAACATCCAGTTCTTAATAAACAACCAAGTCCACAAAAGTGGGTCATGGTAACCGATACCTGTGTCTATCTTTAACATAATTAGAGGCAGCACATTTGCGCAGCAGGCCCATACAAAACCAATTACAAA
>NZ_RQRT01000198.1 GCF_004335005.1 Paracoccus nototheniae | reverse complement strand
CACGGCGGCGATCGTTGAGCATATCGGCGCGGATCTGCTGGATCTCACGCAGCTGATCATCCTGTCTTGAGCCTTGCGTTGCCAGACTTTGTAGTCCTTGATCAAGAAGCTTCGGTAGCTGAGCACTGGTAAGGAGCAGTTCAGGCAATTGACTACGAAGCTGTTGTAGATTGCGAACTGGATCGAGCTGCTCTTTGACCCAGCCGGTAAGGATAGGCTTAGCAAGTGACCAGATATCCAGCTCAGGATAGAGATCACGGCCCAAGCCTTCGACATGGACCAAGGTCTTAAGCAGTAGCATGAGCTGCGGCGGGATAGTCATGTGGTGGCGACGAGCGATATCAAGAATCTGCATCAATACCCCAGCAAAATCTATCTCATTGATCGGCTTTTGCAGCATAGGCGACACGGTCCGGCGCATATCACGAGTCAGTGCATGTTTGTCGGCGTTGGGCGGAATC
>NZ_RQRT01000197.1 GCF_004335005.1 Paracoccus nototheniae | reverse complement strand
AGAGCAAAGGGAAGTTTATCGATACCAGCCGTCATCTGATATTGACGTCAGTACATCCTTCACCATTGGCCGCGAACCGAGGTGGGTTCTTTGGTACCAAGCCATTTTCTAAGACTAATGAATATCTGATGCAATATGGCAAGTCACCGATCGATTGGCAGTTACCACAGTAATCAGTCGATACTAAAGTTAGGAGAGTAAATCAATAACATGCTTACCAGCAGTGTCCCACAGTTATCTCAGAACTATCTAAAGCCAAAAAACAGTTTATATAAAACTAGTGATGAGCAGCTATCGTCGTTTACAAAGTTAGATAGCACTGAAACAGCAGTATTCTGGCAACCACAAGCCGTCAGCTGGATGCAGCAAGCATTAGCGATGGCGCAAAATGGTGCTAGTCTTGGCGAAGTTCCTGTTGGGGCAGTCTTGGTTCATGAAGATAAAATCATAGGTCAGGGGTTCA
>NZ_RQRT01000196.1 GCF_004335005.1 Paracoccus nototheniae | reverse complement strand
CCGTTGCAGGAGTACCTGGATGACCCGACCGTCGAGGAGGTCTGGGTCAACGAGCCGGGCAAGGTCTTCGTGGCCCGTGACGGGCAGGCCGAGCTCACGACGACGATCCTTTCCGCCGACCAGGTGAGGGACCTGGTGGAGCGGATGCTCAAGACGTCCGGCCGCCGCGTGGACCTCAGCTCCCCGTTCGTCGACGCGATGCTGCCGGACGGTTCCCGGCTGCATGTCGTCATTCCGGACATCACGCGGGAGCACTGGGCGGTGAACATCCGCAAGTTCGTCGTCCGGGCCAACAGGCTGGACGACCTGGTGGGGCTGCGAACGCTCACGGCACACGCTGCCGCGTTCCTCGAGGCGGCCGTGGCGGCGGGCCTGAACGTCCTGGTCTCCGGCGGCACACAGGCCGGAAAGACGACGATGCTCAACTGCCTTGCGGCGGCTATCCCGCCCAAGGAGCGCGTGGTCAC
>NZ_RQRT01000195.1 GCF_004335005.1 Paracoccus nototheniae | reverse complement strand
CTACCACTACCAATAGCCACCCCGTCTCAATGGCTGAATAGCCAAAGTTAACTTGTAGCAATAACGGCAATAATAGCGGAATAGCACTAACCCCTAAACGTGTTAAAAAATTACCTATTAAGCCAATACGAAAGGTACGCAAGGCAAATAAATCTAATGGAAATAAAGGATAGTCAGCTTTACGGGCATGTCTAACATAACGGTAAACCAAAACAAAGGCATATAATCCTTCTAAAGTGGCATAAATCACCAGCTCATTGCGAGATATTAGATAAATAGACAAATGAAAATGAAAGGCAGCCATTGCAAATAAATAAAACCCACGCCAATCAAACTTTTGTACAGGTTCATACAAATTGGGTATCAACCAGCGACCTAAAATAAGCCCCAACATACCAAGAGGCAGATTAATCAAAAATAAAGCTTGCCAGCTGACATATTTGACCACATATTCTCCCAAAATAGGTCCAACAAA
>NZ_RQRT01000194.1 GCF_004335005.1 Paracoccus nototheniae | reverse complement strand
AGTCATCAATGTTGCGCCAAGTATTAAGATCAGTAAAGTCCATTTGTTGAACCTCACCTTTGGTCTCGTTCATCATCTCTTCAACCACGTCAGCAGTTGCAGACACTTGCTGTTGATCTAGGTTTTGAGTGTTTTCAGCGACCATTTGCTCGATATCATCGCGGCTGATATCACCAGATATACGATCATACATGGCTTTGGCTTCTTGTTGGATACTACCGTCAGAGCCTTGAACGGCTGTAGTAGCAATATTAGCACCAGCGCCCACTGCAGAAGCAGTAGTACTAGCAACAGTGCTTACTGTGCTGCCTACAGCACGGGTGGCGGTAGACATAATGCTAGTAGCGCTGCTTAGCGTTAGGTAAGAGGTAAGCGCGATGATAGCTGCTGCTGTCAACATACCAGTAAGCGTAGCATCTTTAGGATCAATAGCGGTACCGTCACCAAACAAAGCTACTGGCGCAGAGGCTTTAACA
>NZ_RQRT01000193.1 GCF_004335005.1 Paracoccus nototheniae | reverse complement strand
AGTTAAAACCTGGAGGGTACATAATTGCAGAAGCAGTACAAAAAAGCATAGCCACTTTTTAATATTCATGATTCTTGTTAAAAGTTGGCCCAAATATTAATATTCGGGCCTTTGAGCGTGCATTATACAGTGAAAGTATAATAACTAATAATGTCGCTGTAGTTAGGTGAGCCAGCTTTTGAACTCATTCCATAAACAAGCGTATAAGTTTCGAAACGAATAAGACCGTTAGGGATATTATTCATAGAAATTGAACCTGTGTTAGTATCAGATGTAGCTTTTGCAGTTGCAATTACATTAGCACCAGTAAAGCAATTTGCGGTAAAAGCACCAGAAAATAATCCGATCCAGTTTGCGTTTTGCTTTGGCGTATTGTATAGAGGCGTAACATATGTTGCAACTAATGAGTTGGTGCCTATTGCGCCATCAGGTACAATAACACTACTCAAAATAGCCGGTAGCGGATCATTAGGCTTAGCA
>NZ_RQRT01000192.1 GCF_004335005.1 Paracoccus nototheniae | reverse complement strand
AAACTTACCAAAGCCAAATTAGAACTTTCTAATTATTTATGGCTGGAGAACAACGTTCCGCTAGAATTAGCTGAGGATTTAATTCCGGAAAATCAATTGGAATTTACCATTCAAGAAAGTTTAAGAACAAATGACCTGGTTAATCAAGACTTTTCGATTACCAATCATCCAAAAATTAACGCACTCGAAAGCAAGATTGACATGCTTACAGTGGAACAAAAACTGAAAGCCAATATGCTTTTACCCAAAATTGACATCGGTTACTCCTATCTTTCTGAACCGAGCTATATAGACAATTACCGCTTTGAAGATTACAAAATTGGATTAAATTTTTACTTTCCATTATTTTTAAGAAAAGAAAGAGGCAGCCTTAAATTAGCTAAATTCAAAGTACAAGAAACAGAATTTGCTTTGAATCTGGAAAAAGTACAATTGACGAACAAGATTAATGCTCAAAAAACAGAAATCGAATCTTTATTAAAA
>NZ_RQRT01000191.1 GCF_004335005.1 Paracoccus nototheniae | reverse complement strand
CTTTTCTTCACAAAAAGGAGCTGTCTGACAAAAGTCATCAGACCCCAGTGATAGTGAACTATCGATGGACACCGCCTCTTTCGTTTTACAGCAATAATTTTTATTCAATGCGGTTTCAGAAACACTGCACAAGGCTAACAATCGATTTACGTTGATAGATTTAGCCAAATGTTGTGCTGCGTTTTCAATTATGGTTTCATAATCGTTTTCAGCAGAAATGGCTAGTCCCAAATGACGAGAAGGAATAGCAATTCCAAGATCAGAAGGAACAAATCCTAACGCTTCCAGCCCGACATCATCACAAGCGTCTTTCAAAAAAGAAAAATGACTTTCGGTATTGACAAAATTGAAGATGACCCCCGCAATTTTAATATTTGGATTAAAATTCTTCAGTCCAAACAGCAATGGTGCCACGCTATAGGCCATCGCTTTGGCATTGACTACTAAAATAACGGGAACATCCAGCAGTATCGCAATCTCTGC
>NZ_RQRT01000190.1 GCF_004335005.1 Paracoccus nototheniae | reverse complement strand
ACACCCCAATATGTCGCAAAGCTTGTAAAAGAGGGTGGGAGTGTAGGTCTGGATCCTGTTACCAAAATATTAAAACTTTATCCGGATTTGAATGCCAGGTGGTTGATTTTGGGAGATGGAGAAATGATTGATAATACCGCTATAAATGAAGTTAAATATTTCCTGCACCAAAATATACAGGAAATGTTAAAGATTGAGCAGTACTTGCCATATATGACCGAACAAGAACTAAAAGAATATAAGAATGCAGCCACAAACTTCACAGCTTACAATTACGACGACAACCAGCTTAAACGCTGGACTAACCTTGCTGACAAAAATGGAAAATAAAGAAGTTGTTTCTGAAGGTGTAAGATCAAAAGCTTACGATGTTCAAGTGAACGAGCGATTTTTTTTAGCCCTGGATAGACTTGAGCAATTAGGTAAGATTAAGAATATGTTCAATTTTTGCGGTGTTCATAATTTAATCTATCCCAATTTTCAT
>NZ_RQRT01000018.1 GCF_004335005.1 Paracoccus nototheniae | reverse complement strand
ATCATGTTCGGCAGGCTCAAGGATTGGAGGCGCGTGGCAACGCGATATGACAGATGTCCGAAGATCTTCCTCTCGGCCATCGCCCTCGCAGCAACCGTCATCTATTGGTTATGAATCCTGACCCTAGACCTTCGCAATCCTGCGATAATAGCCGGTGACTTTTTCGCGCAGTTTCGCTGTCAGGAACTTTGGCGCGGGCCATTGGTAGAAACGATCGTCTCGCAGACGCCGGACATCCGCCCCGGGGATGTCATGAGGCAGGCAACCACGCTGGTCCGCCAGATGAGCGATGATCGCCGCAGCCGAGCCCAGTTCCATCCATGTCGGCTCCATACGGATCGAACCAAAGGCGACATGCGTGGCCGACACGCCGCATAGCGAGAAAAAATTCCGGCAAGCGGCAGGATCAGGCAGCAATATCCATGCAGGAAGCGAATAGCGGTGGGCGTCCTGAGTAAAGAACATGCCTTCGCGCACGACATTGGTTCCGGTGTGGTTGGACCGCCAGTTCACCGGCTTGCAGTCCAGATGATACTTCGCCTCGGCAATCGCGTCACCGGGATCGGCGCCACCCGTTTCCACATCCTGTTGCCGAAAGACCCTTGCTCCGTTCAACCGACGCCCTTCGCGGACATAGACATCGGGTGGAAGATGGCCAGTCTCGGGATACTCGTCTGCGGGAAGGCCATAAGCGCCAAAAAAATCCCTGACCCCCTGAGGCACCGAGACATCGGTCTGAATGAACCACAGCAGGGCCTGCGTGTATCGTGCGAACTCGTTGGCTTTTTCAGCGCGCTGCGCCATCGTGGCGTCAAGCCATCCCCGGGTCAGGGTCGGGTTGTTCAGCGGCGCTGCGGGACCGGAGTTCATATCGACCTTGCCGCCCGGCAGTTCGGCCAGATTGAAATAGGCGGATTTCCAGGTCGTGCCCAGCAACGGAATTGCCTTGGCTGCGACGCGGCCGATCCGCATGCTGCGGCCGAGGCGGCGAAACAGTTCGAACTGGGAAAAATCGAAATCCCGGGGAGGCTCGATCGTCACCCGGTTGGCAGGAAGTGCGGTCAGCGTGGGACGGATGCAATAGCTTTGGACGTCGTCATCCCCTGCCCCAAGAGCCGTGCGCGAAGGTGGCTGGACATGCGCCAGAAGCCGACCGTCCTGGCGCGGATCGATCACCATTCGCGAGGCCCAAGGCAGCATGGGGCGAAACGCCTGGCGACCTGCAAAACTTTCGCCAAACTCGTCAGCCGCCTCTCGTCCCACGCGGAACGGAACGCCGGCCTTGTGCATCAGATCACCTTCGTACGAGGCGTCCATCCACCAGCGGCCAGCCACCCATTCGGTCCCGAGCATGCATGAGGTGATCGTGGCCCCCTGCCGGGTCACGGCGCCAATGTCATTGTTCAGGGCCAGTTGAACCCGGCTTTCGGCCAGCATCCGGCGAAACACCTTCAGCGCGATACGGCTTTCGATGCGGGCGGGCAGGACCGACATACCGTATTCGTCACGGATATTGCGAAAGAACTCCAGCGCAACGCCGTTGATCAGCGAATCATTTAGAATGTCGGCGGCATTCAGGCCAGATGTCATCATGCCGCCGATGCGGCCTGTCGGCTCGACCAGCAGACAATCAAGCTTTAATCGCGACGCAGTGATCGCGGCGATGATGCCTGCAGGGGTGGCGCGATAGACCACAAGGTCATAGCTGCCGCAAGGGCCGGTCACGTTGCTATCCCTTGATCAGGATGCCGAAACGCTGGTTCACGATGCAGACGAAATCATGGTATTCCATCCGCATCATAGCGCGGAAACCCTCGCGTGCGGATTCGGAATAGGACAGGTCATCCACCACGATCATCGATTTCGGAGCCATCCAGCCCATCAGCGTCTTGAAGCTGCGCAGAAGACTGTCGCGTTCGTGCATGGCGTCAATGAACGCAAATCCCACCTGCGCCGTCCCCGCCAGATGGCGGGGAAAGCCTGCGAAGTCACCCTGAACAACCCGCGATCCGGGGTCGATGAGGGCCACCGACGCCTGAGCCGTGGACGCATAATCAGGCGAAATCTCGAAGGACAGCAAGGTTCCGCCCTCTTGTCCGCGCAGTGCTGTCGCAAGATACATGGATGAGATGCCAAAGCCCGCCCCATCCTCGAGGATCAGGCGTGGCTTGGTTTCGCGGGCAAGATTGTGTAGCACCGCCCCATAGGCTGGCGAGATAGCCAGCGTGTCGGCCGTGACAAGGCCCGGACCCGACGCGCCAGCATGGGCTTGACCGCCATACGACCCATGCAACGGCTGCGGCGCGAAATGGCGCAGCACGGCCCGGCGGTGGGCGATAGGCTGCAGCACGGCAGGGTCGATCTTGCGTTCCATGACCTTGCGAAAGCGCGTGCGGTCCCAGGTGGGCGATGTTTCACGCAGATAGGCCACGGTCATCCGGGCAGATGCGGCTTTTGCAGCAGCGACAGCAGCCGGCGACGGATCGCCTGCTTCGGGCTGGCTCGCGTCGGCCAGCGCTTCCGTGTCGGGCGCCTGCTCTCGTGCAATTCCGTCACCGGTAACGTCGTCCATCGGGAATTCTTTCGGTTCGGAACTGCTCATGTCCATCTTATAACCGCTCGCCCGGCCATTGCGCCAGCCATTCCTGTGCGTCCTTGCGCACTTCCTCACGGATTTCGAAGGGCGCTGCATCCAGCAAGGCAGGCAGATCGATGGGCGTCCTGGCCAGCAGGAACTGGTCCCGAGGGATGCTGTCATGGGCGATGCGAAGCAGTTTCGACAGATCAAGCGCTTCGGGCGCGGCATCATGACCGATCGAGCGGAAGTAATCATCGAATTTGATTCCATCGCCATGGATCTGCGATGCCGAGGTGGTCACGGTCGCAAGGCAGGCCGGAATGCCATAGGCCTGCGCGATGATCACGCCGTGCAACGACGACGAAACGATGCGCTCGCAATCCAGCATTTCATCCAGAAACGCCTCGATCTCGCCATAGCCGATCCGCCGGATGTCGATGCGCCGGACGCCGGGCGCGACGGGTGTCGTCATCTCTTCATGGGTGAAATGCAGGATCAGGCCGGTCTTGCGGGTCGGCTTCGCCTTGCGCGGATAGAGGATCGGCAAAAGCCATGCGGGGTCACCATAGACCTCGGGACAGGTGCCGCCGTTCTCGATCACCAGATCGCGTGTCAGCGGCCCGCGCACCGCGTGATAGCGTGCGCCAGCGGCCAGGGTATCACGCGAGTTCGGCGTGCCGCTGCCCCAGACAGCAGTACCGTCCTTGGCGTATTTGATGACCGAACCGATGGCACACAGCCCCGTCCCCCGGCCCGCCCATTGCGGCGGAATGCCGGTCGCCTTTTCGACGATATAGGGGTTCACGATATCGCCCAGATTGCCGGGATAGGGTTGCTCCCACCAGAACAGCTTGACCCGATCCGCATCCGCCACGCCCATGCTTTCGGCGCGCCGGTCAAGCGAGGCGCGGAACATGCGGCTGCGGGCAAAGCTGGTCACCGCCTCGCTGCCAGCGGCAGTGATCTGAGCGAAAAGACGGTCCGCCGCGTCCCAGTCCCGCCGGTCTAGAGCCTGAAGCAGCCGGAAGCGCAGGGCATAAGGAAACAAATGCTCGTTGTCGCGGTAAAGGGCAATATTGGCGTCAAGCACGGCAGGGTCGTCGAACTTGGCCGAAATCTCCAGCAACCGATGATAGCTGCCGTAATCCTCGGGGTTGCGCGACAGAATGGCATTGTAATAATCGCAGACCAAGGCGCGCTTGCCCTTGCGTGCTGCGTCCTGGATCAGGTCCAGGATCACCGCCTTCTGACTTTCCGGACGCAGGATATCAGGCGAATGCTGCAATACCTTACCTTTGAATTCCTTGACGTTTCCGCTGTCTCCGTGAAGAAAATAGGCTCCGGGATTTTCTGCATCCTGCGGGCGGGTGATGTCATTGGGTGACAGAACCAGCAGCCGGGGACGCGCCGTGGTGCGGCGGAATGCTTCTTCCAGGATATAATCGTCAGTAAAATCGCCCCGCGTGCTCTCTTCGACGCGCTTGCATTCGTAGAGCAGTTCCAGCGTTTCGCGGGTGTAGTTCAGGATCAGATAACCCGGATGGAACCGGCGCGCATACAATGCGAAATTGTCCTGCGGCAGAAAGCGAAAGCCGCGCATGAACATGGCGATATCATACGATCGCCCCGCCAGACTGTCGACATTGCGCAAAAGCTTGGTGTCCACGTCCAGCCACATGATGGTGCTGCGATGCTTGAGCAGCATCTTGCGATAAAAACGGACCTTCGCGCGGCAGATCGCGCTCCAGCTTGTGCCTTCGCGAAAGCTGATGGGCTGAATGTCATGCAGCATGCCCAAGGCATCGCAGCGCGCGCGCAGGGCATCGGCCATTTCTTCGTAATAGCCGCCTTCGGTGTAAAAGCTGACGATCGTAATGCGGGGCTTTGGCGATGTTGTCCGGTTGCGCAGGTAGCGGATCATGGAACCCGGAAGAACCTTCTTGGCCAGACGGACAGAAAAAGGCGCGGATGCAGATTGAAATTGGGCGGGGGAGGAAATGGAATTGCTCATCATCTTGGCTTCCTGCGAGGGAATTTCTTTGTCGCGACGGGCGCGACATGTCGAAGGAGGGGCGGGGCACACAAACAGAGCACTCATTCACATCGTGCAGCGATCGGGGGAGGGACAATCGCTGCGCGTCGGATGACGCGCCCGGCGGACCGGACGCGTTGGATTGCCTGGGTCGGCGCGCAGGTGATTGCGGCTCGTCCTGGGTCATATGTCTGCCTTGTCGACGCCTAGCGT
Source organism: Paracoccus nototheniae (assembly GCF_004335005.1). Lineage (GTDB taxonomy): Bacteria > Pseudomonadota > Alphaproteobacteria > Rhodobacterales > Rhodobacteraceae > Paracoccus > Paracoccus nototheniae. The sequence continues at coordinate 55,743 of NZ_RQRT01000018.1, read as the reverse complement.
TGTGCCAGGTCGCGATGCCATTTCGTCAACAACGCAAGGCCAACTCCAAAAAGAAGCGCCGCGACCAGTGCCACATAGATCGGCTCGACGTATTCGGCGCGATATGTCGAATAGAACCCGGTGCGGTTGGTGCCCACGATATGGACCAGAGGGTTGAACCACAGGATATCCCGAAAACTTTCGGGCATGCTGTCATAGGGGATGAAAATGCATGAAATCAGGAACAGCGGTCGCGTCACGATAGCCCAGACATTCGCCCAGATCGGAAAACGGCGCATCAGAAAGCAGTTCGCGCAACCCACGCCAAGGGCCAGCCCGGCCGACATCAGAAACGCCAGCACGACCAGCGGAATATTCACGATCAGCTCGACATTATCATACCAGAGGATGCCGGACAAAACGATCACGAAGACCAGCGCGTGGACCATGCAGGCCAGAAAGAACCGCGCAAAAATGGCGTCCACGAAGGTCACACCGGGATAGAACAGCAGCTGTTTTGAAAACTGCAGGGCCTGCGCCACCTTCTTGCTGATGTCCAGAAACATCAGAAAAGGCAGCAGGCCCGTCGCATAGAACAGCGCAAAACTGGACCCCATCGGAGGCACGCGCACGGCCAGTGAAAAAATCACCGTCAGCAGGGCGATGCCGCCGACAGGCTCCAGGATCGTCCAGATGAACCCGCCCGGCGACTTGCCGTAAGACGTCGACATTTCGCGGAAGATCAGCGCGGTGATCGTGCGCCATGACGGCCAGCGCCGCATGGGGTGGTGTTGGGGAACCAGCGCCTGAATCATCGGCCTAATCCTCGTCGTCATGGGCGCCACTGGCGCCCATATTTGCAAGATGAGTCTCGATCGCCTCATCGACATCCGTGTAATAGGTCAATTGCCCGTCCCTCAGCACCGCCGCCGATTTGCACACCGAGCGGATCATGCTCATGGAATGCGACACCATGATCGCCCCGCTGTTCAGCAGCCGATTGCGGAAATAGGCCTGGCTCTTGTCGCGGAAATTCCCGTCGCCGACCGAGGTGACCTCATCCACCAGATAGGTGTCGAAATGGATTCCCATCGACACCCCAAAGGCCAATCGCGACCGCATGCCGGACGAATAATGTCCGAAAGGCAGATACAGATGGTGTCCCAGATCGGAAAACTGCGCCACGAACTGCAACAGCTTTTCGGCATGGATATTATAGACGCGTGCGATGAACCGGGTGTTCTGTGCGCCCGTCAGGTCGGGGTGAAAGCTGCCCGCGAAACCCACCGGCCATGACACGCTGCCGGTCGTGACCACCCTGCCATGATCGGGGCGCACGACGCCCGCGATCATGCGTAGCAGCGTCGATTTTCCTGCGCCGTTATGGCCCAGCAGACCCACGCTGGCGCCTGTCGGAAACGTCACGTTCATGTTGCGCGCCACCACGGTGGTGCGGCCATTGACCGTGAAGCTTTTGGAAAGGTTCTCAAGCCGGATCATCAGTGACGGTCACGATTGGAATAGCCGATCAGCACGAGGCTGCTCCAGCCGATGAAGATGAAGGTGATCGCCAGCAAGGTAATCATCAGACGGCGGGGACGGGTCGCGGTTTCGGGCGTCGTCGGCTCGACAAAGGTCGCCAGATAGCGGGTATCCTGCTGTGACTTGGACCGGGCCGCCTCGACGCCGGACAGCGCGAGGCTGTAGCTTTGCCCAGCCAGTTCCAGATCGAGCTGCAGCTTGGTGTATTGATCGATGACCGAGCTGAAGGTGACATCACCTGCCGGGCCACCGACATAGGTTTGCTGTTCCTGCTCGATGCGCTGCTCCAACACCGAGACGCGCATCTCGGCCTGATTCAGGCGAACGTCTGCCGTGCCCTGCTGACGCAAGGTCTCCAACTGGATCATCGCCTCGGTCAGTTCCTGCGACAGCGATGTCACGATGGTCGCGTTGGTCGTGACCATCGCCTGCGGGTCGATCAGCTTGAATTCGTCGCGGAAGCGGGCCAAGGCGACACGCGCATCGGCCAGTCGTTCCTCGGTCTGGGCCAGATCGCGTTCGGCATAGCGCAGGACATTGTCACGCGCATCGTCCGAAATATTGTTGACCAGCCGACCCGCGGCCAAATGCACGCCCTGAGCGATGCGATTGGCATCCTCGGGGGCAAAGGCACGGGCCTGAATTTCCGTCATGCCCGTTGCCGAGTCGACACTGATCGTGACCATCTTGCGCCAATAGGCCACAAGCTGTTCCAGATTGGATCCGTCGTGAAGCGCAAAGACGGGATCGCCGGTAGCTTTGGTGAACATGGCGCGCAGGCCGATCTCGCGGTCCAGCTCGGCCACGAAATTCGGGCTACGCAGGTATTTGTAAAGGATCTGTGCATCGGTCGTGGCATTGCCGACCTGCGATAGCCCGATCCCCGCCAGCAGCCCCATATTCTGCGTTTCTTCGTCGCGAACCACGAAGGACACTTCCGAGACATACTGATCCTTGGCGACCAGATACATATAGCCCGCAACCATCAACGAGGGCAGTGCAAAGACCAGCAGAAAGCTGGCCAGCAGCAACGTGTGCTTTTTGCTCCAGACCGCCTGACCGACGGCCGGGGGAATGCGCGGATTGGCAGATTGTACGCGCGGGCGCGGTGTCGCGAGGTCGTCCATGAGGAACCCCTCCTTTATCTGAGCGAGGGTTCGAGCGCGTGGTCTAAAATGGCCACCGCATCAGTCAGGGCCGTCTGAACGTCGTCCATGACGGCTTCGGAAATGCGATCATGCTCGACCAGATCGGCAAGCGTCCGGTCGCGCAGGTCATGGGACACGGGCAACGGCATCCGTTCGGGCAGGCCCACCCCCGCCGCATAATCGCGATACTTCATCTGATCACCTGCCACGGCATCCTCGAACCCCTCAAAGGTCAAAAGAGCGACAGGAATGCCGTAAGCATGGCAGGTGATATAGACGTGCATGGCACTGGTCAGCACGGCATCATAGCCGACCAGCCGGGCGATAAAGGCCTCGATGTCGGCGCGGCGCGACAACAGCACCGAATGTTCATCGACATGTTCGGGCAACCGCAGCGAAATTTCGCGGTGCGCGAAATGCCGGACCAGCGCCAGCCGCCCATTGGTCGTCTGAGGGCGGGACAAAGGGATCAGCCGCGGCAGGATGACCGCCGGATCGCCGAACCGATCCACCTTGGGCCCACCTGCCGCAGCGACCAACTGCGCGGAGTAAGGTCCGCGAAGCGAAACATAGGTCGCATCCGGCGCAATCGCCGCATCGGCCCGGCTGAAACCCGACCCCACGACAATCGAGCTTTGCTGCGCGAACCGCCCGATCGAACCGATGCTGACCAGATGGGGCTTTGCGTTGATCTCGTCATGGCGCTGAAAGCGGACGGGCCGGTCCACCGCGCCCTGCACGACAAGCGGTGACAGCCAGTCGCCATAATTGCCCGGATAGGGCTTGTCCCACCACAGCAGCCGCACGTCCTTGCCACCTTTGGGCGACGCGTAATCCAGCAGCGCCTCGGCGGCACCGATGACCGCCCGGTCGGCGCGCCCCAGAAGGCGGCGGGAAGAAATATCGGCCAACCGCGCCTCCACCACGTCCCGGCGACCCTCCCGGGCATCGTGCACGATGTTATAGATGCTGCGCTGCGACAATTGCCGCGATGCGGGCAATGTGGGCGACAGATATTCGGTCAGGCCCAGTTCGTCTGATATCCGGCGCAAGGGAATCGTGATCCGCTGAGGCAGCGCACCCTGGGTGCGCCGCGCCAGCCGGAGCGCAAGCGATTTGACCCCCGGCGCCGACGCCGTGCTGGTCTTGCCGCCGGAACGCGTGTGCTGTGCCGCCAGCCCCTTGAATGCCGGGACGTTCCCGCTGGACCCGAAATAAAAGAAAGCCCGCCGCGCATCCTCGGGCAAGCTGGCGCGCCCCAGCAGCATTGATGACGGGATCACCTGAAATGTCAGGCGGTCGGCATTCGTGCGCCAGGCTTCTTCGAAAAAGAAATCATCCGTGGCGCGGACCGTCATGCTGTCGCAGGCGTCATGCGCATCGCGGATATAGGCGCGGGCGGCAGGGCTGGTGTTGATCCCCCAAAAACAGGGTTCCCAGAACCGGGCGCTGTTGCCATAGCCGATCCGCATCGGATGACCGAAGCCACGCTGAAAGCCGATGATATCGGCAGAAAACCCCGAAACGAAATCAGGCAGGTAATCGATGTCGCAATCGACGTCGATCCAGAAAATCTTGCGCTCGGGGTTCGCCTCGCACACCGAATGCAGGAAGGGGATCTTCTTGCGACAGATCTCCAGCCACTCTTCGCCGGGCGCCTTTGGCACTTCGGCGATCTCATGCGCGATACCAAGCCGGTTCAGCGACGTCCGAAGATTGTCTGCAGCCTTGGTGTAATATTCGTCCGGTGTGTGGAACGAGCAGAACAGAACGTCTGCGGGCATCAAACCGCCAAGGGGCATTGCGAAGTCTCTTTCAATCACCGCGGGCGTTGCGGTGGCGCAGAAGAACGTTGCGCCATGTTACTGGCAGAGCACTAACTAAACCCAACTGTTTACGCAACCACCGCGCAAAACAAACACTTAATATTCCGCAAGACCGCAGGATTGTAGAATGAAAAGACTGTTTTTCAAAGCCTTGCGAAAAAGACTGTGCTGAATTTGCAAACCGCTTCCAGCCGCTTGCCTTGGCAAGATTGTCTTTCCGCACCCCGGGTCGCCACGGCAGAGGTCACGGCGACCGGCCTCTTTCTGGGCGCCGCAGGCGCGGGCCATCCCTTTTTCAGGCATCAGTTTGAGGGCACGTCAGATCTAAAGCGACGCATAATGCTCCATCATCGGCGAAGCCCGGCCTTGGGTGTCAAGGAAGGCCGAGGTCGATAACGGACCTGCATCGCCAAAAGTCCCGCTGGCCAGCCAGGAATAGCCCTTGATCCAGGATGTGCCGTTCATGAAGCCCACGATCTCGGTCATGAAATCCATCGTTGCCTGCTCGCCATATCGGTTCGGCCTTGTGCCATCCGCGGCCCGCCAGTCCGCCACGGCGATCTCGGTCACCCATAGCGGGCGCCCATACAGACGATAGGTTTCTTCGAGGCGCTCGATCACCTGCCCGGCATTCGGTCCAGAATAGCTGTGAACGCCGATCGAATCGATCCGCAGCTTCCGCCGCTCGGCCTGAATCATGAAGTTCGTCATCCAACGCCCGCGCGCATTGACGCAGGAAGGGGACACGATCTCATCTGCGAGATCCTGGATGCGCGGCCATGCGTCCAGCGCTGCGGGCACCGACATGTTGGCCTGATTGCGCCCGTCCGGTTCGTTGAAGCCGAACAGGATGGGCTGGCGACCGGACAAGACCCGCAGACGCTTGGGCGTGCGTTCGTCGCTCCACCCCCAGACCATCGGCGCGAAGGGCAGATTGACACCGCGATACGGCGAGAGGCTCCAGTTATAATACCAGTCACAGCCCAGCATCGGACGAAAGATCTCTTCGGCGCCGCAGAATCCCTTCTTTCCCGAACGGGCGAGGGCCACGGCAGGCAGGCCTGGCAGCACGGCAAGGCCCGCAAGACCCGCCGCCGAGGCCTTTAAAAAGCTGCGGCGTGAGCAACCTGTTTGCTGATGCATGCGTCGTCTTCCTTTAAAATCACAGCAAGCGCCGGACAGCGCCCGGGACAGATGACATAGCTGCCAAGTCGGATTTCAGATGTCCACGGACGGCACCCGGCCAGCGCCGTCACGTCTGCGTCAGGGATCAAAGAAGAAAGTCGTGTTCGACCAGCGCGATCTGCCGGGACAGTTCGACGGCGAAATCAGCCCTGCGATCGCCGTCGATATCTGCATAGATAAGCGTTGTGCCATTGGCCTGCTGATACCGGACTTCGCCCGCCGCCCCTGAAAACGCAGCCGTGCCAACGAAATCGAACGATTGATCGCCGGTCAGGCGCGCATTGGCGTCGATCATGGTCAGGTCGATCCGGTCGCCCTGCGAACGATTGTAATCGGTGATCACGTCGCGTGCCGCCGCAACCGCGCCGGACTCCAGATGGCTTGCAAAGATGAAGTGATCGGCGCCAAGCCCGCCGGTCAGCTGGTCCTTGCCCGCGCCGCCCAGCAGCCGGTCATGACCCGCGCCTCCGAACAGAGTGTCATTGCCGCCCTCCCCGCGCAGCGTATCATTGCCGTCGCCGCCCGCGACCGTATCCGCGCCCTGCCCGCCGCCAAGGTTGTTGTTCCCGGAATTGCCGTTCAGGCGATTGGCCAACGCATTGCCGGTCCCATTCAGGTGGGCAGCCCCTGTCAGGGTCAGATTTTCGACGTTCGCCGACAAGGCATGGCTGACCGAGGCCTGCACAGTGTCGATACCGCTGTGCAAGACCTCGACCACACGATCCCCCGCGTTATCGACAATGTAGAGGTCATTGCCACGCCCCCCCGACATCGTATCGGCACCCTGCCCGCCATCCAGAACATTGTTGCCTGTCGTGCCGGTCAAGGCGTTGGACTGGGAGTTACCCGTTCCGTTCACATGTCCGTTTCCTGTCAGGATCAGGTTCTCGACATGGGCAGTCAGCGAATGGGAAATCGCAGAACGGGCCGTGTCGGTTCCGCCATTCGCGCGTTCGACGATCCGGTCTCCGATGTTGTCGACAAGATAGGTGTCGTTTCCGGCACCACCTTCCATCGTATCTGCGCCAAAGCCACCATTCAGAATATTGTTCCCAGCATTTCCGAACAGATAGTTGGCCTGCGCATTTCCAGTGGCATTCACATGCGCGGTGCCGGTCAGAACCAAATTCTCGACATGGGCCGAAAGAGCATGAGACACGGATGCCCGCACGCGGTCGGTCCCGGCATTGGCGGCCTCGATGACACGGTCACCAAAGTTATCCACGATATAGGTGTCGTTGCCGATGCCACCCTCCATCGTGTCGGCACCCAACCCGCCGTCCAGCGTGTTGTTGCCTGCGTTTCCGATCAGACGATTGGCCAGCCCATTTCCCGTGCCATTGATATGCCCGGCCCCGGTCATCACCAGATTTTCGACATGGGGCGTCAAGACGAAGGAGGAGCCCGCAACCACGGTATCGGTGCCGCCATTCGCCAGCTCGACGACAAGATCACCCGGTGTGACAAAATAGCGGTCATCACCGCGACCGCCTGCAAGGGTCTCGGCCGCCGGGGTGCCGTACAGCGTATCGCCGCCATTCCCGCCAATCGTCCGGTTGTCATCCAGAATATCGATCCGCACGACCCGCAGGGTGCCACCGTCCTCGAAGGTCAGGTTTCCGGTCAGACGCACGGTCAGATAAGCCGTCTCGGTTGGTTCGGCGACATCATCTCGGTTGGCTGAAATGGGCACGAGCACCGTCCTATCCGAGGGCGACGTCGACGAGACAGAGACCCAGCCAGTGCCCGACGATGCCCCGATATCCGACCCCGAAGCGGTTCCACCATCGGCGGACACCGAGTATTCATAATACACCCAGTGATTTGTCATCCCGACAAACTGCAGCGGCATCTGCAATGTCTGGCCCTCGCGCAGGGTGATCACATCGGGAAATTCGGCGACATAGGTCGCAGGGGTCGGCGCCGCAGCGCCGATCACATCGATGGACGTGTCAAAGCCAAGGCGCCGCAGGTCTGCATTCGTATAGGTGCTGCGATTGCCATAAACATCCGTGATATCCACACGGTCGATCATGACCAGACCGGATGGGTTGCTCTGGGACACCAGCAGCGCTCGAGTGGAGCGGCCGTCTGACCAGTCATCCCCCATGTAACCATAAAGCCCGGCGAGACTAAATTCGTTGAAGCTCGCCCCGTTTCCTGTCCCAAAGCTGTAGCTCAGATCCCGGTCGAACCAGATATTGACCTGAGCGATCTCGTTCTGATCCCTTCCAGCGGCTGAAAATTCGGCGGTCGCGTGGCCATTTCTCACATCAATCCGGTCGGGCAGGACCAACTCGGTCAGGACCGGCGCCGTCACATCGGGGTCAGAGCTGCGCACAGCGATCGACGTATCGACTCCCAGATCCCGCAATGCCTGTGCAGAAACGGTTGTCCGGTTTCCTTCGTTATCCTCGATCACGACATGAGTGATGTTCAGGGGCCCGCCGACATTGTGCGGCAAGACCGACGCCGTATAGCTGTGGCGGCCATCGGTCCAGTCATTCCCCCAACCATGGATGATCTGAAAGTCATATGACCCTGCTTGAGTCGCCAGAGGCCGGTCATAATAGACAACGACCTGCCGCACCCCGTCCGGGTCTTGGACCGAGGCCGCAAATATCGCGTCCAACTGTCCGCGGCGAAGATCGAGAACCGAGGGAATATCAAGGGAAAGGATATGCGAAGGACCGGTGTCAGCCATGAGAAAACCCGAACAAAAAAGGAAGCGAAAAACGGCGCTTCTCCGAATTATCGCAAGTAAACCAGTTCGGCTGGCTGACAATAATTTTCTGAAATCTCATGTTTAATCGGCTTTGGTGCACCCCAAAAAGCACACCATTGCAAGATGATGGCCGTGCTCCCGTTTTTCCGAACACTCAGACGATCGCAGTGTGATCTGCAACGAACCCGAGAGGTGTGCGCCTTGCCAGACCTCAGCGCGGTTAGAGTTTTCGTTGTCGTCCTTGATCCGGCCTTCGACCAGTCCGAGAATGTTACCGAGATCCAGCAATGGCGTCACCTGAACGTCCTCGCACCTCGGCGCCTTGACGAATACTTCCAAGCAAGACCTCGCCATCAGGGCTCCGGACCGGCGCAAAGCAAGCTTCGGGCCACAAGGCCGGCGAAACTCGGCATGTCGTTGGCGACATAAAGGAAGCCGGTATCGGGCAGCATCGCGATGAACGACAGTGCAGAGCATGCTTGAACGCGACCTTCCCACGGCTCTGGCATCATGCCGCAGATGGTGGAGCCGTTGATCTCTCGATTCACCGACATCTGCGAGGTGGTGATTTTACGGTTCTGCGCCAGCAGCAGGCCATGGGGCCTGCCTGTCGGGCAGATCCGCTTGGGATCGCACAGCGTCAACCGTTCCCATCTCGGCCTGAGGATCTGTCGTCACCCTGCTTGATTTCGTCCAAGCGCCTTGTCCAAAGCCTCACTGGCCTGTCCCTTCCGCGCGGTCAGCGGCGCCAGCAGCGTGTAAAGCAACGGGATCAGGACAACGATCAGCACGCTTGAGAAGGCGAGGCCGCCAAGGATCACCAGACCGATCGCCACACGGCTTTCCGCGCCTGCACCACTGGCCAGAACCAGCGGCACCGCACCAAGCAACGTGGAAACCACGGTCATCATGATGGCGCGCAGACGCGAGGTGGCACCTTCGATGGCCGCGTCGCGGATATCCTTGCCTGCGTCCCGCAGCTGGTTGGCAAATTCAACGATCAGGATGCCGTTCTTGGCCATCAGCCCGATCAGCAGAACCATGCCGACCTGACTATAGATGTTCAGCGACTGGCCTGTCAGCAGCAGGGTACCCAGCGCCCCCGTCACCCCAAGCGGGATGGGCAGGATGATGATCAGCGGATGGACAAAGCTTTCGAACTGGGCCGCCAGCACCAGAAACACGGTCAGGATGGCCAACCCGAAGGCAAAGAACAGCGCGCCCGAGGAATCCTGCAATTCGCGCGCCTGCCCATCCAGCGTCATCGTGGCTTCGACGGGCAGTTCCTCGGTCGCCGCGTCCTGAATGAAGGCGACCGCGCTGCCCAGATCATAGCCGTCGGCCAGACCGGCAGACAGCTCGATCGACGGCAGGCGGTCGAAACGGTATAGCGCGGGGGGGCCGGCATCGTCCTCGATCGTGACCAGACCTGCCAGCGGCACCAGCTGGCCGGAATCGGCGCGGATGAAACTGGCGGCGATATCCTGCGCAGAGACACGGTCGGCATCCTCGGCCTGCACGATCACCGGGTACTGACGGCCATCTTCGGTAAATTCGCTGACCTCGGCCGAGGCGAACAGCACCTGCAGCGCCTCGGACACGTCCGCCGCGTCAAGACCCAGATCGCGCACGCGGTCGCGATCCACCGTCACGCGATAGCCGGGCTGGTTCGGCTCGTACTGGTTCTGCACATTGGTCAGCTGATTATTATCCTCCATCGCGCGCTGCAGTGTTGCGGCCCATGCGATCACGTCGGCCCGGTCAGGTCCACCGACCTGCACCGAAAGGGGGCTGCCCGATCCCCGCAGACCCAGACCTGCGGGGCTGTCCACGCGGATGTCGGCGGCGCTGATCCGGTTCAGCTCCGGTTCGATCCGCGCGATGACGTCGAACTGGGATTCCGTCCGCTGATCCCATTCCGACAGCCGCACGATCACGAAGGCGCTGTTCAGATCGCCATAGCGTCCGATGATCGAAGTGACGCCGGTCGCCACCCCCTCGTCCATCAGCGGCTGCAGGATCGCCTCGACCTCGGACACGACATCATCGGTATAGCTCAGATTGACGCCAAGCGGCCCATCGACATTGATGAAGAACAGGCCCCGGTCCTCGTCCGGGGTCAGTTCGGACGGCAGCCGGTCGAACAAGGGCCATGACAGCGCGCCCAGAAAGGCGACCACGCCCAGAACCAGCCATGGCAAGGCCAGCACGACGCCCAGAACCTTGCCAAAGCCGCGTTCGATGGCAGCAAAGAACCGGTCCAGCAGCCGCCCGAACCAACCCGGCTTCTGGTCCTTGCGCAACAGCCGCGACGCCAGCAGGGGGCACAGCGACAAAGCCACGAAACTGGACACGATCACCGCGATGGACAGGGTGATGCCGAATTCGGTGAACAGCCGTCCGGCCTCGCCCTCAAGCAGCGAGATTGGGACGAAGACCGACACCAGAACGGCGGTCGTCGCGATCACCGCAAAGGTCACCTGCCGCGATCCGTTGGCGGCGGCCGACAGCGGCTCTTCGCCGTTCTCGACCCGGCGCTGCACGTTTTCCAACACCACGATGGCGTCATCCACGACCAGCCCGATCGCCAGGATCAGCGCAAACAGCGTCAGGATGTTGATCGAAAAGCCGAACAGAGCAAGGCCTGCGCAGGCTCCCACGACGGCGACGGGGATCGTCACGGCAGGCACCAGCGTCGCGCGCAGCGATCCTAGAAACAGCGCGATGACCGCAACCACCAGGGCCGTGGTGATGGCCAGCGTCACCAGCACCTCGCGGATCGAGGCGCGGATAAAGATGGCGTCGTCGCTGGACACGGTCAGCTCGGTCCCGGAGGGCAGGCTTTCGCGCAGCTCGGGCAGCATCGCCTCGACCTCGGCCGATATCTCGACGGTGTTCGATTGGGATTGGCGCAGGACCGACAGCCCGACCGCCGACTGAAAGTTCGCGCGCAGGATCGAGCTGTCATCCTCGACACCGCGCTCGACACGGGCGACATCGCCAAGCGTCACAGGAAAATCCGCCGTGCCACCAACCGGAATGCGTTCGAATTCGACCGGATCGGACAGCCGCGTATCGGTGCGCACCTGAAACTGCCGCGATCCGGTTTCCAGCGCACCTGCAGGCAATTCGATATTGTTTCGTTCCAAGGCCTCGACGACCTCGGATGTCGTGATGTTGCGGGCCGCAAGGGCGCGCCTGTCCAGCCAGATCCGCATGGCATAGGCCTGTTCGCCCTCGATCGTCACATCGGCCACGCCGTTGATCGTGCCGAGCCGGTCCACCAGATAGCGGTCGGCGAAATCGGTCAGATCGGATGCCGATTGACGCTGGCTGGTCAGGCTGAGCCGGATCACCGGGTCGCCCTGATCGTCGCTTTTGGCGACGGTGGGTTCCTCGGCCTCCAGAGGCAGATCGCCGGTGATCCGGGCGACTTCGGCGCGGATGTCATTGGCGGCGACATCGATGTCGACGCCCGTCTCGAATTCGATCACCGTCCGGCTGTTGCCGCGCGCGCTGTCGGACGAGATCGTGCGGATCCCCGAGATGCCCGAGACGGCGCCTTCGATCACGGTCGCGATCTCGGCGTCCACCACTTCCGGGGCGGCGCCTTCATAGGGCACGTTGACGGTGACGGTCGCGGTATCGACATCGGGCAGCTCGCGCACCGGCAGCGACAGGATCGCCGCGGTGCCGCCGACGATGATCAGAAGATTGGCGACAATGGCCAGAACCGGGCGGCGCAGACACAGTTCCGACAGGGTCATGGCGCGGCCTCGGCGGCGGGGACCGCCTCCTGGTCGCTGGCCGTGTCTTCGGGTTCGACGGGATCGCCGTCCTCGATGGCTTGCAGGCCGGTGACGATCACGCTTTCGCCGTCCTCCAGCCCGTCAAGAATTTCGACCGATCCGTCCTGCAACAGGCCGGTCCGCACCGCCCGCTCCTGCGCCTCGCCATCCGCCAAGACGAAGACGACCGATTCTTCGCCGACATTCACGATGGCCAGTTCCGGAACAGAGACCGAATCGCGCGTTTCCAGCGTCAGATCGACATTCATCAGCATGCCGGTCGTCAGAATGCCGTCAGGGTTGTCGAGCAGGCCGCGCACCTCGAAAAACCGGGCGACCGGATCGATCCGCGTGCCGACAATGGCCACCTCGCCCTGAAAGATCCGGTCGCTGCCGGTTCCGACTGCCTGCAGCGCTTGCCCGGCCTCGACCCGCAGAAACAGGGATTCGGGCAAATTGAAAATGACCTCGATCTGCGACAGGTCATCAAGCGTGGTGATCACATCCGTCGGCTCGACCCGCGCGCCGATTTCAATATCGGTCAGACCCACCGTTCCGGCAAAGGGGGCAACGATGGTGCGGTCATCAACCTCGACCTGCGCCGCGTCCAGTTCCGCCAGCACAAGATCCAGATCGGCCTGCGCCGTATCCACCGACGCATCCGCCGCCACATTGCGGTCGGACAACTCGACAGTGCGATCTGCGGTCGCCTGCGCATCGCCAAGCCGGGCCTGCACCTGACGCAGGGCCGCCCGTTCGGCCCGGTCGTCCAGCTGGACAAGCGGGTATCCCGCATCCACGCGCGTCCCGCCCGGGATATCGAACGATGTGACGACCCCTGCCGTCCGCGCCAGAATATCCACCGATCGGATGGCCCGGGTGTTTCCCACAGCCGAGAATTGTTCCACAATCTCGGATCGCTCCGCACCCGCTGTCCGGACACTCTGTGGTTCCGCACCGCGACCGCCAGCCTCGTCGGCCTCGTCTGTCAGGAAGCGATCGACAAGCGGGCCGCCAAGGCCAAGCGCCGTGCCAATGCCGATCACAACCGCGATCGAACAGGCAACCGCCAGAATGCCTTTTTGCATGTGCAGCGACCCTTGTCTTGAGCATGATGAGGTGAACACCCGGTTCAGCGGGCTAAGTCGCGCTGTCCCCAAGAGTTCCTGCCTGCCTCTCTACGTTTGCGTTATCAAGGCTGCAGCCGGGCCATGGTGAATGGCAATTCGCGGATCGCGCTGGTCCTGTGTCAAACCGGCATCCGCACCCCCCGACGGGCTGGCCTGTGCCGCACTGGTGGTCCGCAATCCGGCCGCAGATTCCGAAAAGGGCGTCCGGGTCAAAGCGGTCGCCCTTGCTGCCAGACACGCCGCGGTCGATCAAGACTGCCCGGTCGTTTGTGACGAACGCCCGGAATGCTGCCCTCAGCGATGCGCCAGATAGTCTGCGGAGACGTAACCCGAAACGCTTGGCCTGTCTGTCAGCATGACCCTGCACCAGACCTTACCGTTATTCGTCACGCAGTTCTGACGGGTCAGGCGCGTTCCGTCGGGCAGGCCGATGATGATGTCATGGTTCAGGCCGGGGCCTTTGCGCAGCTTGAGAAGCTCGTCAGGCCCGGCACCCTTGACGACCGCACCGGAACCGACAGCGCAACCGGCGGCGATCATGAGAGCCAAAAGAGCGGAAAATCGAATGTGCATTGCATGACCTTCATCGTTTTTGCGTCAATACGACAGGATCACCGCAAATGACAGCAATCAGGTTGCGGTCGCGCCTGCCCCGCTGCAGCGCGCTTGATGCTGCCCTGCACAGGCGGGGGCGATCCCGGCGTCAGGTGCTTGCACAAGCAGGCGCTTTCGCTTGACGGGCCGTCCGCGCCACGGTCTTCTGCCGCCTCGCGGCAAAGGAGGCCCGGATGCAACAGAGATTCATCGGCAACCGCAGCGTCGGCGCAGTCGGGTTTGGCGCCATGAGCTTTGGCGGGATGTTCGGTGCGACGGACGAAGCGACCTCGCTGGCCTGCCTCGACGCCGCCGCGGCGGCTGGCATCAGCCATGTCGATACGGCGAACATCTATGGCATGGGCGTATCGGAACGGATCATCGGCATGTGGGGCCGCCGGGATGTGCATCTGGCCACGAAATGCGGCATCGTCGGCGGTCCGCCCCGAACCGTGCGCAACGACGAGCCTTACATCCGCCAGTGCCTGGAGGAATCGCTTCGCAGGCTGAACCGAGAGCATGTGGATCTGTATTACATCCACCGCCGCCAGCCCGACATACCGATCGAGGATCTGGCCGGCACAATGGCAAAGCTGGTGCAGGAGGGAAAGATCGGCGGCTATGGCCTGTCCGAGATCGCCCCGTCGACATTGCGCCGTGCCCATGCCGAGCACCCGGTGACGGCGGTCCAGAACGAATTTTCGCTGTGGACCCGTCTGCCGCAGCTTGGCCTGATCCAGGCCTGCCAGCAGCTCGGTGTGGCGTTCGTCGCCTTTTCCCCGTTGGGCCGGGGCGTCTTTGGGCGCACGCCGCTGACGCGGACCTTCCGCGCGGGCATCGATTTCCGGGACAGCAATCCACGCTTTGTCGAGCCGAACTTCTCGGCCAATCTCGCCGCCATCGCGCCATTCCGCGACCTCTGCGCCGCCCGGGGCTGGACCGTTCCGGGTGCGGCGCTGGCATGGGTGCTGGCGCAGGGAGATCACATCATTCCGATCCCGGGCACGCGGACGGCGGATCATCTTGCCGATTGGCAGGTTCCAGTTCTCGACACGGCTGATCTGTCCCGGATCGAGCATCTTCTTCCGGCAGGTTTTGCCCATGGCAGCCGCTATGGCGATCACCAGATGGCGTTCGTCGAAAGCTATTGCTGAAAACCCGGCGCATCCCCTGATGCGTGCATTGCTGCCTGGAAACCCTCATCCGATAGCGTGGCAAGCCAATGTCGCGCGCCTCTTCATGGACCGACCCGGTCGCCGCGCCGCTTCTGGACCAACGAAGCAACGGCAAAATCCGGGCCGATGCAGAACGCCACCAGTGCCGCGCAGTCAGGATATCAAGCTTTCCCGGTCGGTTCAGAACCGGCTGTGGGCCAATCCTCCGCAAGCGGGGGTTGGTCCATCGTGTCCTCGGCCGAGAGGATATGAACCTGCATCATCCGCTCGGCCCAAAGCGGCTTGCGGGCCGCGATGGCCGCCGCGATCTCGGTGTGATGCTGCGCCGAGCGGCGACGCTGATCAGGGGTGAACCGACGGAACGTGCGTGTCACCAACGAGATGTCGACGGTGGCCCGGATGAGGTGAATAAGCCTCTGAGAATGCGTCGCCTCGACGATCAGGCTGTGAAACAGCGCATTCTCGCGGTCGATCCTGGCGATCAGGCCCTCTGAATCCTCATCCACATGGGCCAGCTCGGTCATTCGGCGGGCAGAGGTGACAAGCATCTCGATCTGGTCCTGGGTGGCACGTTCGGCAGCCTTCGCCGCCGCATAGGATTCAAGCCGCAGTCGCAGGTCGAAGATTTCACGGACCTCGCCTGCATCGGGCAGCACGCAAAACAGCCCCTGCCCTTTGCGCCGCTGCATCATGCCTTCCAGCAGAAGGCGCTTGATCGCCTCGCGGATCGGGGTTCGCGAAATGCCCAACCGCTTGGCCAGGCCAAGCTCGGTCAGCTTGCGGTCGGCAGGAAGCCGTCTTTCCAGAATGGCCTGCCGCAACTCCCGGTAGGCGCGCCTCGAGGCGTTTTCGAGTGTTTCCGGCTGCATCGTCTGTGTTCCTGTGGGGTGTCATGCGAGTTCAGCACCTCCTGTCGGCGGGCACAATGCCATAAAAAGAGTGCAAAATATTCCTTGATTTGATCATCCAGCGAAAACTGCTGCCATCTTTCCAAATATTGTATGCAAATATACAGGCACTGGGCTAGAAAGGCAGACAGGGAAAACACGAGGAGGCCTTATGAGCAAGCCACAGGAAAAGCCGTTCGGCCCGTTGCAAGGCCTGCGCGTTGTCGAGATGGGGCAACTGCTGGCCGGACCGTTCGTCGGCACCCGATGTGCGGATTTCGGCGCCGAGGTCGTCAAGGTCGAGGCCCCGGGAACTGGCGATCCGATCCGCAACTGGGGACGGCTGCAGCACGAAGGCAAGACGCTGTGGTGGCCGATCATGGCGCGCAACAAGAAGTCGGTGTCCATCAACCTGCGCGATGGGGATGGGCAGGCGCTGGCACGGCAGCTGATCGCCGAAGCGGATGTGCTTATCGAGAATTTCAAGCCGGGCACGCTGGAAAAATGGGGTATGAGCCCCGCCGAACTGCACGCGCTCAACCCCGGCCTTGTGATCGTGCGCGTGTCGGGTTTCGGACAGACCGGCCCCTATGCAAGCCGTCCGGGATTCGCCTCGGTCGGCGAGGCGATGTCGGGGCTGCGCTATATCAACGGCTATCCCGACATGCCGCCGCCGCGCTTTGGCATCTCGCTTGGCGATACCCTGACGGCGCTGTTCGCCTTCGAGGGGATGATGATGGCGCTGTATCATCGCGACCGGAATGGCGGGCGCGGGCAGGTGGTCGATGCGGCGATCACCGAAAGCTGTTTTGCGATGCTGGAAAGCACGGTCACCGAATATTCCAAGGCCGGAGAGGTGCGCCAGCCCTCGGGGACGGGCATCGCCAAGATCGCGCCCTCGAACATCTATCCGGCGAAAGACGGCACATATGTCGTGATCGCCGCCAATATCGATGCGATGTTCCGCCGCCTGACGCAGGCGATGGACCGGCCAGAGCTGGCCGACGATCCGCGCTTTGTCACCCATATCGCGCGCGGCGATCATGCCGAACTGTTGGATACCATCGTGGCCGAGTGGTCCTCGTCCCTGGATATGGAGACCCTGACGGCGCGGCTGGAGGAATTCGGCGTCGTCTATGGCCCGATCAATTCCATCGCCGAGGTGGTCAAGGATCCGCATTTCCGCGAACGCGGGATGGTGCGCGACTATCAAGACCCGGATTTCGGCACCATCACCATTCCGGGCGTCTTTCCGGTCCTGTCCGAAACGCCCGGCGATGTCGTCTGGCTGGGCCCGCAGGACGTCGGCGCCCATAATGCCGAGATTTACGGCCGGATGGGCCTGACCGAGGCCGAGATGGGCGATCTGCGCCAGCGGGGCGTGATATGACGGTCACCCTCTGCGATGTCGGGCCGCGCGACGGGCTGCAAAATCTGGCCCGGATCTTTTCGGTGCAGGAACGCGCCCATATCGTGACCGAACTGGCCGCCGCAGGGCTGCGCCAGATCGAGGCTGTCAGCATGGTCCATCCGGCGCGCGTGCCCCAGATGGCCGATGCCGAGGCTCTGCTGGACAGCCTGCCCGCGCTGACCGGCACCACCCTGTCGGCGCTGGTCCTGAACCGCAAGGGTACCGAACGGGCGCTGGCCACCCGCGCCGCCGAGATCCGCTTTGCCGTCGTCGCCTCGGACACGTTCTGCCAGCGCAACCAGAATATGGACAGCGATGACAGCATCGCGGCCTTTGCGGCGATCGCGCCGATGGTCCGGGATGCGGGCCGCAGCCTGACCGGGATCATCGCCACCGCCTATGGCTGCCCCTTCGAAGGCGAGGTGGCGCCGTCCCGCATTGCGCGCATCGCCGAAGCGCTGCTGCAGGCCGGGGCGGATCAGGTGGTGCTGGCCGACACGATCGGGGTCGCGGTCCCGCGCGACATCGCGCGCGTCCATGATGCCTGCCGCCGGGTCCTTGGGGCGGCGCCCTGGGGCGTTCATCTGCACAACACCCGCAACACCGGCTATGCCAATCTGATGACGGCGCTGGACCGGGGCGCGACCATCATCGATGCCAGCATCGGCGGGCTTGGCGGCTGCCCCTTCGCGCCGCGCGCAACCGGCAACATCGCGACCGAGGACGTCAATTACCTGCTGGCGCGCGAAGGTATCGAGACCGGTCTGGACCATGACCGGCTGGCCGCACTGGTCGATTGGCTGGCCGAACGTGTGCCCGACAAGATCACCGGCCAGCTGGCCCGCGCGGGCTGGTTCGGCGCCTGATCCGCAACAAGGGCGCCCGGCCCCAAGGCCGGGCGCCGCCCGCTACAGCCCCGGTATCACCAGAACGATCTGCGGAAACGCCGTGATCAGAACCACCGATCCCAGCATGATCGCGACAAAGGGCAGCGCGCCCCGCGCCACCACGCCAAGCGGCGCCCGGTCCAGCGACTGGATGACGAACAGGTTCAGCCCGACGGGCGGCGTGATCAGCGCGATCTCGATCAGCAGCACGAAGAAGATGCCGAACCAGATCGGATCGATCCCAAGCGCCAGAACTGTCGGCATCAGCACCGGCACCATGATCAGCAGCATCGACATGCTTTCCAGAAAGAAGCCGATAAAGATTAGCATCATCGCGATCAGCAGCAGCGCCAGCGTGGCGGTGTTGAAGTAATCCTCGAACAGCCAGGCCAGTTGCGCGGGCAGCTGATACAGCGTGATCGCCTGTCCGAAGATCTTCGCGCCGATGACGATCAGGAAGATCACAGTGGTCGTCTTGACCGTGTCGCGCACCGCCCCCAGAAACACCGCGCGGCTCAGCCTTGCGCTGGCCAGCAGGATCAGCAGGGCCACGGTCGCGCCGATCCCCGACGCCTCGGTCGGGGTGAAGATGCCGCCATAGATGCCGCCAAGGATGGTGCCCGCCAGCAGCAGGGTCGGCAGCGCCCGGCGCGTGGCAAGCCCGCGTTCGGCCCATGTCGCCCGGGGCATCGCCTGATGCGTGCCCTGAATGGCCGAGGCGATGACCACATAGATGCCGAACAGCACGATCAGCAGGACGCCGGGACCGACGCCTGCCAGAAACAGCTGCCCGATGCTTTGTTCGGTGATCGCGCCATAGATGATCAGCGGAACCGAGGGCGGGATGATGATCCCCAAAGTGCCGCCCGCCGCCATCAGGCCAAGCGTCAGGCTGCGGGAATAGCCGCGCTTGATCATCTCGGGGATGGCGACGGTGCCGACGGTGGCGGCGGTCGTGATCGAACTGCCCGAGATGGCCGAGAAGACCCCGCAGGACAAGAGCGCCGCGATCCCCAAGCCCCCCGGCCAGTGGCCGACCCAGCTTTGCATCGCCACGAACAGGTCGCGCCCGATGCCGCCCCGCAGAAGCAGGTTCGACATCAGCAGGAACAGCGGAATCGCCAGCAGGACGAAATCGTTGATGCCGCCGAACAGCGTGCTGGCCACCATCGACAGCGGCAAACCGTCGATCGCCAGCAGCCCCGCCCCGAGGATGCCAAGGGTGAAGGCCACCGGAATGCCGGTCAGCAACAGCGCCAGCAGCGCGCCAAAGATCAGGAACGGGGTCATCGCGGTGCCTCCGGAACCACCGGCGGCAGCTCCTGTTCTGCGGCGCTGGAAAATTCGGGTGCGGGGCGACCCGGCAGGCGGATCAGTTCGGCCAGCGCCTGCAGCGCCAGAATGGCAAAACCCAGAATGATCGGCAGCTCGGCGATCCAGGTCGGCATCCGCAGCATCGAGGGTTGCCGCCGCCCGAAGGCGATGGAATCCATCATCGCGCGGCTGGTCACCCACAGCACGAAGACCGAGAACAGCAGGATGGCGATCAGGCTCAGCGCCTCGGCAGCCTTCCGGCCCGCCGGGGGCAACTGGCCGATGACGGCGGTGATGCGGATCATATGCCCCTCGCGCAGGCAATAGCCCATGGCCAGGAAGGTCAGCCAGATCATCACCGTCGTCGCGACATCCGATGTCCAATGCGTGGGGGCGCGAAAGACATAACGCGCCACCACCTCATAGGTCAGCAGCACCGTCATGGCGACGATGCCCAGTTCGGACAGGCGTGCCGCCATCAGCGACAGCCCGTCCGCAAGGCGCAGCGCGCCACGGGGTGCGGTCATGCCCGTCCCCTCAGCGCAAGGCGTCCAAGGCGGTCAAGAGCCGGTCGCCGGCCTCGCCAGCCTCTTCGCGGAAACGCTCGACGGCGGGGCGCGTGGCCTCTTGCCAGACGGCGATCTGTTCGGGCGTCAGTTCGGTCACCGTCGCATGGCCGTTCTCGGCCAGCCATTCGGCAGCCTCGACATTCTCGGCCTCGGTTCCGGCGCGCATCTGATCTTCGGCGCGGATGGCGGCTTCGGTCATCCAGGCCTGTTCCTGCTCGGACAGGCTGTCCCACAGGCCGGGATTGATCACCGCGATGAACTCGGCCAGACCGTGGCTGGTCATCGTGACATGGTCCATCACCTCGTACAGCGCGCGCGACTTGACCGCCGTCGTCCCGCTCATCCCGACATCGACAAGGCCGCGCTGATAGGCGACGAACTGTTCGGCCCCGCCCACCACGACGGCTGATCCGCCCACGGCCTCGATCAGATCGCCCGTCGGCTTGCCGGTCGCGCGGACCATCTTGCCGCGCATGTCGTCGGGCGTGACGATCGGGGCGCCCTTGGACAGCATCTGGACAGGACCGTAATCCTGCCACCACAAGACCTTCGAGCCCGCCTCCAGCAGCAGAGTGTCGAAGGTCTGGCGGAATTCTCCCTCTCGGTCGGCGGCGCGGGCCAGAATGTCATAATCCGGGAACAGGAAGGCCACCGAAAAAATGCCCGCCGCAGGGACCGATCCCGCATATTCATCGGCCAGCACGATCCCCAGATCGATCGCACCGCTTGAAATCGCCTGCGGCACCTCTTGTCCCTTGAACAGCTGGGCGCTGTCAAAGACGCGCACGGTCATCTCTCCGCCCGAGATTTCGGCCAGCTGGTCGGCGAAATAATGGGTGTTTGCGCCCACCGGGTGATTGGCGCCGACCTGAACGGTCATCCGCAAGACCCGCTCGGCCGAGGCCTCGCTGGCGCCCAGCCACATCGCACCGCACATCAGCGCAGCCGCTGTTGCATATTTCATGGTTATCCTCCCTGATTTCCGGTGGTCGAACCCAGAGCAAAAGCCCCCTCCACGAGCCGACCCTGCGTGCCATAATGCATACAGAAATTTCTCTGTAAAGCAGCGCAGGCGCCCCAGCGGCGGGGTTTTCCGTCTTTGACGCAAGGCGACGCTTGTATCCCAAACAGTCCACCGGCGCCGCTGGATACAATTTTGGTGGCAAGCAGAGGCGCCTGCACCGGCATCGGTCCCCCGGTGGGCAAGCCCTGATCGTCACCAACGCGCCATCGGCCGAGGCGTTCTCTATCCGCAGATCCGCCCTGTGGGCGAGCGTCCGGCCGAGTTGGAACGCGGATCTTCAAGCCTTGCCATGCCATCTCGAAGACCCGAGGCAGGGACGGCTTCAACGGCCTGACATCAGCCCATCAAGTGGAATGGACAGAAGGTCCGTCCCCGCCGTCTGCCCGGGTGGCGGATGCATCGGCCCGGTCAGGCGTTATGCGCCGAAACCACCCATCCGCACCATGCCGCCCCGGTTCCGTGGCGCCATATCAAGAGGAAGATGTCTCAATGACCGCTTCGCGGGCCAGGGTGACTTGCGGCGTTCCGGTGTGTCACCCCCGAATCTCAGCCGACCCCCGCCGCCGCCACAGGCTGCCCCGACTATTCCGCAGCCAGCGCGCGTTCCAGTTCGGGCAGGAAACGGGCGGTGTAATCCTCGCGGATCAGGGGGCCTGCATGGCGGTAAAGAATATTGCCCTCGCCGTCGATGATGAAGGTTTCGGGCGGGGCGGTGACGCCCCAGTCAATCGCCCCGCGCCCGCGCGGATCGGTGGCGATTGCGGCAAACGGATCGCCATCCTCGGTCAGGAAGGACAGGGCGTTGGGTTCGGGGTCTTTCAGATCGATGCCATAGACCGGCAGGCGGGACGACAGTTCGGTCAGGGTCGGATGTTCGGCGCGGCACGGCGGGCACCAGCTGGCCCAGAAATTGACCAGCTTGACGCCCGGCTGCCGCAGCATCGCGTCGGTCAGCTGAACCTTGCCGGGCAGGGTCGTCACCGGCACCTCGGGTGCCTGCCGCCCGATCATGGCCGAGGGCAGGTTGCCCGGATCCTCGCGGTTCATGCCCCACAGAAAGGTCGCGGCCAGCGCCGCAAAGATCACCGGCGGCAGGATCATCAGGGGCGCAACCCTAGGCATTGCGCTCATGCTCCTGCAGGGCGCGGCGGGCGCGGGCATTGGCGGCAACGCTGTGCCAGACCAGCCCCGCGATCAGCACCAGACTGACGCCATAGGCAACCAGCACCGTGCCGGCATATTCACCAAGTTCGATCATGCGCGCATGTCCCTTACTTGCAGGGCGGCCAGACGGCGCCTGCGGATTTCGGTGCGGGTGCGGATCAGCAGCAGCGCCAGAAACAGCAGGAAGAACCCCGCCATCGACAGATACAGAGGATAGCGATAGACCGCGCTCATCCGCTCGCCCGAGGCGACGGACAGCGAGGCGCCCTGATGCAGCCCCTGATTCCAGAACAGCACCGCATAGCGCGACAAAAGCGCAAAGACCGACCCGACAAGGCACAACACGCCGGTCAGATCGGCAGCGCTGTCGGGATCCTCGACCGCCGACCACAGCGCGATATAGCCGATATAGAACAGGAACAGGATCAGGAACGAGGTCAGGCGCGGATCCCATTCCCACCACGTTCCCCACATCGGCTGGCCCCAGATCGCACCGGTGGCCAGTGCGATCAGCGTCATCACCGCGCCGATCGGGGCTGCGGCCTTGGCGGCCAGCGCGCTGACATGGTGACGCCGGACGATCCAGATCACCGATGCGACCAGCATCATCACCCAGATGTTGATCGCCATCATCGCGGCGGGCACATGCAGAAAGACGATCTTGACGGTCGCGCCCTGCCGATAATCCTGCGGGGTCAGGAACCCCCACACCACGCCCCCCACACAGCCCATGACCGCGCCGCCGACCAGCCAGGGCAACAGCCCCTCGGTCGTGCGCATGAACTTGGTCGGGTTTGCATATTCCCAGATCGACATGGTGCCTTCTATCCCCCGTTTCGCGCGGCCCCTCAAGAGGCGGGCGCGCCTTCTCACCGCAGATTGACCCGCAGCGCCGCCGCCGCCGCAAAGGGGATCAGCGCCACGACCCCCAAAGTGATGCCCGCCAGAAAGGCCAGCGGCGTAGCGATGGCCAGCCCCTCGGCGCCGCGGCGGGTGATCTCGGCCCCGAAGATCAGTGTGGGGATATACAGCGGCAGGACCAACAGCGACAAAAGGAGCCCCCCCCGGCGCAGCCCCACGGTGATCGCCGCGCCGAAGGCGCCCAGCATCGACAAGGCGGGCGTGCCGATCGCCAGAGAACCGATCAGCCACGGCACCGCCTGTCCGGGCAGCTGCAACAGAATGCCAAAGACCGGCGCCGCCAGCACCAGCGGCAGGCCGGTGGTGATCCAATGGGCCAGCGCCTTGATCGCCACCACCGCCTCCAGCGGCAGAGGGGCGGTCGCCAGCAGGTCCAGACTGCCGTCTTCGTGATCCAGCGCGAACAGGCGGTCCAGCGACAGAAGGCAGGCCAGCAACGCCCCGACCCACAGAATGCCCGGCGCGACCGGGGCCAGCGTGGCACGATCGGGACCGACGCCAAACGGCACCAGCGCCGACAGGATCAGAAAGAAGGCCACGCCCAGACCAAAGCCCCCGCCCGCCCGCACGGCCAGACGCAGATCGCGGATCAGCAGGGCGATCACGCAAACGCCTCGTTGAAGCCCGAATTGCGGGTGACGGTGCCGCCCGGAGCGGCGCGAAACGGGGTCAGATCCAGCACCCGCGCCTGCGGCAGGCCCAGATCGATATGGGTGGCGATCAGCACCGCCCCGCCCTGCCCCAGATGATCCGCCACGACCCCCGCGAACCGCGCGACCGAGGCTGCGTCCAGCGACACGGTCGGCTCGTCCATGACCCAGACCGGGCGCCCGGTGACCAGCAGCCGCGCCAGCCCAAGGCGGCGCTTCTGCCCTGCCGACAGCGCCCCCGCCGGGCGGGCGGCCAGCGCGGTCAGATCCATCGCCGCCAGCGCCGCATCCACCCCGCCGCCGCCAAAGACCTGCGCCCAGAAGGTCAGGTTTTCCGACGCGGTCAGGGCGGGTTTCAGCCCGTCGGCATGGGCGGCATAGGCGACGACATCGTCAGTCATCTCGATCCGCCCCGCGACGGGGGATTGCAGCCCCGCAATGGTGCGCAGCAGGGTCGTCTTGCCCAGACCGTTCGGGCCGCGCAGGATCAGCGCCTGCCCGGGGTCCAATGCAAAGCCCACCCCCTCCAGCACCCGCAACCCGCCGCGGGCCACGGCAAGGTCATGGACGGCCAGCAGGCTCACAGGGGCAGCAGCGCACAGGCGACGCGACGGCCCTCGGACAGGGTGACGTTATAGGTGCGCGCGGCGGTGGGCGAGGTCATCGCCTCGGCCCGCAGGCCTGCGGCGTCCAACTGGTCCAGCAGATCGCGCGGGATGGGCGCGGTGGCAGCCCCCATCCCCAGAAACAGCACATCGACCCGGCCCGCCAGCGCCTGCAGCGTGGCCAGATCGTCAAGGCCAGCCCAGGGCGTTACGCCCTGGGCCTGTACAATGACCGGACCGTGAAAGATCTGACCCGCCACCCGGAAGAAGCCCGGCCCATAGCTGTCGACGGCGGTCTGGCCGTTGAAATCCGTGGGCTCCAGCGCGGGCATCAGACCTCCTCGGCGCCTTCAAAGGGCGATACGTTCTTGCGGGTCTTGGGATCCTTGGGGTCTGGCTTGTCCCAGTTCCGCGTCACCCCCAGCCACAGCACGAAATTCTTGGCCACATAGACCGAGGAATAGGTGCCGATGAAGATGCCGAAGGTGATCGCAAAGACAAAGCCCCGAATCACGTCCCCGCCCAGCACCAGAAGCGCGATCAGCGCCACCAGCGTGGTCCCCGAGGTCATGACGGTCCGTGACAGGGTCTCGTTGACCGACAGGTTCATCACCTCGCGCAGGGCGCGCGTCTTGTATTTGACAAGGTTTTCGCGCAGCCGGTCAAAGACCACGACGGTATCGTTGATCGAATAGCCGACGATGGTCAGCAGCGCCGCGATGGTGGTCAGATCGAAGCGGATCTGGAACAGCGCGAACACCCCCATCGTGATCACCACGTCGTGAAACAGCGACACGATGGCCCCGATCGCGAACTGCCATTCGAAGCGCAGCCAGATATAGATCGAGATCGCCACAAGCGAGGCCAGCACCGCATAGATCGCGGTCTGCACCAGTTCGCCAGACACTTTCGGCCCCACCGATTCGACTGACGGGAAGGTCATCGCCGGGTCGATCCCGCGCAAGGCGGTTTCGACCGTGGCAATGGTGTCGGGGGTCACGGCTTCGGTGCCGTCCTGCGCGCTGATGCGCACCATCGCGACATTCTGGTCGGCGCCGAAGCCCGGATCAAAGACCTCGGTGATGGCCACATCGCCCAGCTCCAGCCCGCTCAGCGCGTCGCGATAGGCGGCCACGTCCACGGGTTGCGCCGATTCCGTGCGGATCGTCGTGCCGCCCCGGAAATCGATGCCGAAATTCAGCCCATTGACGAACAGCAACACGACCGAGGCCAGCACCATCACCACCGAGATGCCAAAGGTCAGCATCTGCCAGCGGAAGAAGTCGAAATTGGTCTGTTCGGGGATCAGTTTCAGACGGAAAGCCATCTTATACCTCGATCTGCTTGGGGCGCGCGCGCTCGAACCACATGATGGTGATCAGGCGGGTGACGAACAGCGCGGTAAAGACCGATGTGACGATCCCGATGGTCAGCGTCACCGCAAATCCTTTGACCGGGCCGGAGCCCAGCACGAACAGGATCGCGGCCACGATCAGCGTGGTGATATTGGCATCGACGATGGCCGACATCGCCTTTTCATAGCCCAGTTCGATCGCGCGGGCGGGCCCACGCGCGGTGCGCAATTCCTCGCGGATGCGTTCGAACACAAGGACGTTCGCATCGACCGCCATGCCGATGGTCAGCACGATCCCCGCAATGCCGGGCAGCGTCAGCGTCGCCCCGATCATCGACAGAACCGCGAACAGCAACAGCATGTTGAAAACCAGCGCGACCGAGGCAAAGACCCCGAAGCGGCCATAGGACAGGATCATCAGCATCACGACGGCGACAAAGCCGACGCCTGCCGCGATCTTGCCCGCGTCCACGCTGTCCTGCCCCAGTTCCGGACCGACGGTGCGCTCCTCCAGAAAGGTCAGTTCCGCCGGCAGGGCGCCGGCGCGCAGCAGGATCGACAGCTGGTTGGCCTCATCGAAATCCATCGATCCCGAGATCTGCCCCGAACCGGTGGTGATGGCCGAGCGGATCACCGGGGCCGAGATGACCTCGTTGTCCAGAACGATGGCGAAGGGCTGGCCGATATTGGCCGAGGTATAGGCCCCAAAGGCCCGTGCCCCCGAGGGGTTGAAGCGGAAATTGACCGAAGGCAGGCCATTTTCATCGCTGGCGGGCATGGCGTCGACCAGATCCTCGCCGGTGATGACGGGGCTGTCTTCCAGAATATAGAACAGGCCCGGCTGGTCGATCGAGGGCGCGATCACTTGGCCGATTCCCGGCTGCGCCGAGGCATCGCCGGTGGTGCCGACGACCGGGTTGAAGGTCAGCTGCGCGGTGGTGCCGATCAGTTCCTTCAGCTCGGCCGCAGACCCGATGCCGGGCACCTGAATCAGGATGCGGTCCTGACCCTGCCGCATGATGGTGGGTTCGCGGGTGCCGACCTCGTCGACGCGTCGGCGCACGATTTCCAACGATTGCTGGATGGTGCGGTCGTCGGTCAGGGCCTTTTCGGCATCCGACAGCTGGATGGTCAGGGTCGTGCCCTGCGCTGCGATGTCCAGCGTCTGCTGTCCCGCGCCGGTCAGGGTGGTGACCGGATCGGAAAAGCCGCGCGCGATCTCGACCGCGCGGGCCATCTGGTCGGCATTGCCGATCTCGATGCTCAGCACACCCTCGGGCGCGCTGGTCCGGCGGATCGCACCGACCGTGTCGCGTTCGGCGGACAGCGCACGGCGCAGTTCCGGCCACAGCGCGTCGATACGCGACTTATAGACCTGTTCGACCTGCACCTCGCCCAGAAGATGGGCGCCGCCGCGCAGGTCCAGCCCCAGATTGACCAGATTGGAGGGCATCCATGACGGCCAGCCGTCACGCGCCGCCACCAGTTCGGGCGTCTCGACGCCGGTGGCCTCGATCTGGGCCACGGCATCGTTATGCGCCTCGACACGGGCGTAAAAAGCGTTGGGCAGCGCGTAGAGCAGGCCCAGAAGGCAGATCCCGAAAATCAGGATGCGCTTCCATCGGTCGATCTGAAGCATTTGGGCGAAAGCCTTTTCAGCTGTTGGCGGCGACCGGTTCGGTCTTGGTGACGACCGAGGCGAGGGTCGAACGGATCACACGGACGCGGACGCCGGTCGCGATCTCGACCTCCAGCTCGTCATCGCGGACGCTGACGACCTTGCCCAGAATGCCGCCCTGCGTGATGACCTGATCGCCCTTCTTGACGGCCTCGACCATGGCGCGGTGTTGCTTGACGCGCTTTTGCTGGGGGCGGATCATCAGGAAATACATGATCGCAAAGATCAGGATCAGCGGGATGAACTGGGCAAAGGCTGCGGTGCCACCGGCACCACCGGCAGCCTGAGCATAAGCGGGGGTCACGAACATCAAGGGTCCTTTCGGTCAGGGGTCACGGCCATGGCCGCGTCTGGATTGGCGCGCAACCTATCTGCGACGCCCGCCCTTGGCAAGAAAGTGCCGCCCCCGCGGACTGCAAGGGCGGCCAACAGCTTTGTGACCGGTCGTCATGCCGGGGCGGGCGGTCATCGGACGCGGGCTTCAGGCGCGCGCAGGTTGGGCACGTTCGACCAGCCGGGCGAAAAAGCTGGCGCCCACCGGCGCCACGGCATCGTTGAAATCATAGGCCGGATGGTGCAGTCCCGGCCCGTCGCCCTGCCCCAGAAACAGATAGCAGCCGGGCCGAGCGTTCAGCATATAGCTGAAATCCTCGGCCCCCATCTCTCGTCCGCCATCGGCGATGACCTGCGCCGCGCCGGCGATGTCCTGGGCGACGGTGACGGCAAAGGCGGTCTGGTCGGGATCGTTGACGGTCGCCGGATAGCCCTGCTGATAATCCAGCCGGATCTGCACATCATAGGCCGCCGCCTGCCCCGCGCAGATCTGCGCCATGCGGCGGCGCACCATGTCGCGGACATGCGGGGCAAAGGTGCGGACCGTCCCGCAAATATAGGCGGTGTCGGGCACGATATTGTCGGCGCTGCCGGTATGGATTTGCGTGACCGAGACGACCAGGTCGTCCAGCGCGAAATGATTGCGGCTGGAGATGGTCTGGATCGCCCCCACCACCGCCACGGCGGCGACGACCGGATCGGCGGTCAGATGCGGCATGGCACCATGCCCGCCCCGGCCCTGCAGGTGGATCTCGAACGTATCGACGGCAGCCATGATGGGGCCGGGCGTGGTGCGGAAGCTGCCCTCGGGCTCGCCGGGGCTGTTATGCATCGCGAACACGCGGGCGATGTCGAAACGCTCCATGATGCCGTCCTGCACCATCGCATCGGCGCCGCCCCCACCCTCTTCGGCGGGCTGGAAGATCAGCGCCACGCGGCCCGCGAAATTGCGCGTCTCGGCCAGATAGCGGGCGGCGCCCAGCAACATCGTCACATGCCCGTCATGGCCGCAGGCATGCATCCGCCCCGGCACACTCGAGGCATGGTCCAGCCCCGTCACCTCGGTCAGCGGCAATGCGTCCATATCGGCGCGCAGCCCGATGGTGGGGCCGTCGCCCTGCCCGTTCAGGATCGCGACAAGGCCGGTCTGCCCGATCCCCTCGTGGATCTCGTCCACGCCGAATGCGCGCAGCCGGTCGGCGATGAAGGCGGCGGTGGCGTGGCAGTCGAAGCCCAGTTCCGGATGCCGGTGCAGATGGTGGCGCCATGCGGTCATGTCGTCGGCGAAATCGGCGATGCGGTTCAGGACGGGCATGTGGACTTGGACCTTTTGCTGTGGCAGTCGAAGGACGCATCATCCGCGACCGAAAGGGAATTGCAATGGCCCAGACCCGCGACCCCGCGACCGAGCTGACTCGCCTGCTGGACATCATGGCCGCGCTGCGCGACCCCGACACCGGCTGTCCCTGGGATGTCGAACAGGATTTCGCCTCGATCGCGCCCTTTACGATCGAAGAGGCGCATGAGGTCGAGGATGCGATCCAGCGCGAGGCCTGGGACGAGCTGCCCGGAGAGCTGGGCGATCTGCTGCTGCAGGTGGTCTTTCAGGCCCAGATCGCGCGCGAGGCG
Source organism: Paracoccus nototheniae (assembly GCF_004335005.1). GTDB lineage: Bacteria > Pseudomonadota > Alphaproteobacteria > Rhodobacterales > Rhodobacteraceae > Paracoccus > Paracoccus nototheniae. The sequence goes on along the minus strand of NZ_RQRT01000018.1, from coordinate 26,225 downwards.
GGGATGTTCGATTTCGCCGATTGCGCGGCGGCGATCAGCGACAAGCTGATCTTTCGCCACCCCCATGTCTTCGGCACCGAAAGCCGCGACAAATCCGCCGAGCAGCAGGTCAAGGACTGGGAGGCGATCAAGGCGGTCGAGCGTGCGGGCAAGGCCGAGGGGGCCACGCTGGACGGCGTCGCCATGGGCCTGCCCGCGCTGACACGCGCCGTCAAGCTGCAGAACCGCGCCGCGCGGGTGGGGTTCGACTGGCCCGGTCCGGGCGATGTGCTGGCCAAGATCGCCGAGGAGACGGCGGAACTGGTCGAGGCCCGCGACAGCCTTGGCGCCGCCGAGAGGGAGGAGGAGTTCGGCGATCTGATCTTTGTCATGGCCAATCTGGCGCGGCATCTGAAGATCGACCCGGAACTGGCGCTGCGGCGCGCCAATGCCAAATTCACCCGCCGCTTTGGCGCCGTCGAGGCGGCGCTGGCCGCCAGGGGGCGGCGCCCCGAAGACAGCGATCTGGCCGAGATGGATGCGCTGTGGGATGCCGCCAAAGCCGCCGAGCGGGCGGCACGGGGATAAGGGGGCGCTGCCCCCGTCCCGTTCCGGGACTCCCCCGGGATATTTTCATGAAGAAGAAAGGCTGGTGATCTGCGACAGGGCCGCGTCGTAGACCTCGATGCCGCCTTTGGAGGCGTTCTCGGACAGGGTGCGTTTCCAGGCCCGCGCACCGGGCTGGCCGTGAAACAGGCCCAGCATGTGGCGGGTGAACTGGTGCAGGCGGCCGCCCTGCGCCAGATGCTGAACGATCATCGGGCGCATCGCGGCGGCGGCGGCGGCGGCATCGGCAAAGGGCGGCGTGTCGTCCCACAGACGGTCGGCGGCGCCGAGGATCGTCCAGGGGTCGTGATAGGCGGCGCGCCCGATCATCGCGCCGTCCATCACGTTCAGATGCGCGTGGATCTGGTCCATGCTGTCGATGCCGCCATTCACGGACAGGTCCATGTCGGGAAATTCGGCCTTCATCCGGTGCACCAGCGGATAATCCAACGGCGGGATCTGACGGTTCTCACGCGGGCTGAGGCCCTTGAGCCAGGCCTTGCGCGCATGGATGATCACCCGCCGGATGCCCGCCTGCCGCAGGGTGGTCAGAAAGGCGGGCAGGATCTGGTCGGGATCCTGATCGTCGACGCCGATGCGGCATTTGACCGTCACCTCAACCGGGCTGACGGATTGCATGGCGGTGACGCATTCGGCCACGAGATCGGGCGTGGTCATCAGGATCGCCCCGAAGGCGCCCGATTGCACCCGGTCGCTTGGGCAGCCGCAGTTCAGGTTGATCTCGTCATAGCCCCAATCGGCGGCGATGCGGGTCGCCTCGCGCAATTGCGCGGGGTCCGAGCCGCCCAGTTGCAGCGCCAGCGGATGTTCGGCGGCGTCGTGATCCAGCAGCCGGGCCCGGTCGCCATGCACGATCGCGGGGGCGGTCACCATTTCGGTATAAAGCAGCGCGCGGCGCGACAGCAGGCGGTGGAACCGGCGGCAATTGCTGTCGGTCCAGTCCATCATCGGCGCGACCGAGAGCCTGTGGGGATGATGTGTGTTCATTCTGCTGCGTCTCGACAACCATCCGACATGCGTCTTGTCCCGCCCCGTCCGGCGAGGTTTCGTTCCCCGGCTGCATACAGAATGTCGCGGGGGATGGCCATCCGGGTCAGGGCGCGCATCGCCGCGTCGGCGCAGAGCGTCCCAAGGGACCACCCGGACCCGGACCATGGGCGCAACCGGCGGTAACGGATCACGGCAGCCATCCAAAAGCAACGCCCTGCGCAGCTTGATGAATCGTGTTCCCGGCTTGTTTCGTCAGTCTTGTCGATCCGGTCGAGGCCGGTCGGGGCCAGTCGTCGGCAGGCAGGAGTTTTCCCATGATGGGGAGGGATCACGAATGTCGCTGTCCAGCGGAGGGGTGGAAATTGCGGGCCGGGCGGGCCTTTGGCGTTTCGGGGCTGGCCCCGTTCCCGGGGCTGGCACTGGTCCGGCGGGCATCCGGGGCGGTCCTGCCCATCGGGGTCGTCCGGTTGGACCGGATCATCGAGGCGAACGCGCCGGGCGGTCAGGCTCCGGCCACGGGCACCATCTGTCAGCCCGCCGCAGCCCATGCGGGGGAACCTGTCGCCCCGCAGATGCGCATCGGCGCGCCTGGCAAGGCCCGAGGTCCGGCGCGCGCCGTTCCGGGTGTGTATCCTCGGCCCGGGGCTTTCTGTCGGCGGGCGCGGCGGGCCCTGTGCCGTGTCGGCCCCGATCCGGTTCTGACAGCCCTGTCCGGGCAATCGGCCGGGCCCTGCAAGGGAACGGGACACTGCCTGCGACGGGGGCAGCATGCCTTTGATTCTGGCCCTCACGATCCGGCAGGGCGTCTTTGGGATGCCCTATGTGCCAGAAATCGAACGGGCCAGTATGCAAAATCACGCACAGCCATTCCGCCCGTGCATGGCTCCTACCCATAGTGATTAAACTGCCGCGCAGGTTGTTTCACCCGCCCGCGCGCTTCGCTAGGTCAGTGACAAATGACATCCCGAAGGACATGCCGATGACCGCCATGACGACATCCACCCGCAGCGATGCGTTCCGCCCCTCCCGCCGCAAGGTGCTGATCGGCGGTGCGGCGCTTGGGACGCTGGCCCTTGCGGGCTGCGGGCGCAGCGCCCTGCCCGCCGAAGGCCGGGTGGACGTGGCGATCATCGGCGGCGGCATCATGGGCGCGACCCTTGGGGCGATGCTGGGCCAGCTGCAGCCGGGTTTTCGCATGGCGATGTTCGAACGGCTCGATGCGCCGGCGCTGGAAAGCTCGGGCGTGTGGCACAATGCGGGCACCGGCCATTCGGCGCTGTGCGAACCGAACTATACCCCTATCCGCGACGGTCGGATGGTCATCGACAATGCCGTGCGCATCAACGAACAGTTTCAGGTGACGCGGCAGTTTCTGGCCTCAATGGTCCGTTTGGGCGAGATGGGCGCACCGCGCAGTTTCCTCAATTCGGTCCCGCATATGGGCTTTGGCATCGGCGCCGAGAATGTGGATTTTCAACGCCAGCGCCATGAGGCCCTGACCGCGAACCCGCTGTTTGCGGGGATGGAGTATTCCGCCGATGCGGGCCGGATCGCCGAATGGGCGCCGCTGCTGACCGAAGGCCGCGAGGCCGCGCAGCCGATCGCCGCGACATGGCACCCGCTTGGCACCGATGCCAACTGGGGCGAGGTCACTCGACAGCTGGTCGCCTCGTATATCGCCAAGGACGCCAACCGCCTGCATCTGAACACCGAGGTCGAGGATATCGCCCGCAATGCCGACGGGTCCTGGCGGATCACCTTCCGCGCGACGAATGGCGACACCGCCGCGCGCGCGATCGATGCCACCCATGTCTTCAACGGCGCGGGCGGGGCGGCGCTGCTGATGCTGCAGAAAAGCGGCATCCCGGAATCGCGTCTTTATGGCGGCTTTCCGGTCGGCGGATCGTTTCTGACCCACGAGGATCCGGCGATTGCCGACCGCCACCTGTCCAAGGCCTATGGCCGCGCCGCAGCGGGCAGCCCGCCGATGTCGGTGCCGCATCTGGACACGCGCTATGTCGACGGGGTGCGCAAGCTGGCCTTTGGTCCCTTTGCGACCTTCTCGACCAATTTCCTGATGCAGGACAGCTTTACCGGGCTGTTCCGGTCGATGAACACCGCCAACCTGCGCCCGATGATGGATGTCGGCATCGACGATTTCGGGCTGGTCACCTATCTGGCGGGTCAGGTCGTGCAGACCCAGTCCTCGCGGATCGATCAGGTGCGCGAGTATTTCCCCGACGCCCCGTCCGAGGGCTGGACCCTGACGCAGGCCGGGCAGCGCGTCCAGATCATCAAACGCACCGAGACCGGCGGCGGATCGCTGCAATTCGGGACCGAGCTGGTGACCTCGCAGGATGGCAGCTTCGTGTCGCTGCTGGGCGCCTCGCCCGGCGCCTCGACCGCGCCGTCGATCATGCTGGACGCGCTGCAGCGGATGTTCCCGGACCGCTTCGCCTCTGCCGCATGGCAGAACCGGCTGCGCGATCTGGTGCCCAGCTTTGGCACCGCGCTGGCGGACGATCCCCGTCAGCTGGCCAATGCCTGGGCCTATTCCACCGAGATGCTGGCGCTGCGCCGCCCCGAAGACCTGCGCCGCGACACGCTGTAACCGCGCCGGCCGGGTCGCGCGGCGGCCCGGCTGAACGACGGCTTGCGCGGGCGTTTCGGGTCAACCCGGGTGCCTGTGTGGTCCCATTCAAGAAACGACATGAAACGCCTTGAGGCGACCATTCAGGGCCGTCAGCCCTTGCGCGGCCGTACCCGTGCCAAAGCAATGGGAAAGCGTCACGGACAATCTATTCTGTATTTTTTAATTGGTGCCCGGAGACGGATTTGAACCGCCGACACGCGGATTTTCAATCCGTGCTCAGTTGATCTCCGCACATCAGCGCAATCAGCAAACGCTCGCGCGTTTTCTATTTTTTTTAGTAATAACAATGACTAATTCTTTAATATTTTGCTAATGATAGTGCAGACTAGATCATCGTCACCAGCCGCCACCGCCCGATGCAGTGCCACCATTGTGCCACGGCATCAGCCGCCCCAAGTGTCCTCCTACAAGATAAGGGAGGACTACTATGTCACGGATGATACTGACGGATGTTCAGATCAGAGCGCTGCGGGTCACGCACCGGACCGAGATCATGGACGAAAAGGAAGTGGGTCTAATGCTTCGTGTCTATCCGTCCGGACGCAGGACATTCGCGTTTAGGATACGCGGCAAGGACAGCAAGCTTCAGAATGCCAAGATCGGCGAGTATCCCGATGTCAAACTATCGACCGCGCGCCTTCAGGCGTTTGAACTGCGTCAGCGTGTGCGCGCTGGAGAAGATGTGACGGCAACCGCCGAGAAAGCCGCGAAAGCACTCAAGGAGGCCGCGGCAACGGAGATTCCCAACCTTGGCGAGATCATCGAAGAATATGCGATGGCGGTTGGCCACCGGTTCCGGATCTGGGGAAAGACGAAACGTGGGAGCGGATCCGAGGCGGAAATGCGGATCAAGGCGGTGTTCGGTCACCGGTGGCCAACGCGTGTCACCGAATTGTCCTTGCGCGATCTGTCGGATGATATGATAGGATATCGTCCACTATCAGGAAAGGTGTCTGCCAACGGCCAAGTATCGCGGGCGCGGGCCTATCTGTCGCCTGTCTTTGACTGGTCGGCCAACCGCAAGAGGTTCAGGAAGATCGGCTTCGGACGTCGCGTTCCCCTTCCCGTGATAGACCTGACCGAAACGCATGACCCAGCATCCGACGATCCGGCGATCACCGGACGCCGAGATCGCGCCTTGGATCAGCATGAACTGAAGGCACTGCTTCCGCTGCTGGTTTGGCCGGCTCCGGACTGCCTTGGGATGCAGGTTTCCCCCGAGGTGGACATCCGCCCGATCGCCCTCCGGTTCCTGTTGCTGACCGCGGCAAGGCTTGACGAACTCGTCCGGATGCGCTGGCAGGATTTCCGGGAGGCTGAGGCAAACTGGCACAAACCGCATGTCAAATCAGTCCGCGGAGATAAGCGTCAGCAAACGCTGCCGCTCTCCGACGCTGCGGTTTCACTTTTGCGCAGTCTTCCGAATTACACCGATCGGCGGCCCGACGGCCTTGTTTTTCCCAACAAGCAAGGCAGAGCGCTCGGGAACTGGGATCGGATTACCAGTGCGCTTCAGCGTAGAAGCGGGACATCCGGGTGGCACCGCCACGACCTGCGGCGGACAGCAGCGACAATCATGGAGAAGGTTAAGACGTCCGAGCGCGTGATCGACAAGATTCTGGCACACAAGGCCGGCACCAAGGACGAGACTGTCAGCCGAGCGCTGGGAAATTACATTGCTTCGGAGTTGGAGCTGGATTTCGTGAAGGATCCCCAACGGGACGCTTTGGACAAACTGGCTGAAGTTTATGCACGCATTGAAAATGCCCAGCGCCACCCTCCTAACCAAGACGTTTAGTCAGAGTGTTCTTGGGGATACCGCGAAACTACGCCGCCTGATCGAGCGGTCGGGCGTGGCATTCATCGAGTTGGATACCCCGGTGACAGTTGAAACAAATAGGTTCGGCCTGTCCGATGCGGCGCAGTTCGAGGCGATCCTCGGCAGGCTGGATGCGATGCTGACGACCTGGCTTTCATGGCATGGTCTCGACACTGAGGAATGGCGTTCCGACCTTTGCGGTCGATCCTGTTTCCGGTGGCGACAAGGTCACCCGTCAGGCAGACAAGCCGGGCTGGACGGAAGCATTTAAACCAGAACTGGTCAGCGACGAGAATCTTTCAACAACCGTGACCCGATGCCTGTCCGAGGCAGGGGGCGCCAAATCGGCCCTCGTAAAGGAACCGGCGATCCTGTTCCTAAAGGATTTCGGCGTCGAGTTCACAGTGGCGCTGCAGGTTTCGCCCGGGCCGAAGTTGCGGGTCGCCCTGATACCGAAAGTCGGCAAGGTTCTTGAATGACAAAAGAGATTAAAGGCCCGTAAGCGGCGGCATCGCGCTAGGGTCAGGATGCATTGATTTCCGTTTCGCGGCGTGATTCACGGCCCAGAAACGGAGCGGTGACATGAGCGACCTTTTCTGGCTGACTGCCGCGCAGATGGCACGCATGGCCCCCTTTTTTCCAAAGTCGCACGGTAAGCCACGCGTTGATGACAGGCGAGTTCTTAGCGGGATTATCTTCATAATCCGCAATGGCTTACGCTGGCGTGATGCACCTACCGCCTACGGGCCTCACAAGACGCTTTACAGCCGTTGGAGGCGTTGGAGCGGGAAGGGCATTTTTGCTCGGATGATGGCCGGGCTTGCTGCCGAACACGGTGAAGAGAAGACCGTGATGATAGATGCGACATACCTGAAGGCACATCGCACAGCGACCAGTATGGCCGTCAAAAAGGGGGGCGTGGTCGCCTGATCGGCCGAACCAAAGGCGGCATGAACACCAAGCTGCACGCCATTTGCGACAGCCAAGGACGACCGCTCGACCTGTTCATCACCGCCGGTCAGGTGAGCGATTATATCGGCGCACGGGCGCTGCTTAGCGGCTTGCCAAACGTCAAATGGCTGCTTGGTGATCGCGGTTATGATGCTGACTGGTTGAGAGACGCATTGCAGGACAAGGGGATACGCGCCTGCATCCCCGGTCGGAAGCAACGCAAGACGCCGGTCAAATATGACAGGCGTCGATACAAGCGGCGAAGTCGCATCGAGATCATGTTCGGCAGGCTCAAGGATTGGAGGCGCGTGGCAACGCGATATGACAGATGTCCGAAGATCTTCCTCTCGGCCATCGCCCTCGCAGCAACCGTCATCTATTGGTTATGAATCCTGACCCTAGACACAGTCTATGCACACACGGCCCATAGCGGCCGGTCAGGAGCGCAGCGACGCCGCAATGCGGCTTTCCCAGACCGGCCATTCATCCATAGCGCCGCCAAAACTTGCCCCCACGGTCTGACCATGGCACCTATTGGGGCAACAGTTCAAACCTGAGACCTGCCAATGGCCCGTAGTCCCACCCTGTCCGCTGACATGTTGAAAGACCTCGGAGCCGACAAACTTGCGCAGCTGGTTTTCGAAGAGGCTGAGCGCAATGCCGGGTTCCGGCGGCAGGTCAAAGCAGCGCTGGCCGGCAAATCCGGCCCCGAAGCCATCGCCAAGCTGATCGACCGGCGTTTGTCAGGGCTGGCGCGGGCAAAGAGTTTCATCGAATGGGACAAAGCCCTCGCCTTTGCTGACGATCTTCGCAGTCTGACCGATACGATCACTTCAGAGCTTGGTCCTGCGGCCCCGGCGCTGGCCATCGACCGGTTGCTGCGATTTATCGCCACACATGAGCAGGTGTTCGAGCGCGTCGACGACTCCTCGGGCCGCGTTCAGGATGTGTATTATCAGGCGATTGCCGCCATCGAAGGTCTGATGCAGAGCCTGACCGCTCCCGATGCGGATCTGCTCCCCGACAAGATCATGACCGCCCTTGGTGAAAGCACGCATGGCTATCTGGCTGATGTGACCGATGCCGTGGCTTCGCATCTGCCGAAACATAGCCTGGACCGCTGGGATGGTGATCTGACATCCGCCATAGCCGAGAGGCAGGCCGAGGAAGCGGCGCGCGAACCGGATGGCTGGTTCTATTCCATGACATCTCAATGGGAGAGGATGCGCCAAATCCTTGCCTTGGCGCGGGGTGATATCGACCTGCTCATTGCGCTGGAGGCGAAGAAGAAGCCACATATGCAGGATACGCTGGGGATCGCTGCACAGCTTCTGGAAGCCGGGCGCAGTGCAGAGGCGTTGGAATGGGTGCGCAAACCGGGCCAACGCCCGTATGGCGAGTCCGACGGAGAGCTGTCACCGGCGCGCGTGAGACTGGAGACGCGTATTCTGGACGCCATGGGCGATAGATCTGCCGCGCAGACCCTGCGTTGGCGTTGCTTCGAGGCGAAACTATCGGCGGATATTCTGCGGGATTACCTCAAGCAACTGCCCGATTTTGAAGATATCGAAGCCGAGGACCGCGCCCACGCGCTGGCGCTGGAAAAGACAGAACCTGAGGCGGCGCTGCAGTTCTTCCTCGACTGGCCGCGCCTCGATCTCGCGGCAAAACTGATCGTCACGCATCCGGACCGTTGGGATGGGGGCGCGTGGCACATCCTGCCGAAAGTCGCGTCGCTTCTGGAACACGATTATCCGTGGGCGGCGACGATCCTCTACCGGGCGCTACTCGACGACATTCTGGATCGCGCGCGGTCCAATGCCTACGGGCATGGCGCGAAATACCTTGGGAAACTGGAACTGCTGGCCCGGGAGACGGATCCCACCCGCCCTGGCACAATGATCGACCACGCCACATATCTTGCGAAACTGAAAAAAACGCATTCGCGCAAATCAGGGTTCTGGACGCGCGTCGGCGATGATGAGCCAAAGACACGACAGACCATCGGGTTGCGTGGACCCGTGTGGGTCAGGAAGTGACGGCCCTAAGCGGACAGTCGGTGGCCGCGAGATGCTGCGGTGCGAGTTCGCCAAGCCGGACGTTGCTGCAGGGCGCAGAGATATCTATCGGGCCGTGTCCGCTACGCGGGACGGGGCTGCCGTTGGCATGCCCTATGGGCACCTCACCTTGAGATCGCGCCCCCCGCGCAACCGCCTTGCTGACCCGAACCATTGGTGAGGACCAAAGCTAATCGGAAGGTAGGAGCGCCAACGCCCTCAGAGCCGCTACGGCAGTGTCGATCCGCTCCTCAAGGGACGGATGCAGGGGGTCGCTCTCATCTGGCAGATCGTCCAGCAAAGCACGCATCAAGTGGGGCACAAACACCATGTCTAGGAAGTGCCCAGCAATGATGCGCGCACGGTCCGTGGAGGCGGCCTTCGGATCGCTGATCGCGCCGGCGATCGCCGTCAGTGCGACCTCGCGCCCTACGCGGTCAAGCTCCCGGATGAGGGGACCATGGCGGAGTGCCTCGGCAATATAGAGCCTCATAAGACCCAGGGGCGTCGGCTGCAGGGCACCTTCAATCACAGCACGCCCGGCATGGCGCAGGCGCTCCTCCGTCGATGATCCGATGCCTGTTCCATCGAAGGTAGGCATGGCGGCGCTGACATTCGTGCGGATGACGGCAGTAAAAAGCTGGGTCTTGTGAGCGTAGCGGGCATAGAGCGTCGGCTTGCTGACTGCTGCCGCCGCAGCAACCGCCTCCAGACTAGTTCCGTCCAAACCGCGTTCGATGAAGAGGGTGGCGGCGGCAGACAGGATGCGTGCGTCGATCGCTTCGGCGTCTTTCCGGGTTGGCCGACCGCCACCGCCCTTGTTCAGCTTGTCTTCACCCGACATCGTCTCGGTCCTTTCACAAATAACTTTACTCTATCGTTTAATTATGTGAGGGGCTGATAGACCCACAGGGCAACACGCACAAGCGATCCTCATCATGTCCCACGCCGTCACACCATTCACCCTCAACATTCCACAGGTCGACCTCAGCGACCTGCAGGATCGGCTGTCGCGAACCCGCTGGCCCGACGAAAGCCCGGTCGAGGATGGCCGCCAGGGTCCACCCCTTGCTAAGCTGCGCGCCTTGGTCGCGCGCTGGCAGGGCGGCTATGACTGGCGCCGCTGCGAGGCGCTGCTGAACGGCCTAGGACAACATGTGACCCGGATCGACGGGGTGGACATCCATTTCCTACATATCCCCTCCGCGCATGCGGAAGCGATGCCGCTTTTGCTGACGCATGGCTGGCCGGGGTCAGTGCTGGAGTTCCGGCACGTCATCGACCCGCTGGTCAACCCGACCGCCCATGGCGGAACCGCACGGGATGCATTCCACCTAGTCATCCCGTCAATGCCCGGCTTTGGCTTCTCGGGAAAACCGACGGAGTTAGGCTGGAACCCCTCACGCGTTGCGGGCGCATGGTCGACGCTGATGGCGCGGCTTGGTTACGACAGATGGAGCGCGCAGGGCGGGGACTGGGGGGCGATGGTCACCCTGATCCTCGGCCACATGGCCCCGGCGGAGCTGGCGGGCATCCACCTCAACTTTGTCCCCTTCCAGCCGTCCGAGGCCGAAATCGCGAATGCCGATCACGACGAGCAGCAGCTCCTGTCGGACGCGGCGCGCTATGACGCCGAGTATTCCGCCTATATGAAGCTTCAGGCATCGCGCCCGCAATCGGTTGCCTTTTCGCTTGCGGATTCCCCTGTCGGCCTTGCGGCCTGGATCTATGCGCTGTTCCAAGACGTCTCCGACTGTGGTGGCGATCCCGAAAGTGTCTTCTCGCTGGACGAGATGATCGACGATATCATGCTCTATTGGCTGCCAAACGCAGGGCCCAGCTCGGCGCGGCTTTATTGGGAGGGGATGCAGGCCATGAGGGCGGGTGGCATGCCGCGAGATACGATGAAGACTGCAACCGGCATCTCGATGTTCCGTGGTGAGCAGGTTCGCCTCTCGCGTCGTTGGGCAGAAGCCCGGTTCAGCCGCCTCGTGCATTTCGCCGAGCACGACAGAGGCGGTCATTTCGCAGCGATGGAACGTCCCCAAACCCTCGTCGACGATCTGAGAGCGACGTTTAGGGGTTTGCGGTAAGGGCCAATGACCGAGCGGAACCTCCGGGGGTATGCGCACTGCGAAATAGCATCGGCGGAGAGTGGACCACTGTCCGCTCTGGGCTCTCCACTTAGGTCTGCCGCCCTTGTCAACGGGACGGGTGCGGAGTGGCCACCCGCCCTTGCACTCGGCCCTTAGCGGACGGTCGACCCCTGCCAGACGCCGTCGTGCGGTTTCCCGATACCAGACGTTAGTGTCGCCCGCGGCGAGATCGCCGGAGCGGCGTCTGCTATCAGGGACGGCCCTGCGCTACGGCCAGGCCGTCCCATTGCAGCACCGATGAGGCGCAGCGGCCAAACGCGGACGGTCGAAGTCACCAGGATGGCACAGGCCGAATTCCCGAAACCTGTCGCTTATGACAGTCGCACCGCAAGCAGGCGAGAAATGTCCGGAGCGCGAGACAGAGCGGTAAGGGAGGTCGAAGGGCTATTGCTTCAGGGCGGCGCATTTTGCGACAGGCGCTTTATTCAAGCTGCACTCGCCACTGCGTGCCACAACCCGGTGCAAATTTACTACCGACCACTGATCTGCAAGATCATTACGCGTTTCACCCGACGGGACATTCCTCGACAGGGCTAACTTGGACATTCCTGAAGTCTCATAGCCTTGGGACGGCCGTCAAAAGTTGTCGGGTATAGCGATGTTTGGGGGCATGAAAAATGTCGTCAGTTGGCCCCTTTTCAACGACCTTGCCCGCCTGCATGACCAGAATGTCGTCCGCAATATGGCGCACCACCGAAAGATCATGAGAGATGAAGATATAAGCAAGTCCAAGCCGTGATTGCAGCTCCAGCAACAGGTTCAGGATCTGGGACTGGATCGAGACGTCCAGCGCTGACACCGCCTCGTCGCAGATAACCGCCTGCGGATCCAGCGCGAGCGCACGGGCGATGACGATGCGCTGCTTTTGCCCGCCCGAGAATTCGCGCGGCAGCTTGCCCGCCGAGGATTGCGGCAGTCCCACCAGGTCCAGCAGTTCCGCTACCCGCACGCGGCGGTCGCGGGCGGTGCCGATACGGTGGATCTGCAATGGCTCGGCGATGCTGTCGGCGGCCGACATGCGCGGGTTCAGAGCCGAGGCCGGGTCCTGAAAGACGATCTGCAAGCGGCGCATCGTCTCCATCCGCTCAGTCCGCGACATCGCGGCTCGGTCCTTGCCGTCGATCAGGATCCGTCCCCCGGTCGGTTCCTGCATCCCCATCACCGCATATCCGGTGGTGGATTTTCCGCTGCCGGATTCGCCCACGATGGCCACGGTCTTGCCCGGCATCAGATCGAAACTGACGCCGTCGACCGCGCGGACATGGTCGCTGACCCGCCCCAGAATTCCGCCGCGGATCGGGAAATGAACCTTGAGGTCTTGAACCGAGACGAGGGGTTGGGTCATGGCAGATCCGATGCGATGCGGTCGTGATGCCAGCAGGCGGTGTCGTGCCCGGGCGCGACGGTGGCGAGGGGCGGCGCCTCGATGCGGCAGCGGTCGGTGGCCAGCGGACAACGGGGATGAAACCGGCAGCCCTGCGGCCAGTCGCGGATATCGGGCACAGCGCCAGCAATGGCGGGCAGCGCCACCTTGCGTGGGCCGTCCAGACGCGGGATCGTGCGCAGCAGCATCGCGGTATAGGGGTGGCGAGGCGCGGCGAAAACTTGCCCCACACTACCCGTTTCGACGATGCGCCCGGCATACATGACCGCCACACGATCCGCACTTTCGGACACCACGCCCATGTCATGGGTGATCAACAGGACGGCGCTGCCTGTTTCCCGACGAAGATCCGCCATAAGCTGCAAGATCTGTTTCTGGATCGTCACATCTAGCGCCGTCGTCGGCTCGTCCGCGATCAGCAGGATGGGCTGTCGGATCATCGCCATGGCGATCATCACGCGCTGGCACATGCCGCCCGACAGCTGAAAGGGGTATTGCCGGGCCCGCACTTCGGGCCGATCGATCCCAACACGGTTCAGCATGTCCAGCACCCGAGCCGCAACCTGCGCGCCTGACAGGGTGCTGTCCCGTGACAGCGCTTCGGCAATCTGACGGCCAACCGGCATCAGCGGGTCCAGCGAAGCGACTGGTTCCTGAAAGATCATCGCCAGGCGATCCCCGCGCAGGCGGTTCATCTGACGCTCTGACAGCTGGTCGATCTGGTCGCCCTGCAGGGTTATTTGACCCCCGGATTGCCGCGCGGCACCGGGCAACAGCCGGATCAGGCCAAGCGCCGTCATGCTTTTGCCACAGCCGGATTCGCCCACCAGCGCCAGCGTCTCGCCCGCATTGATAGCCAGCGACGTGCCGTCCACCACCGGGTTGCCGCCGATCTCGATGCGCAGGTCAGTGCAGGACAGCACAGGCGTCATAGGCCCGGCTCCGCATCGGCGGCGACGGCTGCAGACCATGGATGGTTGGGATGGACCATGCCCTGCAACAATCCGCCCGGGTGGCGCTCGACCGCACTCGGAATGGCGAATTGCACGGGATAGAGGACATCGTCCACCACCTCGACATCATGGTGGCGCGCGATCAGGCCTGCGCATTGTTCGGGCGCGCGGCGGTCTATACGGATGCGCGGCTCTGACGCGTCCAACCGGGGATAGGAGAGCGCCTGACCCAGATCCATGCCGTGGCGCAACCGGAATGCCAGAAGCTGTGCGATCGCGGGCATGATCTGCCGCCCCCCGGCGGCCCCGATGGCCAGTATTCCGCCGCCCGGCACTTCCGCCAGAACCGGGCACATATTTGCCAGAGGCTGCGCGCCCGGAGCCAGCGCATTGGGTGTGCCGGGGCGTGGGTCGAACCACATCATGCCGTTGTTCAACAGCACCCCCGTGCGCGCCGAGGTCACCTTGGACCCAAAGCGCGACAGCAGCGTATTGGTCAGCGACACGGCGTTCCCCTCCGCATCGATGACCGACAGGTGCGTGGTGCAGCCCGGATCGACGCGGGCCCGGGCATGGCCGCGCTGCGTCAGGCGCCGCGCATAGGCGCTGCGGATCGCATCGGCAAAGGCGGCATAATCCATCGCTTGAGGATTTGACACCGCCGTGTCGTCCAGCTGCGACAGCACGTCCAGCAGCGCCGGCCCGCCCGACAGGCCGGGCATCGCCAGCAGGGTCGCGCCCGCCCAATCGTGCCGCAAGGGCGTGCCCCAACGCGGCTGATAGGACTGAAGGTCATCCGCACGCATGCAGCCCCCCAGATCCTGCATGTCGGCGGTCAGGTCGCGTGCAATCTGGCCGTGATAGAAATCTTGCGGTCCTTCCTTGGCCAGACGGCGAAGGGTGGCGGCCTTTTCGGTCAGGGGCAGACGACGGCGCGCGCCCCCTTCCGCCAGAGACGGCGCGCGTCCGTCCGGCAGAAAGATCCGGGTCGATGTCGCATCGGTCATAAGATTGCCCGCATCGATGGACAGACACAGCGCGGTGAACCAGTCGACCTCCAGCCCCTTGTCGGCCTCTGCAATTGCGGGGGCCAAAGCATCGGTCCAGGTGATCGTGCCATGCTCGGACAGCGCCTCGGACAGGCCGGCGACCGCGCCGGGCACGCAGATTGAATGCACGCCGATCAGGTTTCTTTGCCCCTGCACCTGCGGCCAGTTGAACCAGTCGTCATCTCGGCCCGGCACCAACGGATAATCCTCAGGACGCAAGCCGCGGGGCGATCTCATCGAGAAATCCAGACTGCGCGCCGATCCGTCGCGCCCGTCGCGCCACAACAGAAACCCGCCGCCGCCGATCCCGCTGAGCCAAGGCTCCACCACCGACAGAACCAATGCGGTCGTGACCGCCGCGTCCATCGCATTACCGCCGCGCGCCAGCACATCCGCGCCCGCTTGCGCCGCCACCTTGTGCTGGGCGGCGACCATGCCGTGGCGTCCCTCAACCATCGCCTTGCCAGGTTCCCAGGTCGAGGTCATGTGCCCGACTCCAGCGCGGCGGTCAGGTGCTCAAGCCCCGGCTCGGCGACAAAACGGCCCTCATTGGCCGACAGATGCCAGTCGGCGATCTGGGCCGCCGTGGCGAACCACACGTCGTCCTGGGCCACAATATCGGCCAGCAGCCGTTCCAGCATCGCAACCCGCTGTGCGCGTCCCGAGATCCACGGATGCACGGTGATCATGAACAGCTGCCCAAACGCGCGTCCGGCCTGGAATTCGTCGCACCAGCCAGCCTCGACAGCACGGGCGGGTTCGGGGGGCCAGCGGTCGGCGCCGCCGCCCTGAAACTTGAAATAGATCGCATCGTCGATCTGCCACTGCACCGGCACCTGCACCAGCCCGCCGATCTGATAAGGATGGTCATAGCCCATCAGCGAGCTGTCATAGCGCAGCCCCCGATCCTTCAGCGCGGCCAGCATGGCAGGCGTCATCTCCCATGCGGGGGACCGAAAGCCGGACGGAACGATCCCGGTCTGCGCGTGAAACACTTGCAGCGACCTGTCCAGTGCGGCCTCGAACCGGGCGTCGGTCGTCTCGGATACCAGTTCGTGCAGGTGACCGTGCAGGCCGATCTCGTGGCCCCTCTCGCACAGGGCGGGCAGCAGATCTGGATGCAGCTCGGCCACGACCGAGGGCACGTAAAAACTGCCTTTGACACCGACACGATCAAGCATGTCCAGAATACGCCAGATTCCCTCGCGCGGGCCGAAGCGTCGCTGTTCCAGCTGGCCAAGATGCGGCGGCAGGCCCGCGCGGTTGGCCCAGAGGTAGGGCGCCTCTGCATCGACATCGACGCTGAAACAGGCCGCCGACCGCTTGCCCTCCGGCCAGATGTAGCGCGGACGGTCCATCACAAGGCCTTCTTCTTGTCCTGATGCACAAGGATCTGGCCCGCCGATCCGCCACCATCGACCGACAGCGTCGCACCGGTGATATAGCTGGCCGCATCGGACGCCAGAAACATCACCGCCGCCGGGGCATCCTCGTAACGCGAAGCGCGGCCCAGGGGGATCGCCCCGGTGACCGCCTTCACATGCGCATCTGTCAGCGGGCTGGCGGTGCTGCCGGCGGCAAAGCCCGGCTCGACCGCGTTGCAGCGGATGCCATATTCGGCCAGTTCCACCGCGAACCCCTTGGTCAGCCTATCCAGCGCGGATTTGGAAATGGAATAAGGCGCCGCCGTGGTGCGCATCTTGCGCGATGCCCCCGATGAGATCATGACGATATTGCCCCGAACCTTCTGATGAACCATCTGCGTGGCGATGCCACGGGTCAGCAGGAACGGCGCGCGCAGGTTGATGTCGAAGATGCGGTCCCATTCGTCGGCGTCCACATCCAGCAGAAAGCCGCTTGGATAGACGGCGGCATTGTTCACCAGAATATCGGCCGCCCCCCATTCGCGCCCCACCATTTCCACCAGATCATCGATCGAGGCCGCGTCGGTCAGCTCGGTCGCATGGGTCAGCGCGGGACGTGACAGGCTGCCCGCGACATTTGCCATGGCGTTCTGATCGCGGTCCGACAGCAGCAGCGTCGCCCCGGCGGCATCGAAGGCCTCGACGATCCAGCGCCCGAAGATGCCAGCGGCCCCGGTCACGATTACGCACTTGCCGGTGAAATCGGCGCCGGGCAGAGGCAGGGGTCTGGTCATCGGGTGGTCCTTTCGAAAGAGGCTTAGCGTCGGCCTTCGACGACGTCGCGGACGTGATCGCCCAGAACGTTGACCGACAGGATCAGAAGAAACAGAAACAGGCCGGGAAAGACGGCGATCCACCAAGCCGTGGTGACATAGTTGCGCCCCGCCGACAGGATCGCGCCCCAGCTGGGCGTGGGTGGCTGCACGCCTAGCCCCAGAAAGGACAGGCCCGCCTCGAACAGGACCATCAGCCCAAATTCCAGCGTGACCACGACCATGATCGGGCCGATGATGTTGGGCAGGATATGGCGCGAGAGCACGCGCAGCGTAGACGCTCCCATAAAGCGCGACAGCCGGACATAGGGCAGGTTCATCAGCCCAAGCGTCTGGCCATAGGCGACGCGGGCGTAACGGGGCCAGCGGGTGAAGGCCAGCACGGCAATGACGTTGATGAAACCCGGACCCAGAATGGCGACGGTGATGATCGCCAGCAGGATAGCAGGCACCGACAGCACGATATCGACAAGGCGCATGATAATCGTGCCGATCCAGCCGCCCGACCATGCTGCGATCATCCCAAGGGCGGTGCCGATGGTGCCGCTGACCAGCACCGACAGCGCCGCCACCGTCAGCGAGACCTGCGCCCCATAGATCAGCCGCGACAGCAGATCTCGCCCCAACTCGTCCGAGCCCAGCAGATAGGTAATGCCCCGCACCTCGGTCCCCGGCGGGCGCAGACGACCCAGCAGGTTCTGAGCCTCGGGGCTTTGTGGCGCGACCCATGGTGCCAGCACGGCCGCCAACGCCAGCACCGCCAGAATGGCGACGAACACCCACAGCCGAGGTGGCAGCCAGCGGCCAAGGCGGGACGAGGCAGTCATTTGCCCCCCTCCAGCCGGATGCGGGGATCGACGGCGCTGTAAAGCAGATCTGCCGCCAGATTGAGAAAGATCGATACAAAGGCCCCCAGCAGCACGATGGCCTGAACGATGGGAAAATCGCGCGCGGCGATGGACTGGATGGTCAGCTGGCCAAGGCCGGGCCAGGCAAAGACCGTTTCCACGATGACCGCACCCGACAGCAGGTTGGCGATTTCCAGCGCCGCGATCGAGATCACCGGAATGGCGCTGTTGCGCAGCGCATGGCGGCGCACGGCCTGACCCATCGACAGACCCTTGGCGCGGGCGGCGCGGATATAAGGTTTGGACAATTCGTCCAGAACCGCCGTGCGGGTTACGCGGGCGAATGTCGCCATGCTCAGTAGCGACAGACAGATTGCGGGCAGGATGACGCTTTGCGTTTCTCGCGCGCCCGAGGCGGGCAGCCAGCCAAGGGTCACCGCGAACAGCAAGATCAGCAGCACCCCACTCCAGAACGTGGGCAGGCTTTGGCCAGCCAGCACGAACCCCATGCCAAGGCGGCTCAGCGGATGATCGCGGCGCATTGCCATGAACACCCCAAGCGGCGCACCGATCCCAAGCGCCAGCAGCAAAGCCACCCCCGCCAGCCAGATCGTATAGGGCAGCCGCGATCCGATGATGTCGACGACCGGCACCTGCTGGACGACAGACTGGCCAAAATCGAACCGCGCCAGATCCGACATGTAATCGGTGAACTGGACCAGCACAGGCCGGTCAAACCCAAGATTGGCGCGCAGCGCGTCGATAGCCTGTTGGCTGGCGCCCTCGGACACCATCAGCAGGACCGGATCGCCCGCCAGACGCTGCAGGAAAAAGATCAGCGCCGTGACCCCAAGGATCGAGATCAGTGCCTGCATCAGGCGCCGGGCCAGAAACCGGCTCATCGCGCAACCATTCCGGGGGCGCGGGCGGGGATCATTCCGACCAACCCATCCGGTTCAGGAACAGGCTTTCATTCGAGGTTGGCGTCCAGTCCAGATTGTCCGAGGCGCCGTAAAGGATCGCGGCCTGATACAGCGGCACCTGCGGCACCTCGGCGGCGACCCACTCATGAACCTGCCCATACAGCGCCAGCCGGGCGTCGGGATCCATTTCAGAACGCGCGCTTTCCAGCAGCGCATCCAGATCGTCATCGCGGACCCGCGACCAGGACGAGCTGGAATGCAGCAGCGGATACAGAACCCCATCCGCATCCTGACAGGCGCAGGACCAGCGACCAAAGCCCATATCGGGGGCATCTTCGGGCGCGCTTTGCGATTTCTGCAGATAGGTGGCCATGTCGGTCATCTCGATCTCGACCGTCAGGCCGACATCGCCCAGCATCTGCTGGATCGCCTGGACGATACGCTGGTCAAAGACCGGCGAGGTGGCGAACCCGAGGGGCCGCGTCGCAGGTTCGCCAATCTCGGCGATCAGGGCGCGGGCTGCGTCCGGGTCATAGGGCACGCCCTCCATTCCCTCAACCCAGCCCACATGGGCAGGGGTCAGCATCTGGCCGACAGGGTTGTCGAAACCGCCCAGCAGCCCCTCGACCAGCAATTCACGGTCGATGGCATGGGCGATGGCGCGGCGCAGGCGGACATCGTCCAGCCCCGGCTTTGCACGGTTCACGGACAGATAGGCGACCCGTTCGGTCAGCGCCGACAGGGGGCTGACGCCATCAGCGGCCTCAAGCTGCAGGGCCAGATCAGGGTCCATGCCCACCACCAGATCCGACGCCCCCGAGGTCAGGTTCGCCACCCGGGTCGAGGCATCGGGCACGGCGCGAAAGACTGCCGCCGGAAATGCCCCCGCATCGCCCCAATAATCGTCGTTGCGCACCAGGCCGACCTCGACCCCGCGCTGCCAGCTGTCGAACCGGTAAGGGCCGGAACCGACCGGGGCCAGATTGAACGCCTCGCGCCCCAGTTCCTCCACGACAGCCTTTGGCACGATGGACAGCTTGACCAGTTGCGCAAACAACGCCGGATAGCCGGTTGCGGTGGTCAGCTTGACACGACCGTCCTCCAGCACCTCGGCGTTGGTGATGCTTTCGAACTGCGACAGCTGCGGCGAACCGAATTCCGGGTCGGTGATGCGCTGGACAGAGAACACCACATCCTCGGCGGTCAGCGGGCTGCCATCATGAAACAGAACATCGTCGCGGATGGTGAACACGGTCTCGGTGTCTGACACCTGCTCCCATTCGGTGGCGATCTGGGGAACAATCTGGCCCTCGTCGTCGCGCGTCAGAAGATTGTCGAAGATGTTGCGATAGACGTAGTAGCTGTCGGGGTTCCACTGCAGATGCGGGTCCAGCGTGGTCGGTTCATTGACCAGATCGACGACCAGCCGTTCGGCATCGGCCAGCGCAACCGAGGGGGCCGTCAGGGCCGTGGTCGCGGCCAACATGGCGACGAACAGCGTGTTGGGAACAAGTCTCATGCCGGATCTCCTTTGGTGGAACGCGGTTTGGGGGCAGTTTCAGGCCGTGGGTCAGTGGTGTGTGCCATGCCACGGCGCGCCTGTTGCGGAGATTCAGGGGCTACCAACAAGGGAGTGGCACTGCGGGCCAGCGCCCGCGACACCCGAAGGTCGAAGGCGTGGCGCATCTGCTCCAGCAAAGCTGTCGTCGCCGGGGCATCGCCATCCGCCACCGCCACCGCCAGCCCAGGCAGCGGCAAAGCTTCGCGCGATATGCCGAAACACTGTTCCAGATGGCGGTCGGCGCGCAGACACAGCTCCCATGTGTCGATCAGCCAACCCCTGATGCGGGGTGCCGCGACCGCCTGAGCGACCAGCACCATCAAGGCCCGCTCCTGATGCAGCAGCGTCTGTCGGTTTGGCCCCGCGCCCTGAGCGGTTGCCGCCTGATGGACAGCAGCGCGCAAACGCAGTTCCGTGCCGAGGTCAGATGGCGGCATATGATGAAGCAGCGCCGGTTCAAGGCACCGCCGTGACACACTCAGATCAGCCAAATGCGCAGCCGAAACTGGCAGGATGACAGAGCCCCGCCGACCGTCGGGCGCAATCCATCCCGACGCCGTCAGCCACATCACCGCAGCGCGCACGGCTGCCAGTCCGAACGCGAACCTTGCACTAAGCTCGGCCTCTGACACGGCCCGTCCTGGAGAGATCTGGCATTCGATGATGGCGGCGCGAAGCGTTGCATAGGCGCTGTCGGACAAGCTGTCACGCCGTCCGGGCAGTTTGGTCACTGAGAAAGGGGACTGCTTGTCATACATGAGTCGATGATGGCATCAGAATTGAACATGTCAATTATGCAGTAACAACATGTCGAAAATACGGAACCGACCAGCCTGTCTGTTGGGCAGTCAGCGAGCTTGGGAGTGGGCCCTCAGCTTCAAAGGAGGATCTCAGCGGCACAGGCGGCCCATAGCGGACGGTCGACGCTTCACTGGCGCTGTAGCGCATTCCCCGAAGCAGACCTTGTAGCACGACGTAGCGAGATCGAACCGGCGGCGTCTCTTATGCGGGACGAGGCTGCCGTTGCCATCCGAAGACTTGAGCGTCCCAGATCGGCTTAGGTCGAATTGGCATTCACCAAGGCAATAGCAGGCGCACCTGCCGCTCATCGATTCAGACATACTGACGCGCAGGGCGGATCTGACCACCTTCTTAGGCACCCTCGTTCGCGCCGATGCCGATGTCGCCGCCCACCCGCAGGCGGCAGCCGAGGCGGTCTCGGCCTCGCGCAGCGGCAACGTCTCGGTTGAGGCGCTGCATGGGATGTGGGCGGATATGGAGTTCGGAACGATCCTGAACCGCGACCTGCTAGACCCGCTGGTCAGCGAGGCCACATGGATCGTCGGCCAAGGTGTCTTGCGCGCCGATATCCCCACGACCGAGGATATCGCGGCCTTCATCGCCCCTGCCCCTCTGGTCGCCGCAGCCCCGGATGCCGTCGCTCTGGACTGACGCTTTGTTGGCGGCCGGTGGGCACCCCCTCCTGCCGCCTCAAAATTGCACATATTGCAACCTTCAAGGACATAGACCTGCCACGGCAGGACGCGCCCCACCCTTGCCTCTGGCGAGCATGACCCCGCCGCGATAGGTCCGGTCCAGCCCTTCACCCGGAGACGAACGATGATCCCCACCCCCCTTGCCTGCAGCGCTGCCCTTGCGACGTTGCTGACCGCCACGCCCGTGCTGGCCGCAGCCGAGCCCTTTGCCCCCAAGGTTCTGGTGATGGCCATGTTCGAGGCGGAGGCAGCGCCTTGGCTGGACAATCTGGACCTGCCCGACACCATCACCGTCCCCGGCCTGCCCAAGGACTACGACGCGCTGTCCTGCAATGCGGACCTGTGCGTGATGACCACGACCATGGGCTATGCCAATGCCGCCAGTTCGGCGATGGCGGTGGGCTTTTCCGACCAGCTGGACCTGTCCCAGACCTATGTGCTGGTCGCAGGGATTGCCGGCGTCGATCCGACGAATGGCACACTCGGCTCGGCGGCATGGGCCGATCATATCGTGGATGCGGGGCTGGTCCACCGCATCGACAGCCGCGATGCGCCTGACGACTGGAGCAGCCAGATCGTCGAACTGGGCGCCAAGGCCCCCGGCGAAAAGCCCGGATGGACGGCGGGCAGCGAGGTCTTCACCCTGAACCCCGCCCTTGTCGCCGCTGCCTTGGAGGCCACGAAGGATGTCGAGCTGGCCGACAGCGAGGACGCCGCCGCCTATCGCGCCAACTACACCCAGGATGCCGCCAAGGCCGCGCCGCAGGTGATGGTCTGCGCGTCGGTCTCGGCGGACACCTATTGGCACGGCGCAACGCTTGCCGCGGAAGTCGCCGATCACACCGCCGTTCTGACCGACGGTGCTGCCGACTATTGCATGAGCCAGATGGAAGATAACGCCACCCTCACCGCCCTGTCCCGCGCCGCCGAAGCGGGACGGCTGGACATGGATCGCGTGGCCGTGCTGCGCACCGCTTCGAATTTCGACCGCGCACATGAAGGGCAGGATACGGCGGCCTCGCTGTCGGCCACCTCGGGCGGCTTCGGCCCCGCGACCGAGAACGCCTTTCGCGTGGGGAATGCGTTTGCGACGATGATTATAGGGGACTGGGTCCGGTTTTCCGAAGGCCTTCAAGCGGAATAAGGAAACAGGCGGGTGCGCGAATACGCGCCTCCGCCCACCGCACGCCGTTCCGCCCATCTTTGCAAGCAGCAGATTGGGCCGAGCCTTCGCCAGCGCGATTTTGGGCTCTCAAGGGGCACCATGTGAAGCAGCGCGCCGTAACGAACGGCAAGACCAGCCCTTACTCTGGCCGCCAGCCTGTTTGCTAATCGCTAGCGCCGATGCTGCCGGCTCTGCGGCGTCCTTGCTTTACGAAGCCGTAAACCAGCAACGCTGTCGTCGCGATCACGAAGCCGCAAGAGATGGGACGCTCGACGAAGATCATCGGATCGCCGCGCGAAACAAGCAGGGCGCGGCGCAAATTGGTCTCGATCAGTGGGCCCAGCACGAACCCCAATAGCAGCAGGGCCGGGCTGAAGGCCGCCTGCGTAAGCGCGTAGCCTATGACACCGATCGCAGCGACCATGGCGATATCGAAGGTCGATCCGCGCACCGAGTAGACCCCCAGACAGACGAAGATGATGATTGCAGGATACAGAAAGCGAAACGGGATGCGCAGCATCGATACCCAGATCCCGATCAGTGGCAGGTTCAGGAATAGCAGGAACAGGTTACCGATCCCGAAGCTGACAACCAGACCCCAGAACATATCGGGATGTGCATCCAGCATCAGCGGGCCGGGCTGGATACCGTGGATAACCAGCGCGCCCAGCATCAGCGCCATGATTGGATCGCCGGGAATGCCAAGGGTCAGAGTCGGCACAAAAGCTGTGATCGAGGCCGAATTGTTGGCCGATTCTGGTCCCGCGATGCCCTCGATCGCGCCCTTGCCAAAGCGTTCGGGATGGCGGGCCACGCGCCGCTCCAGCGCATAGCTGAGGAAGGACGAGATGGTCGAGCCGGTGCCGGGCAGAGCCCCGAAAAAGCCTCCCAGAAGGGTGCCGCGCGTGATGGGCGCGACCATCCTGCGCAGATCGTCGCGCGTCGGAACCAGCTGCCGCAGACTGACGCGGGGGGGCGGACCGTCCTGCTCGGCCTTGCGGATATTCCCGATGATCTCGGCCAGACCGAAGAGGCCCATGGCCAGCGCAACCAGATTGATGCCGTCCAGCAGCTGGACCTGCCCGAAGGTAAATCGCTGCACGCCGGAGTTCACGTCGGTGCCAACGCAGCCCAGAATGATGCCCAGCACGACCATCGCAAGACTCTTGGCCAGCCGCCCCTCGCCGATGGTGCAGGCGGCAACCAGTCCCATCACCATCATCGCGGCATAATCGGCCGCACCAAAGCTGGTCGCAAGACCGCTGAGCCACCCCGCCAGCACGACCAGAATAACGATCCCCAGCATCGAGCCCGCAAAGGACGAGATCATCGCCGTGAACAGCGCGACCCCCGCCCGGCCCTGTTGCGCCATTGGATATCCGTCCAGGGTGGTGACCACCGATTGCGGTGTTCCGGGCAGCCGCAGCAGGATCGAGGCCACCGCCCCGCCGTATTGCGCGCCGTAATAGACCGCCGCCAGCATCGCCAGCGCCGCCTCGGACGAGATGTAATAGGTGATCGGCAGCAGCAGGGTGATGGCCGCCATCGCGCCGATCCCCGGCAGCACGCCCACCAGCGTGCCCAGCACCGCGCCCAGCAGGCTGTAGATCAGCACCGAGGGTTGCAGCGCCACGGCCAATCCATGCGCAAGACCGTCCAGCGTGTTCATCGCACCGCTCCCGGCCAGACGGGCAGCGACATGTTCAGACCGCGCACAAAGACCAGCCAGACCAGCGCGGTGACTGCCAGCGTCAGCGTCAGCCGCCAACCAAGTCCGCGACGCGGGGCGACCGAGCTGGCGATCAGCACCGTCGCGGCAGTCGTCAATAGCACGCCCAGCCTTTCAAGAAGCAGCCCAAAGGTCAGAAGCGCCGCGATGACGGCGATGGTCTCGGGCCATGCGAAGGGTTGGCGCCGGACCGGCCGCTCCATTGCCGGAACGGCGATCAGCCCGCCAAACACGGCCAGCAGCAGCCCAAGTGTCACCGGAAAGACGCCGGGGCCCATTCGCCGCAGGCTGCCCATGTCGTAACTGGCCCAAGCATATCCGGCGACCACCAGCCCCGTCAGCCCCAGAAGGCCACCCCAGGCCAGATCGTATGGATCGCGGCGCATCGGCGATCCGGATCAGTTCGCAGTCTGGACAGCGTCGATCACGCCGCCCCAGAGGGCGGTGTCATCCTCGATCCGCTGCGACAAATCGGCGGGCGTGCCCGGCTCTGCCTGCCAGCCCATGGCCAGCAGCCGATCACGCACACCCTCATCCGCAAGGATCTGGTTCAGTTCGACGTTGAGGCGTTCGATGATGGCGGGATCGGTGTCGGTGGGTGCGATGAAGGCGTTCCACAGCTCGGCACGGAAGTCGTCGGGCAGTCCTGCGGCGCCCGCCATCACCGGCACGTCCGGCACCTGGGCGAAGGGCTCGACCGAAGTGACACCCAACATCTTCATTGACCCCGCCTCGACCTGCGGCAGCGCCGCCGACGGGGCCATGAAGCCGCTGTCGATCTCTCCCCCCAGAATCGAGGTGGTCACTTCGGCATAGCTCTGGAATGGGATGTGAAACAGCTGGACCCCGGCGGCATCGGCAAACAGCTCGACCGTCAGATGCGCGCCCGAGCCTTCGCCGACCGAGCCATAGCTGATCGCCTCGGGCTCGGCACGGGCCGCCTCGATGAACGAGGCCAGATCATCGGCCGGAAAATCGGCACCCACGGCCAGCACCAGCGGGCTGGTTGCGATCAGGCCCACCGGGGCGATGTCGGTCGCCGGATCATAGCCCAGATCCGGGATCAGCCGTTGCGCCGTGGTCAGCGGGCCATTGATATTGATCCCGAAGCTGTCGCCGCCGCGCGCCAGCATCTGCTTGACCGCGATCACGCCACCCGCGCCGGGCCGGTTCTCGACAATGACAGGCTGGCCAAGCGCCTCGGCCAGTGGCTCGGCGACAAGGCGCGCGATCGTGTCGGGCGAAGAGCCTGCGGGAAAGCCCACGAAGATATGGACGGGCCCCGTCGGCCACTCCTGCGCCATCGCACCCGAGGAAAGGGCACATCCGGCAACGAACGTAGCGATGGCCGCCGCGCTGCGGGTCTGACGATGGATCATGATAAGCTTCCCCCCGTGATTGATGGTCTGTTTCTTCACTCTGCGGTCAGGGGCGTCAATGGCCGATGGGCAGATAGATGCGGGTGCCTGCCGTGCATCGGGCTGCCGATGCAGATGCCGTCCGTCGTTCTAACGCCGACGATCTGGCGCCTTTAAGATTGGATCCTGCGCCAGGGGAAGGGTGCTAGGGTCAGGATTCATAACCAATAGATGACGGTTGCTGCGAGGGCGATGGCCGAGAGGAAGATCTTCGGACATCTGTCATATCGCGTTGCCACGCGCCTCCAATCCTTGAGCCTGCCGAACATG
>NZ_RQRT01000189.1 GCF_004335005.1 Paracoccus nototheniae | reverse complement strand
CACAACTGCAAAACCACGTTCTGCCATTTGGTTGGCATACAAACCTGACGATTGTTCTTTTACGGCACCAAAAGGTCCGCTGATTGCCAAAGCTGCTATTTTTTGATTTCCTACATTTTTTGGAAGATATAAATCTCCACTTAATGTAATTCCGTAACGGTTTTTGAATGATACTTTTTGACGGGTTACTTTATCACTTAATTGAAAAGTGTAATGCTCTGTTGTGTTCATTTTTTTAAAATTTTCTTTTTTGTTTTGTGCCAATAATTGTCCTGTTATCAGAAACAATATTGCAATTGCGAATGCTTTTTTCATTTTATTTTGATTTTTAATTAAAAACTGTTTATCTCTTACCGCTTCGTTTCAATTTAACATACCTTTTTCAGTATTTGGAACGAAAGTAAATTAAAGTTCCTGCGCTGTTGGACGGAAGATAATTTCATTAATATCTACATCTTCAGGCTGGCTGATTGCGAAAGCAACCACC
>NZ_RQRT01000188.1 GCF_004335005.1 Paracoccus nototheniae | reverse complement strand
TATAAATAATGGGATTAGAAAAACTGGCAAGGGCGCTGGTAGTATCGAAATCAGGAATACCAATCACCACACCGATAATCATGACTAAAATGGCCGTAATAGTGACATGAACGGCCTCAGTTAACCATAACGCTCCAATGAAAACTAACATTGCCAAGCCTTTATTGGCGTTAGTATCAAAGGGCAGTACATTGTATATAATAACGCTGATAATGGCCGCTATAGCAAAGATAATCAGTCCTTTGCCAGTGCCCTTAGGGAAGGTATCTGTAAACAGATATTCATTGCCATCATGCGGAATATGGCTATCAAGGTTATTACGGGGTTGTAATTCTGACATAAAAAATCCTTTTCCCATAAAGTCATCATCAATTCTGAATCAAAACATGCCTTAATTAGACACAGCTGCTTCAAGATGATTTCAATACAATAAAAATCAACCAACGACGATTATGACGCTGATTCAAGACATTCAACATGGATAAATTCT
>NZ_RQRT01000187.1 GCF_004335005.1 Paracoccus nototheniae | reverse complement strand
CAATAGTAATGTATGGTCTTTTCTTTTTCTCCTTAACATAAGTAGAGTATACGCTAAAAGAGGTGTCTGGCTTTATTGTTTGCGCAGAAGTGGTTAAATAAAGAAGAGATAAAATAGGGATGAGATATTTCATTTTAGTAAATATAGAGAAATTGTTTATTTAAGCTGTTAGCTAATTAGTAAATCAAAGTCGCTTTTTTTCGTAAAGCCCTCAATCGGCATCGTCAAATTTTCGGGAAGCACAAGTAAAGCCTACCCTAAGCAATCGCCTATCATCCCAATAAGTCCAAACCACCGTTTTTTAGTTAAGCTTTCAATCGGCATGGTCAATTATTCGGGAAGCACTGCCCAAGCTCACCCACTGCCTTAAACAGAAAAATTGCGAGTCGGCAACTTTGCTTCTTTGGTTGTCAAAAAGAATAAAGCCTCCGCGGCAGCGGATAAAAGGTTTGTC
>NZ_RQRT01000186.1 GCF_004335005.1 Paracoccus nototheniae | reverse complement strand
GGCGGTAATGTTGAACACCATCGCCCCGTCGATATCGCCGCGGATCAGCATCGGCTCGGTCAGGTTGGGGGCCAGGCTTTCGATGGTGATGCTGTCCAGATCGACGTCGTTCATGCGCGCAAAGACCCGCAGCAGCTTGGTCGTGGGCGTGCCGGGCGCGCCGCCAAGGGTTTTCCCCTCCAGATCCGCCGGGTTTTCGATGCCGCTTTCCTTGCGGGTCACGATGGTGAACGGCGGATCGTTCCACAGCTGATAAACCATCACGGGCGTCTGGTCGGGGCGTTCGGCGGCGTTCTGGATGATGGCGTTGATATCGCCAAAGCCCGCGTCATAGGTTCCCGACATGATGCGGGTGACGGTGGCGGCGGATCCTTCACCCTGATCGATGGTGACGTTCAGGCCCTCGTCCTCGAAATAGCCGTTCTGCTGGGCCAGCAGGATCGGCGCGTCCGACCCTTGGGTCTTCCAGCCAAGGGTAAAGCGGATATCGGTCT
>NZ_RQRT01000185.1 GCF_004335005.1 Paracoccus nototheniae | reverse complement strand
TAAGGAGGCCCCTTCAATGCCAGAATATGCAAGTATAGGCGAAAATTCAGATTCTGGATCTATATTTTTTGTATATTTTAATAGCGTAAATAAATTTCGACTTACAAAATCTATACTGATGCTTTTAAATGGAGTTTTTTTTAAAAAGCTTTCTTTGAAAACATATCCAAAGGTGGCTTGTCTTAATTTTATAAAACTTCCATTTAGCACTGATAAGGCAGAAATATTACTTGCCAGCTCTGGGTAGTAATTATAAGCGGGTACAAGTGTTGTGTTTTTTAATCCGTTTTCATATACGCCACTTGCAATAATTCCATTCTCTCTGCCAGGTAAAGTGGCTTGGTTTAAGCCGTTAACATATGAATAGTTTTCCGTGGCTGATAAAATTTTATTGCCAAATCTATAATCGATCAGAAAAGAAATATTGAATTGGCCAAATGTAAAACTATTGTTTATTCCGCCATAAATTGATGGAATAGTACTTCCCATGGGCACTAA
>NZ_RQRT01000184.1 GCF_004335005.1 Paracoccus nototheniae | reverse complement strand
GTGTTACCTTTCGGATTATCAGAATTAATGGAAGTACAATGGCAAGTAATGCCAACGTCTATTTATTTAAAAGCAGGTTTTGTCGTATTATTTACCACTTGTATTACCTATTTATGTAATTTATTTGCGTTGGCACGTTTAAAACCCACAACAGTAAGTGTTTTTATTTATTTGCAACCTGTAATTGCTTCTATTTATGCGTTAATGGTAGGAAGCGATAGTTTTAATACTGTAAAAATAGTAGCCACATTATTTATCTTTTTAGGTGTTTTTCTAGTAACCAAGCAAGCAGAAGTAGTAGTTAAAAATAAATAACTGTATATTTGCGTCTTATTAAATTGATGATATGATACAATCTATGACGGGTTATGGTAAATCCGTATTGCATTTACCTTCTAAGAAAGTAACTATTGAAATTAAGTCGCTTAACAGTAAAAACTTAGACTTAAACACAAGAATTCCATCTTATTACAGAGAAAAAGAATTAGCCGTTCGTAAAA
>NZ_RQRT01000183.1 GCF_004335005.1 Paracoccus nototheniae | reverse complement strand
CACTAAACCAATGAAAAAAATGTTGCTTTTAGGAATGCTTTCAGCGTTTCTTTTTTCATGTAAAAATAATAGTAAAATTGAAATTGTAGATCGTGCCTTTTACTATTGGAAGAGTGATGATTCAAGTTTAAAAGACAATGAGCAAGAGATTATTGACACACTTAAAATTAAGAAAATGTACTTCAAGTTCTTTGAAGTTAAACATGATGAAACTATGGGCAACATAACAATTTCTAAAACTGATTTTTATAGTAATATGTCGGATGATTCAAGTAAAAAAAAGGGTAGTTGGATTATTGTACCAACAATGTTCATTAAAAATGATGTTTTTATAAAAAGCAGTAAAAAAGAAATCGATACTTTGGCTAGTAATATAAATCATTTAATTTCAAAGATTTATAAGGAGAAATTTTCTAATTACAATAATTATAACGAAGTGCAAATTGATTGCGATTGGACTTTAAAATCTAAAGATAATTATTTTTACTTTCTTAAAGCATTAGCAAGCTTATCT
>NZ_RQRT01000182.1 GCF_004335005.1 Paracoccus nototheniae | reverse complement strand
TGTCCCGATCCTGTCATCACCTGATGCCGGTTTATCCTGATTATCCGCATGGCGGTCCAGCGCTATGGTGATGCCATCAGACGCGAAAGGACCGATCCCATGCAATTGCCCCATCCCATCCAGACCTATTTCACCGCCCGCGCGCCACAGGATGGCGACGCCCTTGCCGCCGTCTTCGCCCCCGATGCCATCGTCCATGACGAGGGCCACGACCATCGCGGCCCGCAGGCGATCCGCGACTGGTGGCTGGCCGCCAAGGCGACGTATCGCCACCATGCAGACCCCATCGACCTCGCTCAGGCTGGTGGAAAGACCGTCGTCCGGGCGACCGTGACCGGCGATTTCCCCGGCAGCCCGGCGGTGCTGACCTTCACCTTCGGGTTGGCCCACGACCGCATCACCGTAAGCGACGGCTGAACCCCACATTGCTCGGCTGACGCGCTGCTGCGAAGTCTTTTCCATCGACCGGTGGGAGTGCGTTTCGCAATGTGTGCCAAGAATTCGTTTCTCGCGTCTCTGGGCGTCGAG
>NZ_RQRT01000181.1 GCF_004335005.1 Paracoccus nototheniae | reverse complement strand
GCCATCGGGCCATCGGGCCATCGGGCCATCGGGCCATCGGGCCATCGGGCCATCGGGCCATCGGGCCATCGGGCCATCGGGCCATCGGGCCATCGGGCCATCGGGCCATCGGGCCATCGGGCCATCGTAGAAACTGCGCAGCCCGTCTTGTCTCAACAAGGCCAAAACATGCGCCAATTGCGGCTGGCGCAGCAATTCGCCTGTCGGTGCCCCCAACAGGGGTGAAAATCCGGGCCAGTCGGGCCAATCGGCCCGGCGAAAGTCCAGCCAGAACTGCTGGCTGGCGCCGGGGAGAAATCCCTCCTTCGCCAGCGTCTGTGCAGGCGCCAAAAGCGCATCTGCCGTCATGACGCCGCCCCATCGGGCCGCCGAAAGACGCAATGCATGATCCCAGCTGTCGACCGCACAGGCGGTTGTCATCCAGATCACCCAGCCCGATCCGGGTCACCTCGTCCGAGGCGATCAGGTTCTCGTATGAGAACATCATCCGCGTCATCTCAAGATCGCGATTGGCCAGATTGTCAAAGGCCACGACCGCATCG
>NZ_RQRT01000180.1 GCF_004335005.1 Paracoccus nototheniae | reverse complement strand
GGCCATCACATCGGTCAGCATGCCCAGATGGCCGATGCGGAACACCTTGCCCGCCACATCGCCCAGACCCGTGCCAAAGGCCACGCCATAGGCATTCAGCGCATGGCCGACGATGCGGTTCGCGTCGAACCCTTCGGGCGTGCGGATCGCGCTGACGCTGTCGGAATACAGATCCGGATGGGCGGCGCACAGCGTCAGCCCCCATGCGGCCACCGCCCGGCGCACGCCTTCGGCGATGCGGTGATGGCGGGCAAAGACGGTCTCCAGCCCCTCATCCAGCAGCATCTCGGTCGCGACCTTCAGCCCGTGGATCAGCCCGACCGGCGGGGTATAGGGGAACCCGTTGGCGGCATAGCCCTTGGCCATGTCGCGGATGTCGAAGAAAGTGCGCGGCAGGCCCGCCCCCTGAACCGCCGCCATGGCTTTGGGCGAAAACCCGACGATGGCCAGCCCGGGAGGCAGCATGAAGCCCTTTTGCGACCCGGTCACCGCCACATCGACGCCCCATTCGTCCATCCGGAAATCATAGCAGGCGATCGAGCTGACCCCGTCGACCAGCAACAGCGCCGGATGGCCCGCCCGGTCCAGCGCGCGGCGGACGGCGGCGATGTCGGACC
>NZ_RQRT01000017.1 GCF_004335005.1 Paracoccus nototheniae | reverse complement strand
GCCGAACCCACTGCCCGACCCCGCATTCGCGCCCGGCGCCGGGGCAGAGCCTCCACCCAGACCACCACTCAGGCCGCCACCAAGGCCACCGCCCAATCCGCCACCCAGACCGCCGCCCATGGGTATCTCGATCCGCATGTTCGAGGTGTCCACGACCGGGCCCCGGTAATGCATGACCATCGCCGGAAAGGCGATCACGGCGGCGATCATCATCACCTGCAGCCCGACAAAGGGCACCGCGCCGCGATAGATGTTCATGGTGGTGATCGGGTCCATCCGCTTGCCGGTGATCTTGTCCAGATAGGACTGCCGGGGCGCGACCGATCGCAGATAGAACAGCGCGAACCCCACCGGCGGCGTCAGGAACGAGGTCTGCATGGTCACCGCCAGAATGACGCCGAACCAGACCAGATCGATCTCCAGCGCATTGGCGGCGGGGATCAGCAGCGGCACGATCACGAAGGCCAGCTCGAAGAAATCGAGAAAGAAGCCCAGGATGAAGATGATCGTGCAGGCGACGATCAGAAAGCCCACCTGCCCGCCCGGCAGCGCGGTCAGCAGATCGCGCACCCAGATATGGCCGTTGATCGAATAATAGGTCAGCGAAAACACCGTGGCGCCGATCAGGATGAACATCACGAACGCCGACAGCTTGACCGTGGACAGCAGCGCCTGATTAAGGACGGTATAGGTCAGCCGCCCCTTCATCGCGGCCAGGATCAGCGCGCCCATGGCGCCCATCGCGCCGCCTTCGGTCGGTGTGGCGATCCCCAGAAAGATCGTGCCCAGCACCAGAAAGACCAGCGCCAGCGGCGGGATCATCACGATGATCACCTGCCGCGTCATCGGCGACAGCAGGCCCAGCCCGGTGACCCGGTCCAGCATCGCCGCCAGCAGCAGCACCGCAACCGCGACGGTGGCCGCCCAGATCGGGGCATTGGCGATGCCCGCCCCCTGAAATCCCCGCGCGGCCAGCCAATAGACTGCCACCGCAGCGACGATCGCGCCCAGCAGCGACCAGCCGCCCGACCCCAGGCTGCGCGCCTCCAGCGGCAAGGCCGGCATGGACTTGGGGCGCAGGAAGGACAGGACCAGAACGTACAGGATATAGATGCCGGTCAGCGCCAGCGCGGGCACCAGCGCCGCCTTGTACATATCGCCCACCGACCGGCCCAGCTGGTCGGCCAGCACGATCAGGACCAGCGACGGCGGAATGACCTGCGCCAGCGTCCCCGAGGCCGCGATGACCCCCGTCGCCAGCGGCTTGTCATACCCGTACCGCATCATGATCGGCAGCGAGATCAGCCCCATCGAGATGACCGAGGCCGCCACGACGCCCGTCGTCGCCGCCAGCAGCGCACCGACAAGGATCACCGCATAGGCCAGACCGCCGCGCACCGGGCCGAACAGCTGGCCGATCGTGTCCAGCAATTCCTCGGCCATGCGGGACCGTTCCAGAACGATGCCCATCAGGGTGAAGAACGGAATGGCCAGCAGGGTGTCGTTGCGCATGACCCCGAACACGCGGTCGCCAAGGGCGCCCAGCAGGTTCCAGCCCAGATTGACCTGATCGGACAAGGGCGTTAGGAACACCCCGAAGAAGAAAAACAACAGCCCGTTGGCGGCCAGCGCAAAAGCGATGGGATAGCCAAACAGCAGAAACGCCACCATCGAGAAGAACATGATGGGCGCTAGATTATGGGCGATAAGGTCGATCATGGGCGGCGCTCCGGCGCGTCGGCGGACCGCGCGGCGGCCCTTTGTTCGTCTTCCAGACCGACGACCATCAGGGCTGCTTCTTTCAACGCGGCCTCGTGGGTGTCGCCATGGGCGATGGGGTCGGGGATGATGCCGCGCATGATGGCGATCTTTTTGATCAGCTCGGATATGCCCTGCGCAAACAGCAGGCCAAAGCCTGCCACCATCACGCCGCGCACCGGCCACAAGGCCAGCCCGCCCGCGTTCATCGACACCTCGCCCGAGCGGATGCTGCCCATCAGGGCGGGCCATGTCAGCCACAGCATGATCGCGGTGAAGGGCAACAGGAACAGCACCGTCCCGATCACGTCGATCCAGTGCTGCGCGCGGCGCGACCAGCGGCCATAGATCACGTCGATGCGGATATGTTCATTGTCCAGAAGCGTCCAGGCCGAGGCCAGCATGAAGGCGGCGCCGAACAGATACCATTGCGCCTCCAGCCAGGCATTCGAGGACATGCTGAACACCTTGCGGATGATCGCATTGGTGGCGCTGATCACCACCGCCAGCAGGATCAGCCACGCGACGCTGCGACCGATCAGGGTCGTGATGCGGTCAATGCCGCGCGATAGGGCCAAAAACCCGCCCATGATAGCTCTCCTCCCTCAAGTCGCTGCCCTTTTGCCGGGCAGCTGACCGATAACGCCTGCTCCTCTGTAACCGGGGGGTATGGTGCATCGGCTACGCGCTGGTCAAGTTCTTCCCGATTTGTCGCGGACGATTGCATTACACGCAAAGGGCCATGCCGGTCAGGGCCGCGGTTTCCGCCAGAAGGGTCGCGGCCCCCAGCACATCGCCGGTCTGCCCGCCCAGCAGCCGGCAAGCCCGCCGCGACACCGCGACAATGGCCGCGCCGACAAGGATCAGCGCCAGACCCGCCCCCGCGATGCCCGGCGCCGTCAGGCCGAGGGCCAGCAATCCGATCAGCCCCGCCACCGCCACCGCCCGCCCCGAGGGGCGACCCGCGCCTTGGCCCAGCCCATCGGCCCGCGCGGCCGGCAGACTGCGCATCAGCACCACCGGCGCCACCCGCCCCACCGCCGCAGCCCCGATCAGCGCCAGCGGACCAAGCGCCGCCAGCGCTGCCACGCGGATCAGCAGGGTCAGCGTCAGCGCCGCCGCGCCATAGCTGCCGATGGTGGAATCGCGCATGATCGCCAGCCGCGCCGCCCGGTCGCGCCCGCCGCCCGCATCGGCGAAATCGGCCAGCGCATCCTCGTGCAGCGCGCCGGTCAGCCAGACCGCCCCGGCCACCGCCAGCGCCGCGGGCAGCAGCCCCGGCCCGGCCAGCCACAAGGGCAACCCGGCCAGCGCCCCGATCAGCAGGCCCGCCAGAGGAAAGGCCCAGGCCGCCTGTGAAAGGGGCAGAATGGTGGGGGGCAGAAAGCGGCCAAGCGGCAGCCGCGTCAGAAAGACCAGCGCCAGCAGGATCTGCTGCGCCCTAGCCAATTCCGGCCTCGGCAAAGGTGGCCATGCCGTTGTGGCATTCCAGCGCCGCGCGCAGCACCATCAGCGCCACCGCAGCCCCCGAGCCTTCGCCAAGCCGCATGTCCAGCGACAGCACCGGCGGCATGCCAAGCGCCGCGATCAGGCGGCGGTGGCCCGGCTCGGCGCTTTCATGGCCGATCAGGCAATGGGCCAGCGCCTGTGGGTCGTCGCGGGTCAGAACCCCCGCCGCCGCAGTGCAGATGAACCCGTCGAGGATCACCGGAATGCGCAAGTCGCGCGCGCGCCCGATCGCGCCGCAGATCGCCGCCTGTTCGCGCCCGCCAAAGGCCGCCAGCGTGTCGCGCGTGCCGGTGGTCGCGTGCCGCGCCAGCCCCTCGGTGACGACGCGGATCTTGGCGGCCAGCATCGCGCCCTGCGCGCCGGTGCCGGGGCCGACCCAATCGCCCGCCCGACCGCCAAAGGTCGCCGCCGCCAGCGCCGCCGAGGTAGTGGAATTGCCGATCCCCATCTCTCCCACGATCAGCACCTGCGCCTGCGGGTCCACGGCATCGGCGCCCCGCGCCATGGCGTCCTGCACCTCGGGCGCGGTCATCGCGGGGCCTTGAGTGAAATCCGCCGTGGGCCGGTCCAGATCCAGCGCCACCACGGCCAGATCCGCGCCCGCCACCCGGCACAGCTGGTTGATCGCCGCCCCGCCTGCGGTGAAATTCGCGACCATGCCCGCCGTCACCGCCTGCGGAAAAGGCGTGATGCCCTGCGCGCAGATGCCATGATTGCCCGCAAAGACCAGCGCCTGCGCGCGGTCGATCCGGGGCCGGTCGGTCCCCTGCCAGCCCGCCATGAACACGGCCAGCTCCTCCAGCCGCCCAAGCGAGCCGGGGGGTTTGGTCAGTTGCGCCTGCCGGTCGCGCGCGCCCTGCGCGGCATTGTCGTCAAACTGGCTCATCAGGATCCTCGCGCAGGGGTTTCAGCCGCAGGGGCAGGCCGCTGACGGCCATCCAGACCTGATCGGCCACCTCGGCCACGGCCTGATTCATCCGCCCGTGATCGTCGCGGAACCGCCGGGCCAGCGCATTGGCGGGCACGATGCCCTGCCCCAGTTCATTGGTCACAAGGACGACAGGACAGGACTGCTGACGTAACGTCACGATCAGCGCGCCGATATCCGCCGATCCCTGCATGTTGGCCAGCCACAGGGTCAGGCAATCGACCAGCCGCACGCCCTGCCCGTCCGTTGCGCGCAAGGTGGCGGCAAGATCGACGGGCGTCTCGATCGTCTGCCAGCCATCGCCGCGACTGCGTTGATGTTGCAGAATTCTTTCGCCCATCTCGCCGTCTCGGGCCTCGGCCGTGGCAAGATACAGGCGCGGCATTGCATGACGTGCAACAAGACGCTCGGCCAAAGCCGACTTGCCCGACCGCGCGCCGCCCGTCACCAGCGTGATATGTCCCCGTCCCGCCATGCGGGTTTGTTTTCCACAGGCCGCGCGGCTTGGAAAGACGGAAACGCCGCTTGCCGGTGCCGGTGGATTGAATAAACCTTTCGTCATTCCGGCGCCCCAAGACGCCGACCCACAACCTGGAGGGGTCACCATGACCAGATTTTTCACCACCACCGCCCTGCTGACCGCGCTGGCGCTGCCCGCCTATGCCGTTCAGCCCGCCGAGGGCGAGACCCTGGCCGAGACCCAGACCTATACCTATTGGCTTTTGGACGCGATCAAGTCGCTGGACCCGGCGCTGAACACCGATGTCGAAGGCTCGGACGCGCTGCGGTCCCTGTTCGAGGGGCTGATGAACGAGGATGCGCAGGGCCAGATGATCCCCGGCGTCGCGCAAAGCCATGAGGTCAGCGAGGATGGGCTGACCTATACCTTCACGCTGCGCGAGGCGAACTGGTCCAACGGCCAGCCGGTCACGGCGGATGATTTCGTCTATGCGTGGCAGCGCGTGGTGACGCCCGAGACCGCGTCCGAATATGCCTGGTACATCGAGCTGATGAACATCCAGAACGCCACCGCCATCGTCGCGGGCGAGATGACCCCGGACCAGCTGGGCGTGGCCGCGCTGGACGACCGCACCCTGCAGGTGACCCTGTCGACGCCGACGCCCTATTTCATCAACACCCTGTCGCATGCCACGACCTATCCCGTGCCCCGCGCCGTGGTCGAGGAACATGGCAACGCCTGGACCCAGCCCGGCACCGTCGTCGGCAACGGCGCCTATACGCTGGCCAGCCACAATCTGGGGGTCGAGATCGTCTTTGAAAAGAACCCGGAATATTGGGACGCCGAGAACGTCGTGATGCAGACCGTGCGCGGCGTCACCGTGAATGACAGCAACGTCGCCCTGACCCGTTATCAGGCCGGAGAGCTGGACCGCGTGCAGATCCCCGCAGGCCAGTTCCCGCGCCTGTCCGAGGAATTCCCGGATCAGGCCGTGTCGGTCCCGCAGGGCTGTTCCTATGCCTATGTGCTGAATGTCGGCGAGAACGGCCCCGAGGCGCTGAAGGATGTCCGCGTGCGCGAAGCAATGGCGCTGGCCCTGAACCGCGAGGTGATCGTGGATCAGGTGCTGCAGGGCGGCCAGCGCCCGGCCTACAGCTGGACCCATTGGGCCATCGACGGCTTTTCGGCCCCCGAGGGCGGGATGCAGGACATGGCCATGGAAGACCGCATGGCCCGCGCCGCCGAATTGCTGGCCGAGGCGGGCTACGGCCCCGACAACCCGGTGCAGCTGCAACTGCAGTACAACACCGATGACAGCCACCGCCTGCTGGCCATCGCCGCCCAGCAGTTCTGGCGCCCCCTGGGCATCCAGATCGAGCTGAACAACGTCGAATGGGCCGTCCATACCGACCGCCTGCAGTCGGGCGATTTCGAGGTTGCGCGCTACGCATGGTGCGCCGATTACAACGAGGCGACGACCTTCCTCGACTGGTTCCGCACCGATGGCTATAACAGCGGCAAATGGTCGAATGCGGAATATGACAAGTTGCTGGCCGAGGCCCGCACCGCCGAGGATACCGCGCCCCTCTATCAGCGGGCCGAGGAAATTCTGGCCGAGGAAGTCCCCGCCGTCTTCGTCTATCACTATGCCAAGGTCGACATGATCAACCCCGTCATCAAGGGCCTGCCGCGAGAGAACCTGCTGAACACCTGGTATGCCAAGGATCTGTACCGCATCGCCGAATAAGGCGTACGATCTGATCATCGGGCCGGGGCGGATCTGACCGCCCCGGCCCTTGTGTCTTTCATCCTCCCGCAGGGAAGGCCCCCACGCGATGTTCGCATTCATCCTGCGACGGCTGGCGGTGGCAATACCCACGTTGCTGCTGCTGATCGTCTTTTCCTTTGTCCTGATGCATCTGGCACCGGGCGGCCCCTTCACGGGCGAACGCGCCCTGCCCCCGCAGGTGCTGGCCAATCTTGAGGCGCAATACGGGCTGAACGACCCGCTGTGGCTGCAGATCTGGAACTACCTCGTCAGCGTGGTGATCCATTTCGATTTCGGACCCAGCTTCGTCTATCCCGACCGCAGCGTGAACCAGCTGATCGCGAACGGCTTTCCGGTGACGCTGACCTATGGCGGGCTGTCCTTTGTGGCGGCCGTGGTCTTTGGCGTCTCTCTGGGTGTCATCGCGGCGATCTGGCACAACACCTGGGTCGATTATCTGGCCGTGGGCGTTTCCATCGGCGCGCAGGTGCTGCCGAATTTCGTCATGGCGCCGCTGTTGGTGCTGGTCTTTACGCTGTGGTACCGGCTTCTGCCCGGCGGAGGATGGTCGTTCAGCGATCCCAGCTTCTGGATCATGCCGGTGATTGCACTGGCGACCAGCTATATGGCCTCGATCGCGCGCATCACCCGGTCGTCGATGCTGGAGGTGCTGGGATCGAACCATATCCGCACCGCGCGCGCCAAGGGCATGCCCGAACATCGCGTCATCATCCGCCATGCGCTGAAACCGGCGATGCTGCCGGTGATCAGCTATCTGGGGCCGGTCTTCGTGTCGATGATCACCGGATCGGTGGTGATCGACATCTATTTCTCGACCGGCGGGATCGGCAAGGCGTTTGTCGATTCGGCGCTGAACCGCGATTATGCCGTGATGATGGGCGTCACCATTCTGGTGGGCACGCTGACCATCCTGTTCAACCTTCTGGTCGACGTGCTTTACGCATGGATCGACCCCAAGATCCGGTACTAAGATCATGGTCATCGATCAAACCAAGATGCAGTCCCTGTCGGCCCGCCTTGTCGCGGACGAGGTGCGCGGCCGCAGCCCCTGGGCCGATGCCCGCCGCCGGTTCTGGCGCAACCGGGCCGCCATGCTGGGTCTGACGATCCTTGTTCTGGTGACGCTGTTCGCGATCTTCGGCAGTTTCTTCGCGCAATGGTCGGGCGAGGAACTGGATTTCAGCGTCATGGGTCAGGTGGCCCAGATGGGTCAGCCGTCCATTGCGAACGGACATTATTTCGGCACCGACAATCTGGGCCGCGACCTGTTCGCCCGGGTGGTCCAAGGCACCCAGATCAGCTTGATGGTGGGCATCGTGGGCGCGGGCATCGCGGTCATCGTCGGCACGCTTTACGGCGCTACGGCGGGCTATGTCGGCGGGCGCACCGATCAGATCATGATGCGGGCGGTCGATATCCTGATGTCGATCCCCTATATGTTCGTGCTGATCCTGCTGCTGGTGATGTTCGGGCGGTCGATGGGAATGCTGTTTCTGGGCATCGGCCTGATCAGCTGGCTGGATATGTCCAGAATCGTTCGTGGTCAGACCCTTAGCCTCAAGAACCGAGAATTCATCGAGGCCGCGCGCGCCACCGGTGTGTCGTCGTTCCGCATCATCATCCGCCATATCGTGCCCAATCTGCTGGGCGTGGTGGCGGTCTATGCGACGCTGCTGGTGCCGCTGATGATCCTGACCGAAAGCTTCATCAGCTTTCTGGGTCTGGGCGTGCAGGAACCCCTGACCTCGTGGGGGGCGCTGATTTCCGAAGGCGCGGGCACGATGAACTATGGCACGCTGTGGCAGCTGGCCTTCCCGCTGTTCTTCTTTGTCATCACATTGTTCGGGTTCTTCTTCGTGGGCGATGGCCTGCGCGATGCCCTTGACCCCAAGGAGCGATAAGATGACCCTTCTGACCCTGACCGACCTGTCGGTCCGCTTTGCCACCAATGATGCCGAGGTGCGCGCCGTCACCGATGTGAACCTGACGCTTGGTGCGGGCGAGACCATGGGCATCGTCGGTGAATCGGGCAGCGGCAAGTCGCAGCTGTCCTTTGCCATCATGGGCCTGCTGGCGCGCAATGGCCGCGCCTCGGGCAGCGTGCGCTTTGACGGGCAGGAAATCCTGAACGCGCCTGCCCGCGTGCTGAACCGCATCCGCGCCGAACAGATCGCGATGATTTTTCAGGATCCGATGACCTCGCTGAACCCCTATATGCGGGTGGCCGATCAGATGGCCGAGGTGCTGACCCTGCACAAGGGCCTGTCGAAACGCGACGCCGTCGCGCAATCGGTGCAGATGCTGGATGCCGTCAGGATCCCCGATGCCAAAGGCCGCATCCGTCTGTATCCACACGAATTTTCCGGCGGCATGCGTCAACGCGTGATGATCGCCATGGCGCTTTTGTGCCGCCCCAAGCTGCTGGTCGCGGATGAACCCACCACCGCGCTGGACGTCACCGTCCAGGCGCAGATCATGGCGCTGCTGTCGGACCTGCAACGCGATTTCGGCATGGCGATGATCCTGATCACCCATGATCTGGGCGTGGTGGCGGGGGCTTGCGAGCGCATCGCCGTCATGTATGGCGGCCGCATCCGGGAAACCGGGCCGGTGCACCCGATCTTTGCGCAAGCCACGCATCCCTATACCCAAGGCCTGCTGGATGCGATCCCGCGCGTGGACCAGCAGGGCGACGAGCTGCGCGCCATCCCCGGCCAGCCCCCGAACATGAGCAATCCGCCCCCCGGCTGCGCCTTTCAGCCGCGCTGCCCCTATGCACGGACGGGCTGCGACAGCATCGACCCGCCCCTGACCGATTTCGCGCCGGACCGGGCGCGTGCCTGTCACGCCCCCGTGGCCGAGGTTCTGGCGCGTCAGACGACCGCCCCGCCCACCGATCAGTCCGCCGACGATCAGCCCGCCGCCCATCCGGGCGCGGTGACCGACATCCCCGCAGGATCCCTGATGGAGGGCCAGCGATGACCCCGCTGCTTGATGTGCATGATCTGCGCGTGACCTTTCCGATCCGCCCGGAAGGCGCGATGCCCTGGGCCAGACCCCTGCACCTGCAGGCCGTGGCGGGCGTCGATTTCACCCTGAATGCGGGCGAAACGCTTGGCGTCGTCGGCGAATCCGGCTGCGGGAAATCGACGCTGGCCCGCGCGCTGATCGGGCTGGTGCCCGCCACCGGCCAGGCGCATTGGCAGGATGGCAAGGATCTGCTGGCGATGAGCCCGCGCCAGATGATGCGCTATCGTCAGGATATCCAGATGGTGTTCCAGGATCCGCTGGCCAGCCTGAACCCCCGCATGACAGTGGGCCAGATCATCGCGGAACCCCTGATCACGCATCGCCCCGACCTTTCGCGCGCCGAGGTCCGCGACCGCGCCCGCGCGATGATGGACAAGGTCGGGCTGCTGCCCAACCAGATCAACCGCTATCCGCACGAGTTCAGCGGCGGGCAATGCCAGCGCATCGGCATCGCCCGCGCCCTGATCGTAGAGCCGAAGCTGATCATCTGCGACGAGCCGGTCAGCGCGCTGGACGTGTCGATTCAGGCGCAGGTCATCAACCTGCTGATCCGGTTGCAGCGCGATCTGGGCCTGTCGCTGGTCTTCATCGCGCATGATCTGTCGGTGGTCAAACATATCAGCGACCGGGTGATGGTCCTCTATCTGGGCAAGGTGATGGAGATCGCGTCCTCGGACGCTCTCTATGCTGCGCCCCAGCATCCCTATACACAGGCGTTGCTGTCCGCCGTGCCGGTCCCCGATCCCACCATCGAGACCGCCAAGACCATCGTGCCGCTGGCGGGCGATCTGCCCTCGCCCCTGAACCCGCCCTCGGGCTGCGTGTTCCGCACCCGCTGTCCGCGTGCTCAGGCCTTGTGTGCGTCACAGGTGCCGGTGCTGCAGGGGTCGGATCATCAGACCGCCTGCCATTTCCCCGGCCCCCTGACGGATGCCGAAATCGCCCATGCCCGCCGGCGTGAGGTCGCCTGAGCATGCCCCCCGACACCCCCGCAGGCCCGTCCTTCTCGGCCCGGTGGGCGGCGTTGAAGAACATCCCGCCGTTTCTGGCGATGGTCTGGCGGGCCAGTCCGGCGCTGACGCTGGCGATGATCGTGCTGCGGCTGGCCCGGGCGCTGATGCCCGTGGCGATGCTGTGGGTGGGCAAGCTGATCATCGACAGGGTCGTCGCGCTGTCGGCATCGGGCGGACCCGACACGCTGGCGGGCTGGTGGGACAGCGGGCTGGCAGACACACTGATCTGGCTGGTCGCGCTGGAACTTGCGCTGGCGGTCGCGCAGGACGTGCTGGGGCGGCTGGTCGCCTATGTGGACAGCCTGCTGCAGGAAAAGCTGGTCATCGACATCTCGATCCGGCTGATGGACCATGCGGCGGGGCTGGATCTGGCGTCATTCGAGGATGCGGGCTTTCAGGACCGGCTGGACCGCGCGCGGCGCCAGACGATGGGGCGCATCCCGCTGCTGAACCAGCTGATGCAGCAGATGCAGGACAGCGTGACGGTGGCCAGCTTTGCGGTGGGCCTGATCCTGTATAATCCGTGGCTGGTCGTGCTGCTGGCGCTGGCCCTGATCCCGTCCCTGCTGGGAGAGATGCATTTCAATGCCCGCACCTATGCGCTGAACC
Organism: Paracoccus nototheniae; assembly: GCF_004335005.1. Classification (GTDB taxonomy): domain Bacteria; phylum Pseudomonadota; class Alphaproteobacteria; order Rhodobacterales; family Rhodobacteraceae; genus Paracoccus; species Paracoccus nototheniae. The sequence continues at coordinate 51,784 of NZ_RQRT01000017.1, read as the reverse complement.
ACGCCCGCGCGGCCGACCGGCGCGAACGCGATTACCTGCGCATGATCGCCGCCACCGCCGAGACGGCAAAAGAGGTCAAGATCTTTGGCCTGTCGCCTTGGCTGCGCGACCGCTATCTGACGCTGGCGCGGCGGTTCTATGTCGAAAACCGGGTCATCCAGCGCCGGCAATTGTCGGTCATGGCGGTGCTGACGGCGCTTGGCACGCTGGCCTATTACGCGGCCTTTCTGTGGATCATCGCGCGCACCCTGACGGGGCAGCTGTCACTTGGCGATCTGACTTTCCTGTCGGGCAGCTTCCTGCGCCTGCGGGGCCTGCTGGAGGGGCTGCTGGCGGGCTTTTCGGGCATGGCGGGACAGGCCATGTATCTGGACGATCTGTTCGAGTTCTTCACCGCGGTGCCCGCCATCGCCTCGCCCGCCGATCCGCTGCCCGTGCCGCGCCCGATCGCGCAGGGATTCCGGTTCGAGAATGTCGGTTTCCGCTATCCGGGCCGCGAGGACTGGGCGATCCGCCACATGACGCTGGATCTGAACGCGGGCGAAACCGTGGCGCTGGTGGGCGAGAATGGCGCGGGCAAGACCACCATCGTCAAGCTGCTGGCGCGGCTTTACGATCCCGACGAAGGCCGGATCACGCTGGATGGGCGCGATCTGCGCGATTACGATCTGGACCAGCTGCGCGGCACGATCGGGGTGATCTTTCAGGATTTCGTCCGCTATGCGGTGACGGCGGCCGAAAACATCGCCATCGGCCGGATCGAGGAACGCCATGACCGCCCCCGCATCATCGCCTCGGCCGAACGGGCGCTGGCGGATGAGGTGATCGCCAAGCTGCCGCAGGGCTATGACCAGATGGTCGGCAAGCGGTTTGCTCGGGGTCTGGATCTGTCGGGCGGCGAATGGCAGAAACTGGCCATCGCGCGCGCCTATATGCGCGATGCGCAGCTGCTGGTGCTGGACGAACCCACCGCAGCCCTGGATGCCCGCGCCGAATTCGAGGTGTTCCAGCGGTTCCGCGATCTGACCACGGGCCGCACGGCGCTGCTGATCTCGCACCGCTTTTCATCGGTGCGCATGGCCGACCGCATCATCGTGCTGGAGGCGGGCCGGGTGCAGGATCAGGGCAGCCATGCCGATCTGGTCGCGCGCCCGGGCCGCTATCGCGAGCTGTTCGAATTGCAGGCCGCCGGTTATCGCTAGAACGGGCTATCCCTATATCACGCTGCCCAGCACGATGACCGTGACCAGCGACACGACCGGGATCAGCACCGCCACCACGAAGATATCGGCATAGCTTTTCTTGTGCGTCAGCCCGGTGATCGCCAGCAGGGTGATGACCGCACCGTTATGGGGCAGCGCGTCGAACCCGCCCGATGACAGGGCGGTGACCCGGTGCATCAGCTCCATGCTGATGCCCTGATCGCGGCCAAGGGCTGCGAACTGTTCACCAAGCGTGTTCAGCGCGATGGACATCCCCCCCGAGGCCGATCCGGTGATCCCGGCCAGCACATTGACCGCCACGGCAAGCGAGGCGACCGGATTGTTCGGAAACAGTCCCAGCACCGCATCGCGGATGATGCTGAAGGCGGGCAGCGATGCGATGACGGCGCCATATCCCACCTCGGAGGCGGTGTTGAAGATCGGCAGCAGCGATCCCATCGTGCCCGCATTCACGCTTTCGCGCAGATCGGCAAAGCGGCGCCAGTTCAGCAGGGTGGCCAGACAGATCGACAGGACCAGCGACACGATGATCGCCCAGATGCCCGCCACGGCGGCCAGATCCGTTTCGCCATATTCGGGCAGGGCCAGATAATCGGCAGTCATCGCGGGAAAGACGAACCAAGTCAGCAGCGCGTTCAGCACGATGACCGATACGACCGGCAGGATCGCCAGCGCAAAGGGCGGCAGGTCGCCCTCGTCGCGCAGATTGGCGTCGGCGGCGGTGGTGGGGTGATCGCCATACCCCTCGGACCGGGATGCGGCGGCGGCGGCGCGGCGGTTCAGCCACAGCGTGCCGCCCGCCAGCATGATGATCCCCGCCAGCGTTCCCAGCAGGGGGGCGGCAAAGACGTTGGTGCCGAAAAAGGGCATCGGAATGGCGTTCTGGATCGCCGGGGTGCCGGGAAAGGCGGTCATGGTGAAGGTGAAAGACCCAAGCGCGATGGCGGCGGGCAGCAGCCGCTTGGGGATGTCGGCGCGGCGGAACAGCGCATTGGCGATGGGATAGACGGCAAAGGCCACCACGAACAGCGACACGCCGCCATAGGTCAGCACCCCGCAGGACAGAACCACCGCCAGCACCGCGCGCCCCGCGCCAAGCCGGTCCACGATCCATTCCGCAATGGACCGCGCAGCCCCGCTGTCGGCCATCACTTTGCCAAAGATCGCCCCCAGCAGGAACAACGGGAAATAGGTGATGACATAGCCGCCAAGCGACCCCATGAAGACTTGGGTATAGGTCGCCAGCAGCGGGATCCCCCCCGACAATGCCACCGCCAGCAGCGACAGCAGCGGCGCCAGGATCAGCACCGTGATGCCCCGATAGGCCAGATACATCAGCAGGATCAGCGACAGAAATATTCCCAGCAGGCCCATGGTCTCTCCTCACCTCGACAAGACGCCAGAGTGGCAGGCGCTGCGCGCGGGAACAAGGCCGGACGGTCGGGGCATCAGGGGGGGAAAGATGGTACCGCCTACCCGTCTCGAACGGGTGACCTCTAGATCCACAATCTAGCGCTCTAACCAACTGAGCTAAGGCGGCACAGGGCGGTTCTTTAGCCCCGTGGCCCTCGGGTTGCAAGCCCCGCTTGCCGCGAAATCGTGTCTGGGATACAGAAAGTTTCCCCGATGACAAGGACAGTACCCATGGGCATCAACAGCGAAAGCGACATCACCGCGAACCTGCAGATCGGCCCGACCGATCAGGGCATGGTGCGGATCTATGTGCAGGGCGACACGGTCGATCTGCCGATGGATTTCGACCCCGAAGAGGCGACCGAGATCGCCGAAGAACTGATGGCCGCCGTCGAGGCTGCCCGCGCGATGGGCCAGGGCCCCAAGGGGGCGGGCGGAAAGGCTAAGAAACCCCGGCGATAAAGGCTTGCGGGTCCGACAGGGCCTGCAGGCGCAGGGCGGCGGCGCGGGCAAAATCGCGCTGCACCTTGACCCGGCGGGCGCCGGCCAGCCGGATTTCCGGCGCCATGCGGGTGATCGCGGCGCCAAACGCGTCGGCATGGATCAGGCCGGTCTCCTCGGGCAGCAGATCGACCGGGAAATCGCCGTCCACCGCCCAGAAATACCGGTCGCACCAGTCCAGATAACCCTGCCATTTGCGGTCGGCGCGGAAATCCGCCCGGCCGCTTTTGCATTCGACGACCCACAGCTCGCCCTTGGGGCCAAGGCTGATCAGATCGACGCGCAGGCCGCGGACGGGGGTGAATTCGGTCAGCACCGCGTGATCCATGCTGCGCAGCAACCGCGCGGTGCCGCGCGCAAGGCGCTGACCGGGCATCGGCGGCAGGGGGATGGGATCGGCGATCATGGCCCAGATTAGAACGAAGCGAAAACGCCCGCAACCCGTCTTGCCGCCGGTCGGTGCCGCCTATAGCGTCCCGCCGCAACCCCCTTCCAAGGAGACTGACATGACCGAGATCACCCGCATCGGCACCGGCCCCCGCATGAGCCAGGCCGTCATCGCCAACGGCTTTGTCTTTCTGGCCGGTCAGGTCGGAGAGCCGGACACCCCGGTGGCCGATCAGACCCGCGCCGTTCTGGCCCAGATCGACGATCTGCTGGCCAAGGCCGGAACCGACAAGACGAAGATCGTCTCGGCCCAGATCTGGATGTCCGACATGGCCGAATTCGCCGAGATGAACGCGGTCTGGGATGCCTGGGTGCCCCAAGGCCATACCCCCGCCCGCGCGACCGGCGAATCGGCACTGGCGACCCCGGATTACAAGGTCGAGATCATCGTCACCGCCGTGATCTGATCGCGACCCCTGCGGGTGGGACCAATCCCGCCCGCAGGCCCGTCACCCCCTGGTGGCCATCACCTGCGGGTCGGTCACGCGCAGGCCCATCACCCTTGGGCCACCCCCGTCGGGATCGCGCCCAGAACCGAGCGCGCGGCCCGCAGGCCCGGCGCCTCGCCACCACGGCCCAAACGCTCCATCGTCAGATCCATCGCCTCCAGCTGGGCGGCGCGGCGGGCCGGATCCTCCAGCGCGTCCTGCAGGGCCTGTGCGATGGGGCCGGGCTGGCAGTTGCGGCCCAGAAATTCGGGCACGGCGCGGGTATCGCTGACCAGATTGACCAGCGTCACCGTATCGGTGCGCAGCAGCGCGCCGATGATCAGCCGCGACAGCGGCGCCATGTCATAGCCGATGACCATCGGAATCCGGCTGGCCGCCAGTTCCAGACTGACCGTCCCGGATGCCGCCAGCGCCAGATCGGCGGCGGCAAAGGCGGCGCGTTTCTCTTCGGCCTCTTCGATCACGATGGGGGCGGTGGGCCAGCGGCGCGTCATGTCGCGCACCAGTCCCGCCACGCCCGGCACGGTGGGTAGCACGACCCGGATCTCGGGCACCCGGTCGCGCAGCCGCATCAGCGCCTCGTCAAAGCGGGGGCCAAGACGGGCGACCTCGCCACGCCGCGATCCGGGCAGGCACAGAACCACCGGCGCATCGGGCGCGATGCCATGCGCGTTGCGGAACAGCTGCGCCTCGTCCGGGCCTGCGACATCGGCGGTGGCGACCGGGTGGCCCACGAAATCGCAGCTCATCCCCGCCGCCTGCATCAGGGGCGGCTCAAAGGGCAGGATCGCCAGCACATGGTCGATGACCTGCGCCATCTTGGCCGCCCGGCCCGGACGCCAGGCCCAGACCGAGGGCGCGACGTAATGCACCCGGCGCAGATCGGGGCGCTGCGCGGCCACCAGCCGGGCCACGCGCAGGCCGAAATCGGGGCTGTCGATGGTGATCAGCACATCGGGGGCCGCGTCGATCACCGCTGCGGCTGTCTGGGCGATGCGGCGTTTCAGCTGGCGGTATTTCGGCAAAACCTCCCAGATGCCCATGACGGACAGCTCGTCCATCGGAAACAGGCTGTCCAGCCCCAGCCCGGTCATGGCGGGGCCGCCGATGCCGATGATCTGCGCCTGCGGGTCCAGCTGGCGCAGCCCGGCCATCAGAGCCGCGCCCAGCTGGTCGCCCGAGGCCTCGCCCGCGATCAGATAATAACGCATGCCGCACCGCCTTGCTGCTGTCGGGTCATGGGTAGGGGCGCGCCGCATCCGAGGCCAGCCTTTTTCACGGGCAGCCCCCGGTTCAGGACGCCGCTGCCCAGAGGAACAGCCCCGCTGCCTGCGCCCGGCGCAGCATCTCGTCGCGCTGCAACAGGATCACGCCACCCGCCGCCCAAGCGATGCCCGCAAGCCCTGCCGCCGCCGCCTGATCGACGCTGTCGGGGCCAAGCGTGGGCAGATCGATCCGGCGATCCTGTCCGGGTTTCGGCGCCTTGTACAGCACGCCACGCGCCCCGGTGGGATTGGGGCGCAGATCCCCATGCAGGGCCGCGAAATCCAGCATCGCCTGCGTTCCGGGCAGGGTCTCCAGCGCCAGACACAGGCCCTGCGCCACGACGACGCCCTGCCCCAGATCCAAGGGCCCGGTCTGCGCCAGAATCTGCGCGGCGCGCGCCACATCGCGCCGGTCCGCATCCGATGGCTGGCCGGTCAGCACGCCCTCGCCGGGGATCAGGTCGGGCGCGATTTCACTGACAGAACAGATGCTCAGATCATTTTCCTCGAAGATGTCCAGGACCACGCGCAGCGCCGCGTCATCGCCCGACTGCATCGCCGTCAGGATGCGCGGCACCAGTTGCGCGGTGCGCGTATCAAAGGCCTCGGGGTCCAGACGGGGGCGGCGGATGGCCCCTGCAAAGATCACCCGCCCGATCCCCTGCGCATGCAATTCGTCCATGAACGGCACCAGCCGCTCCAGCCGGAAGGGCGTGGCAGGCAGGCCCTCGGGGGCGAACCCCTCCAGCGCGAAGATGGCGGGATCGTCCAGCCGCGCGGCAATGGCCGGGGCCAGCGCGCCCAGCCCGGCGATGATGGCAATACGGGTCATGGGATGCGGATCATTCGGATTTCGGGGCCAGAAAGCTGCGATCCGAGGGGCCGAGGATGAAATCCAGCACGTCGCGTTCCATTCCCGAGGCGTCCGTCCCGGCGCGTGCCCGGGCGGTGTCGCGAAACGATCCTGCGCCCAGATCGGCCAGAAGCGCGCGCAGGGCGGCAATCTCGGCCCGGCTGGCGCCACGGCGGCGCAGGCCCACGATGTTCAGCCCGTCCAGATGGCCGCGAGGCCCCTGCACCATGCCATAGGGGATCACATCGGCGGTCACCATCGTCACCGCACCGATCATCGCGCCGCGTCCGATGCGCACCCACTGATGCACGCCCGACAGCCCGCCGACGATCACGTCATCTTCCAGATGGCAATGCCCGGCGATGGCGACGCTGTTGGCCAGAATGACCCGGTCGCCGATCCGGCAATCATGGCCCACATGGCTGGAGGCCATGAACAGCCCGTCATCGCCCACGACGGTTTCACCGCCGCCGCCCGCCGTGCCGGGGTTCATCGTCACATATTCACGGATGCGGTTGCGGGCGCCGATGCGCAGGCGCACATCCTCGCCCTTGAACTTCAGATCCTGCGGCACCTCGCCGATCGAGGCAAAGGGAAAGATCACCGTCCCCTCGCCCACCTCGGTGTCGCCGGTGACGACGACATGCGATTTCAGCACCACCCCATCCGCCAGCCGGACACGGGGTCCGACGACCGAAAACGGACCGATCTCGACCCCGGCGCCGATCTGCGCGCCCGGTTCGATCACGGCCGAGGGGTGGATGCGGCCCTCAGCCATCCTTGCGCGCCATCATGGCCGTGAATTCGGCCGAGGCGCACATCTGGCCGTCGACCATCGCACGGCCTTCGAATTTCCAGATCTTGCCGCCGCCGCGAATGGCCCGGCAATGCAGTTCCAGCACGTCGCCCGGAACGACCATGCGGCGGAACTTGCACTTGTCGATGCCCATGAAATAGGTCTGCATGTCCTGATCGATGACGTTCATGCTGATGCCCACCACGACGGCGGCGGTCTGGGCCATCGCCTCGATGATGGTCACGCCGGGCATGATCGGATGGTCGGGAAAATGGCCCTGAAAATGCGGTTCGTTGGCGGTGACGTTCTTGATGCCCACGGCGCTTTCAAAGGGCACGATATCGCGCACCTTGTCGATGAACAGGAACGGATAGCGATGCGGGATGATCCGTTTGATCAGCGCCAGATCGGCCTCGGTATGGGGGGCGGGATTGCGCGTTTCGTCAGCCATTGTCGTTCCTTCGGGCGGTTTTCATGGGGTTACCAACCGGGGGAACGGTTGGCAAGCGTATCGGCGGGCGCGCTCAGGCGGGGCGCCTGCGTCCCTCGGCCAGCCAGCCGGTCAGGATCAGGCCGGATATCAGCAAAAGCCATGCCCAGCCCGGCAGCAGGGGCCGCCGGTCCAGCCCGGTCACCTGTGCGGCATCGCGCGGCGTGATGCCGATCCAGTCGCCACCAAGCCCCGATCCGCTGGCCGCGCGTCCCGTCCGGGTCTGACGGATGTCGGGCACGCCATCCGAAAGGCGCAGGACCGCGCCGCCCGTGGTGTCCGTCAGCGGCGCCAGCAGGGGGGCATCGGCCACCGTCTCCTCGAATTCGCGGGGCGCTGCGGGGCCAAGGGCCAGCACGCGGGTGATGTCGCCATCGGCCAGCCGGTAAAGGCCGGGTTCCGGCGCGGTCCAGTCGGCCACGAAGCGGCCCGGACCGTCCGCGACCAGCGGCAATTCGGTCACCGTGCCGTCGGGACCGGTGATCTGCAACGGTCCGGCGTCGTCGGCCATGGTGCGCCGCGTCAGGGAAACGCTCAGCCCGTCGCGGATCTCGGCCAGCAGCGCCTCTTCCTCCAGCTCCGGTTCCTTCATCGACCAATGGGCGATGCGGCGCAGCAGCTCCAGCTGCGGACCACCCCCCTCGAAGCCGCGCCCCCATAGCCAGACCTGATCGCTGGTCAGCAGCGCCACCCGCCCCTCTCCCACACGATCGAGGATCAGCAGCGGGCTGTCCTCGGCGCCGGTCATGGCGACCTGAGCACCGGGTTCGGGCGTGACCTCGGACATGCGCAGCCAGCGGCCCCAATCGGGCGCCTCGGGGTCGTCACCGGCCAGCCCGGCAGTCACCGGATGGCGCTGCCCCTCGGGCGTCAGGCGCGGCAGGTAAGGTTCCTCGATCACCCGTCCGGTGGGACGCGCGGGCAGAATGCGGCCCAGAGGCGACAGATTCAGGCTTTCGACCGAGGCCATCTCGGGCCCGGCCGAGACCAGGATGGCGCCGCCCTCTTCGACATAGCGGGCGATATTCAGATAATAGTCGGGCGGCAGGATGCCCCGCACGCTATAGCGATCAAAGATGATCAGGTCGAAATCGTCGATCCGTTCCAGAAACAGTTCCTGCGTGGGAAAGGCGATCAGCGACAATTCGTTCACCGGCACGCCGTCGAACTTGTCGGGCGGGCGCAGGATGGTAAAATGAATCAGATCGACGCCCGCATCCGATTTCAGCAGGTTGCGCCAAGTGCGTTCGCCCGCATGCGGTTCGCCCGACACCAGCAGGACGCGCAGCCGGTCGCGCACGCCGTTGATGCTGACAGCGGCGGCATTGTTGCGGTCGGTCAGCTCTCCGGGGGCATCGTCCAGTTCGATCTGCACGACATTCTGGCCCGCATGGCGCGGCGTCACCGGCAGCGACAGGCTGGTGTTCAGGGGCACGGCGACGGTCTGCGCATCCTCTCCGTCCACCGACAGGCTCAGGTTCACGCTGCCGGTCTGCTGATCCGGGGGTACGGCGCCCTGATCCTCGATCCGCAGGCGGATGGTGACCTCCTGGTCGATCAGACCGAAGGCGGGGTCCTCCTCGATGACAAGGCGGCGGTCCCAATCGTCGGGCTGGCCGGTCAGCAGCACATGGACCGGTGCGGGCAGGCCCTGGGGCAGCATCGGCGCATCATGCAGGCGCCCGTCGGTCAGCGCGATGACGCCCGCCAGCCGCGCCTCGGGTTCCGCCGCCACGGCGCGCGACAGAGCGGTGCCCAGCAACGTGCCGTCATCGTCATCGCCCACCGTCACGCGGCGCAGATCGGTGCCGGGCAGCGCGGCGATCTGGGCGGACAGGTCGGCGGCGGCGGCATCCATTTGCGCCGCCCGCCCCGGCAGATCCTGACTGGAGGAGCGATCCTCCAGCAGGATCACGATATCGGACAGCCCTGCCCGGGTGCCCAGTTCCAGCGCCGGACCGGCCAGCGCCAGGGCGGCGGCCAGCCCCGCCAGCCCGCGCCATGCCCAGCCCCGCAGGCCCCGCCACAGCGCGAACGCGCCGACAAGGCCCGCCAGAACGGCCAAAGCGATGATCGCCCACCAAGGCAGGGCCGGGTCGAAACGCAGCTGGGTCAGGGTCGCGGTCATGGGGCCAGAAACTCCTCGGTCCGCAGGCGGTCCAGCAGGGCAGGCACATGGACCTGATCGGATTTATAGTTCCCGGTCAGCACATACATGATCAGGTTGATGCCAAAGCGGACAGCCATCTCGCGCTGCTGTTCGCCGGTCCAGCCCTGCCCGATCGGAAAGATGGGATAGCCCGCCTCGTCCACGGCCCAGGCCTCGGCCCAGCTGTTGCCGCCGATGATCACCGGGCTGACGCCGTCGTTCAGCTGGCGAAAGGGCATGCCCGCATCGGACTGCGCGCCGACCGGCGGCGCTTCCAGCCAGACGGGATTGCCCTGCCAGCGGCCCGGAAAATCGCCCAGCAGGTAAAAGGCGCGGGTCAGGACGTGATCGTCGGGCACCGGGGCCAGCGGCGGAATGTCCAAGGGTGCCGCCAGACGGCGCAGCGCATCCGACATGTCCGGCCCGCCCATGCCCGCGATATCGCCGTCGCGCGTGTCGAACAGGATCATCCCGCCCGAGCGCAGAAAGGCGTTCAGCCGCAGATAGGCCTGCGGGCCGGGGGCGGGCTGGCCGTCGGTGACGGGCCAGTACAGAAACGTCAGCAGCGACAGATCGTCGGTGTCGGGGTCGATGCCGATCGGCGCGCCCGGTTCGACCGAGGTGCGCGCCCGCAGGGCCATCGACAGCCCCGCCAGCCCCTGTTCGGACGCGCCGTCGATCTCGGCATCGCCGGTCATGACATAGGCCAGCGCGACCTCGCTGGCGGCGCGCATCAGGTCGGGGTCCAGATCCTGCGCCTGCGCGCGCGGGGTCGTCGCCAGCAGCGCGGGCAGCATCGCCAGCGCCACCAGCGTGGTCGTCGTGGCGCGCGCGCCTGTGCGCCGCCCCTGACCCTGACCGCGACCGCGACCGCGCGCCAACCATGCCGAGGCCAGCGCATCCACCGCCAGCAGCAGCGCCGCCGCCGCCAGCAGCGCCCCCATCAGATCGCGGCCCGTGGTGGCGCCCACGGCCTCGACGGTGGCGCCGGGCCATGTGGCCCGCGCAAAGGGACCGCCCGCGTTCAGGGCCTGACGACGCTCGCCTGCGGCATAGATGCCTGCCGGGCGGTCCGGTCCCGGCCCTTGCGCCAGATCGGCGGCGGCGACGGGCGACAGCCCCTCGGCCGGGGCGGTGCGACCAAAGCCGTCCAGCAGGGTTTCCGGCGTCCAGAACGGCTGCTGGCGATCGTCCGAGGCCTGTTCGGTGGGCGTCAGCCGGGCGGTCGCGACCAGACGCTCCATCATCTGCACGAACAGACCCGACAGCGGCAGGTTCGACCATTCGGCATTGGCGGTCACATGGACCAGAACCACCTGCCCCTGACCCAAGCGGTCGCGGGTGATCAGCGGCGTGTTGTCGGTCAGCGCGGCCAGCGTCCTGCCCGCCAGATCGGGACCGGGCTGGGCCATCAGCTGGGCGCGCACCTCGACATCGCCGGGCAGTTCCAGCCCGGCAAAGGGACCGTCCGCCGCAAAGGGCGCAAGGCCGCGCGGATCGCCCCAGGACAGCGCGCCGCCGATATCGCGCCCGCCCTGTCGCAGGGCCACGGGCAGCAACGGCTCGTCCAGCAGCCGGTCTGATCCGGCCATGCGCGGCCCGGCAAAGCGGATCAGCAGCCCGCCCTGATCGACCCACAGCCCCAGATCGCCGATCTCGGCCAGCTGGACCTGATCGACCAGAATGATCACGTCGGGGGCAGCGTCCAGCACATCGCCAAGCGTCCCCTCGACCAGATCGGCGGATGGGGCCAGCGCCTGCCGAAGATAATGGGTCTGGGCCAGCAATTGCTGCCCCTCGGCCTGATCGGCCGCCTCGCCCACCAGCGCCACCTTGCGGCGGCGGGTGCGGTCATCGGCCAGCACCACGGCGCCGGCATGGCCTTCGCCCGCGATCTGGAACCGGGTGATGCGGTTGCGCAATTCGGGCGGCAGGTCGATGGCGACGGGGCGCAGGATCGTGCCGTCCTGCGCCACCGGATCGCCGGGGGTCAGGCTGGCCAGCGCGCGTTCGATCCCCTGCGGGTCGGGGCCGATCGCCTCGATCCCCGGCGCGGCCTCATCGGTCGAGATCAGGCTGAGGGAGGGCGTCTCGCCCTCGGCCAGCGACAGGGTGCGCAGGGGACGGGCGGGGGGCACGACGGTGACCGCGCCGCGATCCGCCAGCGCCGACAGCCATGCCGCGCGGTTGGGGTGATCGGTGCCATCCGCGATCCACAGGGTGGACAGGGAACCGTCGGGCAGCGCGGCCAGCGCCGCCTGCGGATCATCGGGCAGACGCGAGGACCACGGCGCGGGCCGGGCGCCCCGCAGCCCCGCCAGCCATGTGTCGGCGGGCTGAAAGACCAGCGGCCCCTGCCCGTCGCGGCCATTGGCCATGACCAGCGCGGTCGGGCGACCTGCGGCTGCGGCCTCGGTCAGGGCGCGTTCGGCGCGGGCCTGACGGGCGGGCCAGTCGAGGGCTGTGCCATAGCCCCCATCCATGACGACCAGCAGCGGGCCATCCGCCGGGGCCTGCACCACCGGCCGCCAGACCGGCCCGGCAAAGGCCAGGATCAGCGCCGCGACCGCCGCCAGCCGGATCAGCAGCAGCCACCAGGGCGTGCGGCTGGCCAGCGGCGCTCGGTCCGCCAGACCGGCCAGCAGGGCGATGCCGGGAAAGACGATGCGCTTGGGCGCAGGCGGCATGGCGCGCAGGATGACCCACAGGACCGGCAGCGCGATCAGCGCGGCCAGCAGCCACGGCGCCGCAAATCCCAAGGGCCCCAGCAGCAGCATCAGACAGCCCCCTGACCGGTGGTCGCGCCCATGCCCTGCCCCGATACGCCCTGCACCGACCCGGCCTGCACCGACTGGCCTTGGCCCGCCCCTGCTTGCCCCAACGCCTGCCAGATCCAGTTCAGCGCCTGCGCCGGATCGGCATCGGTCAGATGCGTGCCGAACTGCCAGCCCGCCTGCCGCGCCTGCGCGCCCAGCCAGTCCTGACGTTCCGCCAGCCGCGCCAGATAGGCCGCGCGCAGCCCGCCCGCATCGCGGCTGTCATGGCGCAGGGCTCCCGAAGCCGAGCGGAACTCGACCGCGCCGTCATAGGGGAAATGCGCCTCGTCGGGGTCGAGGATCTGGACCAGCAGCCCGGTCACCCCCAGCCCCGCCGCCTGCGCCAGCAGTGCGCCGACCCAAGCCGGATCGCTCAGGAAATCCGAGATCACGATCACCCGCTGGTTCGGACGCAAGGCACCGGGCAAAGCCGCGTCATCCTCGGGGGCGGCAGCGGACGTCCCGGAACCGGGATGCGCCAAAGCCTCGGCCAGACGGTCGGCCTGCAGGCGACCCGCGCGGGCGGGCTGGCCCAGAAGGCCCACCTTTTCGCCCGCCCGCAGCATCAGCATGCCCGTGGCCAGCGCCAGAACCTGACCCCGCGCGGCCTTGGTCGGGCGGTCAGGGCCGCCGGCAAAGGCCATGCCCTGCCCGCGCGACAGCCAGATGGCGGCGGCCTGCGCCGTCTGCGCCTCTCGGTCGCGCACGAATTGCGCATCCGAGCGGCCTGATCGGCGCCAGTCGATGCTGCGTGCGGCATCGCCCGTGCTGGCGGGGCGGTATTGCCAGAAATCCTCGCCCGGTCCGGCCCGGCGCAGCCCATGCGCGCCCGGCGCGACCATCGCGGCCAGCCGTTCCGCCGACAGGATCAGGCCGGGCAGATGGCCGGATGCGGCCTCGGCCCGGCCCCGCAGGTCCATGGCGCGCCGCGCATGGGCGGCCTGATCGGCGGGCGGCAGGCTCATGCGGCGTGACGGCCCAGGGTCCGGGCATCCAGCAAGCGCGCGATGATGGCATCGACGGTCTCGCCCCGCGCACGCGCCGCAAAGGACAGCGCCATGCGGTGCCGCAGGACCGGCGGCGCCATCGCGGCCACATCATCCAGCGTCGGGGCATAGCGCCCGTTCAGCACCGCCCGCGCCCGGCTGACCAGCATCAGCGCCTGCGCCGCGCGCGGCCCCGGACCCCAAAGCAGCGCGTCCGATACGAACGGCTCGGCCTCGGGCGCGCCCGGCCTTGCGGCGCGCACCAGATCCAGAATGGCCTCGACCACCGCCTCGCCCACCGGCATCTGGCGGATCAGGCGCTGCGCGGCGATCAACTCGGCCGGGGTGAAGGCCGCGTGGGGGGCGCCCTCGTCCAGACCGGTGGTGGCCAGCAGGATCGCGCGTTCGGTGTCGCGATCGGGGTAATCGACGTCGATCTGCAACAGGAACCGGTCCAGCTGCGCCTCGGGCAGCGGATAGGTGCCCTCTTGTTCGATCGGGTTCTGGGTGGCCAGAACGTGGAACGGACGGCCAAGGGGCCGGTGTTGGCCGCTGATCGTGACCTCACGTTCCTGCATGGCCTGCAGCAGGGCCGATTGGGTGCGGGGGCTGGCGCGGTTGATCTCATCCGCCATCAGCAGCTGGGTAAAGACCGGACCCTCGATAAAGCGAAACGCCCGGCTGCCATCGGGCAGCGCGTCCAGAACCTCGGAGCCCAGAATGTCGGCGGGCATCAGATCGGGGGTGAACTGGATGCGCTGGCTGTCCAGACCCAGAACGGTGGACAAGGTGTCGACCAGCATCGTCTTGCCCAGACCCGGTTGCCCGATCAACAGCGCATGCCCACCCGCAAGGATCGCCGCCAGCACCTGTTCGACCACATCATGCTGACCGACAAAGCGACGTTCCGTGCTGAGCCGGGCATCCGACAGGCGCGCGGCAAGGGCCTTAACCTCTTGCACCAGAATTTCGTCCGTGCTCATGACATTGCCCTTCCGCTGCTTTAAGCAGAGCATAGGCAGTCGGGCCGGAGGCGACCAGATCGAATGGCGGAAAACAGTGACAAAAGCGTGAGCGCCGAGGGGCTGGAACAGGTCATCGGCAAGGCGTCCAAAGGCGGTCCGCCGCCCGTTCACCTGTGGAATCCCGCCTATTGCGGGGAAATGGACCTGCTGATCCGCGCCGACGGCACCTGGGTCCATGACGGATCGCCCATCACCCGCCCCGCCATGGTGAGGCTGTTCGCATCCATCCTGAAACGCGAGGGAGAGCGGTATTTTCTGGTCTCTCCGGTCGAAAAACTGGGCATCCGGGTCGAGGATGCGCCGTTTCTGGCCATTGATGCCGAAATCGTGCCCGACCGGGCCGACCAGCCCGGACGGATCACCCTGACCACCAATGTCGGCGATCAGGTCGCGGTGGGCCCGGATCACGCGCTGATCCTGCGCGGCACGTCGCAAGCGCCCCGCCCCTATGTGCATGTCCGCGCCGGGCTGGAGGCGCTGATCGACCGCAAGACCTTTTACCGGCTGGCCGCCGCTGCCGAACCGGGCCCGGATGGCCGGGCGGGCGTCCGCGCGGGCGGGCAATTCTTCGCATTGGAGCCGTGATGCCGCGCTTTGCCGCCAACCTGACGATGCTGTTCACCGAGCTGCCGATCCTCGACCGCTTTGCCGCCGCTGCCGAAGCCGGATTCGACGGGGTCGAGATCCTGTATCCCTATGACATCGCCGCCCCCGAACTGTATCGCGCCGCCACCGCTGCCGGGCTGGATATCGTGCTGATCAATGCGCCACCGCCGAACTGGGCGGGCGGCCCGCGCGGTTTTGCCGCCGTGCCGGGATTGCAGGATCGGTTCCGTCGCGATTTCGAACGCAGCCTGCGTGTGGCACAAGTGTTGCGCGCCACCCATATCCATATCGTCTGCGGGCGGGCGCAGGGTCAGGACGCGCATGACACCTTTGTCGAAAATCTGGGCTGGGCCGCGCATCGCGCCCCCCATGCCAGCCTGACGATCGAGCCGAGAAACCGCACCGACACCCACGATTATTTCCTGACCGACTATCGCACCGCCATCGACATCATCGACAATGTCGCCGCCCCCAATCTGGGGCTGCAGCTGGACGCCTATCATGCGCAGATGATCACCGGCGATCTGATGACCTGCTGGCGCAAGGTGGCGCCGCTGGTGCGCCATATCCAGATCGCGGGCTGCCCGGGACGCCATGAACCCGATATCGGCATGATCGATTATCCCGCCTTCTTCGCCGAGCTGGACGAGTGGGGCTATCGGGGCTGGGTCGGATGTGAATACAACCCGCAGCGGACCAGCCTGAAGGGGCTGGGATGGCTGCGTCAGGCCTTGGCCGCGCGGGGCTGAACCTGCTTTTTCCGTTCAGTTCAGGGAACCTGTGCGCAACCTGACCCGTTTGCCTAGTGATGCGTCACCACGCCGCGCCGATTGTGCGGCGGATGCCCAAGGCAAAGGAAAAAGTCATGAATTCGATCATCTATATTGTCGGCCTCGTCGTTGTCGTTCTGTTCGTCCTGTCGTTTCTCGGCCTGCGGTAAGGAAACCCGATCATGAACGAAAACCTCGATACTGCCGGCAAGGCACAGCGTGGCCATGTCGATTGGCCCTCGATCCTTGCGGGGGCGGCGATCGCAGGCGGGCTGACGGTCGTTCTGACCGGCTTTACCGCCGCGATCGGGCTCGGGTCGGTTTCGGCCGAAACAGGCGAGGGTCTGGGCACCTTCGCGCTGATCCTCGTGGGCGTCTTCGCCTTTGTCTCGATGATCGCGATCTATGGTCTGGGCGGCTATGTCGCCGGACGGATGCGGGCCCGCACCTCGACTTCGGAAGACGAAGTCGAAGCGCGTGACGGCATTCACGGCCTGACGGTCTGGGCTATCGGCATGATCCTCAGCGGCATTCTGGCGGCAGGTGCGGTGACCAGCGGCGTGCGCGCGGCAGGCAGCGCGGCCACCACGGCGGTCGAGGCGGCAGGCTCTGCGGTCGGCGGTGCCCTGCAGGGCACAGGCCAGCTGGCAGGCGGTATCGTCGGCGGTGCAGGCCAGATTGCAGGCGGCGCGATCAGCGGTGTCGGCCAACTGGCAGGCGGCGCCGTATCCGGTGCCGGCGAAGCGGCTGGCGGCGAAGAGATGGGCGGCAATCCTCTGGATTACCTGACCGATCGTCTGCTGCGCGGCGAAGCGGCGGCCCCCGACCAGTTCTCGGACGAGGCGATCCGCAGCGAAGTCGGTAGCATTCTCAGCACCGTTCTGCGCACCGGCGAGGTTCCCGAGGATGATCTGGACTATCTGCGCGACGCGCTGGCAGCCCGGACCGACCTGACCCCGGCCCAGATCGACGCCCGCGTCGAAGAGGCCGTGACCCAGACCCAGACCCTGCGCGACGAGGCCGAACAGCGCCTGACCGAAGCGCGCCAGCAGGCCGAAGAGGCTTTGGCCACCGCCGAAGCCCAGGCACAAGAGCTGCGCGCCGAGGCCGAACAGCGTCTGCAAGAAGCACAGGACACCGCCATCGCTGCGGCTGAATCCGCCCGTCACGCAGCTGTGTGGTCGGCCCTGTTCCTGGCCGTGACCTCGCTGATTGCGGGTCTGGCAGCCTGGATGGGTGCGATCCGTGGCGGCAGCGACCGCGACGCGGGCCGCGTCTGGACCGGTCTGACCCGCCGTCGTTCGTGACCCTGCTGGCGCCTTAGGGCGCCTGCGGAACCCCTGAACTCTGAAAGGCCTCCGACCGCTTGTGTCGGGGGCCTTTCAATTGCGGGCTGGCATTCACGGCCCTTATCGGCTAGGGCAGCCGCGAAACCTATGGATTAAGGCTGTCATGGATATCCGCAACATCGCCATCATCGCCCACGTCGACCACGGCAAGACCACTCTGGTGGATCAGCTGCTGCGTCAGTCGGGGTCTTTCCGCGAAAATCAGGCCGTCGCGGAACGCGCGATGGACAGCAACGACATCGAACGCGAACGCGGCATCACGATCCTTGCCAAGGCCACCTCGGTGGAATGGAAGGGCATCCGCATCAACATCGTCGACACCCCCGGCCACGCCGATTTCGGCGGCGAGGTCGAACGGATCTTGTCGATGGTCGATGGCGTCTGCCTTCTGGTCGATGCCGCCGAAGGCCCGATGCCGCAGACGAAATTCGTGCTGTCCAAGGCGCTGGCCCTGGGCCTGCGCCCGATCGTCGTGCTGAACAAGGTCGACAAGCCCGCAGCCGAACCCGACGAGACGCTGAACGACGTGTTCGACCTGTTCGCCAATCTGGGCGCCACGGATGAGCAGCTTGATTTTCCGCATGTCTATGCCTCGGGCATCGGCGGTTGGGCCGACACCACGCTGGACGGCGACCGCAAGAACCTTGACGCGCTGTTCGACCTGATCACCAAGCATGTGCAGCCGCCCAAGCAGATCAACCGCAACCACGAGCCGTTCCAGATGCTGGCGACCACCCTGGGCGCCGACGCGTTTCTGGGCCGTCTGCTGACCGGCCGGGTCGAGGCCGGCACCGCCCGCGCCGGTGACACGCTGAAGGCGATGTCGCGCGATGGCGAAAAGCTGGAGACGTTCCGGATCAGCAAGATCCTGGCCTTCCGCGGCCTGACCCAGACCACCATCGACGAGGCCGAGGCCGGTGACATCGTCACGCTGGCAGGCATGTCCAAGGCGACCGTGGCCGACACTCTGTGCCACCCGGACGTGACGGACGCCCTGCCCTCGCAGCCGATCGATCCGCCGACCATCAGCGTCACCTTTGGCATCAATGACAGCCCGCTGGCCGGTCAGGACGGCAAGAAGGTCCAGTCCCGCGTCATCCGCGAGCGTCTGATGAAAGAGGCCGAGATCAACGTCGCGATCAAGGTCGAGGATACGCCGGGCGGCGAGGCCTTCGTCGTCTCGGGCCGTGGCGAATTGCAGATGGGCGTGTTGATCGAGAACATGCGCCGCGAAGGATTCGAGCTGTCGATCAGCCGCCCCCGCGTCATCTACAAGGAAGAGGACGGAAAGCGTCTTGAGCCGATCGAAGAGGTCATCATCGACGTCGATGACGAATATACCGGCGTGGTCATCGAAAAGCTGACAGGCGACCGCAAGGGCGACCTGATCGAGATGCGCCCCGCAGGCGTCGGCAAGACCCGCATCGTGGCCCATGTGCCGGCGCGCGGTCTGATCGGCTATCAGGGCGAATTCATGACCGACACGCGCGGCAACGGCGTGCTGAACCGCATCTTCCACGGATGGGCACCGCATAAGGGCGCCATTCAGGGCCGTCGTCAGGGCGTTCTGATCTCCATGGAAAACGGTGTTTCGGTCTCCTATGCGCTGTGGAAGCTGGAAGATCGCGGCAAGTTCTTCATCGGCGCGCAGGAACAGCTGTATCAGGGCATGATCATCGGCGAGCACTCGCGCGACAACGATCTCGAGGTGAACCCGCTGAAGGGCAAGCAGCTGACCAACGTCCGCGCCTCGGGCACGGACGAGGCGGTGCGCCTGACGACCCCGGTCCGCATGTCGCTGGAAGAGGCCATCGCCTATATCAACGACGACGAACTGGTCGAGGTGACGCCCAAGAACGTGCGCCTGCGCAAGCGCCATCTGGACCCGAACGAACGCAAGCGCGTCGCCCGTTCGGGCGTCTGAGCGGATCAACCGGAACAAAGGGCCCGGTCTGCAGATGACCTCTGCAGGCCGGGCTTGTGCTTTCAAAGACCGGGCATAAACAGTCAAATAAATGTGTCGCCCGCGCGACATTTCGTGATAGGCTGACCTACGGGCAAGAGGTCAGACGGTTCAGTCGGGCGATGTCTTGTTCGGATTTGATTGACGATTTTTGAACCGGACGCCGTCCGGGCAACGTCCTTAGGTTGTGTCATCTGTTTTATCATTGCTTCGAAAACAGCGCATCAGACCGGGCCATGACATCATGCAGACGACCGCACACAGGGAACAACCCCACGGCTTGCACGAGCGGGCCATCTCTGCCCTGTTGCGGCTGATCGATGACCGCGATGCCCGCCTGCCCAGCCTGGACGAGGTCGCGCGGTCGATCAATGAGCCCCCCGCCCGGCTGAATGACATCTATGACGACAATCGCGCGCTTTTGATCACCAGCATCGAGCAATCGTTGATTTTGCTGATGGATACCTGCACCCGCGCGGTGGTCAAGGTCGATCCCAAGGATCCCTTCGCCCAGTTCATCGCACTTGGGAATGCCTATCTTGACTGGGCCGACAGGCATCGGATCGAATTCCGCATGATGTCGGATGGCGGGGTTCCGCACCTGCTGCAAGTGCCCTCGCTGCGCCGCTATGTGGATTCGCTGACCGAACTGATGACCCGCATGATGACCCGCGCCCGCGACGAGGGGCAGCTGCACCCGCGCGAGGATATCGCCCTGCTGGTGCTGTCGTCGCGCAGCTATGCCTATGGTCTGGCGCGGATGCTGGTGGACGGACGCATGGCCGAATGGGCGCCGGAACGGCCTCCTCTGGCGACCGCCAAGATGCTGACTCTGGACTTTGTGACGCGCATCGCGCGCAGCAGCAAGGTTACCGCGACGGCGTGACAGATTAGCCAGTTTTGCAATCGGCCCTTTCGAAAAAGGGGTGCCTGCGTTATCTGCAAGGCAACCTCAGAATGACGAAAGAGCAGCCGTGACCGATTATATCATCAAGGATATCGCGCTGGCCGGATACGGTCGCAAGGAACTGGATATCGCCGAAACCGAAATGCCGGGCCTGATGGCGCTGCGCGCCGAATACGGGCAGGCCAAGCCGCTGGCCGGCGCCCGCATCGTGGGCAGCCTGCACATGACCATCCAGACCGCCGCCCTGATCGAGACGCTGACGGCGCTTGGCGCCGATGTCCGGTGGGCCTCGTGCAACATCTATTCGACGCAGGACCATGCCGCCGCCGCCATCGCCGAGGCCGGTGTGCCGGTCTTTGCGATCAAGGGTCAGTCGCTGGAAGAGCATTGGGATTACCTGGACCGTTCGTTCCAGTTTCCCGACGGACCGAACCTGATCCTGGACGATGGCGGCGACGCGACGCTGTATGTTCTGCTGGGCGCGCGGGCCGAGGCGGGCGAGGACATCATCCCCGTCCCGGAATCGGACGAGGAAACCGTCATCAAGGCGCAGATTGCCAAGCGCATGGCGCAGTCACCCGGCTGGTTCACCAAGACCCGCGACCAGATTCTGGGCGTCTCGGAAGAAACCACCACCGGCGTGCATCGTCTGTATGATCTGCAGAAAAAGGGCCTTCTGCCCTTCCCCGCGATCAATGTGAACGACAGCGTCACCAAATCGAAATTCGACAACAAGTACGGCTGCAAGGAATCGCTGGTCGACGGCATCCGCCGCGCCACCGATGTGATGATGGCCGGCAAGGTCGCGGTCGTCTGCGGCTATGGCGATGTGGGCAAGGGCTCGGCGGCGTCGCTGCAGGGCGCGGGCGCCCGCGTCAAGGTGACCGAAGTCGATCCGATCTGCGCACTGCAGGCCGCAATGGACGGGTTCGAGGTCGTGGTGCTGGAAGACGTGGTCGAGACCGCCGACATCTTCATCACCACCACCGGCAACCGCGACGTCATCCGGCTGGAGCATATGCGCGAGATGAAGGATATGGCCATCGTCGGCAATATCGGCCATTTCGACAATGAAATTCAGGTTGCGTCCTTGCGCAACCACAAATGGACCAACATCAAGGATCAGGTGGACATGATCGAGATGCCCTCGGGCAACCGGATCATCCTGCTGAGCCAAGGGCGCCTGCTGAACCTTGGCAATGCGACCGGGCATCCGTCCTTTGTGATGTCGGCCAGCTTCACCAATCAGGTGCTGGCCCAGATTGAGCTGTTCACCAAGGGCGACGACTATAAGCCGGGCGTCTATATCCTGCCCAAGGCGCTGGACGAAAAGGTCGCGCGCCTGCATCTGGGCCGGATCGGCGCCAAATTGTCGGTGCTGTCGACGGAACAGGCCGATTACATCGGCGTTTCGACCGAAGGCCCCTTTAAATCCGACCATTACCGGTATTGATCCCATGACAGAATATTCGACCTTCACCTCCGAGTCCGTCTCGGAGGGGCACCCCGACAAGATCGCCGACCAGATCAGCGATGCCATTCTGGACGCCATTCTGGCCGAGGATCCGCGCGCCCGCGTGGCCTGCGAGACGATGGTGAAAACCGGCGTCGCGATCATCTCGGGCGAGATCACGACCAGCGCTTGGGTGGATCTGGAATCCATCGTGCGCGGGGTGATCACCGATATCGGCTATAATTCGTCCGATGTGGGTTTCGATGGCGCGACCTGTTCGGTAATCAACATCATCGGCAAGCAATCTCCTGAGATCAATCAGGGGGTTGACCGTACAAGCCTCGAAGAACAGGGGGCCGGGGATCAGGGCCTGATGTTCGGCTATGCTTCGGATGAAACCGATGTGCTGATGCCCGCGCCGATCACCTATGCCCATCGGCTGGTGGAACGCCAGTCCAAGGTCCGCCGCGACGGCACCCTGCCCTGGCTGCGCCCGGATGCCAAATCGCAGATCACCCTGCGCTATGGTCCCGATGGCCGCCCCGAGGGGATCGAGGCGGTGGTGCTGTCCACCCAGCACAATCCCGAAATCAGCCTTGCCGATCTGCGCGAGGCGGTGACGGAAGAAATCATCAAGCCGGTCCTGCCTGCGGAATGGCTGAGCGATGCGACGAAATATTTCATCAACCCGACCGGCAAGTTCGTGATCGGCGGCCCTGTGGGCGATTGCGGCCTGACCGGGCGCAAGATCATCGTCGACAGCTATGGCGGCATGGCACGCCATGGCGGCGGGGCGTTTTCGGGCAAGGATCCGTCCAAGGTCGATCGCTCGGCGGCTTATGCGGGCCGGTGGGTGGCCAAGAACATCGTGGCCGCCGGTCTGGCAAAGCGCTGCGAGATACAGGTCAGTTATGCGATCGGCGTGGCGGAACCCACCTCGATCAGCCTGAACTGTTTCGGGACCGAAACCGTCCCGGTCGACCGGATCGTCGCTGCCGTGCGCGAGGTGTTCGACCTGCGCCCCTTTGCGATCATCCGCGAACTGGACCTGCTGCATCCGATCTATCGCCCGACCGCCAGCTATGGCCATTTCGGACGCGAGGCTTACGCGCTGAACGGCGCCACCGCCTTCAGCTGGGAGACCGTGGACAAGGCCGAGGCCCTGAAGGCCGCGCTGAGCTGACACGACAAAGGCCGCCCATCGGGGCGGCCTTTTTCATCATGGGACGGCGCCTCAATAGGCCATGATGCCCCAATATCTGGTGCCGGTGACGGGCTTGCCGTCATTGGCCAGCAAAAACCCCGAGATGACCCGGATGAGCCCCCAGACCGTCAGAAACGCCCAGACCAGAAAGCCGATGCCGATCACGATGGTGACAAAGGCCAGTAGCGCGATGGCAAGGCTGATCCAGAAGGTGCGGATCTGGAACTGCAGATGGCTGTCCAGCACCGGATCCTTGCCGCGCGAGACATAGGCATAGACCACGCCGACCAGCGTCGTCAGTCCGACAAGATAGCCAAGCGCATACAGGCCATAGACGATCTTTGCGGGGGTCAGATCGGGTGCGGTCAGGGTCCGCGAGGGGTCGGGGAATGGGGTCATCGGGTCTCCTCAGGGGGTGGAATATAGCTTGCGGGCGCGATCCTCGAAAGCGCGGACGATGCGCGACATGGCCTCGTGAAAGACCACGCCGATCAGCCGTTGCAGAATGGCGTTCTTGAATTCGAAATCTACGAAAAATTCGACATGGCAGCCGCCTTCGGGCCGATCGGTAAAGGTCCAGCCGCTGCGCATGTATTTGAACGGGCCGTCCAGATATTCGGTGTCGATCTTCCAGCGGCCCTGATCGTCCTGCGGCCACAGCACGACGCGGCTGCCAAAGCGTTCGCGGAACACCTTGAAGCTGATGACCAGATCGGCGGTGATTTCCTCGCTGCCATCGGGCCGGGTCTCGCGGGACCGGATGCGCGCGGCGCTGTTCCACGGCAGAAACTGCGGATAGCGTTCGACATCGGCCACCAGATCGTACATCTGGCGCGCGCTATAGGGAAGGTTTCGACTGTCCTGATGGTTCGGCACGGGCTTGGGCTCTTGAGTTTCGTCGCGACGTCTGATTTCGCTGTCGCGAGGATGTAACAGGCGAGGCGCAAGATGCACAACCTGATGTGGCTGGTACGCGCCGCGAGATGGGTCAGGAACCCGCCGAGCGCCAAGATGGTGATGATGGTGTTCGGCATCATCGCCGTGGGTCTGATCATCGCGGGGGTCGAGATGCTGGGCTATTGGCCCGAATGGGCCACGATGGAGCGTCAGCCGCGCTTTCCGCGTTGATCTGTCAGTCTTTCTTCGTAGGAACGGGGCGGGGCCGGGGTGCGCCAAGCGCCAGAGTGATCGCAAAGGCCGTCATCAGGCCCGCAAAAGTCAGGATCAGGGTCATCATGTCCTCCGGTTCGTTGCAGGGCCTCTGATCACAGAGAATCCGCACCAAATGTGTCGCATTGCCGCATATCGCCCGAGTCGAACCCGCGCATCAGCCATTCCTGACGCTGCGCCGCGGTGCCGTGGGTAAAGCTGTCGGGCATGGGCGTCCGGCCCGCGCTGGCCTGAATGACGTCATCCCCGACGGCTTCGGCTGCTCGCATCGCCTCGTCCAGATCGCCAACGTCCAGACTGCCGAAACGTTCCTGCGCCTGACGCGCCCAGATGCCCGCATAGCAATCGGCCTGCAATTCATTGGCGACAGAAATGGCATTGGCCTCGGCCTCCGACCCGCTGCTGCGGGCGCGGTTGACCTCGTCCAGCGTGCCGGTCAGGTTCTGGACATGGTGGCCGACCTCATGTGCGATCACATAGGCGGCGGCGAAATCGCCGCCCGCGCCCATCCGTTCGGCCATCATGTCGAAAAAGTCGGTATCCAGATAGACGCGCTGATCGCCGGGGCAATAGAACGGCCCCATGGCCGAGGATGCGCCCCCGCAGGCCGATTGCACGACCCCCCGGAACAGGACCAGCGTCGGATCCTGATAGGCGATGCCAGCTTGTTCCTGCAGCAGAGGCTGCCAGATTTCCTCGGTATCGGCCAGAACGACCGACACGAACTGGCCCCATTCCTCGTCGCGTTCGGACAGCTCGACCTCGCCCTGCTGACCCTGGTCCATGCCCTGCACCAGAGGCGTCACGTCGATGCCGAAGAAATAGCCGACCGCCAGCACGACCAGCGTGCCCGCGATGCCGATCCCGCCTGCCGCGCGGCCCATGCCGCGACGATCCTCGACATTGCCGCTGCCCCGTCGTCCCCGCCACTGCATGTCATATCCCCGCGATCGCTGTTGCCCGGAACGCGCGCAACCGGCCCCGGTTCCCCTGCCCCCGCGCTTCACAGCCGCGCGAGAGGGTTGACGCGGCCCCCGCACGGGGGGAAGGACAGGCCAAAGCCGCCAAAGGGGACAGCATGCTGCGCAGACTTTACGACTGGACCATGGGGCTTGCGGCGCATCGCCATGCCAATGCGGCCCTGTTCGGGGTCAGCTTCATCGAAAGCTCGGTCTTTCCGATCCCGCCCGATGTGCTGATGATCCCGATGGTGCTGGCGCGGCGCGCGCGCGCCTGGGCGATTGCCACGATCGCGACGGCGGGTTCGGTTCTGGGGGCGCTGCTGGGATACTGGATCGGCGCGGTGCTGATGGACACGGTCGGCCAATGGGTGCTGACCGCCTATGGCAAAGAGGCCGCCTTTCAGGATCTGTCCCTGCGCTTTGCCGAATACGGGGGCTGGGCGGTGCTGTTCGCGGCGCTGACCCCCTTTCCGTTCAAGGTGATCACGATCTTTTCGGGCGCCGTGGGGCTGTCGCTGCCGCTGTTCATCGCGACCTCGATCCTGGGGCGTGCGGGGCGGTTCTTTATCGTCGCCGGGCTTTTGTGGCAATTCGGCGGCCCCGTCCGCGATTTCATCGAGCGGCGCTTGGGTCTGGTCTTTACCATCTTCATGGCCTGCCTGATCGGCGGCTTTGCCACTGTGAGGTTCCTGTGACGGGCAGACAGCTTTCCCTTATCGCCGGGGCCGGATCGGCCCTGTTGCTGATCGCGGCGCTTGGCTTTCAGGCGGCAGGCTACGCGCCTTGCGAATTGTGCATCCTGCAACGCTGGCCGCATGTCGCGGCGGTGGCCGTCGCGGCGCTGGTCTGGCTGACTGGCCAGGTGCGGTCGCTGGCGGTGCTGGGCATGATCGCGGCGGGTGCTGCGGCGGGCGTGGCCCTGTACCATGTGGGGGTCGAAATGACTTGGTGGGCCGGGCCGTCGCATTGTTCGGGCGGTGTCGGTGATCTGTCGCGCCTGTCCACGCAGGATCTGATGACCCGGCTGCAATCGGCCCCGGTCGTGCGCTGCGACGAGGTGGCATGGTCGTTTCTGGGCGTCTCGATGGCGGGCTGGAACGCCCTTCTGTCCGCAGGTCTGGCGGGCCTGTGGGCAATGGCCGCCCGCAAGGGCGCCTGAGGCGGCAGGGCGCGGCCTTTTCCCAACCGTTTCGGCGGGCCGCGATTGCCCCTTGGGGATGGCTGCGCTATACCGAACCCCAACTAGATGTTGAGGAATACCCGTGGCCGACACCCCAGAAGACGATCTGCCCGAAACCCCGGAAGAGGGCGCCCCCACCCGGGTCGTGATGCATCATGACGGCCCGGTGATCGACATCTCGGCCGAGATGCGGACATCCTATCTGGACTATGCGATGTCGGTGATCGTCAGCCGGGCGATCCCCGATCTGCGCGACGGGCTGAAGCCGGTGCATCGCCGCATCCTGTATGCGATGGACGAAAGCGGAAACACCCCCGACAAGCCCTATCGCAAATCCGCGCGGTCCGTCGGCGATGTGATGGGCAAGTATCACCCGCATGGCGACAGCGCGATCTATGACGCGCTGGTGCGGATGGCGCAGACCTTTTCGATGTCGCTGCCACTGCTGGACGGTCAGGGCAATTTCGGCAGCATGGACGGCGATCCGGCGGCGGCGATGCGCTACACCGAAGTGCGCATGGACAAACCCGCGAATTTCCTGCTGATGGATATCGATAAGGATACCGTCGATTTTCAGGACAATTATGACGGCAAGGACCGCGAACCGACCGTCCTGCCCGCACGCTTTCCGAACATGCTGGTCAATGGCGCAGGCGGCATCGCGGTCGGTATGGCCACGAACATCCCGCCGCACAATCTGGGCGAGGTGATCGACGCCACGCTGGAGCTGATCGCCGATCCCGACCTGCCGACCGAACGGTTGCTGGAGATCATTCCCGGCCCGGACTTTCCGACCGGCGCGACGATCCTGGGCCGATCCGGCGCGCGCAAAGCCTATCTGGAAGGGCGCGGCAGCGTCATCATCCGCGCGAAAACCCATATCGAGGAGCCGCGCAAGGACCGCTTTGCCATCGTCGTCGATGAAATCCCCTATCAGGTGAACAAATCCACCCTGATCGAGCGCATCGCGGAACTGGCCAAGGAAAAGAAGGTCGAGGGTATCGCCACGGTTCAGGATGAAAGCGACCGCCACGGCGTCCGCGTCGTCGTCGAACTGAAACGCGACGCCACGCCCGAGGTGGTTCTGAACCAGCTGTTCCGCTTTACCCAGCTGCAGACGACCTTTGGCTGCAACATGCTGGCGCTGAACGGCGGCAAGCCCGAACAGCTGGCGCTGCGCGATTTTCTGACCTATTTCATTGCCTTCCGAGAGGAAGTTGTGGCACGCCGCACGGCCTATGAACTGCGCCGCGCCCGTGAACGCAGCCATGTGCTGTGCGGTCTGGCAGTCGCTGTCAGCAATGTCGACGAGGTGGTGGCCACCATCCGCGCCAGCGCCGACGCCGCCGAGGCCCGCGAAAAGCTGATGACGCGCCCCTGGCCCGCCCATGAGATCGTCGAATATCTGCGCCTGATCGACGATCCGCTGCACCCGGTGAACGAGGACGGAACCTATAACCTGTCCGAGGTTCAGGCCCGCGCCATTCTGGACCTGCGCCTGCAGCGTCTGACCCAGATCGGCGTCAAAGAGGTCACCGACGAGCTGCAAACGCTGGCCGACAGCATTCGCGACTATCTGGCCATCCTCGCCTCGCGCGATCGCATCATGGAGATCATCGCGACCGAACTGCGCGAGATCCGCGATCTGTTCGCCGTCCCCCGCCGCACAGAGATCGTGGACTGGGCCGGCGACATGATGGATGAGGATCTGATCGAGCGCGAGGATATGGTCGTCACCATCACCTCGGGCGGGTATATCAAGCGCACGGCACTGGCCGAATTCCGCTCGCAGCGGCGGGGCGGCAAGGGTCTGTCCAGCATGGCCACCAAGGAAGACGACGTGGTCACCACGCTGTTCGTGGCCAATACCCATACCGAATTGCTGTTCTTTACCACCGACGGCATGGTCTATCGCATGAAGACATGGCGACTGCCGCTGGCGGGCCGCACGTCCAAGGGCAAGGCGATCGTCAATATCCTGCCGATCGTGCCGGGCGTCAGCATCGCGGCCCTGCTGCCGATGGATGCGCCGGAAACCGAATGGGACAATTATCAGGTGGTCTTTGCCACCGATGACGGCGATGTGCGTCGCAATGCCCTGTCCGATTTCACCAATATCATGCGCAACGGCAAGATCGCCATGAAGATGCCCGAGGGCGTGACGCTGGTCGGCGTGCGTCTGGCGACCGAGACCGATGACATGATGCTAGTCACCGGCATGGGCCGCGCGATCCGCTTTCCGACCACCGCGATCCGGGTGTTCAAAAGCCGCGATTCGACCGGGGTGCGGGGCATTCGTCTGGCGCCGGGCGACAAGGTCGTCAGCATGTCCGTGATCCGCCATTTCGAGGCTGATCCCTCGGAACGCGTCGCCTATCTCAAGATGCGCCGTGCGGTGGCGGGGGCGCTGGATGACGGGGCCGAGGCTGACGAGGATGACGACACCGTCGAAGGCACCGTGACCCAGGAACGCTATATCGAGATGTCGGCGGCCGAGGATCTGATCCTGACGATCAGCGCCCGCGGATCAGGCAAGATCAGCAGCAGCCACGATTATCCGGTCAGAAACCGCGGCGGCATCGGCGTCATGGCCATGGACCGTGCGATGCGCGGCGGCCCGCTGGTCGCCAGCTTCCCGGTCGAGGGGGACGATCAGATCATGCTGGCAACCTCGACCGGCCAGTCGATCCGCGTGCCCGTGCAGGGGATCAGCTTCCGGTCGCGCACCGCAGGCGGGGTCAAGGTCTTTAACACCGCCGCCGGAGAGGTGGTCGTCTCGGTCGCCCGCATCGCCGAACAGGGCGACAGCGAGATCGCCGAAACGACCGACGATCAGGACTGACACCAACCGACCCGATCCCGCCAGCCGGGATCGGGTTTTTCATCAGCGCCGCGGGGACATGCGTGGACCAATCGAACGAGACCGTACTGCGAGAGCGGCTGCAGACCGGGTTTCTGGGTCTGATCGCCTTTGCGCTGCTGATGATCATGCTGGTGCAGGCGAAATTCATCCTGATCTCGCTGGCCATCGCGATCATCCTGTTCTCTCTGACCTCGGATGCGATCCACGCGATCTCGACCCGGCTGCGGGTTCCGAACTGGCTGGCCACGACGCTTGCGCTGATCGGCATCGCGCTTGGGCTCTTGTGGATCTCGACCACCATCGTCGCACAGGTGAACGAGGTCGTCTTTCTGGCCATCGCCTATGCCGAACAGGCGCAGGCTGCCCTGCCCACCCTGACCGAACGCTTGGGCCCCGAGGCGCAGGAACGGATCATGACGGCGCTGACGAATTTCAACATCACCGGCTGGATCCGGTCACTGGCGGGTCAGGCCTCGGGGCTGTTGTCGGGCAGCGTACTGGTCATCCTGTTCGTGGGCTTCATGTTCGCCGAACAGGTCTGGTTTCCCCTGAAAATCGAACGTCTGGCCGAAGATCCCGAGCGTGCGCATCAGATCCGCCGCATCATCGCGTCGATCATGCACCGCGTGAACCGCTATCTGGTGGTCAAGACCGGGGTCAGCGCGGTAACGGCCGTGATTGTCTGGGTCATCTTTCGCGTGGCGGGTCTGGAACTGGCGCTGGCAGTGGCGCTGCTGACCTTCATTCTGAACTTCATCCCCTCGGTGGGCTCGATTGTGGCGACGGCGATCGCGACGATGCTGGCCTTCGTGCTGACCGGCGACACCACGCTGACGCTGATCGTGGGCGTGTTGTGCAGCGTCACGCAGTTCCTGATCGGCAATATTCTGGACCCGATGCTGCTGGGCCAGACGCTGCGCCTGTCCAGCTTTGGCATCATCCTGTCGCTGGCCTTCTGGGGCGCGATCTGGGGGGTGCCGGGGATGTTTCTTGCAGTGCCGATCATGGTCGCGCTGATGATCATCTGTGCCCATATCCCCTGGCTGCGCGGGCTGGCCGTCATGCTGTCGCGCGAGGGGTTGCCCGATGACGGCAGCGGCGACGAAGGGGACGCGTCCCGCAGTTTGGCTGCCTGAACTCCACAAAAAAACGGTGGCGCGACCGCATATGGCCGCGCCCCCGTTTTCATGTCTGGCCTGATCACCGTCCGCTGTCGGCATCCCCATCGTCGTATTCGCCGTCCTCGGGCAAGGACCGCGAGGCGACCGAGGTGTCGCGGATCGCGGCGGGCTGTCCGGGTTCTGCCGCGACCTCTTTGGTGGGCCTGTCCGGGGCTGCCGCTTTGGCCGTCTGACCCGGCAGGGCTTCGGGGTTGCGCAGCCAGATGTCGCGCTGCGCAAAGGGGATCTCGATCCCCTCGGCGGCGAAGCGTGCGGTTATCGAATGCAACAGATCCGAAGTCACGCCAAGGCCCGTGCCGACATCCGCCAGAATTGCCCGGATCTCGAAACTCAGGCTATCGGCGCCGAAGGCGCGGAACAGGATGGCGGGGGCGGGATCGATAGCGACCAGCGGGTGATCCTCGGTGATCTCGCGCAGGATCGCCTCGACCTTGCGGGTGTCTGTACCATAGGCCACGCCGACGGGAATGATGATCCGCCCGACCTTGTTGTGGCGCGTCCAGTTGGTCACCGGCTGGCTGATCAGGTCGCTGTTGGGGACGATCACCTCGGTCTTGTCAAAGGTCTCGACCTGCGTCGAACGGACCGAGATGCGCTTGACGATGCCCTGCTGTCCGCCCGCGCTGATCCAGTCGCCAACGCTGACCGGACGTTCGATCAGCAAGATGATACCGCTGACGAAATTCGACACGATGTTCTGCAGGCCAAAGCCGATGCCGACCGACAGCGCACCCGCGACGATGGCCAGCGAGGACAGATCGATCCCCGCCGAGGTGATCGCCATCAGCGCCGCCAGCACGATCCCGACATAGCCAAGGCCCGACACGACGGCGGTCTGCCCGCCCGGGTCCATCCGCGTCTTGGGCAGGACGGTGCCGCGAAGCATCCCCTGCGCGCCGCGGGTCAGCGCATAGCCGATGCCAAAGATGATGATGAAGGTCAGGATGGCCCCGGGCGACAGGGTGATGCCGCCCATGCTGAAGCCCTGACGGAATCGGACCCAGTATTCGGCCAGCTCGTTCGGGGTGGCGCCCCAGATCACCATGAAGACCGGGACCGAGGCCAGCACCAGCGCAAAGCCCGACAGCATCGGCGCCAGCCCTTCGCGCGCGCCCTCGGCCCCGCGCTGCACCAGATCAAAGATATCGGCGATGAAATCCTGCAGCAGGATCAGCAGGCCCACCAGCGACAGCGACAAAAGCCACGGCCACATGATGACATTGCCCATGTTCACATAGCCAAGGGCCATCACCAGAACCGCCAGTGGCGCCACGATCCGCGTCAGCTGGCCCGCCCAAGCGGCGATCCAGTGCCGATAGGACAGATCCTGCGTCACCGCGTCGCGCGTCAGGCGGCGCAGGATATTGCCAAGCCGGAACATCGCCAGCGCGGTCACCACGGCCATGACCAGATGCCAGACCCCGGCCGAGGCTTCGCTGAATTGCAGCGGCACCCGACCGACCTCGGCCTCGCCATGTTCATAAAGGCCCGACAGCGGCAGGACGGCACGCGACAGCAGGTGGTGCAGCGCCATCAGCGCCGCCAGAACCGTGACCATGCGCCCCGCCGAAACGCGGGCCGCCTCGGTCATCTGCAGTGAGGTATAGGCGATGGCCTGACGCGGAAACAGCGCCCGCGCCAGCCAGATACCGCCGAACAGGATCAGCGCCGCGACAGGCAGGGCGTTCAGGAACGGCGTCGTCCATGCGCCGGCCAGACCGGTGGCCTGAATGGCGCTGATGCCCAGATAGACTCCGGCCAGAGGCACCGCGATCTGGCCAAGCGACACCACAAAGGCCAGCACCGCCCGCGAATGCTTGGATGCCCGCGCCGACAGCCGCGAAGGCAGATTGACGATCCACCCCCGCGCATAGGTCAGGATGAACAGCGCCGCGATCAGATAGCCCGCCACCTCAGGCAGGCGCGGGCGCAGATTGGCCCATGTCTCGGGCGTGGCGTCCTGGCCCAGAACCTCGCCGCCCACCCCTTCCAGCAGGCCGAACCCGTCCGAGGTCGCCTCGGCCCAGGATGCAGGCAACATCGGCGAGGGCGATTGCTTGGCCAGTTCCAGCGCCTGGCGCTGGCGGATGATCTCGTCGATCTGGCCGATGATGGAATTGGCGCGGCTGGCGGCCTCGGTCGCGGCCAAGCGCGGGGCCTGCGCGGTGGACAGCTGGCTGCCCAGTTCCGACCGGCGGGCAGCGACCTCTTCATCCTCGCTGGCGCCTTCGGCGGGGGCGGGGCCAAGCGCCTCGATCTGATTGCGCAGCGTGGCGATGCGGTCGGCGTTGACGTTCTGCCCGGCCTGCAACTGGTCCCGCCAGTCGACGATCCGGGCGCGGGTCCGCGCCAGTTCGTCATTTGCGGCGCGCGGATTGGTCGTCAGCGCCTCGGCCCGTTCGGCGACCTGTTCCCAGGTCTGATAATTGGGCGTCCCGGCCTGTTGGGCCATCAGCGGCGCTGCCGTCAATGTCAGCAGCGCCACAAGCAATAGGGCAATCAGATGTCGCATGAAACCTTTCAGTCTTCGTAAACCTGCGGCAGGTCCGGTGTGGGCCGGGTCAGCCATTCGGGCACCGGCAGACCCTTGGCCTGCAGGAATTCGGGGTTGAACAGCTTGGTTTGATACCGGGTTCCGTAATCGCACAGGATGGTGACGATGGTATGTCCCGGCCCCATTTCGCGCGCCATGCGGACCGCGCCCGCAATATTGATCCCCGACGATCCGCCCAGACACAGGCCTTCGTCTCGCAGCAGATCGAAAACGATCGGCAGCGCCTCGGCGTCAGAGATCCGCCAGCTGAAATCGGGGGTGAAGCCTTCCAGATTGGCGGTGATGCGTCCCTGCCCGATACCCTCGGTGATCGAGCTGCCGGGGCTGTCGAATTCGCCGGTCGTGTAAAAGGAATGCAGCGCCGCACCTTCGGGATCGGCCAGCCCGATCTTGACGCCCCTGGGTTGCAGCGCATCGGCCACCCCCGCCAGCGTGCCACCGGACCCCACGGCGCAGATGAACCCATCAACGCGGCCCTCGGTCTGCTCCCAGATCTCGGGGCCGGTGGTTTCGACATGGGCCTGACGATTGGCGACGTTGTCGAACTGATTGGCCCAGATCGCGCCGTTCGGTTCCGTCCGGGCCAGCGCCTCGGCCAGACGACCGGAATAGCGGACATAGTTGTTGGGGTTCTTGTAGGGCGCTGCGGGCACCTCGACCAGAATGGCCCCGGCCAGCCGCAGCATGTCTTTTTTCTCCTGGCTTTGGGTCTCGGGGATCACGATCACCGATTTGAAGCCCATTGAGGCGCCCACCAGCGCCAGCCCGATGCCGGTATTGCCCGCCGTGCCCTCGACGATCGTGCCGCCGGGCCGCAGGGCACCACGCGCCACCGCATCCTTGATGATATACAGCGCCGCCCGGTCCTTGACCGACTGGCCGGGATTCATAAATTCGGCCTTGCCGAGGATCTCGCAGCCGGTTTCCTCGCTTGCGCGGTTCAGGCGGATCAGCGGCGTGTTGCCGATCGCATGGGCCAGATCAGAATAGATTCGCATGGCGATCGACCTTTGTCCGGATGGGTTCAGAGTTACCGCGATACCTACAAGGTCAGGGGTCGGGGGGGCAACCCCCGCCCCGCCCTGGCCTGCGCCGCCTAGCCCTGCCCCGCGCCGCATTGCGCCGCGTCCCGGCGCAGACGATCGGCCCGTGCATCCAGCCACAGAGACAGCGTGGCCAACGGCCCGTTGCTGATCTGCCCGGCATCGACCATGGCCGACAGCTGCGCACGGTCCATCAGATGGCCGCGGATATCCTCGGCCTCATTGTCCAACCCGTGAATGCCCGCGACCCCGTCCGGCAGATCGGCAATGCCGATATATTGATACAGAAACTCGCAGGCCGCACCCGGACTGGGATAGCAGTGAAACGCCGGGACAAGGCTGCGGACCTGCAGCCCGGCCTCTTCCACAGCCTCGCGCAGGATTGCGGCCTCGGGGGTTTCGCCGGCATCGACCCGGCCCGCGATCGGCTCCAGCAGCCAGGGTTGCGGATCGCCGCGCAGGGCGGGGGCGAAACGGAACTGTTCGATCACCAGCACCCGGTCGCGCACAGGATCCCAAGGCAGCAGCACCGCCGCATCGCCCATCAGAAATGCCTCGCGCACCATCCGGGCGCTTTGGCCGCCCTGATGCAGGGCATGGGTCAGCTCGCGTCGCTCGACCCCGAAATAGCCCAGGAAAGGCTGCTGCTGGCTGATCGTGCGGATCGCCCCTTCGGGACGCAGGGGAACCACCCCCTGCCCCGAGGGTGCCATCCCCTGCCCCCGCACCCGGCTGGCCGCCCAGATCCCGGTCATGGGCAGCCGCGCGGCCAGCACGGCAGGGTCCAGACCGGCATCGGCGATCAGGATCTGCCGCGCAATCTCGGCGGCCAGCGCATCGTGATCGGCATCCGCCAAGGGCGTGCCCTGTTCGGGCAGTGGCCCCACACCAAGGCCCATCACCGCCTGACCCGCCACAGACTGCACCGCCAGCCCCATGACCGCCGCATAGCGCTCAAGCGCCGGGCTCGGCGTGACCCCAACCCCCGGCAAGACATCAGCCGAGGCCTCAAGCACCGGCCAGTCACCGCGGTCGATCCCTGCGCGGGCGCCGCCCGTCAGCCGCCCGCGCAGGCTGATCGCAGATCCCGACAGGTCCAGCGCCGCCATCAGGCCGGGCCGGGCCAGCGCCCCCACCAGCACGATCACAACTGCCGCCCCTGCAGGCGCAACGCCGCCGCCAGCCCCATGTCATACGAGGTCTGCCCAAAGGCCCGGTCAAAGCCTGCAAACAACAGCTGCGACATCGCCCGCCCCTCGGCCGAGGCCAGCCAATCGGTATAGCCGTCCAGCTCCGCATCGCTGAGGGGACCATAGGACAGCATCAGGAACCCCTGCAGCCAGCCCGTGGCATCGGCCTCGATCTGGTCGCGCTGCGCCCAGGCCTCGGCCATCATCTGCTGGGGCGTCAACGGCATGTCGAACCCCTCACCCGCCGCAAAGCCGCGCGAAAAGGCGATGGTCGCGTTCAGCGCCCCCGCCACATTCGGCGCGATCAGATCGGCGCGATCGATCATCCGGTCGATCTGCGCGGCACGCGGCTGACCGTCGTCTCGGGCCCGGGCATAGTCCTGCCGCGCGGCCTCTTCGATCCCCTCTTCCAGCATGGCGCGCCGGGCCGAGATTTCCAGCCCCACGACCTGCCGCCCCAGCCCGGCTGCGTGAAACCGCAGCGCCCGGTCGATGACTGCCGGATCGGTACGGGCCAAAGCCTCGGCAGCCCCTTCGCGGAACAGGCGTTCCAGCCGGTCCGGGTCATGGATGCGGGCCACGACGCCCGCCCAGTCCGGCCCGCTGCCCGCGATCAGCCCTTCGGCCTGCATGCCCGCCGCCTCGGTCGCGGCCTCGTCACGCAGGACGGGCATCAGCGCCTCCAGCTGCAGCACCTGCCAGGCGCGGTCCAGCATGTCCGCCTGCGCCGGGGCCAGAGCGGGCATCTGCGTCCGCAACACGACCTCGGGGCCCAAGACGGTCGCCACGACCCGATGCGCCGCAGCCGAGGGGGGCGCAGGCATAAAAGCGCCGCCCTGCGTCAGGGCGGCAAGCACCCCAAGGATGATCAGCATGTCCCGCCCTTTCGCGAAAATCTCGACCTCGGCCGATTTTTCGTCCAAACCCCCTTGCGCTTCAACCCCCACCCCTCTAATTCCGCGACACCACACCGAAAAGCGCGGAGAGGTGCCGGAGTGGTCGAACGGGGCGGTCTCGAAAACCGTTGAGCCTGCAAGGGTTCCGTGGGTTCGAATCCCACCCTCTCCGCCAATTTTCCGGCAGCACGACACCAGCTCAACCCCCCAACGGGGTGTTGAAAACCCGATCCCCGCCCGACACGCATCGGGCAGGGTCGCGCTTTCATCCTATAACCCGACCAGCGCCCGTGCGAAGTCATCCGCGTCAAAGGCATCCAGATCATCGATCTGTTCGCCCACGCCGATCGCATGGATGGGCAGACCGAACCGGTCGGCCAGCGCCACCAGCACGCCGCCCCGCGCGGTTCCGTCCAGCTTGGTCATCACCAGCCCCGACACATCGGCCAGCTTGCGGAACGTCTCGACCTGATTCAGCGCGTTCTGACCGGTGCTGGCATCCAGCACCAACAGCGTATTATGCGGCGCTTCGGGGTCTTTCTTGCGGATGACGCGAACGATTTTGGCCAGCTCTTCCATCAGATCCTGACGGTTCTGCAACCGCCCCGCCGTGTCGATCATCAGCAGATCGGCGCCCTCGGCCTCGGCCCGCGCCATCGCGTCCCAAGCCAGACTGGCCGGATCGCTGCCCTGCGGCGCAACCATGACCGGAACGCCGGCGCGTTCGCCCCAGACCTGCAGCTGCTCGACAGCGGCAGCGCGGAACGTGTCACCCGCCGCGATCACGACCGACTTGCCCGCGGCGCGGAACTGGCTGGCCAGCTTGCCGATGGTGGTGGTCTTGCCGGCGCCGTTGACGCCGACGACCAGCACCACCTGCGGCTTTTTCGGATAGATCGGCAGGGGCCGCGCCACCGGCGCCATGATCCGCGCAATCTCGCCCGCCAGCAGTTCCTTCAGCTCGGTCGATGATACCCGCCGCCCCATCCGCCCCTCGGCGATATTGGCGGTCACGCGCAGCGCCGTCTCGACCCCCAGATCGGCCTGAACCAGCATGTCTTCCAGCTCTTCCAGCATCGCATCATCCAGCGCGCGACGCGGCTCCTCGACCTCGGCAGCGCCGCGTCCGAACAGCCGGCCCACCAGACCGGGCTGCACCGGCTGCGGCATCGGCGTGACCATCGGCGCGGGCAACGCTGTCGCAGGCGCGGGGGCGACCGCTCCCTCCGATGCCTCGCCCACGATATCGTCCAGCCCCCCCCCGATCTTGGAAGAGGACCGTGTCAGCCGCTCGCGCAGTTTCGTAAAGAACGCCATGATCAGCCCCTTGCTTGCCGCCCGGACCCTACCCTCAAGCGCGCCCAAGGAAAAGCCGCCCCGCATCGCAGGGCACAGGCTTTCATCTTGGCACAAATATCCCGGGGGGCGTCCCGGCACGGGACGGGGGGCAGCGCCCCCCTTCCCACCCCCTCAGCCACGCAGCGCGCGGATCAGCGACGCCAGCTGCAGGGTCGAGGCGTCATGGCCCGCCGATGCCTCGCCTTTCAACAGCGGCTCGACCTTCAGCGCCAGTTCCTTGCCCAGCTCGACCCCCCATTGATCAAAGCTGTTGATTCCCAGAATCACCCCTTCGACAAAGACCCGATGCTCGTACAGCGCCAGAATCTGCCCCAGGGCAAAGGGCGTCAGCTGGTCGATCAGCAGCGTGGTCGAGGGGCGGTTTCCAGGAAACACCCGGTGGCGGGCCTGACGGTCCATCTCGGGCGCCTCCAGACCCTTGGCGCGCATCAGGGCGCGGGCCTCGTTCAGGGACCGGCCCCGCATCAGCGCCTCGGATTGCGCCAGACAGTTCGCGGCCAGCAGGATGTGGTGATGGGCCAGATCCGGCTCGTGCCCGCGCGCCGCCAGAATGAATTCGCAGGGCACCGGCATCGTGCCCTGATGGATCAGCTGGTAAAAAGCGTGCTGGCCATTGGTGCCCGGCTCTCCCCACACGACCGGACCGGATGCGACGCGCAGATCGCGCCCGTCCATCGCCACGCGCTTGCCGTTCGATTCCATCTCCAGCTGTTGCAGATAGGCGGGCAGACGCATCAGGCGGTTGTCATAGGGCAGCACCGCGCGGGTCGGATAGCCGCAGATCTGGTGATGCCAGATCCCCGTCAAGGCCAGCAGCACCGGCAGGTTTTCGGCCAGGGGCGCACTGCGGAAATGGCTGTCCATCGACGCGGCCCCGGCCAGAAACCGATCGAAGGCCTCGGGGCCGACAGCCAGCATCAGCGACAGACCGATCGGTCCCCAGACCGAATAACGCCCGCCGACCCAATCCTCGAACCCGAACACCCGCGTCTGGTCGATACCGAAATCGCCGGTCTTGCCCACGTCCGAGGACAGCGCCACGAATTGCGCCGCCGGATCGGCGACGCTGGCCGCCATCCAATCGCGCGCGGTCTGCGCATTGGTCATCGTTTCGATGGTGGTGAAGGTCTTGGAGGCGACGATCACCAGCGTCGTGCCCGCATCCAGCCCCTTCAGCGTATCGGCGATATCGGCGCCATCGACATTGCTGACGAAATGCGTGCGCGGTCCGTCGTGATAGGGGGCCAGCGCCAGTGCGGCCATCGCCGGACCCAGATCGGACCCGCCGATGCCGATATTGACCACATCGGTGATCGCGCCGCCCGCGCCCGCGAAACGCCCATCGCGGACCGAGCGGGCAAAATCCGACATCCGCTCGTGGATCGCCCGAACCTCGGACATGACGTCCTGTCCATCGACCACGACGCTTCCGTCCAGATTGCGCAAAGCGGTGTGCAGGACGGCGCGGCCCTCGGTCTC
Source organism: Paracoccus nototheniae (assembly GCF_004335005.1). Taxonomy (GTDB): domain Bacteria; phylum Pseudomonadota; class Alphaproteobacteria; order Rhodobacterales; family Rhodobacteraceae; genus Paracoccus; species Paracoccus nototheniae. The sequence continues at coordinate 13,242 of NZ_RQRT01000017.1, read as the reverse complement.
GTTGATCTTTTCGCCCGCAAACATCGCCTCGCGCCGGGCCTCGACGCCCGCCTCGCGGGCCAGATCCAGCAGCAGGTCGCGCGCGGCCGTGTCGATCATCGTCTTGGACCAGTCAAAGACCAGCCCGTCGGCGCGGGTGGTGAACCCTGTGGCGCGGTCGGGATCGGCGGCGAACAGCGCCTCGATGCGGGTGTCGGCCTGCGCAGCGCGGCAGGCTTTCAGGCTTTTCCAGATATCGGACATCGGTGGTCGGTCCCTCATTCGGCCCAGTGGACGGTGGCATCGTCAAGAAAGGCGCGGATCGGCGCCTCGATCGGGTCCAGCTTTTGCGCACGCTCCAGCGCTTCGCGTTTTTCCGGGCCCATGATCAGCAGATGGATGTTGATCGCGCCCGACAGGACGGGGCGCGTCAGGGTGATGCGCGGCTCTTCGGCGCCCTCGGCCCGGATCGCCATGACCGCGGGCGCGTCAGAGGCCATCGCGGCGGCCAGATGATCGGCGCCGGGAAACAGGCTGGCGGTGTGCATGTCATTGCCCATGCCCAGCAGGACGACCGTCAGCGGCAGATGCGGCGCCAGCCGCGCCGCCAAACCCTCGGTCGCCAGATCGGGCGAGGCATCGCCGGTATACAGATCGATGTATTCCGCCGCCGCCGCCTTGTCCTTCAGCAGATGCCGGTGCAACAGGCGGCTGTTCGACCGCTTGTGATCACCATCGACCCACCGTTCGTCGCCCAGAATCACCGTCACCCGGCCCCAGTCCAGATCGGCCCCCGACAGCGTGTCGAAGACCGGCGCGGGCGAGGTGCCGCCCGGCACGCACAAGGTCGCGCGTTCATTGCCGCGCAGATGCTGCGCCAATTGCGAGGCGATGCGGTCTGCCAGCGACAAGGCCAGCATCTCGCGGTCGGGATATTCCGTCAGTTCCATGCTCATGACCTGATCTCTCTCCACCGGCGGTTGTCGCGATGCATCAGACGCAACGCCTCGTCCGGCCCCGAGGATCCGCTGTCATAGGGCTCTGGCTGGCGCTTGCTGTCTTCCCATGCGTTGATGATCGGATCGGTCCAGGCCCAGGCCGCCTCGACCTCGTCGCCGCGCATGAACAAAGTCTGGTTGCCGCGGATCACATCCATGATCAGCCGCTCATAGGCGTCGGGCATGTCCGCACCCTCGGCCCCCAAGGCCTCGGCAAAGGACATGTCCAGCGGCACCTGCACCAGCCGCATCCCCCCCGGCCCCGGTTCCTTGATCATCACCTTGAGGTTCATGCCCTCATTGGGTTGCAATCTGATGACAAGCTCGTTGGCCTTGGGCACACCGCTGTCGTCAAAGATCGAATGCGGCGGCGCCTTGAAGGTGATCGCGATCTCGCTGGTGCGGGCGCGCAGCTTCTTGCCGGTGCGCAGGTAAAAGGGGGTGCCCTGCCAGCGCCAGTTCGAGATGCGGACCTTCATCGCGACATAGCTTTCGGTACGCGAGGCCGGATCCTCGGCATCGGTCAGATAGTCGCTGCCCTCGCCCTGATACTGGCCGCGCACGATATCGCCCGGCTCGACCGGCTGCAGCGCGCGGATCACCTTCAGCTTTTCATCGCGCACCGCGTCAGGGTCGAAATGATAGGGCGGCTCCATCGCGATCAGGCACAGAAGCTGCATCATGTGGTTCTGGACCATGTCGCGGATCGCGCCCGACTTGTCGTAATAGCTGCCGCGCCCGGCCACGCCCACGGTTTCTGCCACCGTGATCTGCACATGATCAACATATTGCGCGTTCCACAGCGGTTCGAACAGCACATTGGCAAAGCGCACGGCCATCAGGTTCTGGACGGTTTCCTTGCCCAGATAATGATCGATGCGATAGATCTGATCTTCGTGGAAATGTTTCGCCAGCGTGGCGTTCAACGCGCGGGCCGAGGCCAGATCGCGGCCAAAGGGCTTTTCCACCACGATGCGGCTGTCGTCATGGGCGATGCCATGACCTGCCAGACGTTCCGCGATATCGCCGAACAGCGCCGGCGCGACCGAGAAATAGAACGCATGGACCGCGCCGGGCCGCATCCTGGATTTCAGCTCCTGCCATCCGCCCTCGCCCTTGGCATCGATCGCGACATAGCCCAGCAGCGGCAGGAACTCGGCCAGATCGGCATCGTTCTTGTCAGTGCCGGTATAATCGCAGATCGCGGCCGCCGCCTCGGCCTGAAAGGCCGCGTCATCCTGTTCGGTGCGCGCCGCGCCGATGATGCGGCTGGTCGCCGGGAACTGCCCGGCCTTGAAGCGCCGGAACAGACCCGGCAGGATCTTGCGATGCGCCAGATCGCCCGTAGCGCCAAAGATCACAAGGTCGAAATCATCGACCGGAATGACACGAGAGACCATGCTGTTCTCCATTTGGGTGGCATCTGCTCTACCCGTTGTTAGCGATAACGGCAATGCGGTTCAATCTTTCACTGCCTTGGCCAGCCGGGGAAGACGGCAGCGTTTCAGCATTTCGCCCAAGGACATGGCACCCCCCATCGCCGCTGCCTTGTCGCGGGCGGCATGAACGGCACGCGCCACGGTGACCGGATCGGTGCGGTGCAGATCCACCAGAAAGGCATCGGGGTGGATTGCCCGCAAGCCCAGCCCGGCCATCAGGCCTTGGGGGAAATCGCGCAGGTTGGCGGTGATGACCAGCTGCGCGCCCGCAGCCAGGGCCGATTCGACCACATGGCGGTCGGCATCATCGGGAAAATCCAAATCGATCGCCGCATCGCCATCATCAGCCTGCACGGCATCGGGAAAACGCAGCCGCAGCAGCGCGATCTCGGCCCCCGCCACGGCATCCTGATCGGGACCAAGCCGGGCGGCGGCGTGGCGCCATTCCGACAGGATCCGTTCCGACCACAGCGCCCGGTACAGGCCCGCCTGCGCGACATCCGTCAGGATCTCGCGCAGGATGGTCGGGAACAGGACGTTCGCGTCCAGAACCGCAGCCTCAAGGTCGTCCGGCGCCCAGTCATCCGGCTTGCGGTCATCAGGCTCGCGGTCATCCGGCTTGCGCTGCATCAGTCCAGCCGGAAGAACAGCGCCTTCAGATAGCCGGTCTCGGCCAGCTGCGGCAAAGTCGGGTGATCGGGCCCGGCCTGACCGGTATGGATCAGCACGCCGCGCCGTCCGCCGCGCCCGATGCCCCGCGCGCTGGCATTGCGAAACGCGGTCAGGTCGGCGGCATGGCTGCAGCTGCACAGCACCAGATAGCCCCCCGGCGCGACCAGAGGCGCGGCCATCTTGGCCACCCGCTCATAGGCGCGCAGACCCTTTTCCAGCGCCGGTTTCGACGGCGCAAAAGCCGGCGGGTCGCAGACGACCAGATCGAAGGTCCGACCCTGCCCGGCCAGCGTCTCCAACGCGTCGAACGCATCCGACTGCATCACCTCCAGCCGGTCGGTGGCGCCCATGGCCTCAGCCCCGCCCCGCGCCAGCTCCAGCGCCGGGGCGCTGCCATCGACGCACAGCGCCTGCGACGCACCCGCAGCCAGCCCCGCCAGACCGAAACCGCCGACATGGCTGAACACGTCCAGCACCGAGCCGCCGTCGACCAGCCGCTGCGCAAAGGCATGGTTCGGACGCTGGTCAAAGAACAGCCCCGTCTTTTGCCCGCCCAGCAGATCGGCCAGATAGGTCGCCCCGTTCATCGCCACCGGCACCGGCGCCGTCGGCGCGGTGCCGCGAATGACCTCCAGCCGCTCGGTCAGCCCCTCCAGCCCGCGCGACCGCCCCTGCCCGTTCACCACCACCGTCGTGACCCCGGTCACCGCGATCAGCGCATCCGCGATCTCTTCGGCCATGCCGTCGGCCCAGGCCGCATTCGGCTGGATTACGGCCGCATCGCCGAACCGGTCGATGACCAGCCCGGGCAGCCCATCCGCTTCGGCATGAACCAGCCGGTAAAAGGGCGTGTCATAGATCCGCGCCCGCAGATCCTGCGCCCGCGTCAGCCGCGCCCGCAACCAGGCCCCGTCGATCACCGCCTGCGGATCACTGTCCATGACCCTCGCGATGATCTTGGATGCGGGATTGACCGTCACCAGCCCCAAAGCCTGCCGCTCGGGATCCTCCAGCACCGCCATGCCGCCGGGCGGCAGGGCCTTGGTGCGACGATCCAGCACCGCCTCATCGGCAAAGACCCAAGGAAACCCGTGCCGGATCGCCTGAGGCTTCGATTTGGGCCGCAGCCGGATCACCGGGCGACCATGAGAGGCAACCTCGGCAGCGTCGGGGGTCTCGGATTCGGTGTGGGACATCTCGGTCATGGGAATAATCCTTTCCCGGTCGATCTGCCACGCCCCATCCCCCCGCACAAGCGCCCGCAACCTTTCATCTTGGCGCAAATATCCCGGGGGGCGGCCGCAAGGCCGGGGGGCAGCGCCCCCCTTTGCAACGTCACCACCCACGGATGGTTGAACCGTTAACGCTAACGGCCTATACTGATCCCAAAGCCAGAGGAGGCCGCGCCATGACCCTTCACGCCACCATCGACCAGGTCACCGACCGCATCCGCGAACGGTCCCACCGCTCCCGCAGCCGCTATCTGGCCAAGATCGCCCGCGCCGCGCAGGACGGCCCTGCCCGTGCGCATCTGTCCTGCGGCAATCAGGCCCATGCCTATGCCGCGATGGATGACAAGGTCGATATGGCCACGACCCGCAAACCCAATATCGGCATCGTCACCGCCTATAACGACATGCTGTCGGCGCATCAGCCGTTCGAACGCTATCCCGACCTGATCCGGGCGGCGGGCCATGCGGCGGGTGCCACGGTGCAGGTCGCGGGCGGCGTGCCCGCGATGTGCGACGGCGTGACGCAAGGCCGCAAGGGGATGGAGCTGTCGCTCTTCTCGCGCGATGTCATCGCCTTGGCGGCGGGCGTCGCGCTGTCGCATGACTGCTTCGATTCGGCGATGTATCTGGGCGTCTGCGACAAGATCGTGCCGGGGCTGATCATCGCCGCCGCCACCTTCGGCCATGTGCCCGCCGTCTTCGTGCCCGCAGGCCCGATGCCCTCGGGCCTGCCCAATGACGAAAAATCCCGCGTCCGCCAGCAATTCGCCACCGGCGAGGTCGGGCGCGAGGAATTGATGAAGGCCGAGATGGCCTCCTATCACGGCCCCGGAACCTGCACCTTCTACGGCACCGCCAACACCAATCAGATGCTGATGGAATTCATGGGCCTGCATCTGCCCGGCTCCAGCTTCGTCAACCCGAACACGCCGCTGCGCGACGCGCTGACCGTGGCCGCCGTGGAACGCGCCGCCGCCATCACCAATCTGGGCAATGAATTCATGCCAGCGGGCGAGGTTCTGGACGAACGCGCCTTCGTCAATGGCATCGTCGGGCTGATGGCCACGGGCGGCTCGACCAATCTTGTCCTGCACCTGCCCGCCATGGCCCGCGCCGCAGGCGTGATCATCGATATCGAGGATTTCCACGACCTGTCGGAAACCGTGCCCCTGATGGCGCGGGTCTATCCCAACGGCCTGGCTGACGTGAACCATTTCCACGCCGCAGGGGGACTGGGCTACATAATCGCGCAATTGCTGGAAGGCGGGTTGCTGCATGCGGATGTCAAGACGATCAACGGCACCGGCTTGGACGGCTATACCCGCGAACCGATGCTGGACGGCGCCCGCATCAAATGGGCCGACGGCGCCCGCGCCAGCCTGAACGACAAGATCCTGCGCCCGGCCAGCGATCCCTTTGCGAAAACAGGCGGCCTCAAGCAGTTGCAGGGCAATCTGGGTCGCGGCGTCATCAAGATCAGCGCCGTCGCCCCCGAACGTCACATCATCGAGGCCCGCGCCCGCGTCTTTCAGGATCAGGAAGCGGTCAAGACCGCCTTCCGCGCCGGAGAGTTCACCGAAGACACCATCGTCGTCGTCCGCTTTCAGGGACCGCGCGCGAACGGCATGCCGGAACTGCATTCGCTGACCCCCACGCTGGCGGTGCTGCAGGACCGGGGCCTCAAGGTCGCGCTGGTCACCGATGGGCGGATGTCGGGCGCCTCGGGCAAGGTGCCCGCCGCCATCCACATCTCGCCCGAGGCGGCCAGCGGCGGCCCGCTGGCGCGCCTGCGCGACGGCGACAGGGTCCGGCTGGATGCGGCGCATGGCAGGCTGGACTGTCTGGAGCCCGATTTCGACAGCCGCACCCCTGTCGCCTTCGACCCCGAAGAAAGCAGCGAAGGGATGGGCCGAGAGCTGTTCGCCGCCTTCCGCGCCGTCGCAGGCCCCGCCACCGAAGGCGCGGGCGTGGTGGTCTAAGGCTCACGGGCCAAGGCGCACGTTGCTGACGGCGATCGGTTCGCTAAAAACCGAGCCGCGCCTGCCCCCGCCTGGCTGGTGCGACCGCCCAGCCCATGACGGCGGGCGGGCGCCATCCCGCCGCGTTCAGGCGGCGATCGCCACCTCACAGATCGCCTGCCGCAGATAGCCCACGAAGTCGGACCCAAGACGGCCCGCAGGGCCATCGGCGACATAGACGTTCAGCCATGTCGGCGGCAGCGGCGGCAATGCGCCGCCATGATCGACCTCTTCCATCCCGGCTTGTTCGATCCCGCGGGGACGCAAGGTCAGACCCAGATCGGCGGCGGCAAGGATGTGCCAGTTCTCGTCGCTGCCCTCGCCCATCAGATGGGACCATTCGATCCCAGCCCGTTCCAGCGCGCTGACCCCGACCGCGTAATAGGCGCAATGCGCCGAAGTCGCGATCGGCAAGGGTCGCTGTTGCCACGCTTTGCCGTCAGCGGCGCCCACCCAGACCAGATCGACCTTGGCCAGATTGACCGCTCCCTGCGGGGCATCGAATTCGGTGGTCAGGATGACGTCATGTTCGCCACGCTGCATCTGCGCCCGCAGGTCCTTGGTCCGCCCGTCATGAATGACCATTTCGACCTTGGGGAAATCGTGCCGGAAGGCCCGCACTGTCTGGGCTACCTTGGTGAACATCCAGTCGCTGCTCAGCCCGACACGCAGCCGGCGTTCGGGCCGCAGCCCGGTGAACCGCGCCAGGATCGCATCGTTCAGCGCCACTAGCTTGCGGCTTTCGCCCAGCAGATCCTGCGCGAAATCCGACAGCACAACGCCGCGCCCGGCCTTGTCCAGCATCGGCCGCCCGAACGCCTCTTCCAGCCGCTTCATCTGCATGGACAGCGCGCTTTGCGTCATGTTCAGCGCCTCGGCCGCGCGGGTGACGGCGCCGTATTCGGCGACGGCCTGCAGGGATCTGAGCGTGGCGATATCCAGATTGCGCATGGCGGGTAATCCTTCACGGCGGCTGATGGGTGGCATCAAAATCATTCGTTTCACAAATACACGGCAGACGGGTACCGATCAATCTCGAAGATGAGAAAAACCCGATCCATCTTCCAAACTGATCGTTACAGGAGACAGCGATGACCACGAAATCAAGGGCCCTTCTGCGCGTCGTCACCGGGCACGGCATCCTGCCCCGCCCCTCGTGGATCGAACGCATCCTGACCATGTTCGACGTGCGCCGCACCCGCATCGATCTGGCGCGCCTCAGCGACGATCATCTGCGCGACATCGGCCTGACCCGAGAGGATGTCGAGGCCGAGATGGACAAGCCCATCTGGGACGTGCCCATCCATTGGCGCCGCCGCTGACCGCCTAAGATGCCGCCACCGCTAGTCGTCGTCCCGCCGGGTCGGCGGGCCGAAACGGTCGCGCATCCGCGCCTCTATCTGGTCGCGGGTCTGGCGATAGGCGGCCAGCCGCGCCTCGCGCCCCTCGGCCAGCCCGGTGGGGTCCATGATCGGCCAGTATTCGACCTCGAGATGCGCGTGGCGGGTCATTTCCAGCGCCATGCGCTGGCTGGCCGGCGACAGGGCGACGATCAGGTCGAACTGGCTCAGATCGTCGCCCCAATCGCGCATCTGGTCAAAGCTGCGGCTGCGGTGATCGGCGAGCGGCACGCCGATCTCCTCGCAGACGGCGATGGCAAAGCCGTCCACCTCGGTGTCGCTTTTCACGCCCGCCGACTGGACATAGGCGGCGCGGCCATGAAATTTCTTCATCATCCCCTCGGCCATGGGCGAGCGGATGGCATTGTGATCGCAACAGAACAGCACCGACGAGGGGATCTTGTCCTGCGCCATGCCCTGTCAGCCCTGAGGGATCAGCGCGCAGATCAGGGTGAACAGGCGCCGCGCGGTGTCGATATCCAAGGACGCCTTGCCCTCCAGCCGCTCCTGCAGGGTGCGCGCGCCTTCGTTGTGGATGCCGCGCCGGGCCATGTCGATGGCCTCGATCTGGGCGGGGGGCAGGCGCTTCACCGCATCGAAATAGCTTTGGCAGATCTGGAAGTAATCCTTGACCACCTGCCGAAAGGGGCCAAGCGACAGATGAAACTCGGCCACCTTGGCGCCCGCCTCGTCGGTCATGTCAAAGACCAGCCGCCCCTCGCGGATGCACAGATCCAGCACGAATGACCCGTCGGGCGCGGGCGCGCCGTCACGCCCCGGCACGGCAAAGCTGTTATCCTCGATCAGATCAAAGATCGCGACGCGACGCTCCTGCTCCATCTCGGGGGTGGCGGGGGCGATCGCGCTGTCGTCGATCCCGATGCGGATGATGCGGCTCATTCGGTCAGCCTTTCGTTCAACGTCCCCAACCGAGCCTGAACCGAAGCGCCATGCGCCTGCAAGCCCTCGGATGCGGCCAGACGCACGGCGGCAGGCCCGATGGCGGCCAAAGCCCCCGGCGTCAGCCGCGCCATGGTCGTGCGCTTGACGAAATCCATCACCGACAGGCCGGAACTGAACCGCGCCGAACGCGCCGTCGGCAGCACGTGATTCGGCCCGCTGACATAATCGCCGACCGCCTCGGGCGTATGCGCACCCAGAAAGATGGCGCCCGCATGAATGCACTGCGCGGCCAGCCCCTCGGGGTCGTCCACGCACAGCTCCAGATGCTCGGGCGCGATGCGGTTGGACAGGGCGGCGGCCTCGGCCAGATCGCGCACCACGATCAGGGTGCCGTAATCGCGCCAGCTGGCCCCCGCGATCGCGGCGCGATCCAGTGTCGGGATGATCCGGTCCACCGCCGCCGCCACCGCCTGCGCCATGGCCGGGTCGGTGGTGATCAGGATCGATTGCGCATCCGCGTCATGTTCCGCCTGCGCCAGCAGATCCCAGGCCAGCCAGTCCGGATTCTGATCGCCGTCGGCAATGACCAACACCTCGGAGGGGCCCGCGATCATGTCGATGCCGACCCGGCCAAAGACCTGCCGCTTGGCCGCCGCGACATAGGCATTGCCCGGCCCGGTGATCTTGTCGACCGGCGCGATCGTATCCGTGCCATAGGCCATCGCCGCCACCGCCTGCGCGCCGCCGATGCGATAGATCTCGTCCACGCCGGACAGTTGTGCCGCCAGCAGGACCAGCGGATTGATGATCCCGTCCGGGGTGGGCACGCAGATGACCAGCCGTTCGACCCCCGCCACCCGCGCCGGGATCGCATTCATCAGCACGCTGGACGGATAGGCCGCTTGGCCCCCCGGCACATACAGACCCGCCGCCGACACCGCGCTCCACCGCCAGCCAAGCGTGGCGCCTTCGGGGTCGGTCCAGCTGGCATCCTCGGGCATCTGGCGGGCGTGATAGGCGCGGATCCGCTCGGCCGCCAGCATCAGGGCGGCGCGATCCTCGGGCGTGACGCGCGCCACCTCGGCGGCGATCTCTTCAGGCGTAAAGCGCAAGGTCGCGGGCGTCAGCTGCAACCGGTCGAACCGCGCGGTCAGCTCGCACAGGGCCAGATCGCCCCGCGCCCGCACATCGCGGATGATCGCGGTCACCGCATCGTTCACATCGCTGCTGTCCTCGCGCTTGGCCGACAGCATCGCCCGGAAGCCCTGTTCGAAATCCGCCGCACTGGTGTTCAGAAAGACCGGCATCCGCGCCCCCTTTAAGCCGCCCCGCCCCCGGAAGACCCGACCGTGCAGATCGGGCGGACGGGAAAAGCGGGCTTCTTCTTCACTTAAATATCCAAATCCTCAGTCCGGGTGCTGCGGCGCACGGCCCGAGACCGCGCGATGCGGCCGCGTCACGTCGCGCAGGTCCAGATTGATGCATTCGACCTCGGCCATGATCGTGCCGTCGCCGGCAAAATCCAACGACAGCCGGCCGGTGCCATCCGGCCCCGGCAACCAGCGGATCGCCAGCAGCGACAGCACGGTGTCAGTGTCGCGCCCGACCCCGTCGCTGACCACCCGCAACACATCGCCGATGACCAGCAGCGACCGCACGCGTTCGAACTCGCGCCCCTCGGCCCCGGCAGCCGCCAGATCCTCCCACCGGAACCGGGTGACCAGCAAGGCCAGCCTGCGCGCCTTGGCGTCATGGGTGATATCGGCCCCGGTCAGGACCGCATCCTGGATCAGCGAGGACAGGATGCGCAGATCGACCTCGTCCTCGGCCTTCAAGGCCAGCGGGCGGGGATCGGCATCCGAGAAACGGGCGTCACGGGTCATCAGACCTCCTCTTTCACGCGCTCGATATGCGCGCCGACATTGCGCAGCTTGCGCACGACATGCTCATAGCCGCGATCCAGATGATAGACGCGGCTGACGGTGGTCTGACCCTCGGCGGCCATCCCCGCCAGAATCAGACTGACCGAGGCGCGCAGGTCGGTCGCCATCACCGGCGCGCCGCGCAGCCGCTCGACCCCGGTCACGGTGGCATGGCCGCCCTGAACCTCGATCCGCGCACCCATCCGGGTCAGCTCGGGCGCGTGCATGAAGCGGTTCTCGAAGATCGTTTCCTCCAGCACCGACGTGCCCTCGGCCATGCACATCAGCGCCATGAACTGCGCCTGCAGGTCGGTCGGAAAACCGGGGAACGGTTCGGTCCGGACATTGACGGCGCGCACGCGACCGTTCTTGCGCGTGACCTTGATGCCGCGCGGGGTTTCCTCGACGCTGATCCCGGCCTCGTCCAGCTTTTCGCAAAACGCCTCCAACAGCTCGATCCGCCCGCCCAGACATTCGACCTCGCCCCCGCACATCGCGGGCGCCAGCATATAGGTGCCCAGCTCGATCCGGTCGGTGACGACGGGATGCGTCGCGCCATGCAGGGTCTGCACGCCCTGAATGGTGAGGGTGCCGGTACCCTCGCCCTCGATCTGCGCGCCCATGGCCCGCAGGCAGCGCGCCAGATCGACGATTTCGGGCTCGCGCGCGGCGTTCTTCAGCACCGTCGTGCCCCGCGCCAGCGTCGCCGCCATCAGCGCATTCTCGGTCGCGCCGACCGAGACGACCGGGAAATCGAAGACCGCCCCCCGCAATCCGCCCGAGGGCGCCTTGGCATGGACATAGCCGTCGCGCAGATCAAGACTGGCGCCCATCGCCTCCAGTGCGCGCAGATGCAGATCGACGGGCCGCGCCCCGATCGCGCAGCCGCCGGGCAGCGACACCTCGGCCACCCCATCGCGCGCCAAGAGCGGCCCCAGCACCAGAATCGAGGCCCGCATCTTGCGCACGATGTCGTATTCGGCCCGATGGCTGGTCATCGCATGGCTGGACAGGGCCAGAACCTGACCGTCCTGCAGGCTGGCGACCTCGGCCCCCAAAGACCCCAGCAGCGCGGTCATGGTGCGGATGTCCGACAGGCGCGGCGCATTGGTCAGCGTCAGCGGCTGATCGGTCAACAGCGTCGCGGGCATCAGCGTCAGACAGGCGTTCTTTGCCCCGGCAATCGGGATTTCGCCTTTGAGAGGGCCGTTTCCCTCGACGATGATCTGGTCCATCAGCTGTCCTTGCCTGTCTCGCCATCCGCATCCGGGACGGTCTTGTTGTCTGCCTCATCCGCCGATCCATCCGGCCCCGCCCCCCGCGCGCGCGCCTGCGCCTTGCGGCGTGCAAGATTGGCGCGCAATGCCTGCGCAAGGCGCTGTTCGCGGCTGTCGGGCGCGTCTTTGTCATCGCGTCGGTCGGTCATGCCTGCCCTGTTAGCGCCGGGCGCGCGCGGCGTCCAGCAAACGCAGCCCGCCGCCGACCCCAAACCGCAATTTCACCAAAATTCGCGCATTCCCCCCTTGCACGGCCCGAACGCTTTGTCTAAACGCCCCTTCACCGGCGCTGTGGTAGCTCAGTGGTAGAGCACACCCTTGGTAAGGGTGAGGTCGAGAGTTCAATCCTCTCTCACAGCACCAGGTTTTCCTGAACATCATGAAGACCTTGGTTCTGATCCGATGGCGCATATTTCAGCTGCACGCCCATCCAAATTTCCGAACCGAAAGGTTTAGGTGAATCGGCAATGTTCCGCTTATGGTTTTGTTCACCCATAAGAAGGCGACATTCATGAAACACCTGACCATCGCGATCATCGCGGCAATCTCGGCGGCAACTTCGGTGCCGACAGACGCTTTCGCCCATGGTGGAGGATGCCGAAAGGCGTCGCCTCCGGGGCAATGCTGCCACATGGACAACAGCACGGGGCGCGTGCACTGCCACTGATCTGTTCGACCACGCCCCTGCCCCCACCGGAACAGCCCGACCCTTGACCAGCCTGCGCGGCAACTCCGGCCCGGATTGACATCCAGTGGCCGGGGTCTTAGCGACGCGCTCCGGGTTTTGGGCAAGGGGACGGGCATGGCGCGGCAATCCCGCAGTCTGGGGATCGATTTCGGAACGTCGAATTCCGCCGCCGGCTATCTGGTCGACGGCCAGCCGCGGCTGGTGACGATGGCACCGGGGCAGACCACCCTGCCCTCGACCTTCTTCTTCGATTTTGAAACCCGCCGCACCCTGATCGGAGAGGGCGCCAACCGGGCTCTGATCGACGGGGCCGAGGGGCGGTTCATGCGGGCGCTGAAGCGGGTGCTGGGCACCTCTCTGATGCACGAACCGCGCCAGATCCTGAACGAGCGCACGACCTTTGTCGCGGTGATTGCCCGGTTTCTGGCGCAGATCAAGGCGCAGGCCGAGGCGCAGGCGGGCGCGCCCTTCGATCATGTCCTGTCGGGCCGTCCGGTCGTCTTTCACGGCGTGAGCGACCCGCGAGAGGCGCAGGCCCAGGACGACCTGCGGCAGTGCTATCTGGCGGCGGGCTTTGCCCATGTCGATTTCATGGCCGAGCCCGAGGCGGCGGCGATCGCCAGCCCGTCGGTGACGGCGGTGAACACCTCGCTGAAGGAATGGCGCGCCTGCGGAAACCGCGCCCGCATCCTATCCGACACCATCGACAGCAGG
>NZ_RQRT01000179.1 GCF_004335005.1 Paracoccus nototheniae | reverse complement strand
AGCCATCCAGCTGCAGAATGCCGTCAAAGCCCTGCAGGATGCGCTCTGCGTTCTCGCCCGCACGGTCAGGCGCATAGGTGAAGACCACGCCGGGGGGATCGCCCCCGCCCCATGAGCGGTCATCGCGTGCCAGAGCCCAGAGGTAGCCCGTCTTCGTGCGTCCCCGGCCAGGATCGAGCACGGGTGCGGTCGTCTCGTCCATGAACAGCTTGCTCGACGTCTTCAGGTGTTCGGTCAGCCGATCGACCACCGGGCCGAGGTGGAAGGCGGCGGTGCCGACCCAATCGGCCAGCGTGCTGCGGTGAAGCTCGATGCCCGCCCGGGCAAGGATCTGGCTCTGGCGGTATAAGGGAAGGTGGTCGGCATACTTGCTGACGAGGATATGCGCGAGGGCGCCCTCGGTGGGCAGGCCGCCCTCGATCAGGTGTGCGGGTGCCGGTGCCTGGGACACCCCCTCGGCGCATCGACGACATGCATATTTGGGGCGCACGGTGACGATGACCCGCAGCTGTGCCGGCACGATATCCAGCCGCTCGGTCCGGTCTTCGCCGATCCGGTGCATCTCGCCACAGCCGCAGGGACAGAGCAGGCTGTCCGGCTCGATCACCCGCTCAACGCGGG
>NZ_RQRT01000178.1 GCF_004335005.1 Paracoccus nototheniae | reverse complement strand
TCATGTTCGGCAGGCTCAAGGATTGGAGGCGCGTGGCAACGCGATATGACAGATGTCCGAAGATCTTCCTCTCGGCCATCGCCCTCGCAGCAACCGTCATCTATTGGTTATGAATCCTGACCCTAAGACCAAACGCGTTGAAACGGGGTGATATTACCTTTGCAAGTATTATGCGGAAGTCACATCGCTGAAGAAACTTTTTTTCCGAGGTCCGAAATTGCTTGCTGAACAACTCGATGCTTTCCTTGGGAACTTTGCGAGTCTATCAAGCCGCATTAGACATCTTGATTTTGATACAAGCGGCTTGGGAGATAGAATAAATGCGCGCTGCAGCTACATCGCATTTAAAGACGGAGCCCTGACGTTTGATGAGTTCATTGATGTTCTCTTTCACCAAATTGTCTCATTTTGCCTACCAAAATCGGAGATATTGGCTGCGCACAGCAGTCTGGCTAGGGTCAGGATGCATTGATTTCCGTTTCGCGGCGTGATTCACGGCCCAGAAACGGAGCGGTGACATGAGCGACCTTTTCTGGCTGACTGCCGCGCAGATGGGTAAGCGACGGCTGAACCCCACATTGCTCGGCTGACGCGCTGCTGCGAAGTCTTTTCCATCGACCGGTGGGAGTGCGTTTCGCAATGTGTGCCAAGAATTCGTTTCTCGCGTCTCTGGGCGTCGAGA
>NZ_RQRT01000177.1 GCF_004335005.1 Paracoccus nototheniae | reverse complement strand
CCAGCAGGCGTTCGGGGGCGGGCAGATGGCGCAGGTCGGCCAGACGCTGCTGCGACCGCGCGGCGCGGCGCCGGGTAAAGGGCAGGATGATCGCCGCCAGCAGCAGCCCGGCGATCAGGCCAAGCGCCAGCAGCGCCACCATCTCGGCCTGCGACAGGCCCGTCATCGATGCGGGCAGGCGGATGGGCGACAGGGCCTGCATCAGCTGGTCATGCGCCATCGCATCGGGGACCATCGGGTCGGGGGTCATCGGGTCGGGGGTCATCGGATCACGCGCCCCCCCATCATGGCGCGATCCGCCGCGCGACGACGCCCATCGCGGTCAGGCGATCGGTCTGCGCGCCCAGATCGGCGGGCCGCAGCCGCAGCAGATGCGTGGCGCCACCCTGACGGACGGGCAGAGCGCGGGCAGGCGGCGTCAGTTCCAGCGGATCGAGGATCAGCGCCACCTCCAGCCGCCTGCCAAGGGCCAGCCGGGTCAGCGCGGCCTCGGCCCCCTGCCAGCCATCGGGGGCAGTGGTCAGGATCACATGCGCCCCCGAGGGTGCGGCGCGCAGGGCTGCCGACAGAGCCTCGGTCAGCGGGGGGGTGTCGGGGGTGGTGCCCGCCAGCGCCGCGGCATGGGCATCGGCCAGCATCTGGCACAGGATCGGCATCTGTCGGTCGCCCGCCGCAGGCGGCAGGACGCGCACCCCCGCATCGCC
>NZ_RQRT01000176.1 GCF_004335005.1 Paracoccus nototheniae | reverse complement strand
CCCCCACACATCCTGCCCCAGGGGCCCCGCCGCATGTTCCCGATCCGCGACCACAACCCCTCCAGCCGCCGCCCCTGGATCACCTGGGCGCTGATCGCGGCCAATCTGGTGCTGTATCTGGCAACCCTGCCCTCGACCGAGGCCGGGGGGCAGCTTTGGGCGGCGCTGGCCCTTTATCCCCTTGCGGTGGCGAACGGGGAATGGCTGGGCGGGCTGGTGACCCATATGTTCCTGCATGCGGGCCTGCTGCATCTGGGCGGCAACATGCTGTTTCTGTGGATCTTCGGTGACAATCTGGAGGATCAGATGGGCCGCCTGCCCTTCCTCGGCTTCTATCTGGGCGCCGGGCTTGCGGCGGCTGTGGCGCAGATCGCGGCCGATCCGCTATCGCCCATTCCGATGGTCGGCGCCTCGGGGGCCATCGCGGGGGTGATGGGGGGCTATCTGCTGATGTTCCCGCGCGCCAAGGTCGATGTGCTGGCGATCTTCATCATTTTCTTCAAGGTCTTCACCCTGCCCGCATGGGTGATGCTGGGGGCATGGTTCGGGCTGCAGATGCTGGGCGGCCTGGCCAGCGCCAGCGGTCAGGGCGGGGTCGCCTATTGGGCTCATGCGGGCGGTTTTGCGGCAGGGGTGCTGCTGGCGGCCCCGCTGTTTCTCAGGCGCGGAGGCCCGGCCTTCTGGGCGCGCACCCATGGCCACCCGCCCCATCCGGACACGGTTTATGACG
>NZ_RQRT01000175.1 GCF_004335005.1 Paracoccus nototheniae | reverse complement strand
GCGGCACTCGTTGCTGCACGCCCCAAAGGCCGATTCCGGAACGCGACACTGCGGCAACCGACAAAGCCCGACCGGCTGCTCGGGTCCGCCTGCGCCGCTGGCGGGCCAAAGGAGGAACTGCCAAGCCCGCGCGCGGTCAGATCGCCGGGAAGAGCCGCTTGTCGCATGTGACGCTGCTCTGTAATTCCCACGCATGACATCTTGGCGCCCTGCACCCAGAATTCGCCTGAAAGCTCTCGGCCTCCATTGGCGTGGCGACCGCCTTCTGGCGGCCGAGGTTCTGGATGACGCCGGACGCGTAAAGGGTGTGCGCCCTCTCGGCGGCTCGGTCGAGTTTGGCGAGACGGCAGAGGCGGCGGTTCTTCGCGAGTTTCGCGAGGAACTGGGGATCACGGTGGAGACCACCGGCATCCCGTTTTTCATGGAGAATATCTATTCCCATGACGGCACCGCCGGGCATGAGATTCTGGCAATCTTCGATGTGGTGTTTGATGCCGATATCTTCGCGGATGCGACGCGTATCGAGTTTCCCGAAGGCGATGGCACCACGTGCTTTGCAGCGTGGTTCGCACTCGACACACTGGATGCGCCCGATGGGCCGCAACTCTACCCCCATGGACTGAAAGCCCATCTGCTGAAAGATCGAGGCCCCGGGGCTTTGCCCGGCACAAACCGGATCCTGCCCGATTGACCTTGCTGCGCTGAGCAAACGGCTGGTCTGAGGACACTGCCCCACAGTCGCGCTGTGCCCTCGACCGGCCGCTTTGGGC
>NZ_RQRT01000174.1 GCF_004335005.1 Paracoccus nototheniae | reverse complement strand
CGCCGAAGGGATCGGGGCTCCAGCATCTCGCGGTCCTTCATGAAGGATGCGCCATGCAGGCCGGGTCGGTCGTCCAGCGCCAAAGCCACGCCCCAGGGCGCGACGATGTCGGCGGGAATGTCCTCGGCCTGCCCATCCGCCGAAAGACGCACGCCTGGAAACCATTCCACGACCGAGATGCCGGGCAGGCGGCCCGCCAGTTCGACCGTCAGCGCCTGCGTAAAGCTGCGCGCCCCGGCCTTCGAGACCGAATAGCCCAGACTGCCCGGCACGGGGTCGGCCCCCGCAAAGCTGCCGATGTTAACGATCCGGCCCCGGCCCTGTTCCAGCATCGCCGGCAGAAAAGCCGAAGCGACATGGATCGGGCCGCAGCAATTGACGTGAATGTGACGGACAAAGGTCTCTGCCGGATGGGTCAGGAAATCATCGCGACGATAAATGATGGCGCTGTTGATCACGATGCCGACCGGCCCGATCCGCGCCGCCACCTGCGCTGCCAGATCGCGCATCGCTTGCGGGTCGATCACGTCGCCGGGCAGGGCGGTGAACAGGCCGCTTGGGCACAGATCGGCGGTCTGCGCCAGACGCTGCGCATCGCGCGCGATGCCCGCGACATGAACGCCCTGCCGCGCCAGCCCGATCGCCAGCGCGCGGCCCAGATCGCTGCTGGCGCCGGTCACCACCGCCACCCGGTTCGTAGGCCGGGGGATCGCGGGCAAAGGTATGGGGGTCGCCGGCACGGGGGTCGCGGGCAGCAGGATCGCAGAAAGG
>NZ_RQRT01000173.1 GCF_004335005.1 Paracoccus nototheniae | reverse complement strand
TGGACCTGCACCGGTTTTGTTCCGGTCTTTTGAGAGCAATACTCGCCATCAAGGAGACCGGATATGGCAGCGATACACAGCGACGAGTTCAAGCGGGATGCGGTTCGCATCGCGCAAACCAGTGGCCTGACACGGCGTCAGGTTGCGTCTGATTTAGGGATTGGGCATTCGACCCTCGGTAATTGGCTCAGGGTGTTTTCTGAAGAGGCAAAGGTGCCCGCACAGGACGCTGAACTGCTTCGTGAGAACGAACGGTTGCGCAAAGAAAACCGCATACTCCGGGAGGAGAGGGAAGTATTAAAAAAGGCTGCGATGTTCTTCGCGGCCCAAAGGCCATGAAGTTTCAATATATTGCTGACTACAGTGGTTGCCTGACCCGCAGCCATTTGTGCTGCCTGATGGGGGTGACGGAGCGCGGGCTCCATGCCTGGAAGCACAGGCCACCGTCACAACGCCAGCGACGTGACATGGTGCTCTTGGCCCATATCCGCGACCAGCATCGCCTGAGCCTGGGCAGCTACGGTCGACCTCGCATGACGGAGGAGTTGAATGAGTTGGGTCTGCAGGTTGGCCAGCGCCGTGTAGGGCGGCTGATGCGCCAGAACGGCATCCAGGTTGTGCGGACACGGAAGTTCAAGGCCACTACCGACAGCGACCACATCTTCAACATCGCGCCGAACCTCTTGCAGCAAGACTTCAAGGCGAGCGGGCCGAACCAGAAGTGGGCGGGTGACATCACCTACGTCTGGACGCGGGAGGGTTGGGTTTATCTTGCCGTGATCATTGACCTTTTCTCCAGGCGCGTCGTCGGATGGGCCATCAGCAACCGCATGAAGCAGGATCTTGCC
>NZ_RQRT01000172.1 GCF_004335005.1 Paracoccus nototheniae | reverse complement strand
GCCATCGGTCCGAGAGAACTTGAGCAGGCCCTTGGAAAAAAGTGACGGGGCCATCTCAGTGTCGCGAGATGGCCGCCAAGGCCGTAAAGCATCGAGGGGTCAGCATCGCACTCGCCTGCCGGGCGTTTGGCATCAGCGAGGCGTGCTATCGCTACAGCCCGCTGCTCGGCGATGAGAACGAAGTGATCGCTGACCTGCTCGTCGGCCTGATCGACGCCCGCAAAACTTGGGGCTTCGGGCTGTGTGCCCGGACATCTGCGCAGCGTGAAGGGGCACCCTTGAAACCACAGACGCGTCTATCGGATCTACCGCGCCCTGGAGCTGAACCTGCGGATCAAGGCGCGCAAGCGCCTGAAGCGGGATGTGCCGGACGCTCTGGCCGTGCCCGAAAGGCCGAACGTGACTTGGTCGATGGACTTCATGGCCGATCGGCTCGAGGACGGCCGCGCCTTCCGGCTCATGAACGTGCTGGACGACTTCAACCGGGAAGGTTTTGGCATCGAGGTGGACTTCTCCCTGCCGGCAGAGCAGGTCATCCGCAGCCTGAACAACATTATCGAGTGGCGTGGCAAGCCCAAGACCATCCGCGTGGACAACGGCCCGGAATATATCAGTCAGGCACTGCTGGATTGGGCTGAGAAACATGGCATTGCCTTGGCCCACATCCAGCCCGGTCAGCCCCAGAAAAACGCCTACATCGAGCGCTACAATCGCACCGTTCGGCACGAATGGCTCGATCAATACATCATCAACAGCATCGAGAAGGCTCAGCACTTCGCCACCCAGTGGCTCGGGACTTACAACAATGATCGCCCGAACATGGGCATCGGCGGCATCACGCCCGCAATGAAACTGAAAATGGCTGCGTAAGTTCTACGACCAAATCCCGT
>NZ_RQRT01000171.1 GCF_004335005.1 Paracoccus nototheniae | reverse complement strand
ACGATGACCCGCAGCTGTGCCGGCACGATATCCAGCCGCTCGGTCCGGTCTTCGCCGATCCGGTGCATCTCGCCACAGCCGCAGGGACAGAGCAGGCTGTCCGGCTCGATCACCCGCTCAACGCGGGGCAGGCTTTCCGGAAGATGCCCGCGATTGCGGCGGGCAGCCCGGCGCGGGGGCGTGCGGGGCGCAGCCTCCGCATCCTGCCGGGTCTCGGCCTCGGCCACGGCAGCTTCGAGATCCTCGAAGGCCAGTTGGCGCTCGTCGTTGTTCAGCTTCTCGGAGCGTTTGCCATGCACGACCTGGTTCAGCTCGGCGATCAGATGCTCCAGCCGCCGGTTGCTTTCCCGCAGCGCATCCCGTTCCCGCAGCACGGCAAGAACAGCGGCGCGCTGGCTTTCGGGGATGACGGACAGGTCGATGGACGGGGCTGTTGACATGCTGTCATCATACCCTGATCCGTCTGTAGTTGAACGCTTTTTTTTGCATTCAGGTCATTCTGCAACGGCTGGCTTCGGGGTTTCCAGAGGCCGGACCCGACGCCAGTCGAGACCGGCAAAAAGCGCCTCGAACTGCGTTCGGCTCAAGGTCATCGCCCCGTCCCGGATGGCCGGCCAGGTGAAGCTGTCGGCCTCGAGGCGCTTGTAAGCCATCACCAGCCCGCCGCCGTCCCAGAACAGGATCTTCAGCCTGTCGGCGCGTTTGGCGCGGAACACAAAGACCGTGCCGGTAAAGGGATCCTCTGCCAGCAGCGACTGCACCAGCGCCGCCAATCCATCGTGCCCCTTCCTGAAGTCCACCGGCTTGGTCGAGACCAGGATCCGCATGCCCTGCGAGGGCATCAGCACGGCACTGCTCCGAGGGCCCGGACAATCTCGGCCAGCCGAACGGCGGGCGTGTCCGCAGC
>NZ_RQRT01000170.1 GCF_004335005.1 Paracoccus nototheniae | reverse complement strand
GGCGAGGATCGGATCAGGCGGGTTCGGACCGGCCGCAGGCGCGGTCATGTCAGACGGCGGCACGGTTGGCTGCGCAACGGTTGGCTGCGGCACGGTTGGCTGCGGCACGGTTGGCTGCGGAACGACGGGCGCGACCTCGCTGGCGCGGATCGTTGCGGCCTCGGCCCGCAGCAGGGCGCGGTGCAGCACCCAGACCACGACGATCAGCACCGCCCATAACCCAAAGATCCACACCGCCCCCGCCGCATAGGACAGGCTGGCAGGCATCCACCAGACCGGCACCAGCAACAGCAGCATCGTCAGCACCGGCAGGATCCGCGCCGCATCGCCAAGGCGGCGGCGGTGAAACGAGGCGCGTTCCAGAAACAGCGGACGGTCGGGCATCAGCCCCCCTCGCGCTGCGGCTGGCGGTCGGTCTGCCGCACGCATGGCCAGCAGAGCCAAGGGTCAAGGCCCGCATCCCCGCGCGCCTCGGCCCGCGGCCATTGATCCCCGCCCGGCACGGCACGGCGGACCAAGGGCCCACGGGCTGTCACGCCAGCATCCGGCGCACCACGGCGCGCAGATCGTCATTGTCGAAGGGCTTGGCCAGCACCGCATCCGCCGCGGCCCCGATCATGGGCGCCTGCCCCCGCGCCGTCAGCATCAGGACCGGCGTCGCCGCCAGGGCCGCATCACCCGCCGCGCGCAGATCGCCCAGAATCTCGTCACCCGAGCGGTTGGGCAGCATCAGGTCCAGAATCACCAGACGCGGGCGCGCGGCGCGGATCGCCTCGATCCCGCCCGCGCCATCGGCATGCAGGCCGACCTGCCAGCCCTCGCGCATCAGGATAAAGCGCACCGCCTCGGCGATGTTCGGCTCATCCTCGATCATCAGGATGTCCAGCTGCATCCGGCCCGCCCCCCTC
>NZ_RQRT01000016.1 GCF_004335005.1 Paracoccus nototheniae | reverse complement strand
CCGCCGAACGGCTGGCACAGGCGGGTCTGCGCATGGATGCCAAGACCCACCGCAAGATGAGCCAGGGCAAGATCCAGCCTCAGGCACGGCTGGACCTGCACGGCCTGACCCTGTCCGCCGCCCAGCCCGAGCTGATGCATTTCGTGCTGTCCTGCCATGCCTCGGGCCTGCGGCTGGTGCTGGTGATCACCGGCAAGGGCCGCGGCGATCACGGCCCCCTGCCCACCCGACCCGGCGCCCTGCGCCACCAGGTGCCCTATTGGCTGCACAGCCCGCCCTTGGCGCAGGTGGTCCAGCAGGTCACTGCCGCCCATTACCGCCACGGGGGCGAGGGCGCCTATTACGTCTATCTGCGCCGCGCGCCATGAAAAACGCGCCCCGGATGGGGCGCGCGTGATCGGATCGGCGGTGGTCCGGTATGTCAGACCCGGAAGTTCGCCTTGGGTCCGGCGAAATACCAGATGATCAGGCCCACGACCGGCAGGATCAGGATCAGCAAAATCCACAGGATCTTGGTCTTGTTGCTGGCATTGGTGTTGATGATCGAGGCGATGGCCCAGACATCCAGTGCAAAGATGATGACGCCGAAAAGCCAACCCATGTGATCCGTCCCCTGTTGATGTCAGCCAGCCAACACCCTGGCCCGGCTGACAGTTCCCACCCTACAGGACATAGCGCGACAGATCGGTCGACCGCGACAGATCGCCCAGATGCTGTTCGACGAACGCCGCATCCACGCTGACCGATTGGCCGCTGCGATCGGGCGCATTGAAGGACAGCTCCTCGAACACCCGCTCGATGACGGTGTACAGCCGCCGCGCGCCGATATTCTCGACCGAGGCATTCACCTCGGCCGCGATCCGCGCCAGCGCGGCGATGCCCTCGGCGGTAAAGGACACCTCGACCCCCTCGGTGGCCATCAGGGCGCTGTATTGACGGGTCAGGGCATTGTCCGTCTCGGTCAGGATGCGGATGAAATCCTCTTCGGTCAGGGCTCGCAGCTCGACCCGGATGGGCAGGCGGCCCTGCAATTCCGGCAGCAGGTCGGACGGCTTGGCGACATGGAACGCACCCGAGGCGATGAACAGGATGTGATCGGTCCGCACCGCGCCGTATTTGGTGCTGACGGTGGTGCCTTCGATCAGCGGCAGCAGATCGCGCTGCACCCCCTCGCGGCTGACATCGCCGCCGCGCGCGTCCGAACGCGCGCAGACCTTGTCGATTTCGTCGATAAAGACGATGCCGTTTTCCTGCACCGCCTCCAGCGCCGCCGCCTTGACGGCATCGTCATCCAGCAGCTTGTCGGCCTCTTCCGCGATCAGCAGCTCATAGCTTTCCGACACGGCGATCTTGCGCCGCACGCGCCGCCCGCCGAATGCCTTCATCAGCCCCGACAGATCCATCATCCCGCCAAGCGGCTGTCCGGGCTGGCCCGGCATTTCCATCCCGCCAAGCGGGTTCGAGTTGTCCTGGACCTCCAGCTCGATGATCGTGTCGTCCAGCTCGCCGCGCTTCAGCTTGTCGCGAAACATCTGCCGCGTGCCATCGCGGGCATCCTTGCCCGCCAGCGCTTCGATCACGCGTTCTTCGGCGGCCTTGTGGGCGCGGGCCTTCACATCCTCGCGCATCCGGTCGCGGGTGTCGGTCATGGCGGCATCGGTCAGATCGCGGATGATCTGTTCGACATCGCGCCCGACATAGCCGACCTCTGTGAACTTGGTCGCCTCGACCTTGATGAAGGGCGCGTTGGCCAGCTTGGCCAGACGACGGCTGATCTCGGTCTTGCCGACGCCTGTCGGGCCGATCATCAAGATGTTTTTAGGATAGACCTCATCGCGCAGATCGTCGCCCAGCTGCTTGCGGCGCCAGCGGTTGCGCAGCGCCACCGAGACGGCGCGCTTGGCATCATTCTGCCCGATGATGAACCGGTCCAGCTCGGACACGATCTCGCGGGGGGTCAGATCACTCATAGGTTTGTCTCCCATCAAAGGCCCGGCGCAGCACACCGCTCGCCCTCTCTTCTTCATGAAAATATCCTCGGGGGGTCCGGGGGGCGAAGCGCCCCCGGCCTTCTCACCCGATCGTCTCGACCGTCAACCGTCCGTTGGTGTAAACACAGATATCCGCCGCGATCGCCATTGCCTTGCGGGCAATCGCCTCGGCGTCCAGATCGCTTTCCAGCAACCCCCGCGCGGCGGCCAGCGCGAAATTGCCGCCCGATCCGATGGCGGCGACGTCATGTTCTGGTTCCAGCACATCGCCCGCGCCGGTGACGACCAGCAGGTCCACCCCGTCGGTGACGATCAGCATCGCCTCCAGATTGCGCAGATACTTGTCCATGCGCCAATCCTTGGCCAGATCCACGCAGGCCCGCTGCAACTGGCCGGGCGCGGCCTCCAGCTTTTTCTCCAGCCGTTCCAGCAGGGTAAAGGCGTCGGCGGTCGAACCGGCAAAGCCCACCACCACATCGCGACCGCCGGGGGTCAGGCGGCGGACCTTGCGGGCACTGCCCTTCATCACGGTCTGGCCGACGCTGACCTGCCCGTCACCGGCCACGACGACCTTGCCACCCCGGCGGACCGCCAGGATCGTGGTGCCGTGCCAGCCGGGAAATCTGTCCTCTGCCATCTGGGGCGCTCCGTTCATCATTCTGGTTCCTGCGGCAGATATGAAGGCCGGGCCCGGCTTGCAACCCGTTGAAAACCGCCCCGCCCCGCCCTAGCCTGCCGCCATGAGCGCCGATCTGCTGCTATCCGTCTATCTTCACCCCCCGATCCTGCACACCGCCCGTGCGGGCAAGCTGGGCTTTCTGAACCGGATCCGGACGATTCTTGAACCGCAGGGCTGGCAGATCGAGATCCTGCAGTCCGGCCTGTCGGCCCGAGAGGCCGCGCCGACCCGCCCCGGCTATGCGCTGTTCAATATGGAGCGTCCGACCCATGACCGCGCCCTGACCTTCCGCCGCGCCTATCATTTCCCCTATTGGCGGCTGGAGCGGCAGGCCGAACGCTGGCGCTGGCCCATCGCGCAGGCGGCGTTCGATCCGTCCAGCATCGAACCCGATGCCGCGCGCAACTTCCTGCGCCGCCTGCGCGGGCGGGTGCTGCCCGGCGCCGATCCGGTGCAGGGCGATCACATCCTGATCCCGCTGCAGGGCCATATCCGCCGCCAGCGCAGCTTTCAGTCCACATCGCCGGTCAGGATGGTGCAGGCCGCCGCGCGCACGGGCCGCCCCTGCATCGTCACGCTGCACCCCAAAGAGGTCTATGACGAGGCCGACCGGGCCGCGCTGGACCGTCTGATCGCCAGCCACCCCAACATCACGCTTGGCGGGGATACGATGGCGCGGCTGCGCGATTGCGCCTTCGTGGTGACGCAGAACAGCTCGGTCGGGTTCGACGGGCTGATCCTCGGCAAGCCGGTGGTCCTGTTCGCCCTCAGCGATTATCACCATGTCACGCTGGATGCCGGGCGGCTTGGCGCGGCCGAGGCGCTGGCCCGTGCCCCGGATCACACCCCGCCGGTGGACAGGTTCCTCGACTGGTTCCTGCGCCGCACCGCTTTGGACATGATGGCCCCCGATGCCGATGCGCGCCTGTTGTCGGCCATGAAAAAAGGCGGCTGGCCCGTCTGAGGGGCCGCCGCCTTGATCCGTCATTTGCGGAAGATCAGACCGATTCGTCGATCCAGCTTTTCAGCGCCGCCTTGGGGGCCGCGCCCATGCGGTTCGACACGACCTCGCCGTTTTTGAACATGAACAGGGCCGGAATGCCGCGCACGCCAAGGGCTGCCGCCTGTTCGGGGTTCTCGTCGACATTGATCTTCACGATCTTGATCTTGCCCGCATATTCGTCGGACAGCTCTTCCAGAGCCGGGCCGATCTGCTTGCAGGGGCCGCACCATTCCGCCCAGAAATCGACGATGACGGGGGTATCGGCCTGACGCACTTCGGCGTCGAATTCGGTGTCGTTCACATGCACGGTGGCCATGGCTGGGGCTCCTGATCAAGGGGGGGCCGGCGATGACCGGCGGGGCGGGGTTCACGTTAACAGCTAGGAACCAGAGACCCCCGGGTCAAGGGGCAGAGGGTCCGCGATCAGCCCCGCCATGACCGGATCTAGCACCGGATCGGGCAGGGTCATCAGGCTGCGGCTGGCCGTCCACAGGATCGCCATGCGCAAGGGACGCCCCGGCCAGATGCCCTGCAGCGCGGCACGGTAAGCCGCCATCTGCCGCAGAATGCCCAAGGGCACGGCATCGGGCGTCGCGGGCAGATCGGCATTCGTCTTGTAATCGACGGCGGTGATCAGGTCGGGCGTGATCACAAGCCGGTCGATCACCCCGTTCAGAATGCCAAGCCCCGGCAGCGGGGCGGTCAGCGCCACCTCGGACAGGATCTGCGCGTCGGGGCCGGGTTGCAGCACCTCGGCCAGCGCCGGGGCGGTCAGGACGGCGCCCGCCTCGGCCAGCAGATCGGCCAGATCCTCGGCATCGGGCAGTCCGCCCTCGGCCCCCGACAGGATGGCGCGGGCAAGGCGGGGCCAGTCGGGGGCGGCATGGGCGGGCAGATGTTCCAGCAGCAGATGCAGCCGCGTGCCGCGCAGCATCGCGGCGTCGCGGTCACCTTCGCTGGTCGCGGCCAGCACCTTGGCGCCGCCCAGCCCGCTGGCGGTGACGGGGGCCGAAAAATCGGGCGCCGGGGGCGGAAGGCGTCCCGCCCAATCGGGCAGGGCGCGCAGCGGGGCGGGCGCAGGGGCCGTGCCCTCGGCCTCGGCAGGCCAGTCGCCCCAGGACAGGCGCAGGCCGGTGCCGATGCCGTCGATGACCAGATCGCTGCGGTCCAGACCGCTGCGCGCCGCACCTTCGGCAATCATCGCGTGCCAGCTGTCCAGCCCCTCGCCCGTCTCGCCCGCCGCCGCCACGATCAGCCAGCTTTCGGCGCGGGTCATCGCGACATACAACAGGCGGCGGCGTTCCTCGTCCTGCCGACGCTCGTTATCGGCCACCGCCATGGCCACCGCGTCGCAGCGATCTGGCGCCGCGCCGCGCCAGACCGGAACCTGATCCAGCCGGACCAGAGGCTGGCGGTTGTTCGCCTTGCGGCTTTGCGTTTCGGGCAGGATCACGATGGGGCTTTCCAGCCCCTTGGACCCGTGGACCGTCATCACCCGGATCAGCCCGCCCGCGCCGCCGGGCAGCTGGCGTTTGACCTCGACCTCGTCGCTGGCCAGCCAGACCAGAAAACCGGTCAGCGAGGGCGTTTCCACCTGCTCATAGGCCAAAGCCTGCGACATCAGCTCGTCGATGCCATCCTCGGCCTCGGGGCCAAGGCGCGCCAGCAGGGCGGCACGTCCGCCATGACGCGTCAGCAGGCGGGCGATCAGGTCATGGGGGCGCAGGTAATCGGCATGATCGGCCAGATCGTTCAGCACATCATGGGCGTGGCGGTGATCCGACTGACGCAGCCGCATCCACAGATATTCCCGCCGCCCGCGTCCCCGCGCCAGCCGGTAGAGATCATCCTCGGACAGCCCGAACAGCGGCGAGCGCAGGGCCGAGGCCAGCGCCAGATCATCCTCGGGCGTGGCCAGCACCGACAGGGTGGCGGTGATGTCGCGCACGGCCAGTTCCCCCGCCAGCCGCAGCCGGTCGGCGCCCGCCACCGGCAGGCCCGCCGATTTCAGCTCGGCGATCAGGGCGGCGAACAGGTCGGCCCGGCGCTGGACAAGGATCTGGATGTCACCCGCCGCGATGGGGCGCGGCAGGCCCGATTTCGCGTCCAGGATGGGCGTGCCGATCATCGCGCCGATCCGGGCGGCGATATGGCGGGCCAGCTGCGTGTCCGCATCGTTTTCCGAGGGCGCATCGACCGGGCGGGTCCAGTCCTCGGGGTCGGTCTTGTCGGGTTTGGGCAAAGCGGGCCAGATGTCCACGCGGCCGGGCAGCGTGTCGCGAAAGGCCAGATGGCGGGGCGGATCGCCCAGACCCGCCGCAGCCTCGCCCTGAAAGACCGCATCGACCAGCCGCAGGATCGCCGGAGAGGAGCGGAAGCTGTGCGCCAGCCCGCGCCGCTGCATCGGCTGCCTTGCGGCCTGAAAATCGCGGTCGAACAGGTCGCGCATCGCCTCGAACACCGCGATGTCGGCGCCTTGGAAGGAATAGATCGACTGCTTGGGATCGCCCACCACGAACAGCGTGCGGGGCCGATCATGCGTGCCCGCGCCGCTGGTGAATTCGTCGGTCAGGCGGCGGATCACCCGCCACTGGCCGGGGCTGGTATCCTGCGCCTCGTCCACCAGAATATGGTCGATCCCGCCATCCAGCCGCCACAGCACCCATTGCGCCATGCTGGATTCCTCCAGCAACTGGGCGGTGCGGCGGATCAGGTCGTCAAAATCCAGCCAGCCCTGCGCGGTCTTGGCGGCATTCATGCGGGTGGCAAAGGCATGGCCGAAACGGTGCAGCGCCAGCGTCCTGTCCATCGCCGCCAGCGCCAAAGCCTGAGGCCGGGCCAGTTCGACCCGTTCCATCAGCGCGTTCAGATCGTCCATGAAGGGGGCGCAGGGACCGTTGGCCATCGCCTTGGTCGGGATCTTGCCGATCTTGGCGCCGAAGGGAACGGCGGCCTTGGCCCCGAACAGCAGGCAACCCGAAAGCCGTGCCAGATCGGCCAGGGACGGATCGCGCCAGCGCACCTGCGCCAGGGCATCGGCCAGCTTGACATCGGTGACCGATCCGCGCCGCAGCGCCGGGATCAGCGCATCGGCCAGATCGGCATCCGTGCCGGTCATGACCTGCGCCAGCAGGCCGTCCACCGTCAGGCCGGGCGGCACGTCCAGCATTGCGGCCAGTGCGGCGGGGTCGGGTGCGGCCTCGTAATCGGCCAGCGACAGGCCCGCCAGAAAGCGGTCCAGATCGTCGCCCGAATGCAGCCGGGTCAGATCGGTGATGGCGGGATCGGATCCTTCGGCCATCTCCTCGATGATCTCGGATCGCAGGGCGCGGGCGCTGCGGTCGTCCAGTTCCGCAAATCCCATCGGCACCCCGGCCTCCAGCGGAAAGCGCCGCAGCAGGGCCGCGCAAAAGCTGTGGATGGTCTGGACCTTCAGCCCGCCGGGCGTTTCGATCGCCCGGGCGAACAGGCGCCGGGCGGCGGCCAGATCGGGAGGGGCCAGATCGGGTTGGGGCTGATCGGGTTGGGGCTGATCGGGGGCTGCATCCCGCCCCTCGCCCAGTTCGGCCAGCTCGGCGCGCAGGGCGGGTTCGGGCAGCATCGCCCACCGGCCAAGCCGCGCCAGCAGGCGGTTCTGCATCTCGGTCGCGGCGGCCTTGGTATAGGTCAGGCACAGGATGCGTTCGGGCGGCGTGCCAGCCAGCAGCAGCCGCGCCACGCGGTCGGTCAGCACCCGCGTCTTGCCCGATCCGGCATTGGCGGTCAGCCATGTCGATCGCAGCGGGTCGGCGGCGGCGATCTGGTTCCGGGTCGCCTCATCCATGATCGCCCACCTTTTGCGGCACCGCGCTGTCGGTCAGCGCCCATTCGCCGAACCGCGCCAGATGGTCATAATCCCCGGCATAGGATGTCTTTTGCGGCGCGCGCATGGAGGTGAACCCGGCCTCTCCGGCCAGATAGGCGGCAATCAGGCGCACGAAACCGTCCCATGTCTCGCCCTCGATCTGGTCGGAATGCTCGCGCGAAAAGGTCCGGCCCTCGCCACCCAGCTGGATATAGCGCAGGCCCGCCACATCCACCGGCCCAAGTGCGTCGAAACCGCCGCGCCGGGCCATCGCGGCCTCCAGCATCAGCTGTTTGTCGAAATGGCGGATCATCGCATCGGTGGGCGGCGTGCCGGATTTATAGTCATAGACGACGACCTGACCGTCCTTCAGCAGGTCGATCCGGTCGGGTTTCGCGGTCAGGGTGAAGTCCATCCCCTGCAGCGCGACGCGGCCCCGGTTCTCGATCACCATGGGCGCGCCTTCGGCCAGCCGGGCCAGCTCATCCGCAACGATGCGGTCGGCGATCCCCGCAATCCGGGCCGCCCAGAAAGCGCGGGCGGCGGGCCAGGGCACTTCGTCCGTCAGCACCAGAGCGGTCAGGCGCAGGAAATCGGCGCGCAGAGCCTCGGGCGGTGTGTCGGGATGAGGGCGCGATTTCAGCAGCGCCTCGACGATGGCATGCAGGGTCTGGCCGCGCAGCGCCGCATCGGGCTGGGGCCGCAGCGGTGGCAGGGGGCGCAGACCCAGCACCCGTTTGGCATAGACCGCATAGGGGTCGCGGATCAGCAGCGAGACATCGGTGACCGGCAGTTCCGCAAAGGGCGGATTCGGCGGCAGGGGCGAGGGGCGCGGCGCCGGTGCCACGGCGGCGGGCGGGCGGGCCAAAGCCTGCGCCATCGCCAGCCAGTCCGCGCCCCGCGCCCGCATGTCGGCCAGCGCCTGCGGGCCACCCCGGTCGGGCAGCCCGCCCATCAGGTTCAGCATCCGGTTCAGCCAGCGCGAGGGGATGGTTTCCGCCTCGGCATCGCGTTTCGCGCGGGTTAAAAACACCCGGTCGGCGGCGATGGCCTGCTGAAAATCATGCGCGGCCAACCCGATCTGGCGTTCGGGCAGCGGCAGGCCTGCCGCCGCGCGCATCTGCCGCGACAGCCACGGATCGGGTGACAAGGGCTGGGGCCAGCCGCCCTCGTTCAGGCCGGACAGAATGACGGTGCCATGGCCGTAAAGCCGCGCCTCTCGCGGGCCGCGGATGCGCAGGCAGGGATGGCCCGCCACATCCTCGCGCAGGGCCTTGGCCTGCAATTCGGTGACCAGAAGGGCGCTGAAATCGGCGGGGCCGATATCGGGGCCCAGATGGGCGTGTTCGGCCAGATGGTCCAGCACGGCCCGTGCCATCTGCCCCGCCTTGTCCTGCCACAGCCGCGATTTCTCGGAGTTGCCGCCCGGCCCGGCGGCCAGGGCCTGCGCCAGATCCATCATGTCCGACAGCCGGTCGGGCAGCGGGCGGGGCGCGCGGTCGCGGGCGATCGCGGTGATGCGGGCCAGCATCGCGGCCAGCCATTCCGCCCAGATCTTGCGGGTCTCGTCGCCCTTGGTGGCCCAGTCCGCCAGCGTGTCGGCATCGGGAAAGGCCGGGCCGTTGCGGCGCAGCTCCAGCTCCAGCTCGCGGGTTTCGCGCAGCATCTCGTTGCGGCCGATCAGGTCGGACCCGGTGGCGGTCAGCGGGTGTTTCAGCAGGATCAGCAGCCGGTCGATGGTCAGCGCCTGACCAAACAGCGCCGCCACCTGCCGCAGGAACAACCCCGGCGCGGTCAGCGGCAAGGGCCGTCCGGCGCTGTCATCGGGGCGGATATGCCAGCGGTCCAGCGCGGCGGTGACGCGGCGGATCAGCCCGCTATCGGCGGCGATCAGGGTGATGCGTTCGCGGCGTTCGGCGGCGTCGCGCATGATCAGGGCGATGGCCTCGGCCTCGGTGCCGGACTGGTCGGCCTCGATCAGGGTCAGGGCGGCGGTGGCGGGGCCCAGATCGGGCAGGCCGGGCCCTTCGGCAATCCATTGATCGGTGACCGGTGCGGGCCGCAGGGCCAGCGAGATCAGGCGGTTGCGATCGATTGACGGGGGCCGCGCATCCGACCAGCGGCGGGGATAGCCTGCCGCGGCGATCAGAGGTGCAAATCGGGCCTGCGGATGGTCGTCGGCCTGTTCCAGCCCGTCCCAGACCAAGGGCGGCTGGTCGAAATCGAACCCCGGCAGCACGACCGAGCCATTGGGCAGCGCCGCCACCGCCTGCATGTAGAGCCGCGTCGCCCCATGCGATCCGGTCGAGCCTGCGACGATCACCGGTCCCTGCGGCAGGTTCACGCCCTGCGGCCAGTCCCGCAAGGCGGCCTCGGCTGCGGCGCGCTGGCGGGCGGGGCGGTCGCGCCACGGCTCGTCCAGATGGAACCCGGCGGCGATGCGCAGGAAGGCCAGCGCGTTCTGCCAGTGGCGGGCGTGATCGCCTGTGTCGATCGCCTCCAGCGCGGTGATGTCGCGGCCCTCGGTTTGCATTTCGACCATCAGCTGGGACAGCGATTGCGCCAGCACCGGGATGGAATGGCCCGCCCCCAGATCGGGGCGCAGGGCCATCATCTGCGCGATCAGCCGCGCCAGTTGCAGGCGGCGGGCCAAGGGCGCCTCGGGCGGGTCGGGCATCAGCAGCGGGCCGGGGTCGATCCCGGTGATCGAACGTATCTGCGGCATCAGCAGCGGCCCGGCCCGGTCGAAGGCCCGCGACAGCGCGCCCCGCGTGGGGGCGGCATTGGTCAGGATGGTGACGCGGGCCAGCGCCTCGGGCGGCTGATCCGCCATCCGCGCCAGCAGGCCCTGCACGAAGCATTCGGCGAAATCGACGCCGGGGGGCAGGGCGTAAAGGCCGCGCATCTCAGCCATCCAGCATCGCCTCGGCCAGCGGGATCGCGTCGGGGCGGCCCACATCGCACCAGCCGCCCGGATGGATCATTCCGTGAACCCGGCCCCCGGCGATCAGCAGATCCCACAGGCGGTTCAGCGAAAAGGCGGCATCGGGAATGTTGGCCAGCCGGTCGGGGCGGATCATCTGCGCGCCCGCATAAACGTAATCGCCCTGCCGGATCAGGCGGTTGTCCGGGCCAAGGCTGAAATCCCCCCCGCCCTGCCGCCCCGTTGCCTGCGCCAGAGGCACCAGCGCCAGCAGCGCGTCCATGTCATCGCGCCACGCCCCGGCCAAAGCCGTCAGCACATTCGGTCCGGTCCAGACCACATCGGGGTTCAGCGTCATCACCGGCCCCCCCCGAGGAGCCAGCACAGGCAGCGCGTGGCGCAGCCCGCCGCCGGTCTCCAGAATCAACCCGGCCTCGGCGCTGATCGCGACGTCCTGCCCGTGCAGGTGGCGTTCGATCTGCGCGCCCAGATAATGGGTGTTCACCACGATGGGGGCCGCCCCCGCCGCGCGGGCCAGATCCAGCGCGCGGTCCAGCAGGCTGCGGCCCGCGACCTCGATCAGCGGCTTGGGGCGCAGGTCGGTCAGGGGCCGCATCCGGGTGCCAAGGCCCGCGGCAAAGATCATCAGGGGCGGCATCGGGCGGTGATCCTTTCGCGCAGGGCGGCGTCGAGGGCGGCGTCGGGTTCGGGGACATCCGCCAGCGCCGCGCGCAGGGGCGCCAGCGCGGGGTGATGCAAATTGCGTTGCAGATGGCCCCAGACCCGGGGGATGAAATCCAGATAGCGCGGCTTGCCGTCCCGCACCGCCAGCCGCACGAAGACCCCCAGAATCCGCAACGCCCGCTGTGCGCCGATCAGCGCATAGGCGGCGCGGAACGGGTCCGCCGCAGCCCCGGTGGCGGCCAGATAGCGCGCGATCTGCGCCTGTTCGGTCTGCGGGTCCACATCGCGCCGCGCATCCTGCAGGCAGGAGACCAGATCATAGGCGGGATGGGCCGCCACCGCGTCCTGATAATCCAGCAGGCCCAAGGGCACCTCACCGCGCCAGATCAGGTTCTCGGCATGGAAATCGCGCAGGCTGATGCGGGGCGGCAGATCGGTGCACAGCCGGTCATGCAGGTCCGCGATCAGGTGCCCAAGATCGGGCGCGCCGGGATAATAATCGGTGAACAGCCCCACCAGATCGCCCATTGCCGCCCCGTCCAGCGGCGCCACGAAGTCCGGCAGCGGCTGGCGGTGCAGATCGACCAGCAGATCGGTGATGCGGTCATGGATCAGGGGGGCCAGCGCGGGCTGGTCCGCCAGAACCCGCGCGACCAGATCGTCGCCCAGATCCTGCAGCAGCAACAGACCCTGCGCCTGATCCTGTGCCAGAATTTGCGGCGCGCCAAAGCCGCGATCCCGCAGCCAGCCGGTCATCGTCCCGAAAGGCCCCACCGCGCCCGAAGGGTCGTCCATCAGCACCGCCCCGCCCCCGTCACCCGTCAGCCGGAAATACCGCCGGGCCGAGGCATCGCCCGCCAAGGGGCGCACCCGCGCCTCGGCCCAGCCCGCCTGCGTGACAAAGGCCGCGCGCGCGGCCAGCCGGTCGGCGCCGGGGAAATCCATGGCGATGCGGCGCAGGTCGGGATCGGCATCGGGGGTCAGCGCAATGATCCGCGCGCCCGGCGGAAAGGCCGCCAGCCGGTCGGGCCACTCGATCAGACAGATCGCGTTGGCCATCGCCTCGTCCAGCCCCAGCTCGTCCAGCTCGGACGGATCGGTCAGGCGGTACAGATCGGCATGCCAGATCTGGGTGCCCATCGGATCGTCATAGGTCTGGACCAGCGTGAAGGTCGGGCTGGGCACATCCTCGGCCTGATCGCCCTGCCGCGCGCGGATGAAGGCGCGGGCGAAATGCGTCTTGCCCGCGCCCACCGGGCCGTCCAGCAGCACCGTGTCGCCCGGCGCCAGATCGGCGGCCAGCATCCGCGCCAGCGCTGCGGTCAGGGTTTCGGATGCGGTCAGATGCACGGTCATGGGGTGGTTCTAGCCGCTTGCCGCGCCGGGGGGAACCATCCGCGAAACCGTGAGATGCGCGGGCGGCCCCGACGCGCTAAACTGACGGCGACCCATCCCGGAGGCCCCATGCTGCGCACCACACTTGCCCTTGCCCTGACCCTGATCCTGGCCGGTCCCGCCTTTGCCACGCAGGAATATATCCTGCCGACGCTGTTCGACGTGGCCCGCGTGGCCCCGGACGACGTGCTGAACATCCGCGCCGACCCCGACGCGAATGCGGCAATCATCGGCACGCTGGCCTCTGATGCCACCGGCATCGAGGTGGTCGAGGAGACCCGGGGCTGGGCAAGGGTCAATACGGGCGAGGAATCGGGCTGGGTGTCGGCCCGCTATCTGGATTATCGCACGGATGTCTGGGACGAGGGCGCGCTGCCCGAGGGGTTCTTGTGCTATGGGACCGAGCCGTTTTGGGCCGTCAGCGCCAGGGACGGCGCGCTGGTGCTGGAACAGGCCGGGCTGCCGGACCGCGCGGCCCCGGTGCAGGACGTGCTGTCGACCGGGGTCTTTCGCGATCCGACCCGCGCGGTGGTGGCGCAGGGGATGACCCTGACTGCCATGCCGCAGCACTGTTCGGACGGGATGTCGGACCGGCTGTTCGGGTTGCGCGCGCTGCTGGTGATCCATGACGATCCGGCCAGGATGCTGGGCGGTTGCTGTTCGGTCCAGCCTTGACGGGGCCTTACAGCCCCAGCACGTCATGCATGTCGTATTCGCCCGGCCCCTTGTCCTGACCCCAGATCGCCGCTCGGATCGCGCCGCGCGCAAAGATCGCCCGGTCGGTCGCCAGATGGCGCAGCACGATGCGTTCGCCACTGGTCGCAAAGATCACGTCATGTTCGCCCACCACATCGCCGCCCCGGATGGCTGCAAAACCGATCGAGCCGGGCGCGCGCGGCCCGGTGATCCCGTCGCGTGCTGGCGTGCGCAGATCGTCCAGCGTGGCGCCGCGCCCCTCGGCTGCGGCCTCGCCCAGCATCAGCGCGGTGCCCGAGGGCGCATCGACCTTGTGGCGGTGATGGGCCTCGACCACCTCGATATCCCAGTCCTCACCCAAAGCGGCGGCAACCTTGCGGGTCAGACCGACCAGCAGATTGACCCCAAGCGACATGTTTCCGGCCCGGATGATCGGGGCGTGGCGGGCGCTGGCCGCCAGCGCCGCCAGATGGTCGGGGCCCAGCCCGGTGGTGCCGATCACATGCACGGCGCGGGCCTGCGCGGTCAGTTCGGCAAAGGCCAGCGTGGCTTCGGGGGTGGTGAAGTCGATCACCGCCTGCGCCTGCGCGATGGCCGTCACCGCATCGTCGCTGACGATCACGCCCACCGCCGCGCCGCCCATCGCCATGCCGATATCCTGCCCGATCCAGTCATGTCCCGGGCGCACCAACGCGCCGACCAGCCGCAATTCAGGGTTTTCCAGCACCAGCCGCACCAGCATCTGCCCCATCCGCCCCGAGGCGCCGGTCACGACCACGCCCGGCAGCTGTGGCTGGTCGGTGTTCTGCAAATCGCTCATGGCGTGTCTTCCTGTCCGGGGCTTGTCGGGGGGCGTTTTACCCCGTTGCGGCGCGGCCCGCGACCCCCTACATCGGGGATCATGGCACAGAACCGCAATTCTCATGGTCAGGGCTCGAAGGCGCAGCGTCAGCTGCGTGTGGGCGAACTGATCCGTCGTACCCTTGCCGAAGTGCTTGCACGCGGCGATGTCCACGACCCCGAACTGAACCGTCATTCGATCACCGTGGGCGAGGTGCGCACCTCGACCGACCTCAAGGTGGCGACGGCCTTCGTGCTGCCTTTGGGCGGGCGCGAGGCCGACGAGGCGCTGCTGGCCCTGCGCCGCAATGCGCCCGAGCTGCGCCATCTTGTCGCCAAGGGCCTGACGCTGAAATACGCGCCCGAGCTGCGGTTCCAGCTGGACGAGACCTTCGACATGATGGACGACACCCGCCGCCTGTTCGAGGATGAGCGCGTGCGCCGCGATGTCGAGGCGCCGGACCGTCCCGATGACGCGTCCGAGGATGACGATGCGCGCTGACCTGCCGCGCCGCCTTGCGGTGGCCTGCGGGATGCTGATGGCGCTGGCCTTGCCGTCGGGCGCTGCCACCTGCGAACGGGTGGATCATGACGGGCAGGGCTATGTCCTGTGCGAGGTGCCCGCCGCGCAGGAGCCGGCGCTGCGGCTGTGGCAGGACGGCCCGGATGGGGCGCCCCTGCGCAACTTCGCCAATGTCCGCCGCAGCCTGCAGTCGGGCGAGGATCTGTCCTTCGCCATGAATGCGGGCATGTTTCATGACGATTACCGTGCCGTGGGTCTGCTGATCATCGACGGGACCGAGCTGTCGCCCATCGTCACCGGAGGCAGCCGCGACAATTTCGGGATGCTGCCCAATGGCGTCTTCTGCACCGGCGGTGCCCGGCCCTTTGCGGTGATCGAGACGCTGGAATTCGCCGACACCCGCCCCGATTGCCGTCTGGCCAGCCAATCCGGGCCGATGCTGGTGATCGATGGCGAATTGCACCCCCGCTTTCTGGTCGATAGCGACAGCCGCTATATCCGGAACGGCGTGGGTGTGGCGCCCGACGGGCAGACGGCGTGGTTCGCCATCTCCAGCCGTCCGGTGACCTTCCACGAATTCGGGCGGTTCTTCCGCGACGGGCTGGGGGTGCGGGATGCGCTGTATTTCGACGGCTCGATCTCGCGGCTCTATGCGCCCTCGGTCCGGCGGGCGGATTTCGGGCGCAGCATGGGGCCGATCATCGGACTGGTCCAGCCGGGCGGTTGACCGCCCCGGATGCGGGGGCTATGCCCCGGCGCTTGGTTTTGCAGGAGTGATCGCATGGCGCGCAAGAAGGGCCGGGACATCAGCGGCTGGCTGATCGTTGACAAGCCCGCAGGGGTCGGTTCGACCACCGTCGTGGCCAAGGTGCGATGGGCGCTGGACGCGAAGAAGGCGGGCCATGCGGGCACGCTGGACCCCGATGCGACCGGCGTTCTGGCCATCGCCCTGGGCGAGGCCACCAAGACCGTGCCGATCGTCACCGATGCGCTGAAATGCTATGACTTCGTGGTGACATGGGGGGCCGAGACGGCGACCGACGATGCCTCGGGCGCGGTCGTGCGGACGTCGGAGGCGCGGCCCACGGCGGCCGAAGTGCAGGCGGGGCTGGCCGCGTTTACCGGCGACATCATGCAGATCCCCCCCGCCTTTTCCGCCGTCAAGGTCGAGGGCGAGCGCGCCTATGATCTGGCCCGCGAGGGGATCGAGATGGAATTGGCCGCCCGCCCACTATGGGTCGACAGCCTGACCCTGCTGGAGGCGAACGAGGGGTCTGCCCGGCTGGAGATGGTCTGCGGCAAGGGCGGCTATGTCCGGTCCATCGCCCGCGATCTGGGCCGGGCTTTGGGCTGTCTGGGCCATGTCGCCCATCTGCGCCGCACCTGGTCCGGGCCATTCGAGGTCGAGCACGCCGTGCCCTTCGACCGGGTGGACCGGGACGCGCAGGAGTGGCTGGACAGCCAGATCCTGCCGCTGGAGACGGGGTTGACCGACCTGCCCATGCTGCGCGCCACGCCCGAGGGCGGCATCCGCATCCGGAACGGCAATCCCGGCGAGGTGACCGGCGGGGCGGAATGGGGCGAACTGGTCTGGGTCATGGATGCGCAGGGGCCGGTCTGCATCGGCCGCTATCAGGGTGGCATGGTCCAGCCCGAACGGGTGTTCAATCTGTGATGCCGGAAGGGGGGCGCTGCCCCCCGTCCTGACGGACTCCCCCCGGGATATTTGGACCAAGATGAACTGGGGGCCTCAGGTGGGGCGGCGGGCGCCGAGGAAGGGGCCGTCGCCTGCGGCGTCGATCCGGGCGAGGGCTTGGGGAATCGGTTCGGTGATGACGGACATGGTCCAGGCGGTGGCGTGGATCATGATGTCCGGGGACAGGGCCATCGCGACATGGCCGGGCCAGAACATGAGATCGCCGCGCCGGATTGCCTCCGTAGCCGGAAAGGCCGCGCGTTGCAGGTCGCTGTCGCCGGGGCAGGGGATGCCTGAGGCCGTCAGCGCCGCCTGCACGAGGCCCGAGCAGTCTATGCCCGCCCGGCTGTTTCCGCCCCAGAGATAGGGCGTGCCCAGCAGCGTCTCGGCCACGGCGGCGGGATCGGGGGCGGGGGTGTCGCCGATATGGGGCAAGGGCACGCAATCGCCCGAGGCGAGGCGGGCGAAGTTCCCCTCGGTCCCCGTGACGGACAGGCGGGCGCCGATCGACAGGGCGGCGGTCTGGGCCAGTTTCATGTCGGGGCCGGGGTAGAGATGCGTGGCAGGCGCCGTGACCCGATGGGTCAGGGGCGGCAGATCGAAGCTTAGCGCCGCGCCGGGCAGCCAGCCGCAATAGCCGTCCAGCGCGGCCTGCACGAAGCTCATCGCGCCGCGATCCTCGATCACCGTCAGATCAGCGCCGAAATTGATCTGGCGGTCGCGCCGCCCGTCGGGTGCGTTCAGCAGATCGGCCAGCGGCACGGCCAGCCGTGCCGGGCGGCCCGGTGTGAAGGCCGGGCGGTCCAGCTGGCCGCGCAGCGATTGCAGCGCCACGCGGTCGGTGGCGGGGGTCAGGCGGCTGTCCATGATCAGAAGAGCCGCGGCAGGGCGGCCAGAATGGCGCGGGCGCCCTGGCCCACGCCCCCTTTGGGACGGCCCGGCGCGGCCACCGGCTGCCAGCCATAGATGTCCAGATGCGCATAGCGCCCCGCGCCTTCGGCAAAGCGGCGCAGGAACAGGGCGGCGGTGATCGATCCCGCCATGCCGCCCGAGGGGGCGTTGTCCAGATCGGCGATCGCGGGTTCGATCAGAGCCTCGTACGGATCCCAGAA
This sequence comes from Paracoccus nototheniae, assembly GCF_004335005.1. GTDB lineage: Bacteria > Pseudomonadota > Alphaproteobacteria > Rhodobacterales > Rhodobacteraceae > Paracoccus > Paracoccus nototheniae. The sequence continues at coordinate 47,021 of NZ_RQRT01000016.1, read as the reverse complement.
GGGCATGCGCCAGATCGGGTCGCCCACCTGCATCGCGGCCTGTTGCAGGGCCTGTGCGGTGGCATCGTCGTCGCAATAGAGCGGCGGCAGATCGGGGCCGAGCGCCACCCGCGCCGCGCCGGTCAGCGTCGCCAGAGAGATCATCAGATCGGGGCTTTCCTCGGCCCCATAGGTCATCGCATCGGCCAGAACCAGCCGGCCTTCTGCATCGGTGTTGTTGACCTCGACCGTCGGGCCCTTGCGGCTGGAAAGGACATCGCCGGGACGAAAGGCATTGCCCGCGACGCTGTTTTCGACCGCCGGGATCAGCACCCGCACGCGCAGCCCCGCAGCCGCCCCGGTTCCGGCCAGCATCTTCAACAGGCCAAGCGCGGTGGCGGCGCCGCCCATGTCCTTTTTCATCAGCCCCATCGAGGCGCCGGGTTTCAGGTTCAGCCCGCCGGTGTCGAAGCAGACGCCCTTGCCGACGATCGTCAGCATCGGCCCCTGATCGCCAAGCCGGATATCGATCAGGCGCGGATCAGAGGCGGCGGCGCGGCCCACGGCGTGGATCAGCGGAAAGTTCTGTTTCAGCAGCGCCGTGCCGCTGATCACCTCGATCCGGGCGCCAAGGCTGTTGGCCAGCGCGCGGGCGGCGGCCTCCATCTGGTCGGGGCCCAGATCACTGGCGGGGGTGTTGATCAGATCGCGGGTCAGGAACTCTCCGGCGGCGATGGCCAGCATGCGGTCGGCGTCCACGCCTGCGGGGCAGACCAGACGCGGGCCGGGCACGGTCGCGCCCTTGTAGCGGGTGAAGCGGTACTGACCCAGCAGCCAGCCAAGCGCCAGCTGGTCGGCGTCCAGCCCCTGTGGCAGGTCGGCCAGCTGCCAGTCGCCGGGCGGCAGGGATTGGGCGCGGGCCAGGGCAAAGCGGTCGCGTCCGGCCTGTGCCGGATCGCCCAGGCCCATGATCGCGCCGGACAGCCCGCCCGAGGCATCGGGCAGCAGACAGATCTGGCCCGCGCGTCCGGCAAAGCCGCAGGCCTGCGGCCATGGGCCCGCCGCTGGCGGCAGCGGATCGCCTGCCCAGACCAGCCAGAGCGGCAAGGCGGTGTCGGAGGCAGGCGCGAATTCGAGGGTCATGTCGGTATCCTTGGCAGATCGGCGGCCAGCCTACACGCCCGGCCCGTGCCTGCAACCCCGGCCCCGAATGCCCCACGGCGGGACGGATAATGCCCCCGGCGCGACACGCCCGGCCCCCAAATGCCTGAGCGATGCGCCGCGCGGCGCTAGGGCAAGGCCGTGCGGTCCCAGATCGCGGTCAGCGAGCGGTTGCCGACCCGGTCCAGACGCCCGGCGATGGCCGACAGGGCGGCGGGGTCGTCGCGCAGCGCGATGCTGCCCAGATCCATCGCCACGCCTGCCAGCGACAAAAGCCCGATCTGCCATGCCAGCCGCGACAGCCGTTCGGACTGGGTCGCGGCCAGCGTCAGATCATTGGCCTGCAAGGCCGCCTGAACCGCGACCAGTGCCGCGGCCAGCTGTTCCAGCGCCAGCCCGATGACGTGCTGGGCCGCGGTTTCGCCCAGTTCGGCAATGATCTCTGCCACGCGGCGGCTGTCCACGCGCACCACTTCGGACACCGCCAAGGCCGCAATCTGTGCCATTCATACCTCCGCAGGGATCTGTCCCGATCGGTGCGACGATGGCGGGAACCGATGAAGAAAGGCTTGATGGGCGGCTAAGAAAAGGCTCGAATTTGTTTCAATCAGGGCCTATCAGGCAGGTCAGAAAGCGAGGTTCGCGATGCATAACCTGTCTCCGTTGCCGCAATATCTGATCAAGCGTTATCATGGCTGGAAAGCCACATCCTATAACGAAAACCGCGCCTGGTTCCGGCGTCTGGCGACCGAGGGGCAGCGCCCGCGCGCCATGGTCATTTCCTGCTGCGACAGTCGGGTGCATGTGACCAGCATCTTTGGCGCCGATTCGGGCGAGTTCTTCATTCACCGCAACATCGCCAATCTGGTGCCCGCCTATGCGCCCGACGGGTTGCAGCACGGCACCTCGGCGGCGGTGGAATATGCGGTGGCGGCGCTGAAGGTCGCGCATCTGATCGTGGTCGGGCACACCAGTTGCGGTGGCGTCGCGGGCTGTCACGCCATGTGTTCGGGTGCCGCGCCCGAGCTGGAGGAAAAGACCAGCTTCGTGGGCCGCTGGATGGACATCCTGCGCCCCGGATATGACCGGGTGAAGGATCTGCCCGAGGACGATCAGGTGCCCGCGCTGGAACGCGAGGCGGTGCTGGTCTCGTTGGAGAACCTGATGACGTTTCCCTTTGTCCGCTCGGCGGTCGAAGCCGGAGAGATGTCGCTGCACGGCATCGTGCATGACATCACCGAGGGCACGCTGGTTCAGGCCGAGGATGGCGGCAAGCGGTGGGTTTCAGTCTGACGGGGGGGTCGTAAGATCAGTCCGACGGATCGGGGCGCCAGCGGATGACGCGCCACACATAGACCGCGACGATCGCCAGAACGATGGCGGTCGACAGCGGGTCGATCCAGTGGCTGACGGAATCATAGCCGTTTTCCAGCGCATAACCGGCCAGCGCCAGCCCGCCCGACCAGATGAAGCTGCCGATGGCGGTATAGATCAGGAACCGCCCGGTGGGCATTTGTGCCAGCCCCGCCGGGACCGAGATCAGCGTGCGGATGGTGGGCAGGAAGCGCCCGAAGAACACCGCAGCCCCGCCGTGGCGGGCGAACCAGCCCTCTGCGCGGGTCAGTTCGGACGGGGTCAGGGTCAGCCAGCGGCCATAGCGGGCCACCAGCAGATGCAGGCGGGCGGGGCCATAGGCGCGGCCCAGGGCGTACCAGAACCACGCCCCAAGCGTCGATCCGACCCCGCCCGCCAGAATGGCCAGCCACAGGGGCGTGCCGCCCCGCGCGGCGTTGAAGCCCGCCAGCGGCATGATCAGTTCGGACGGGATGGGCGGGAAGATGTTTTCCAGCAGCATGAGGGCGGCGATGGCCCATGCCCCGCCGCCCTCCAGCAATCCGGTGATCCAGTCGAACAAGGATCAGCCCTTTTTCAGGCAGCGATTGCCCAGCAGTTCCGCGATCTGCACCGCGTTCAGGGCGGCGCCCTTGCGCAGGTTGTCGCTGACGCACCACAGGTTCAGGCCGTTTTCCACCGTGCCGTCCTGACGGATGCGGCTGATGAAGGTGGCGTAATCGCCCACGCATTCGATCGGCGTCATGTAGCCGCCGGGTTCGCGCTTGTCGATCACCAGGATGCCGGGGGCCTCGCGCAGGATCTCGCGCGCTTCGTCCTCGTCCAGAAAATCCTCGAACTCGATATTGATCGATTCCGAATGGCCGACAAAGACCGGCACGCGCACGCAGGTTGCGGAAACCTTGATGGATTTGTCGATGATCTTCTTGGTCTCGACCACCATCTTCCATTCCTCTTTGGTCGAGCCGTCTTCCATGAAGACGTCGATCTGGGGAATGACGTTGAAGGCGATCTGCTTCTGGAACTTGTTGGGGGCCTTTTCCTGACCCGGCACATACATGCCCTTGGTCTGGTCCCACAGCTCGTCCATGCCGTCCTTGCCCGCGCCGGACACCGACTGATAGGTCGACACGACCACGCGCTTGATCCGCGCCCGGTCATGCAGGGGCTTCAGCGCCACGACCATCTGCGCGGTCGAGCAGTTGGGGTTCGCGATGATCATCTTGTTCTTGTAGTCGTGGATCGCCTCGGGGTTCACCTCGGGGACGATCAGCGGGATCTGGGGATCATAGCGATAGAGCGAGCTGTTATCGATCACCACGCAGCCCGCCGCCGCAGCCTTGGGGGCGTGGATCTTGGTCGCGTCCGAGCCGATGGCGAACAGCGCCATGTCCCATCCGGTCCAGTCGAACTGCTCGATATCCTTGATCTTCAAAGTCTTGTCGCCAAAGCTGACCTCGGTCCCCTGGCTGCGGCGCGAGGCCAGAACGGCGATCTCGTCCACGGGGAACTGGCGCTCGGCCAGAATGTTCAGCATTTCGCGGCCCACATTGCCCGTGGCGCCGGCGACGACGACTTTGTAACCCATTTCGGGGGAACTCCTATGTCTGCGGTCGAAGGCGTCTAACCCAAACCGCCCCGCATGGGAAGGGTCTTGGCCCATCCGGGCCGGTCGGGGCGGGGTCGGGGCCGGGTTCAGGCGATCAGCGTCAGGCGGGGATCGCTGCGGCAGAGATCCCCGACCCATGCGGCCTCGGCGTTGAAGTCATGGGGCACGTCGCCTGCCGCGCGGCGGCCCGACAGGCTGAGGCTGGCAAAGAAATCGAACCCATACAGCGTCAGGGATGCCAGATCCGACCGCAACGCCAGATCGATCATCATCGCCCCGGTGGTGGGAGGCGCGGCCAGCCGGTCGCGCAGCGCCTGCACGTCGCCCGGCGGGTGCAGATAGAAGCCGGGGCTGCGCGCCGATTGCCAGTCCAGCCGCTTGCGCTTGGGCGACATCCACAGGATGCGGGTGGGGTTCAGCCGGGCACGGTCGGCATCGCCAAGCCGCACGGCCAGCGCCAGCCAATCGGTGCGGGTGCCGTGGCTGCGCGCATCGGGCATGGGCGCGCGGTTGATGCGGATGACCAGATCGGCGGCGTCGATCCGGGGGCCGTGGTCGCTGTTCCCCAAGGCGCGGGCATTGCCGATCAGCGCGACATGGCGGCCCCGCAGGTCGCCCAATAGGTCTGCCTGCGGGGCCGACAGATCGGCCAGCGGGCTTTCGGCACGAAGCAGCCGGGCGGTGGCAAAGCCAAGGCGCGGCGGGATCAGCACCGGCAGCCTCATGTCCGGGCCAGCAGGTCGTTATAGACCTGCACCAGCGCCCGTGCCTCGCCCTCGATGGCGTGGTTCCGGCTTACATGGGCGCGGGCGGCCTGACCGGCGCGGATGCGGCCCGCGTCATCGTCCAGCCAGCGGGCCAGCGCCGCCGTCAGGGCCGGGGCATCGCCGATGGGCACAAGGCTGCCGGTCTCGCCCTCGCGGATCAGCGTCTCATAGGCGCCGACGCGGGCGGCGACGGTGGGCACGGCGCAGGCTGCGGCCTCCAGCGGGGTCAGGCCGAACCCCTCCCACCGGGCGGGGGCTGCGAACAGATCCAGCGCCTGATAATGCGCGATGACCTGATCCCACGGCAATTCCCCCAGAAAGCGGATGCGGTCGGACAGGCCTGCGGCACCGATCCGCGCCTGCAGATCGTCGGCAAAGGCGCGGTTGTCGGGGGTGATGCGGCCCGTGAACAGGATCTGGGCGCGGGGACGGTCGGGCAGCAGATCAAGCCCCGCCTGCACCAGCAGATCGACGCCCTTTTGCGCGCGCACGCGGCCAAAGCAGCCGATCAGCAGCGCATCGGGGTCCAGCCCCAGATCGCGGCGCAGCGCGGCACGGTCATCGGCGGGGCGAAAGGTCTGCGTGTCCACGCCATGCAGGATCACGGTGGCGGGGCGTTCCAGATAGCTGGCCGCCTGCGGCGAGGTCGCGACCAGCGCGTCCTGCTGGCGGATCAGCCAGCGGGTCAGCGCCTTGTGGTGGCGCTGCGCGGCCGAGGTGAACAGCAGCCGGTATTTGCGCCGCAGGACATGGCGCAGGATCAGGCCAAGCGCCATTTCCGTATTGCGCCGCGCATGCCAGACGCGCCAGCGGTCGCGGGGCAGGGTGGCCGCGCGGATCAGCGTAATGTGGGGGATGTCCGGCGGCAGGCCGGGGCCGGTCGCGGCGATGTCGATCATCGTCGCCTGAACCGGGATCAGCCGCACCACGGTCGCGGTCACGCCCGACAGGCGGCGTTTCAGGTTGGGGGCCACGACCAGCGGCGTGTCAGTCATGCGGGGGCCTCATGCGGATGCGCCTCGGGCGTCAGAAAATACAGCAGGAACCCGACCGCCAGCGGGATCAGGAAGAACAGCCATAGCATAGCGAAGGCCTCGGCCGGGGGATAGGCGGCCTCGGCCGCGCGATAGACGGGGCGCGAGGCGAATTGCATGATCCCCACCCCTCCGATCGAGAACATGTTGAGGAAGGTGACCCCCCTCCCTACCAGATGCGGGGGCAAAAAGGTCCGGCCATGCGCCATCAGCAGAGGATAGGCCGAGCCGAAAAAGCCCAGGACGACCAGACAGGCGGTGATGACGCCCAAGGGCAAGGCGGGGTTCAGCCACATGGCGGTCATCACGGCGATCATGATGGCCGAAAAGACGATGACCGCCCGGCGCGCGCTGCCCGCCAGCCGTGCGGCGGGGCCGACGGCAAAGCTGCCTGCGACCATCGCCAGACCCATGGCCAGCGTCACCCGCCCGATCTGGGTCGCATCGGCCCCGTGGACCTGTTCCAGATAGGGTGCCGCCCACAGCCCCCGGATCGCCGCCGTCACCGCATAGTTCACTGCAAACAATGGCAGGATGAACCACAGCGCGCGCAGCCGCAGGATCTGCCCGACGGAACCCTGCGGATGTTCGGACCCAAGCCGCGCCGGGTCGCGCACGCAGGCCAGCACCAGCGCCGCGACCATCAGCGTCACCGCCGCCAGCCCCCAGAGGGTTTCGCGCCAGCCCGCCGCGTCGATCACCCAGACCAGAGGCGAGGCGCCAAGGATATTGCCCAAAGACCCGAAGCCGACCAGCAGCCCCGCCAGCATCCCGAACGAGGCGGGCGGATAGTCCCGTGCAAAAATGTAATACGGCCCCATCAGCGCGGGCGAACAGCCGATCCCAAGCGCCGTCATCGCCAGATGCAGATGCCAGGGCGCGCTGGCTTGGGCAAAGATCAGCGCCCCTCCGGCCCCGCCCAGGGCCAGCAGCCAGGCGACCGTGCGGCGCGGGCCAAAGCGGTCCAGCGCCGCGCCCACCGGCATCTGCATCAGTGCAAAGGCCACGAACCACAGCCCCGAGGACAGCGCCAGATCGCCGGGCGAGGCGCCGATCTGATCCTGCAGCACCGGCGACAGAACCGCCAGAAAGGCGCGATAGAATTGCGACAGCATATAGGCCAGCACAAGGCTGACCAGACTGGCCGTAAAGATGCGCATCAAGGTTCTCCATTCCCCGGGGCCAAGCTGGGCCAAGGGAACGAAAGCTGCAAGATGTGCAAATTGCTTATTCGGCGGGCACAATCTCGGCGGGTGCCGTCTCGGCAGGCAGGGTTTCCGCGGGCGCCGCTTCTGCAGGTGCGGCCCCGGCATCCGCTGCCGGAACCTCCAGAGGCGGTTCGGGCGGGGGCGTCACCGGCTGGGCGCTGCCGCCCATCGCCTCCAGCCGCTCGATCAGGGCGGGGGCCTGAGGCCCAAGCGTGTCGCAGCTGGCAGGATCGTCCATCAGGCTGAAGGCCGGGCGGAAATATTCGCGGTCATAGGTGATCGCATCGATGCCCAAGCGCGCCATCAGCGCGTCCGTCGTGTCGGTCATCAGCTGCCATTCGGGATCGGACACGTCATGATCGGGACATTCCGAGGTGATGACGTTCATCTGCGCCAGCTCGCGCATCAGATCCTGCGCCTGAGCGTCATCCAGACCCGATACGTCGGGCAGGGGCACCACCAGCCGGTCGCCCGGCACCCCATTCACCCCCTGCGCGCCAGCGGGCGCCATCAGCGCCCCTGTGACCGCAGCCGACATCACCATGACCATCCAGCGTTTCATCGCATTCCTCTTTCGTCGTCTTGCGTCCCCGTGATCGGGGCGAACCGTCCCTCAGCCGCCAGCCGGGCGCAAGGCAAACTGTCGTGAGCGCCGATCTTGACCCCGGGGCAAAGGCGGGGTCTAACCCGAAACCACAGCCCGCCCCGCCCTTGCAGGCATCCAGACGGCGCGCGGGCATCTGATGGAGGGATCATGACCGACCGCTATTCGCTTCTTATCCTGCCCGGCGACGGGATCGGCCCCGAGGTCATGGCCGAGGTGGTCAAGGTCATCGACTGGTTTCAGGCGCACCGGGGCATGGCCTTTGACGTCAGCCATGATCTGGTCGGCGGTGCGGCCTATGACGCGCATGGCGCGCCCCTGTCGGATGCCACGATGGCCCGCGCGCAGGCCGTGGATGCGGTGCTGCTGGGGGCGGTCGGCGGCCCGAAATACGACGCGCTGGATTTCAGCCTCAAGCCCGAACGCGGCCTGTTGCGGCTGCGCAAGGAAATGGACCTGTTCGCCAACCTGCGCCCCGCCCAATGCTTTGAGGCGCTGGCCGATTTCAGCAGCCTCAAGCGAGAGATCGTGGCCGGTCTGGACCTGCTGATCGTGCGCGAACTGACCAGCGGCATCTATTTCGGTGAACCGCGCGGCATCCATTCCGACGACAACAACCCCGACAACGAGGGCGGTCGCGTCGGCATCAACACCCAACGCTATACCAGCGGAGAGATCCGCCGCGTCGCCCGTTCGGCCTTTGAACTGGCCAGGAAGCGCGGCAACCGGGTCTGTTCGATGGAAAAGGCCAATGTCATGGAATCGGGCATCCTGTGGCGCGAAGAGGTGACATGGGTTCACCAGAACGAATATCCCGATGTCGAACTGTCCCATATGTATGCCGATAACGGCGCCATGCAGCTGGTCCGCAACCCGCGCCAGTTCGACGTGATCGTCACCGACAACCTGTTCGGCGACATCCTGTCGGATGCGGCGGCGATGCTGACCGGGTCTTTGGGGATGCTGCCCTCGGCCAGCCTCGGTGCGCCGATGGCCAATGGCCGCCCCAAGGCGCTGTATGAACCCGTGCACGGCTCGGCCCCCGACATTGCCGGCAAGGCGCTGGCCAATCCGATCGCCTGCATCCTGTCCTTTGCGATGGCGCTGCGCTATTCCTTTGGCGAACTGGCGGCCGCCGACGCGCTGGAGGCTGCGGTCGAACGCGTGCTGTCCGACGGCGTCCGCACCGCCGATCTGATGGGCCCCGAGGGCGGTCATCCGGTCAGCACCGCCGAGATGGGCGACAAGATCATCGCCGCGCTGGAGGCCTGATTGGCGCTGACCGCCAATGTCCGGGGGGCCCTGCTGCAGCTTGCGGCGATGGGCCTTTACGCCACGCATGACGTGATCATCAAGGCGCTGGGTGAAACCTATCCGGCGATGCAGATCCTGTTCTTTGCTTCGCTTCTGTCATTCCCGCTAGTGTCCATCGTGCTGATGCGCGACCCGCAGCCGGGCACGCTGCGCCCCAACAGCATGGGCTGGGTGATCCTGCGCACCGGCTGTGCCGTGGTGGCGGGGATGGCGGGGTTCTTTGCCTTTTCCACCCTGCCGCTGACGCAGGTCTATGCGATCCTGTTCACCACACCCTTGCTGATCACCATCCTGTCCATCCCGCTGCTGGGCGAAAAGGTCGGGCTGCATCGCTGGGCCGCCGTCGTGGTCGGCCTGTCAGGGGTGCTGATCGTGCTGCGGCCGGGCGCCGGGCAGGATCTGCAGGCGGGCCATGCGGCGGCGATGGCGGGGGCCGTGGCCAGCGCGCTGGCCGCCGTGATCATCCGCCGTCTGGGCCGGACCGAGCGTCCGATGGTTTTGATGATGTGGCCGATGCTGGGCAATTTCGTGGCCACCGGCGGGGCGCTGTCATTGGGTTATCAGCCGATGGAGCTGATCCATCTGGCGATGACCGGCATCATCGCCGGGCTGGGCCTGATGGGCAGCTTTCTGGTCATCATGGCCTATCGCACCGGCGAGGCAACGATCGTCGCACCCATGCAGTATTCGCAGATCCTGTGGGCGACCGGCTATGGCTGGTTCCTGTTCGGCGAGGGGATCGATCCGGCCACGCTGCTGGGGGCTGCGGTGATCATCGGATCGGGCATCTATATCGTCGCCCGCGAGGCGCGCGGCGGCGTCTCGGCCAACCGCCCCGCCACCACCGCCCGCCTGAGGGCTGAGGTGGTGACCGCCCCCAAATCCACGATCCTTCAAAGATTGTGGTCCCCTCGCCGCTGAGAGGGCTTGCATTTGCTGAGGGCTCACGCTACCTGCCCGCCTACGGTCGGAGCGTAGCGCAGCCTGGTAGCGCACCTGCTTCGGGAGCAGGGGGTCGGAGGTTCGAATCCTCTCGCTCCGACCAGTATCGGAATGTTCTGTGGCACATAGTTCTGCTTTTTCTGTCAGGCAGTCTGCTTTTCGGGCTTGGCTGCTTCACAAAATCGGACGGTCAGCGGTCGGCGCAGCATCGACGCGAAGAGCCGAGGCTGTGTGGAAACTCGGCCTTATGGTAGACTTCGACATGGTGGCGGGAGATCGGCATGTCGGGTTTCATCGAAGGGACTGCGCGGGGACAGACGGCTCTTTTTCCAGATCGTCTTGAGGATTGAATTGGCGAGGATCACCTGGTTCGGGTGGTTGATCTGTTCGTCGATGAACTCGATCTGCCTGCGCTTGGATTTGCGCGATCGGCGCCGGCGCGGACGGGGCGACCCGGATATCATCCTGCCGTGCTGCTTAAGCTGTTCATCTACGGCTATCTGAACCGGATCCCGTCTAGCCGCAGATTGGAACGCGAAGCCGGGCGGAACGTCGAGCTGATGTGGCTGACCGGCCGCCTTGTCCCAGACCACAAGACCATCGCTGACTTCCGACGTGACAACGGCCCTGGTATCCGCCGCAGCTGCGCCCAATTCGTGGAGTTGAGCCGCCGGATCGGCGTGCTGAAAGGCGCCTGCGTTGCCATCGACGGGAGCAAGTTCCGGGCCGTCAACAGCCGGGATCGCAACTTTACCAAGGGCAAGATCGCCAGCCGCATCGCCCACCTGGAGGCGGACGTCGAGCGCTACATCGCGGAGATGGTGCGGGTCGATCGACAGGAGGAGGGCGAGGTTCGGGCTGAGAAGGTCGCGCATCTGGCCAAGCGTTACGGGCGTGTCCGGCAGCATATCCAACACCTGCAAGCCATGGGGCGGGCCTTGGCCGATGCGCCGGATGGGCAGATATCGCTGACGGACCCCGATGCCCGCGCCATGGCGACCAGCGCCCGGAACAGCGGAATGGTCGGCTACAATGTCCAGACCGCCGTCGACACCGAGACCCACCTGATCGTCGCGCATGAAGTCACCAACCAGGGTCATGACCGTGATCTTCTGGTGCCGATGGCAAAAGCGGCCAAGGATGCGCTTCGCCGCGACGAGATGCATGTGCTGGCCGACAAAGGCTACTTCAGCGGGCGGCAGATCCTGGCCTGTCACAAAGCTGGAATCACCACGACGATCCCGCGCCCCGAGACGTCGGGCAACCGCCTCAAGGGCATGTATGAAAAGGCGGACTTCGCCTATGAGGCCAACGCGGATATCTATCGTTGTCCCGCAGGGGAAGCGCTACCGTATCGCTACACGACCGAGGAAGACGGCTTGGAACTCCGCCGCTACTGGACCAGCGAGTGCGGCACGTGCCTGATGAAATCGCGATGCACGACCGGCAAGGAGCGCCGGATCACAAGGTGGGCGCACGAGCATCTGGTCGAGGCGGCGCGGGCGAGGCTGATCGGACCGACCGAACCGATGACAATCCGCCGAGGCACGGTCGAGCACCCGTTTGGCACCATCAAGGCGTGGATGGGCACGTCCCACTTTCTGACCCAACGACTGAGGAATGTGAAAACAGAGATCGCGCTGAACGTCCTCGCCTACAATATCAAGCGAATGGTAGCGCTGATCGGGGTCCAAGGGCTGATGAGCGCTCTGAAGGCCTGAAAGGCGCCGCTCCTTGTGGTCTGTCTGCAATTCAGCAAACGCGAGCTAGATCTTCGCTCTTAATGCCCTTGGATGCCGGCATGCGCTGACGTTTCCACACAGCCTAAGCCCATACCTGCCGTTCATCAAACAGGGCATCGCTGCGGAGCGGCTCCCCCACATCGGATCTTGGTGACAAGTGCCGTACCTCACGGCTCCTACACCACACCAATGCTTTGCGGTGCCAACTTATGGCAAGCCAGGTCGTAGACAATAGGACGTGGTGAGATAAGCTTGAACAAAATTGTCGAATAAGGGGTGGTAACCATTGGCCAAAAGTTTACTGAGCGTCACGCTGAAGGCTATGAAAGCCGCGGAAAAAGATCGTGTACGTCGTGCAAAGGCTGCGGAACGTCGTAGCCTCGCCGAGCGGAGAGAGGCAGCTCAGCAGGCGAAGGCTTATGAAGCCAAGGTCCGGAAAGCAGTGATCGCGGATGAGCGCGATCGGACGGCTTACGAGAAGGCAGTAAAAGCCGCGCATGCCGCAGCCCAGCAATCCGAGGTCGAACGAATGAGTTCGGAAATTGATGCGGTCTTGGATGATCTCGAAGGGTTACTGGCCGCCACGATCGACGTCGATGACCATATAGACCTTGAGACTCTTCGAAAGCCGTTTGATACGACACCATTCGACATGCCTGATTTGGAGATTTCCTTGGTCGCTCCCAAACGACCAACGTTTCCACCTGAACCAACATATCTCGAACCAGACAAGCCCAAAGGTTTCTTTGGTAAGAAGCGGAAGCTTGAGGAAGCGCGTGCCATAGCGCGGCAAATTCACGAGACGCAAAAGGCGGAGTGGGCCAGTAGTGTTTCTGCTTTAAGTGAAGAGTATAAAATTCAATTGGCTGCCTATGATAAGGCAGAAGCCGAAAGGATTGAAACGCTAGCCGCAGAGAAAGATCGGTTCCGGCAGGAACTGGACGATCACAACCGCTCTATCGACCAATTCATTACAAACCTTTCATATGGCGACGCCGAGGCGGTTCAGGAGTACATCTCGCTTATAGTGGAGAATTCAACTTACCCCGATCACTTCAAAGTCACGCATGAATTCTCATTCGCACCTGAAACAGCCGAGCTGCGGATGAGCGTGACGATCCCGTCCCCAGACAAATTTCCGGCGACCAAGGAGTACAAATACATAAAGACGTCCGACGAGATACGCGACGTCCCACTGTCCCAGATGGAGATCAAGAAACGGTATGCCAGCGTCCTGCATCAAGTTGCGATCAGGTCGCTCCACGAAGTGTTCGAAGCGGACAGGCGCGGGCTGATCCGGACGATCTCGCTCGAGGTCGGCACGAAGGCGCAGCACCCTGCCACGGGGCGGCTTGATTTCCTTCCTTTTGTAGGTGTCAGCGCCGAGCGTGATAGTTTCATGGAATTTGATCTCTCCGGCCTTGTGCCGCTGGCAACGTTGAAGCATCTCGGCGCCGCGATCTCCAAAGACCCCGTCGGCCTCGTCGCCGTCGACGTGACAGGAGTACGCAAGTCGTGACGAAAGGACGGACGTTCAATCCGCCTCCTGGGTGGCCCAAGCCACCTAAGGGGTGGACGCCCCCTAAGGACTGGAAGCCCGACCCGAACTGGCCTGCCATGCCCGAGGGGTGGGAGCTCTGGGTAGCGGACGCCGGCGACATGCCTCAAGCAGCGCCAGCGATTGAGATAGATAGCAATTCGACGGTCCCGGAGGTTTCGCTCACCGAGCTTTTCGCGTTGAAGGCCGAGGTGGCGAGGCTGCAGGCGCAGCTGGCCGACAGCTCAACAGCTGCGGAGAAAACCATCTCCTTCGACGACCAGAAAATCCTACAGGACATCGGTATTTACCGATACCACCATCCACTCGAGAATGCCGCAGGATACAGAGCCGAACTCGAGCGTATCGAGGTTGAGGTGGCCAAGATCGTGAGGGAGCAAGGGGCCATTGAGGTTTCATCGACATTCACCTTCGAGAACTCCTTGGCCGCAGGGCGAAAGCTGTCGAGCGACCTGGGGAGGCTGATGCTCCGTGCCTACAACGCCGAATGCGATAACTGCATCCGTTCACTTCGCACCGGAAATCCAGCTGTAGCCAAGAAGCGGCTCGAAGCGTCACGCAAGGCTATCACGAATCTGGGCAAAATCATGGAGATGCAGATCAGCGAGCGGTACCATGATCTCCGGGTGCGAGAGGTCGAGCTCACGGCCGACTGGCTAATGAAGAAGCAGGAAGAAAAGGAAGCAGAGAGAGAAAATCGGGCGAGAATTCGCGAGGAGAAGCGCATCGAAAAGGAGTTCGCTGAGGAGCGTGAGCGGCTGGCGAAAGAGAAGCACCACCTTGAGAACGCCATCAAGGCACTTTGGGAGAGAGGAGAGAGAAACCCCGACTTGGAGGCGAACCTTTTAGCGCTGGAGGATGCCATCAAGCAGAACGAATTCCGCCTAGCAAACATTAGATCGGGATATGTTTACGTCATCTCAAACCGGGGGGCGTTCGGCACGAACGTTGTTAAGATTGGATTGACGAGACGGCTTGATCCAAATGATCGCATAACGGAGCTAGGTGGCGCATCCGTTCCTTTTCGTTTCGATGTTCACGCCCTTTTCTTTTCCGAAGACGCCGTGTCATTGGAGAATGAGCTTCACACTCATTTTCGGGACAGAGCTCTGAACGCGGTGAATGCTCGCAAGGAATTCTTCTTTGCGAAACCTGCCGAGGTTCGCGATGTCCTAATGGAGAAGGTCGGAAGCCTTCTTGAGTTCTCGGAGTTAGGAGAGTCTCTTGAATACCATCAGTCTAGAAAATATTGGCCGGACAGACCGGAGGGAATGAGTTAAGTAATGGCTTCAGACCAATGGTCCTCCCCGGCCTGAACTTCAGTCCTCTGGCCATAGTGTACATGTGGTGATCTGCCCCCCGATCGTCCCTTGTTCATAATGAGAGTCTTTCGGTTTGTGCGCTGCTTCCCAACCTTGGACCGCCGGATGCTGGAGTTTTCCGGCTCGGTCATGGCGACGGGCTGGCTGCGCCGCCGGGATAATGCAGGGCGATCGGGACGTTATATCCGATCGCACGATGAGGTCGGTCCTCGTTGTAGTGCCTACGCCAAGTCTCCAGTTTTTCTTGCGCATACGATGCGAAGAGTTGGGGTTGTGTCGAAGTCAGTTTAAGGGTGTGCGCCCCAAAACAGTGTTCGATCTAGCTCGCTAGCCACGTTTCGGTGTCTAGCCAACACGCCGCAGCCAAGAGCTTATTAGTTCCAGGAGTAGTCCTTAGCATCGCAGGCCCGCTGTACCCAAGTTGCAATGTTTGCAGCGCAGAGCAGATCCGACTTTGGCCGAGTGAAGTCGCTCGGCGGCGCGCTCCGGAAGAGCGCGAGGAATGGCTTGGGGTGAATGCCCATTAGCCTAGCGTAGGACCCGAGCCGGTCATAGACAGGATCGTCGGAGGGCACGGCCACACCACCGATGCTGACCTGATGGAAGGCGAGATCAGGATATGGCGACCAGATCTGTCGCTTGACCCCGCCAGCAAAGACGATCGTGCAGGCAGAGAAGCAGTTGTTCCAGAGGAGCGTCTCCAGGTTCCTCTGACGGATGAAGACACCGGCCATGATGGCCTCGTGCACGCTTCCGCCGGCGCTGCCGAGGGCGACATGGGTGATATGCGGGTTCTCCTCGATGACCGCGATCAGTCTTTGGGAAAAGCCCTCTTCTACGTTCCCAATCACCTTTAGCGTCGTGCCGTCGATGTCGAAGAAGGTTGGCGCGCCATTTTCGCCGATCCATGCCGTGCCGGGAATGCCGAATTCGCCGACGCAGTCCAAGTTCCACTCCCGAATACGCCGAGGCTCGTCGAGATCGAGCAGCCGACGTGCACTCGCCGCCCAGTTCCCGAGAGAATGAGCGGCAACGCCAGTAGCGTGGCCGTCGGTGGTTGAAATGTCGATCTGCGTCGATTGCTCAAGTTCGACTATAAAGTCGGCCTTGCCGAGCATCCTACCAAGGATCGAGCAGCTGTGCTCGTTGGCGTGGAACTCGTTGTAGAGCGTTCCGATGTGGCGGCCTTCCTGACCGCGGCGGTGGGCAAGCTGCCAGAGCTTCTCTTCCTGCGCCTCGACCGCCGCGATAGCCTCCGCCCAAGAGGCGGCTCTCGCTTGCATGGGAAGCAGGGCGGCCGCCGCGGCGATGACCAGCCACCCAAGACGCGCCGCGCCGCGCGACGTGCAGCCAGCTGCAGCGGAAGATCGTGCGTGGTAGCCGGAAGTTATGCGCTCGAAACGGTTCATTTTTAAGATGCTCAGTATAAGAGGAACATGATAAGGAAATTTGTTTAGACCATAATTCGACAGCCTCAATCTACTAAGGATTTTCTTTCAAAAGATGCCTCGTCTTTAAATGATTAATAGATGCACGGAGGCCGTGAGCCTGCGTCAGCTGTACAGACCCCAGTGAGACAACCTCAGTCGATAGAGCGCGAAAGGAAAAATGAAAACATGATGGAGACTGTTTCAACGGTTTGGAGCCCCGAAGTATGGGCGGCAATCATCACTGCGGTTGGGGCGGTCATAAGTGGTGCCGTTGGCATTGGTGGTGCGATACTCGGGACGAAAGTTGGGGCCAAGGCAAATCAAGCAGCCACGCTATCCGTTGCTAGCCAGCTGTCGCACGTAGAGCGAGAGCGCTTCATTGCTCAACGTATTTGGGAAGAACGGAGGCGAGCATACGCTGCCGTTCTTACGAACCTTAACGACGCGCGCGACCTCTGGAGCCATATCGATGACGGGTTTTCTGAAGCTGGACGGGATGTTGAATTCTTCTATCGGACTGATACTTATAAGGACTGGCGTAACGACGCATTAAAACATTGGTGGGAAGCGCGCAGAATCCTCAACGAAGATCGGCTAGTTCTGTCTGAGAGCTTTGTCTCAAGGATAGCGACCTTGAGAGAAGCCATTGTCGCATCTGACTTTGATCACGACCCTCCAAATGAAGCACACGACTTGAGAATTGCGTTCACAGACGCTTTCGACGACCTGCTAAGGATATCGAAGGGGGATGTTCTGCCAACCACACAGCGCTAGGCATGAAGCTATCGTTCAAGCGGTCTCGCCCGGTGATCTAGGAACTGGGCGCAGTCTCGCTACCCGCGAGCACATGCTGCATAGCAGTCGCAGCAGTGACTTATACCACCGGCTCTATGCAGACAGACCTGATCTTCGCTGCACTAAAGTGAAGGTCCCTTTCATGGCGCATACATTAAAATGTCGAACCTGCGCTACTTTAATGACTTGTGTCAGTCGTGCACGTTTTCGACGTTAGGCTCCGGTATTTACCGCATAATTTTAAGATTGATGGAGAGATTATGATCTACAGCCCTACTCACGACAATCTCAGGTCCTATGGCACATCGTTGCTTGCCCGCCTACTCGCCCAAGCAGCTGCGGAGCGATCTGCACTAACCTATGGACGAGCCGCCACGGCGCTCGAAGCCGGAGCCCCATTCACAAAAATTTTTTCAACAGAGATGGGTGTTCCTGCAGGAAATCTCATGAATCGTATCCATGAGCACTACCCACATGTGCCGCTCCTGAACGTCCTCCTCGTCCGTCAGGATACACGTTACCCTGGTAACGGAGCCGGTGGCTTCCTTGCTCAATGGTTTGGCAAGGAAGCTCTTGCCAACAAAGATGTATGGAAGGATAGGCCAAAGTTCTGGAGCAAGTATTGCGACCGTGCAATCACCGAAGTCTATTCCTTTGAGGACTGGGACAAAATTATCAACGACGTTTTCGGCCCCGGCGCAATGCCAGCACCAGTGGTGCCGCAAGAGCGTGACGGATCGGCTGGCGGCGAAGGCGAACCTCACAAGAGGCTCCGCCTCTGGGCGACAGCTAACCCTGGCGCGATCGATCCACGTTACGCGGGCTACAAGGCCTTTACCGAAGTACCTCTTTTGTCGGGTGATCGTGTCGATGTCGTCCTACGCGGACCCGAGGAAACGGTGTGCGTTGAGGTAAAATCCTATACCTCTAATTTGGCCGATCTAGAACGTGGGCTCTACCAGTGCATCAAGTATCAGGCCGTCGCCGCAGCGATGGATGCGCGCAGGGATGCCCCGGTTCGCACTATCCTCCTTACCCAGACGAAGTTGCCCGGACACCTGTCTGACCTTGCCAAGCTGCACAGGATAGCCACTAAGCAGGTTCCAGAGGTAGCTCGGGAAAACTGAACAGCCGGGATAAGTGGATTTTCCGCGCACCAGCAGCATGATGCTGCATGCGAGGAGATGACCATGACGAGACGACCGTGCCGGAACCACAGCCCGGCCTTCAAGGCGAAGGTGGCGGTAGCCGCGATCAAGGGTGTGCGAACATTGATCGAGCTGGCACGGGATTTTGATGCCCGCCAGAACCAGATCAAACAGTGGCGTGACCAGTTCCTGCAAGGTGCGACAGGTGTTTTCGGCGACACGCCAAAGGCTGAACTGGTCCCTATAATCGACATAAGGACATTGCATGCCAAGATCGGAGAGTTGGCGCTGGAGAACGATTCTCCGCAGGGCTTACGCGGCCCCACTGGGGCCACGGTCCCTGCTGCGATGTCCGGCGTGTTCGGAAAGGCGGATCTGTTGCCGAGCGTAAAAAGATGATCGATCCTTCAGCAAAGCTCAACGTAAGCCGCCAGGCCATCGTGCTGGGGGCAGACCAGGCCAATCCTACGACAGTCGAGTTTGAGGAAATCTGGCTAGGTATCGAGTTTTCGAAGCTTAGGCGTTTCATCTCCAGCAGGCGATATTGGGCTGATTATTCTGGATGTCCGGCCTGTCTACATTGTGGCCAAACTTGCGATCCAGGCTTCTCAAGATGGGCAAGAAACCAAGCCGTTCCACATTCATTATGCGCGTGAAAAGTTTTCGTATCGTGAATGTTAGCTTTGTCCCGCATAGCGGACGAACCAGGGTGGCGATTGACGGTCTGCTTTGCGGGACATTGCGCAGGCGCGGAAAGAACTCGGGCTGTCAGGAAAAACTTCCCGAAAGGTGTCGCACAAAGGAGACGCACAGACGTGACGGGTATCCGTCAGCTTTGCGGGATGAAGCAGCCGCTCGCAAGGATGCGAACGGCTACGCAGGTGCAACCTCACCTTAGCGTCACGGCCAGATAGGTGCCCCGTCCAATCCTGCCGTCTCAGCAAGCCCACAAATCAGGTTCGCATTCTGCACCGCGTGTCCAGCGGCTCCCTTACCGAGGTTGTCGACCACGCCCATCGCAATGACCAAGTTTCGCTCCGGGTCGGCTACATAGCTGACGAAAGAGAGGTTTGAACCAGTGGCCCATTTGGTCTGTGGCGGCCTGTCGGTCACTCGGACGAACGGCCTGTCCGCATAAAAACTCCGGGCCGCATCCATGCACTGCTCAGTGGTCGCAGTGCCCCGGCAGTAGATGGTGGCGAGAACGCCTCGGGTCATCGGCACAAGATGCGGTGTGAACACTAGACCGGCTGCGCTGCCGCCGCTGAGTTGCTCAATGGTCTTGGCAATCTCGGGCATGTGGACGTGCTTCAGCAGGCCGTAGGGCTGTAGGTTCTCGTTGCTTTCTGCATAACCAAATTTGCTGTCACCGCCGCCCCGGCCTGCCCCAGAGATGCCGGTCTTGGCGTCGATGATGATGTTCCCAGACTCGATGAGCTTGTGGGTGAGCAGCGGGGCCAGCGCATTCAGTGTCGCGGCGGGAAAGCACCCAGGGTTCGCAATGCGGCTCCGGTCCTTGATCTGGTCAGGCCAGACGTCAGCCAAGCCGTAACCCCAACCCTCGACATAGCGGTGGTCGCCGCCAATATCGACGATCTTCACCTGCTCAGGAACACGCGCCAGCGCCTCGGCCGAGGTGCCCGTGGGCAGCGAGGCAAAGAGCACGTCGAGTTTCGGCAGGGCAGCAGGGTCCCACTTCGCGATCACCAAATCGGCAAGCTTGTCCGGCACACCAGGGAAGCGGTCCATCAACCGACTACCGGCGCTGCCCTCGCCTGCGGCGTAGACCAGCTCGAACGAGGGGTGGCTAGCGATCAAGCGCAGCGCTTCGCCGCCGCCAAAACCGCTGATGCCGACAATGCCGACGCGAATGCTCATGGTGGTGTCCTCTTCAGGCTTGAGAAAGCAAAAGCCCCCGGAGCCGAAGGCTGCGGGGGCTCAGGAAAGCGGGTCGGATCTGCTCTTTGGGGGAGTGGGCTATATAGCGAGTCCGCTACTACACCACAGGACGCTGATCGACGCGCAGCCCAAAGAGCCGCCGCAAGGGGGCGCGGCGTCGGCGTCGATCAAAAAGGGTCTGGCTCCTGAACATGCCTAGAGAAGTGTCGCTATCGCCCATCACAGTCAAGCCGTTTGAATGTTCCGCTGATGCCGCAAAGTGATTTTCTGAATTTAGGGTGGAATGACCGCTTGGGGCTCCTTGCGCCTATGCCCGAGCGCCGCCCTGGCAGCGGCTATGCGGGACGGAGCTGCCGCTCGTGCCGTTCATGCTCTGACCCTTTGCCGATGCAGCATCGCAGACGCTGAGGACGGAGAGCTGCCTGACGCAACAGGGCACATCACTTCACAGAACGCTAAGGACCGAAGATGACCTATACCCTCCAATTACTTGAAATTATTAACTAACTTGACAGATGCGGGCCGATGTGGGATATGGGTGAAGCTGAGTGCTTCGCTCGACAGTCGTCGGGTTACCGGTGCCGAGCTTTACGATGATGGTTCTAATCGCAGTCGGCTTCTTTCTGATGTGCCTCCTGTCCTACTTCAAGGACCGGCCACGCAAGAAGAAGCTCAACAAGAAGGAGACCATTATGGTAGCAGAACTTACTGAAACAGAGATGAATATCGAGACGGAACAAGAACTTATTACTCCAACTAAACTTCAACGGACTGAAAAGGCAGTCATAGAGAACTTGAATAATTTCGGAACGGCCATCATCACCAGCACGGCACTGTCGAGCTAAGCACTCAGCGGAGAGATCCGCCCACCAAAAAGCCCCTTGGGAAACCGAGGGGCTTTTTGATTTCTGGGGGTCTTCCCTGCGCGCCTTAGGCGATAAAGGCGATGGAAGGATAAGACCCAATCTTGACCGTCAGCTTTGGGCTCTTCGCGTCGATGCGACCAGGCCGCCGAGAGGCTGCCTTTTAGAGATATGGTGATCGCGGGCACCGCGATCGCTGATCCAGAGGACAGCCGCGCCTCCGTTTCGCTCTGGCACCGCTGACGATCTTTCATTTCGTTTTTCCGCCTGCCATCCGGCTGGCGATCCGAACACGGGCTCTAGTGCCGCTGCGCGTCAGCCTCCACGGAGAAATCCGGTTCCTCCCACGCCAAGGCGTGGGTCCCTCCCAATTTCACCGCTCCGGCCCCGTGTGCGGATCACCGTCCGGCCGCAGGCCGGCACCCGGAGCTCGATGGATGGCAAGGGCCGGTGCATCGACAACATCTTCATCGAACGCCTCTGGCGGTCCCTGAAGTATGAATGCGTCTACGGGGCGCATTCCGAGACCTGCAGGCATCGCTCTATTCAAACTAGCCTTTTACACAGAGTGGGGTATTCCAGACCGAAAGATTACGGGCTGTTTCTCGCGTTACAGGATGATTCTGACTGTCTGCCCGATAGAGGAAGTTCGATCTTGGCTCACGTCCTTGCTACTGTCTCTGCATGAACATTCTCGGCATTGATTTCACAAGCAGCCCCTCTCGGCGCAAGCCTATCACTTGTCTTTGGTGCACACTGGAGGGAGATCATCTGCTCACGCGGTCCCTTGAGGAATGGTCCGACTTTGGCGCGTTCAACGCAGCATTGGCGCAGCCCGGGCCGTGGATTGCGGGAATTGATTTTCCCTTCGGTCAGGCCCGCCGCTTTGTCGAGACTGCCGGCTGGCCATCGACCTGGGAGGGATATGTTCGACACGCGGGCCAGCTTGGCCGCGACGGCTTTCGCGAAGCCTTGGAAGTGTACAAGGAAAACCGGGCTGCGGGTGATAAAGAGCATCGTCGTGCAACCGACAAGAAGGCGAGCTCGATTAGTCCACAGAAGCTTTACGGCGTGCCTGTCGGTCTGATGTTCTTCGAGGGTGCTCCCCGTCTTCTTGCTTCAGGCGTGACCATCCCTCACCTCCATGCCGGTGATGCGCAGCGTGTCGTCGTGGAGGCCTATCCTGGCGTTCTAGCCCGCCAATTCATCGGTCGCCGTAGCTACAAGAACGATACGCGCAGCAAGCAAAATGCCGATCAGCGGCAGGCTCGCCATAGTTTGCTGCATGCTCTTCGTGAAGAGGCGCCAGCGCGATACGGCTTCGACATCATCGCCCCCGATAACCTGTGCGACGATCCGGGCGCCGACCATCTCGACGCTCTCCTCTGCGCCGTTCAGGCTGCTTGGGCTTGGCGGCAGCGTGATGCGAGGTTTGGCGCGCCGGATGTCGTAGACCCATTGGAAGGATGGATCGCCGATCCGCACATTTCCGATCGTCCTCCTGCGCACCAGTATCTTCAGCCTGCTGTTGCAGTGGCTCATCATCCAGACAGTCACGAACTGGATGATTGGGCGACCTACGGCCCCAAGGACGCCGAGATCAGCCGGCTCGTCAGTTGCCTCGCTCTGGAACATGCACTGCAGGTCCGCGAGATCGAGGATCTGATCCTGCAGGCGCTGAAGGGCCGGCTTGTCCTGGAAGAGGCACGTCGGAAATCGTGACGCGGGACTCTTTACACAAGGTGCGTTTCGTCAAGAGTTGAGGATGACGGAGCCAGCAGTTGCAGGGGGAGGATCGCATGTCTGAGCGGCGTGCCAACCGGCGTTTCGTCACGAGTGACGGGATCGCACCCGTCGATGCTCATCAGCGCCCGCGCGATTACCTGACGCCGGATGAGATGAGGCGGCTGCTGATCGCAGCCCGGTCCGGACGGCACGGCCCGCGCGATCATGCCATGCTGCTCCTCATGTATCGGCATGGGCTGCGGGTGAGCGAATTGATTGCGCTGCGCCGCAGTGATCTTGATCCGAAAGCGGGACATCTTTGGGTTCACCGCCTGAAGCGCGGTCTTGCCACCAGCCATCCGCTGGCAGGCGATGAGTTGCGCGCGATCCGGCGCCTTCTGGTCGGACGGCAGGACAGCCTGTCCTGGCTGTTCCTGTCCGAGCGCGGTCAGCCGATGACGCGGCAGGCCATCAACTATCTCATGACGGTCATTGCAGCGCGGGCGGGGCTCGACGCTGTCCATCCGCACATGCTGCGCCATTCCTGCGGACATGCCTTGGCCCATGCCGGGCGCGACCTGCGCCTGATCCAGGATTATCTCGGCCATCGCGATCCCCGGCATACGGCACGCTATACGAGAACGGCAGCGACGCGGTTCGAAGGGCATTGGTAGTATTCCAGTCCGATCGTGATGCTGAGGATAAGCCGTTGGTTCGATGCGGTCAGGTCGTCATCTTCATGAGCTTATGAACAACACGATGACAGTTCGCGCAGAGGCACTGAAGGTCTGCAAGTCTGGTGCGATGGCCAGCTGTCATTTCCGAAATGGTGGTGGCATTGTGGTGAACCTCAATGCAAGCCTCACCCTCCGGTCCGCCATAATGGTCCATCGGATCGAAGTTACATTTTTCGCAGAAGAGCCTTCCGTGCTCTTGTCGGAATGAGTCACGTTTGGCCTGCGCCGCGCCCCGTGCCCGCTCGCGGCGGAGGTGATGGACCAGTTGCTGACTTCCCTCCGACCACGTCAGATCGTCAGCCGTGAATTCTAGAATAACAGGCAGTTCCTGATCCTTCGGAACAACGGCATAACCGGCCCTTCGAAGAACTCTGAAACAGGGAGTGCCTTCTCCACCCGAGAAGTGGCTCGGCAATACTGGAAAGCCTAGCGCTAGCGTCGCGGCACGCCCGAAAACGACCTTAGGTGGGAGGCGTTCGCCGTCATCCGTTATCAGGTCGAACGAGCGTGAGTCCGTAAAGGGTGACGACCATCCCTGATCGAGGGTATCAAAAACGGCTTGGCGCACATGCTCGGCAGTCACTTCGTGCAGCCTTGCCGAGGGCAGTCGACCTGCAGAGGCGTTAGGGTTGTCTGTGCGTGTTGCTCCGCCGTGAGAGAGAAGTCGCGCGAAGCCTGTTTGCTCTGCCTTGTTCAGTACCGCGGACGGGGAGTATCGGCGGGATTTAGAGCCTTTGGCTCCGCCCGCTTGATCACGAAACTCCTGATAGCGTTTCCCGTGGCACGATCGCAGAGCAATGAAGCCCTCATGCAATAGAGAGCCTTCCCTGACCGGGATTTTCTCTCCAGTAATCTCAATCAGGAAGTTAGCTCGCGGGCTTGACATGCCAATGTCCAGTTACGGCCGAGGGGCCTATCATCAGGGTGTTCAGGTGATTGTGCCGATGGTTTACGACATTCTAAACGGCTCATGACCTATTTACACCCATTTGTCTGTGGCCCTAACTGAACGTCGTCACAACTAGTGTAGAACAATGCCTTGGAAGGATCTTGTCCAAAGCGCGGTTATTCAACAAGTCCGTTACTTCTTTAAGGCACGTTGCGCAGTTTGCCAGTGAACACCGGCTGACTTTGCGGCATAATTGGTTGTTGACTTCTCGCCGTAAGCTTTGACGATCAGATCGATTTTATATTTCTTTTTGCTATTCCGGGGTGGCACTTCCCGGCCGGTTATTTTGATCCATCGAGAGATTGTATCGCGCGTTACACCGTGCCGTCTGCTGAGTTCTCTGAATGAATGATGGTCGTCCCAGTCACGCCCTACGTCTTCATAAATATCGATTCCGGCAGCCGAAAGCGCCTTTATTGCCCCATTGCGGTCAAGGATAAAGAGGTTTGCAAATTGCACCAGTGATCCCAGATCATTGTAAAGCTTGCAGACTTCCTCTGCCTCAGGAATTTCTCGTGAGACGTGGCCTCTTTGCTGCATAGTTAAGCTGCTATGAAGCCACGGCGATTTCTTGGAGAAACTTACCTGCTGCCACGCATTTTCAAAATCGGATGCAATACTGGCCAGCTCTTCGGCTGAAAGAACTCTCCGACATCGTCTTAGGTCTTGCAGCGGCGAAACTTGGCCGCAGTCGCTTTTGTCCGAACGTGTCGCCTGTGTCTCATCGATCACTGCATCGGTAGAGGAGTGCCGCGGCAATGCGGCTAAGGAGCCTTCGGCCCGATCTTCCATCACCGGATCAGGTGCAGCGTTTTCGGGGAATTGCTCCGCGGTCACGTCGTTGGTCCATCTTGCTTGTAAGCTCCACAATCGTGTCTTGCTTCTCACCATACGCCAAGATTTTTCGTGACTTTGGCCCCCGCCTCTCACTTTGGCCCGGTCCCGCACGGGCCAAAGTGAATGAAGTGCAAGCCGAATGACGGAAATGGTTGCCATGTGATTCGTTTTTCGAATCTCTGAGGAGAGAGCAACTACGCGGACCAAGGACTTGCAGCAGCCCATGAAGGTCAATCTCGAACACCACGAGCTTCTCAAGTGTCGGCTTCGGCTGACGCTGCTCATCGTGGCCTGCGTTGCAGGGGCAAAGCGTTTTGCATGATTTCAAACGACAAATCAGAGACCAGTGATCACTCGTGAATGACTGAAAAGTCCTGCAGAGCTGACGCCACCGAGCTGCGGCGATAGCTACCTGAAGAGCCCATCAGCGACATTCAGACAGACTGCAGCATAAAGCCTCCCTTTGCAGGTGCGGCATCATGTTCTGCCCTAAGCGCTCACTCGACGCTTATCCATACTGCGTCGCAGCGTTTCCGGAATCGGGCGATCACCCTGTCCAACTTGTTCGTGCCTTACTATCGTCCGACCGGTCGGATTATCCAGCGGGTGACGCTACATTAGACTGAGGCAAACATATGGGGTTGGTCAAAATAAGTAGCGAGCTGCATCAATAGCCCGTCCACGGTGAGCATTGATTTGGGCACATCATCTCTTGTGTCGCAGCGCATCCGTTAGGGCTTTGAACACCGGCATGTTCTGCCGTCGGCTTGGATAATAGAGGTAGTATCCCTCGAAGAAGGGCGACCAATCGTCCAAGGTCTGCACGAGCGCCCCTGCCTTTAGCTGTGACGCTACGATGTTTTCAGGAACGTAGGCGATGCCCAGGCCAACCATGGCAGCGTCGATCATCGCGTAGGAATTATTGAAGGTCAGCTGACCGTCGACCCGCACGCGCAGGGGCTGGCCATCCTTTTCGAACTCCCACGCATAGAGACCGCCGGCCGTGATGTGGCGCATGTTGATGCAGCTGTGGCGCAGAAGATCCTGCGGATGGTCGGGCATTCCGCGGCGCGCGAAATACTCCGGCGAGGCCACCGCCACCAGCCGCCAATCAGGACCGATCCGCACGGCGATCATGTCCTTCTCGATGCTCTCCCCCAGCCTGACACCGGCATCGAAGCCCTCCTCGACGATGTTGCGGAAGCTGCTGTCGAGGCTGAACTCAACGCTGATCTCGGGATATGCGGCGAGCACCGGCTTTAGCTTGGGCCAGACCAGGCTGTCAAAGGCATGATCCGACAGCGTGATCCGCAGCAAGCCGGATGGGAGATCGCGCAAGGCGGACAGCTCGGCGATCACGTCCTCGATCTGGGCCAAGCGCGGCGTGATGGTGTTTAGCAGGCGTTCCCCCGCCACCGTCAGCGCCACATTTCGCGTGTTGCGCGTCAGCAAGGGAAACCCCATCCGCTCCTCCAGCTGCCGGATCGTCTGGCTGAGCGTGGATTGCGCCACACCGATCCTGGCCGCGGCCTTGGTGAAGCTGCGCAGTTCGGCGACCGCCTGAAACCAAACCAGATCGTTGAAGTCGGGCTTGCGCATCGGATCTCCCATCATCGCTGGCCGGCATGATTGATCGGTTCAGTCGATAAGTCCATTCGGTACCACCTCACTAATTCCGCAGACCGGCTGGTGTTAGGTTGGCAGTAACCCGATCCGATGCGAGGCTGCCATGGATATCCCCTTCACCGAAACCCGACCCGCAAGCGGTGCTGCCTGGGGCGCCGTTCTGGCCATGTCGCTGTGCGTGGCGATGCTAATCGCGTCCGAGTTCATGCCGGTCAGCCTGCTGACGCCGATGGCCGAAGGTCTCGGCGCAACCACCGGCCAGACCGGTCAAGCGATCTCGATCAGCGGGCTGTTCGCGGTCATCGCCAGCCTGTTGATCACCACCGTGGCCGGTACGCTGAACCGCAAGGGGGTGCTGCTGGGCATCGCGGCGATGATGCTGGTCTCGCTGGTCGTGGTCGCCATGGCGCCGAACTTTGCGGTGCTGATCATCGGGCGCGCCCTGTTGGGGCTGTGCATCGGCGGTTTCTGGGCATTGGCAACGGCGGTCATCATGCGGCTGGTGCCGAAGGAGGATGTGCCCCGCGGCCTGGCGCTGATGTATGGTGGCCAAGCGATCGCCGCGGCCTTTGCAGCTCCATTGGGCAGCTATCTGGGGGGCATGTTCGGTTGGCGGGAGGTTTTCTGGGCCCTTGTCCCCATCGTCGCGCTGAACCTGATCTGGTTAGCTGTCTCGTTACCTTCGCTTCCTGCTGGAAAACGGGGAAACTTTCGATCGCTGTGGGAGGTCCTGCGCCGTCCCTACTTCGGGCGCGGGCTGCTGGCCGCCACGTTGTCCTGGGGATCGGCATTTACAATGTTCACCTACCTTCGGCCGTTCCTTGAGCAAGTCACTCACGCCGATGTAACGACGCTGTCGATCCTGCTGCTGGTCTTGGGCGGAGCCGGTTTCCTGGGCACCTGGGCCTCGGGGCGACTGATTGGCGACAAGATCGGACCGCTTCTCAAGCTGCCTGCGCTGGTAATGGGGGGCACCACCCTGGTGCTGCTTTTTCTCGGTGGATCAGTGGTTGCCACGGCCATTCTGCTGGCCGTCTGGGGCACGATGAATACCGCCATGTCGGTCATCTGGATGACCTGGATGTCGCGCAATGTCGATGATGCGCCAGAAGCTGGGGGCAGCCTGATGGTGGCCGGAGTTCAGGCCGCGATCATGCTGGGAGCAGTCGTGGGAGGACTGCTGCTGGACGGGATGTCCATCTATGCCACCCTTGCGGGAAGCATTGCGCTCGCTGTCGCGGCGCTGGCGGTGGTCCTGGACTGGCACAAACTTCTGAAGCCGCACTGATCCCGCAGGCAGCACGGATCGGCCCCCCGTCATACAACGCATGCGAAATCACATTCATCACCTTTGAAAGGAAACACCATGTCCAATCATTCGATAGACCGCCGCTCTCTCATGCAACTGACCGGAATGGGGCTTGCCGCGCTGACGGCGGTTTCGATGGCACCGGGGCGGGCCTCGGCCCAATCCGGCGCCGCTTGGGACAAGGTGTTCCCGCAAAGCGACAGCGTCGACCATGAAAAGGTCAGCTTCATCAACCGCTATGGCATCACCCTGTCGGGCGATCTGTATCTGCCGCGCGACCGCGCCGAACCCTTGCCCGCGCTGGCCATTGCCGGACCCTTCGGCGCGGTCAAGGAACAGTCGGCGGGCCTTTATGCCCAGACCATGGCCGAACGTGGCTATGCGGCCATCGCCATCGATCCGTCCTTTGTCGGCGAAAGCGGCGGCTCGCCCAGGCAGGTCGCCTCCCCCGACATCAACACCGAGGATTTCATGGCCGCCGTCGATTATCTGGGCCTGCGCCCCGAGGTCGACCGCGAGCGCATCGGCATCATCGGCATCTGCGGCTTTGCCGGCATGGCCCTGAACGCGGTGGCCGCCGACAAGCGTGTCAAGGCTGTGGCTACGACCAGCATGTATGACATGACCCGGGTCATGGCGCGGGGCTATTATGACGCGATGACGCCAGAAGAGCGTAGCCAGTCCCTCGAGGATATGAGCCGCCAGCGGTGGGCGGATGCCGAGGCGGGGACACCCGCGCTGGCAGGCGGCCTTCCCGAGACGCTGGACGGCATCGATGATCCCGTCACGCAGATGTATTTCGATTACTACAAGACGCCGCGCGGCTTTCACGAACGCTCGGTGAACTCGACGACCGGCTGGACGGTGACGAACCCGCTGTCCTTCATGAACATGCCGATCCTGACCTACATCGCGGAGATCTCGCCGCGCCCGATGCTGCTGATCGCCGGCGAGAATGCCCATTCGCTGTATTTCAGCGAGGACGCCTACGCCGCCGCCGCCGAGCCGAAAGAGCTGATGATCATCCCCGGCGCCGATCACGTCGATCTGTACGATCAGACCGACATCATTCCATTTGACCGGCTGGCCGAGTTCTTCTCCAGCCATCTGGCTTAAAGCCGGAACCCTAAAAAGGACGCTGCCGGCCCTGTCTTCGGGGCTGGCACCATCCCCGGGGCCACACCCCCTGCCCATGGAAAGGAAAGACCGATATGTCCCGTCTCCCTCATGCCCTGACCCTCGCCACACTGTATGCACTGCCCTTGCACGCGCAGGACTCCACCATCCCTGCCACGGTCGAACAGGTCGCGCCCCAGCTTGGGCGCTACACCCAGGATGTCCTGTCCGACCGTCTCTGGGCCGATCAGGATCGCCTGTCGCCGCGTGACCGCTCTCTGCTGACCGTCTCGGCTCTGGTCGCGACGGGTCGGACGCATCAGCTGGACCCGTTTGTCAGCACCGCGCTGGACAGCGGCGTGACGCCCGAGGAACTGTCGGAACTCGTCACGCATCTGGCCTTCTATGCCGGGTGGTCGGTTGCACTGCCGGCAATCGACCGGATCGCGGCTGTGCTGGACGATCGCGGACTGACCGCCGATGTGACGCTGGACCCGGAGCTGCTGCCCTATGACGAAGACGCCGAGGCCGCGCGGCTGGCCAGCGTCGATGCGACGGCCCGCCCGGTCTCTCCGGGCCTGGCCGACGCGACCGATGCGGTGCTGTTTGCCGATCTGTGGCGTCGGCCGGGGCTGGCACCGCGCGACCGGTCGCTGGTGACCGTCGCCGCGCTGATTGCCAATGGTCAGGCCGAACAGCTGCCCTTCCACCTGAGCCGCGCGATGGATAACGGACTCACCTTCGAGGAAGCCCGTGAGATCCCTCACCAGCTGGCCTATTACGCTGGCTGGCCGCGCAGCTTTTCGGCGCTGACACCGATGCGGCAGGTCTTCGAGGATCGTGGCGACATTCCGGCCGGGGATGATGCCGCAGAGACGCCGACCACGATCAGCGTCGTGCCCGCCGATAGCGAAACCTCCCAGGGTCCCGCCGAACGGTTTACCGGCAGCGTCGCCGTCGGCCCCGCATTCGAGGCGCCGGGCGATGCCCGTCTCAGCGGCGCGCTGGTCACGTTCGAGCCAGGCGCACGCACGGCATGGCACAGCCATCCGCTTGGCCAGACGCTGTATGTCACCCAAGGCTGCGCGCTGGTGCAATCCGAGGGTCAGGACATCCTGACGGCCGGGCCGGGCGATATCGTCCAAATCCCGCCCGAGGTCCGGCACTGGCACGGTGCGGCGTCGGATCAGGGCATGGCGCATGTTGCGATCCTGGAAAGCCTGAACGGGGTCGGCACGACCTGGATGGATCTTGTCTCTGACGATCAGATCCCGCCCGGCGCTGGCTGCTGACGGCAACCACCGAAAGGACCGCAGATGCTGCACCGCACCACGCTTGCCCTGATCCTCACCCTCTGCGCGAGTATACCCGCCATGGCCCAGAACAGCATTCGCATCACCAGCCCCGAAGGCTCAGTGATGGCCGGGTTGAACGACACCCCCACCGCGCAGGCGCTGCTGGCAATGCTGCCGCTGGACCTGCCGATGACCGACCACCTACGTCAGGAGAAGACCGGCGACCTGCCGCAGGCCCTGCCGGCGGGCGATCGTCAGCGCGATTTTTCTGTCGGCACGTTGGGCCTGTGGAGTTCGGGCGATTTCGTCATCTACTACGCTGCCGGGCGGGTGCCCGCGCCGGGGATCGTGATCCTGGGTCAGGTGCTGGACGACGTGTCGATCTTTGACAATGCCGACCCCGTCACGGTGCGCATCGAGGCCGTGGACTGAACCCGAACAACCGGCACGACAACAGGACGGCTGGATAATTCCGGCCGGTCCGAGAATGATTTGGAGACTGAAGATGAGCAACAATATCGACGGCAAGGTGATCGTGATCACCGGCGCCTCCAGCGGCATGGGCGAGGCTGCAGCCCTGCACTTGGCACAAGCGGGTGCCAAAGTGGTTCTGGGCGCGCGCCGCACCGACCGGCTGGACGCCGTGGTGGCGCAGATCGAGGCGGCTGGCGGCGAGGCGCTCGCCAAGGCCACGGATGTCACCAAGCTGGAGGATGTTCAGGCGCTGGTCGATGCCGCCGTTACCCGGTTCGGACGCATCGACGTGATGATTAACAATGCCGGCATCATGCCGCTGTCGCCGATCGAGAGCCTGAAGACCGACGAATGGGACCGGATGATCGACGTCAACATCAGGGGCGTCCTGCACGGCATCGCCGCCGCCCTGCCGCAGATGAAGGCGCAGAAATCAGGGCAGTTCATCACCACCTGCTCGGTGGCGGGGCATTTGGTCTTTCCGGCCTCGGCGGTCTATTCCGGCACCAAATACGCGGTCCGCGCCATCTGCGAGGGTCTGCGCCAGGAGGTGAAGCCCTACAACATCCGCTCCACCATCCTGTGTCCCGGCGCGGTCAGGACCGAGCTGCTGGAGCAGATCTCGGACGCGGCGGTGAAGGCCGCGAACAGCGACTATGTGGGGCAAGTCGGTATCCCCGCCGACAGCTTTGCGCGCATGGCCGCCTTTGTGATCAGCCAGCCCGAGGATGTGGACGTGAACGAAATCATCTTCCGTCCCACCGCCCAGCAGATGTGATTCGAACGCGCGGCGACATTCGTCGCCGCGCCCGTCGGCATTGCACGTGCCGACCTAATTCTTACCCGAGCCCGGAGAGAGCAATGTCACCGAATATCAGACGCATGATCAGAGCTGCCCTGCTGCTGAGCGCTGCGGGGACATCTCCCGCCTTCGCGCAGCAGCTCGGCGATCTGGCCACGCCCGAAGCCCCGCTGATCCTGCAGAACCGTGGCAGCCTGATCATCGGCGGTGACAGCATCCCCCAGACCCCCGATCAGCTGTCCAGCATCATCGCCACGCCACCTGCCGAACCAGGGCATGTCACCGTCAACCAAATGTATGTCGAGTTCATGGAACCGCAGGATGCCACCGGCCAGTCGGTGATCATGACCCATGGTGCGACGCTGAGCGGCAAGACCTATGACACCACTCCGGATGGTCGGATGGGCTGGTATGAGTATTTTGTGCGTCAGGGCTTTCCGACCTATATCGTCGATCAGGCCTCACGCCCCCGGTCGGGCGTGGATATTTCCGTCTACAACAACGTCCGCACCGGGGCGCAGCCGCCCGAGGATCTGCCGAACGCCTTCCGGATCTCGCAGGAAGATGGTCTGGCGCAATTCCGCATCGGCGTGCGCAACGGCGACCCGTTCGGCGACACGCAGTTCCCTGTGGACGCGCTGGATCAGCTTGCGGCGCAATCACTCGCCGACTTCAACGCAACCCTTTCGCAACCCAACCCGACCTATGGAGCACTTGCGGACCTTGGCGCGCAACTGGGCGGTGCGGTGATCATGGGGCATTCGGAAAGCGGCCTTTTCCCACTGCATGCGGCCCTTGCCAACCCGGCCGGCGTCGACAAGATGATGCTGATCGAACCGGGCACCTGCCACGAGATCGACTGGACCGAAGAGCAGATGGGCATTTTTTCCTCCAAGCCCCTGCTTGTCGTGTTCGCGGACCATCTGGACGCCGCCGGCACGGTCCCGGGCTTCACTTGGCAAAGCGCCTATGACGATTGCGTCACGTTCGTGGCCAAGGTCAATGCGGCGGGCGGACAGGCAAAAATGATGCACCTGCCAGAGGCGGGCTTTACCGGAAACAGCCACCTGCTGATGATGGAGGAAAACAATCTTCAGATTGCGGATGCCCTGATCGACTGGATCAACAGCAACTGACGGCAGGTCGACAACGAATAGCGTCCCCGTCCAACCTGTTGATCCTAGCGCCAACGGTTCTGCGCCGCGGATGAACGGCCGCTTCAACGTCATACGGCGGCGGATTGCTGCAGCACCAACAGGCCGCTCTTTGCCAATCGAGGCAGTTTCCGCACCGCCCTAAACCGCAAAGCTGCAGGTGCGGCGAACGGCCGTTTGGTCCCGCATAGGAGACGGATCAGACCGGCAGGCGAGCGGCAGCTATGCGGACCTTTCGGTCACTCCCTCCGGGTGCAATTTCATCGCCTTCGCGAGCCCGGAAGTCGCATTGAGGGGCGAAAAGCGGTCGTTCGCTTTGATCGACAACTGACATCAGCGCCGCTCAACAATCAAAGGGGCCGCTTGTGGCTACAATTACCACTACGTTGATGCTACCACACCCGGAATAAATCCGGCTCGCTCGAACGCTTCGGCATCTGCACCTGCGAAGAGCTGCAGGTTCAGCACATCGTGAAGGTTTTCGGCGGGTTCTTTGTTCTCCAAAACGATAATCTGCAGGCCAGGGTCCAAACTGGAAAGTGCGTTCCAGAACATCGGCTCGATCCGACCATCAATCTCGTCCTCCCCCGCGGGGGTTTCTCTTGGGGTGCCGAGGCGCTGCTTCACTGTGGTTAGGGGAGAGTCGAGGACTAGGAAGCCCGGATGCGGAGTGCGCCTATCGCGGCAGTAGCATAGTAGTGCCACAGAGAATGCTGCATGCAACACTGCGCGCAGTCCCTTACCATGTGACCGCCGTGGCTTGCCATTAACCTTGATGTCGTAGCGGTCCCGATCTTCTTCGAACTCTACCCGAACATCATCGGCCCAGGACCATGCTTTTAGTACCGCTTCCACTTCACGACAGAACCGAGTGAGCGCCGCGGGATCGAGCGGAGCCCAAGTCTGCGTAGATTTAGACCGGGGAAGCTGCCCCTCCAACTCCTGCCGCATCGTTACGAGCCGCGCGTATTGCCCCCTGTCATCCTCTAACGCCTGCAGGTGAAGACGGCGGCGAACGAGATCGTTTAAAGTCGCCTGCGTGCGCTGCCGCCCTGGGGCTAGAACCTGATCCAAACGTGTATCGATCTCGTCAAGCCGAGTTGCCGCTTCCGCGCGGCTTGTGCGAGCCGCGTTTTGGCGAGCCTCAAGATCGGCGATCGCCGCTCCAAGGTCGTGTTGCAGGCCCCGGATTTTACCTGCCTCGGCGACGGTGGCCTCTCGGACTTTGGCTGCGTCCGCTACTTCGCCATCCGTATCTTGGTGCCTATGGGGTTCGCTGCCCAACCTTTGTCCGCAAAGGGGGCATGAGGTATCTTGGAGGTGGCCAAAATAGTGCACCCCCTCCGACAGAAAGTCGAGGCGCTGCAGGTCGGACGTATAGCGCTCGTCGAGTAGATGGTAGCGAACCAGCATGCCATGGATTGCAAGAAGTTGTGTATCGGCCCGGACACGCTGTTCGTTTCGTTCGGCACGCTCGTCGCGCAGGGCCGCTCGTTCCTGAGCGTTCATTTCTAAGGTATTCGACAAATCGTTGATTGTCGCGGTGAGGCGTTTGACGCTCGCCGCTTCGTCGGCCTCGTCGTGGGAGTACAGCCGCTCCTCTATGGGTGCGAGCAGCTCATCGACTAAGCCAATCTTGGCTTTAATTTTCGCTTTGGTCAGTTCCGCGCGCTCGTGCGCAATTATCCCTGCGTCATCTTTGCCCGTCAGAAGATAGGAGAACATCCGCTTCGCCGGGGTCGTGTCGTAGCCAATGGAGATGATTGGAGAGCCTTCTGCGATGATGGCGTCCTCGTTCACCAGGAAGGCTGGAATGAGCGTCCGAATCGAAAGCCGTTGAGTGCTTCCGTCGTTGTTCTTTCTCAGCTGGACATCACCGCCCATTCCGAAAAATGGAAGCACGCGGGAAGTCACATCTGGGGCTTTCTGCTGCCCTCTGCGTCGAGCAACCAGCACCTCGGGATCGCTTGAAGCGGGAGGCACCAGGTGGCCTTCTTCCGCTGCTTCCATCGCGCTCTCAGCCCCCTCCTCGGTATGAACAAGATTGGCGATGGACGTAGAATGAGCGTGGACATCACCGCCACTGAGGTGACGTTCAAGGGTTAAAATGTTGTCACCTTCGCGAAACTCAACCCATGCCAGTTCATAATCGGCTGCTTCGTTGATCACCTTCGTAAGTTCGTCTGCCCCGAGCACGTAGTCGACCAAGCGCAGCAGGTAGCTTTTCCCGGTGTCCGAGTCCCCTGTCACCACGTTGGGGCCGGGCAAAAAGCGGATGAGCGCGTCTTCGATGCCGGCGCCTGTAAGTCGAATTTCTGCGAGATACGCCATTAGAATTCCAGATCACCGAGGGCCGCGAGAGTCTCAAACTCCGCGCCCCACGTCCCAACCCGCTCCGCCATGAAAGCCTGCAAGTCATCGTCCGACCGCGCCCCGAAGGTGTCAACGATCCACCGAGCCCTCTTCTGAATCGCGGCCGCATAGGGAGTCTTCAGAAGACCGATGAATGCGGTGGTCATCTCAGAGCCTACGTAAGCGATGCCATCGCTCGTGAGCTTCTTCGTCACAAGTTCACGAGCGTACATCAAATCCATGCCCGTTTGGACAAGGTCGCGCTTGACAATCCACTCCGACCCCCGTTCAGGCACCGCCGGGTGCAAGCTTGCTGGTCCGCCTTCCACGTCGCCGGAATGAACTAGCAAATAGTCGTAGCTGATCAGTCTTTGTAGGTCGCATGGCGAGGGCCGGCACACCGAAAGGATAAACAGAAGTCGAAGGCCGCATTCCAACGGCGTGTTGAACGGACGCGGCAGCTCGTTGCGCAGTGGGCGTGATGCACGCTCAGCCATCGTCACACCAGGACACGTCGCGCTCGTTCGCCAAGTGGTGGCACACGCCTTCTCGGTCACGCGCCGTCATATGAGGCTCAAGCACATGACCCGTGATTTGCTGAGCCTGCGCAGCCTTGATTGTGTCAGTTAGACGGACGTAGCCGCTTGCGGCAGCACCGGTGTAGTGATGGTAGAGGCCGTCCTGAAACTCAGTTAGCAGGTCCTCGAAGAACTCCACCCGGTCCATATTATCGCGGGCGAGCTCCTTGAGACCTTCGGCGCTGTAGAACGACAAACGTGAACGCTCGAAGAGACGGCGTGGCGCTAGCGTGCTTGCAAAATCAGCCTCGCCGTCAATAACTTCTCCGGTCATCTCAGAGATAACTTCAAAAAGACGTCGTACGTAAGGGCGTTCCTTCTCCGCCACCTGCGATGGCGGCTCAGCAGGTTTGGGTCGCTCGATCAACGGGGCCCCGAAGACAAGAGGGTGATAGCGTGTCAGCCCGTGCTCGGCGATCAATTCCAGTGGCTGCTTAACTCGCACGAACGAGTAGTCCAGCTGCTCCACAAAGTCACGGAACGCTCCGTACAGCGCGATCGTCTTCTTCAACGTGATTTTCTTCGCGCATTGCTCGTCCCAGTTCTTAATGAGGTGAGCCTTCAGCTTGGCTGGCTCGTCGATCAGATCTTGCAGGTCGCCGGTGACACCTTTCCAGGTGACAAACCAGTATTCCGAAGGGAGGGAGTAGTCGCCGTTATATGCGTAGAACAGAACCTTAGCGATCTCCGCGGCCGCGATGCTGGGGCCAATCGGGGATGCGTAGCGCTTCGCTTGGTACAGCTTCCAGTGACGCTCTGGTGCCCCCGGAGCACCAAACCACACAACAATATCACGGCCCTTGTCTCCAGCTCCGCCACGCTGCTGCACATTGTCAACGCAGGGCACTACCTGCTTCAGGTAGCCTTCGGCCCATTCAAGGATGAAGCGTTCGAACTCGTCAGCACTGAAGAGGCGCAGCCGGTCGAGGGGATTGACCGGCAGGCCTTGACCTAAGCCGAGAAGGCGCGCGTTGGCGCCCGGCCAACTTGTCGGAGCGTCGAGAGGGGCGATGTGCTGGACAGTCGCCAACGCACCGTCGTTGGGCGTGGAGGGATACTTGCTCATCTGAATACTACTGCGCCTCCCCCCATCGTCCGTGCCGAGAACTGTTTCGCATCTAGACCATTTCTTTGCAAATGCTCAAAAGCCAATGCTTGTTGCGCGATCTGCTTGTGGCAGAACGAGCCTCGGCGGCTCAGGGCTCAGAGCCGACCTTCTCGAACGGCGCCCCGGCTGCAACTTGTGCGCCTTGACAACCATTGATCAGCGTCCTGAGCATGGCATGCTGTATGGCGCGCCGTGACGATCAACCCTGTCCTATTGCCTGCGAACCCACTGCCCTCACAGCAGCCTCCGCCCGGCGCATTGGACTGTTAGGAGGTCAAGATTGCCGTTGCGGACGACGCCACTTACTTTGCAGTCAAACTAACTGATCAGGCCCAGAATGACCGAAAAGATCGCGCGCCTTCGCTTTGAGCTGTTACACATCGAACCGTGCATCTGGCGGAGCGTCGAAGTCAGCCTGAAAACCAATCTGCGGTCGCTGCACGAGCTGATCCAGGCTGTCATGCCGTGGGAGGGTTACCATCTGTATGAGTTCA
Organism: Paracoccus nototheniae; assembly: GCF_004335005.1. Lineage (GTDB taxonomy): Bacteria > Pseudomonadota > Alphaproteobacteria > Rhodobacterales > Rhodobacteraceae > Paracoccus > Paracoccus nototheniae. The sequence continues at coordinate 9,737 of NZ_RQRT01000016.1, read as the reverse complement.
CGATCGGCGAACGGGCCTATGGCGAACCTGATCCAGAAGATGCGGCTTGGGGTCGCAAGACTTATCAGGCCAAGGGCATGCAGCTCGGTAAGCTCATCGAGCGCAGTATCATCGAGCTTCTTTACACCTATGATTTCGGCGACAACTGGCAGCACCGCATTGTCGTTGAACATGTCGAAGATGCCGACCCTGCCACCGATTATCCTCGATTTGTAGCCGGTGAACGCACCGCCCCACCCGAAGATGTCGGCGGGCCATCAGGTTTTATGGAGTTTACCAAAGCGATCGCGAACCGCCGCCACCCGCAACACAAAGAGATGGTACGCTGGTACGGGGGTCCGTTTCACCCGACTGATTTCGGCAAGGCGGAGGTCGCGGCGCGCGTCCGTGTCATCGCCGCAAGGCGGAAAATTGCGCTTGAGGCCTTCGCGCGCAGCCAGCAGCTTCGACAGCCGTAGCGTCGTGGCGCCATCCCATGCAGGATCGAGGAGAGCCCAGATGACAGCACGACATCATCCTGACAGTCACGAACTGGATGACTGGGGTTTGTACGGGCCGAAGGATCCCGAGATTCGTTGGCACGTGGATCGCCTCGCTCAGGATCACGGACTGCGGGTCCGCGAGATCGAGGGTCTGATCCTCCAAGCGCTGAAGGACCGGCTTGCCTTAGAGGAGGCACGTCGGAAGTCGTGACGCGGGACTCTTTACACAATGAGCGTTTCGTCAAGAGTTGAGGATGACGGAGCCAGCAGTGGCAGGGGGAGGACCGCATGTCTGAGCCGCGCGCCAACCGGCGTTTTGTCAAGAGTGACGGGATCGCGCCCGTCGATGCCCATCAGCGCCCGCGCGATTACCTGACGCCGGATGAGATGAGGCGGCTGCTGGTCGCGGCCCGGTCCGGGCGGCACGGCCCGCGCGATCATGCCATGCTGCTCCTCATGTATCGGCATGGCCTGCGGGTGAGCGAATTGATTGCGCTGCGCCGCAGTGATCTTGATCTGAAAGCAGGACATCTTTGGGTTCATCGGTTGAAGCGTGGTCTCTCCACCAGCCACCCCCTGGCAGGCGATGAGCTGCGCGCGATCCGGCGCCTTCTGGTCGGACGGCAGGATGGCCTGTCCTGGCTGTTCCTGTCCGAGCGCGGTCAGCCGATGACGCGGCAGGCCATCAACTATCTCGTGACGGTCATTGCGGCGCGGGCGGGGCTCGACGCTGTCCATCCGCACATGCTGCGACATTCCTGCGGACATGCCTTGGCCCATGCCGGGCGCGACCTGCGCCTGATCCAGGATTATCTCGGCCATCGCGATCCCCGGCATACGGCACGCTATACGAGAACGGCAGCAACGCGGTTCGAAGGACTTTGGTAACATCAAGAGGGGTAGGCAAAGAAGCCAGGCGCCAAGCCATTATCCTCAGAAACGACACCCCTTTTTTTATAATATAAATGAAAGATTTCATTCCTCAACAATTGTGAACATAAATGAATTGTTTGAATGATATATTTATTGTTGTCCGGGCGTTTTACGTGAAGTGAAAAAAACCATTGATCTTCCAATATCCAATTGACGGATCGAATCACCCAGAGTCTATAGGAAGTACGTTGGACCACTATTTTGCGGGACGTAAATGTCTGTTGATCTGCAGCGCCACCAACTGTTGAAACTTCGGCTTCGGTCGAAGGGAAGCTCGTTTGCGCAGATCGCCAAAAGTCTTAGCGTGCTTCAGTCCAGCGTGACCGTTGTCAGTCAAGGCTACCGGCGGTCGCATCGGATACAAGAGGCGATTGCGACCGAGCTTCAGACGACGCCAGCTGACATTTTTCCTGAACGTTATGCAGAAAGGGAGGGCATTTCGCACTGATCCTCTCGACAACGGAAAAGGCCCTCCTGCGCTAACAGGAAGGCCTTTGAAATAAGACGTCGTTTGCTACCGACCCTTATTTCATCCCCCGAGTCGAACGAAAAGTCAACCCGCCGGATCCTAATCCGGCGGGGCCGTTCAACACATTTAGAACAAGGGGGAGTTGGCCCCGCCCGTAACTCCGAACCTTCGGTGCGCTGGTGGTGCCCTCCAGACATCATGAAAACAAACCTAATCTACCGTGGCCCGGAAGCGAGTCACGCGACGCGTATGATCTCGCGCCGATCAAAGGCCAGCCTGCGTGGCGCGCTCATGGCGATGCTGCCAGGTTTTGAGCGCCCGCGCATCATCCAGTTCGAGAGTGCTCTCGAGTACGCATTTTTGTGCCTGATGTTGGTGCGCGAGGATGTGCATCACATCTGGGAGCAGCCGACGGCCGTGCCGTACATCGATGCCGGCGGGCAGCCGGTGTCGCATGTATTCGACTTCCTCGTGACGAAGGCATGCGGAGAGCGCATCGCGGTGGCCATCAAGCCGATGGAGCGTGTGATCGGGCGGAATTTCGTCTCTGAGTTGGAGCGGGTGGCCGCGGCAACGCCGAAGCATTTTGCGGACCGGGTCATGCTGATCACGGATCGGCATCTTGATCGTCGTGCTGCTGCCGAGGCTGCACGTCAGCTGGCTCGGTCGCGTCCTGCTCTCACGGAGGTGGCGGCATGAACACCAACATCCGTTTCTCGAAATCTGACCTGATCACCGCGGCCGGCGTCGCCATGCGCCCACTGGAAATCGACGACAAGGGCGGGCTGTTTGAGCGCTTAGGCCAACCCGGCATTACCGAGAGGCTGTCGCATGAGGAGCTATCGAACCTGCTCAGTCGGCCGGATACGTCCTATGTGGCGGGCTATTTCGATCGCGCTGTGCAAGATCTCCGCGGCCGGAAACCGTCTGATGTCATCAACATCCTTGCCGATCCGATCCGGCGCCTTGTGATCTGGCGAAAGGCGGTCTGTGACGCCTTTCTCTCCCTCGAGGCATCTGAGAAAATCAACCGGACCCATGAGGGCTATCTTAGGGGCAGCGCGCAATTGGCCGCTGAGGTGGAGCGACGTGTAGGCGAAGGTATGTCTGCGGGGAAACTCCCCCGACCTGGCGCGGACGTCGTCACACGCCAGCTTCCAGGCAGCCGCACCGCGTTTGAGTGGATGCGCGAATATGAGCGGGCGGGGTACTCCGTCGTCGCGCTGATACCGGAAACGCATCGCTGCGGTAATCGCTCGTTGCGATGGTCGTATCATACCGAAGCCTTGATGAACCAGGTCATCGAGATTTATGCGGACACTCAGCGTCCTACCAAAGCACTGGCTGTTGCGGGGACGCGGCGCCTGTTCTTCCGCGAGAACGAACGGAGATTGGCAGCTGGAGCCGCACAGCTGGTCGTGCCCTCAGCTTCCAGTATCGACCGGCGCCTGAGCCTGGCAGACCCGTATTATGTTTATGCCAAGCGGCATGGCACCGCAGCCGCGAACGCCAGATTCACGCTGTATGAAAATGGCGTGGATGTTCAGCAGCCTCTCGAGCGGGTCGAGATGGATGAGAACCGCCTCGATGTGATCTCGCTCCTGACGCTCAGTGGCATCTGGGATCACCTTCCTCCGGAAAGGCAGGAACGGTTCGAGTCCGGGCGTCGCTGGCTCTATGTCGCCATCGACTGCGCCACGAGATGTATACTGTCCATGCGCTTGGCTGAGACACCGAACGCTGGTGATGCGGTCAGGGCGCTGCGGGAGATCTTCATCGATAAAACGCCAATGGCGCGTGCGGCCGGGTGCGAAAGTACTTGGCACCACCACGGCGGAGTGCAGGCTATTGTCACCGATCAGGGGACAGCATTCACTTCCGATGATTTCCAAGGGACTGTCCTGTCGCTTGGCATCACTGCCCTCCTGCCGCCCGCGGGGAAGCCTTGGCTTCGGGCGCACATCGAAACATTTTTCCGGACGTTCGGACACAAGTTGATGCCACTTCTGGTCGGCAGAACTTTCTTCGACATGATCCAGCGGGGCGACTACCCCTCGGAGAAATTGGCCTGCCTTTGCGACGCCGATCTGATCACCATCCTGCTGACCTATGTCGTCGACATCTACCATAATGAGGGTCATGGCTCGCTAGGCGGGGAAAGCCCCAATCAGGCTTGGGCGCGGTTGGTCGCCAAGCATGGAACGCCTCCAGTTCCGGATGGCTTAACCCTGCGCCGTGCATTCGGCAGGCCCCTTCAACGCACGCTTCGCGGTGACGGCGTTCTGTTCTCGGGTTTAAGCTATAATTGCGGGGCCCTTCGCGAGGCGTTTCTGCATTCCCCGCAACGGAGCGTGGAAATCCGGGCGGACCTGCGGGACATCGGCTGGATTGCTGTGAAGGTCGGTGCCACCTGGCACCCTGCTCTAGCAAACCAGGGCGGCTTCGACGGCGTCAGCTACGATCTGATGCAGGAAGCGACCCGAACGCTGCGCATCAAGAATCGTCGGGAAGCCGAGTTGGATGCACCGAAGGTTCGCAGGGGTATCGAGCGCATCTCGGACACCACTCGTCAGGCGTTCGAGCTTCAGGAACTGACCCCGTTCCATACGAAGGATGTGGATGTGGAGCGCAACCAAGCTGCCCTGCACTACCCGGTTCGATCCGATGCGGAGCGCCTCGGGAACAGGGCCGCGTCTGCGGACCCCTTGGCGGACGGCATGCAGATCACGCCATCCACGCCCATGCCGCCATACATGCCCAAAGATGAGCCTGAGCAACAGGCGCAGGGTCGCGTGCGTCGGAACCGTTGGAGGTTTGACGATGACCAGTAACAGGATCAAACAGACCGCCCAGAAGATCGCGCTCCTGCGCGACCACTTCATCCACCATGACCGCTTCGAACCACTAGAAAACCGTTTTTCCCTCCTGATCGAAAAACGACTGGCTGATTGCGAGGCGGGTCGGACAAGCGAGGCTCATGGTCTGGCACTTTCAGGCCTGTCTGGCACCGGCAAGACGTCGGCAATGGATCAGCTCATGATGCGGGGCCGTCAGCGGCTTGATCGCTCTGGCCATCAGAGTTTCTCAAACTTCAGCATCCGGGTACCGTCACCGGCGACGCTGAAGTTCGTCGGGCAGACCCTGTTACGGGCGTTGGGCTACCAGATCAGTTCAGAACGCCAGGCGTGGTACATCTGGGATCTCGTCCGGCACCATTTAAAGGAGCGCAAGGTTCTGTTCGTCCATCTGGACGAAGCTCAGGATCTGGCGTCCCGCGGAACGCGGCATGAACTGAATTCCGTTGCCTCCATGCTCAAGACGCTCATGACAGACCCGGAATGGCCTGTCGGCATCATTCTCTCGGGCACGCCTGAGTTGGAAGACATTCTGAACCATGATCCTCAGCTTGCCCGTCGTATGGACACAGTCCACTTTGAAAGCTTGTCACCGGTGGCGCATGGCAATGATGTCCTTGACCTGATCGAAAACTACTGCAGCAAGGCTAAGCTGGAGCCTGGCCCGGACATTCTCGAACTTGCGCATGGGGAGCGGTTGATCCACGGGGCTGCAAATCAGTTCGGGTTGGTCATCGAGCTAACCCTTGCCGCCATCGAACAAGCTTACCTTGCTGATGTATCGCGATTGACCCGTAGCCATTTCTCCCAGGCCTATCACCTGCGCACGTCCTGCACAGACATGTTCAATCCTTTCGTCATTCCGGATTTCCACCGCATTGATGCGCGGCAGGTTTTTGCGAGGGAAAGACGGTGATGTTCATGAGCCTAAGGAGCCTCCCTCTGACGGTCAACTTGGTGTCAGGCGAGTGCGCCACATCATATGCATCTCGCCTCGCACGGCGAAACGGCGTCCCGCGGCTGATTACGTTCTGCTCTGACCTTGGTATTAACTACTTCGCGCTGGTCAACGGAGACGCGATTGAGGTCGAGCGGTTAGCGGCTTTGGGAGGGGTCGACAGTGCACTATTGCAGCAAGGGACGCCGCAGCTTCTTGAACCCGGCTGGTTTCAGTTAGCCAACGAGCGAATCAAATTCACCGCGTTTAGCAGAACAACACTTCGATGCTGCCCGGCTTGCCTTTCAGAAGCGCAAAATTCTGGCGACGTCGCGCAGCCTGGGCTTTGGCAGCTTACCTCCATCAGAACCTGCGCAATACATGGGTGCTTACTTGCTGCCCTGCCAAAGCCAAGCACGGTCAACGATACGTTCGACTTTGCGGCCTTAATTGGTGGCTATGCTGCTACTGCGCCGGTCGAGGTGGCGGCGGGCGTGGAGACGTTGACGCAGTACCTGCGTGACCGTGTTCTGCGGGGCAGGGGAAGCAGCTGGGTTGATCAGTTGCCTTTTCATGTCGCAAGCCAGACATGTGAAATGTTTGGGCTGCTCCTCACGGTGGGTCCTGACGCACAGCGCAAGGGTATAACTACGGGCGAATGGGCGGCCGCCGGTGCTGCGGGTTTAACGGTCCTTCAGGGCGGCCCCGACGCCTTCTCGGCCAAGCTTAAAGACGTTCAGTCGGCGCAGCCAATGGAGAACGGCTCGTACCGTGCGCGGCTTCGTGTGTTCTTTGAATGGCTGCGGTACCGCGACGACGATCCTGATTTCGACGTCATCCGCGACATTGTCAGAAAATTCGTATTCGAGAATTTCCCGATAGCGGAAGGGCAGATAGTGCTGGGTCATCCTTGCCCGGAGCAGATGGTACATTCCATGGCTACCGCGAGAAGGATCTATGGCATTTCGAGCTGGCAGCTCGGAAGACGCCTGGAAACAATCGGCCTCGCAAGGCGCAGCACTTCAGGGCAAGTCTACACCTTAGACAAGTATATTCCTGCCCAGATCGTCCAAAACATTGTCACAGAAATCAATGCTCTTCTCAACGCCACAGACGCTGGAAGACAACTTGGCATTGACCGCATATCCATCGCGATGATGACGAAACAAGGTCTGATTGCTCGATATTATGAGGGTGTAAGTTCCTCGCCCCTCTACCACCCCGACGAGTTGTGCAGGCTCATGGACAGGCTGCGTGCATTGGCAGTGCGGGCCACAGCCTCAACCGACGATGTAGATATACCCACTGCCGCGCGCCGCATCAGTGTCCCCATGGAAAGGGTGACAGAACTCATCTTGCGATTGCGGGTGCCTTTAAGGACAAGAAGTCCGGAAGCAGCCAGTTTCCGAGATTTCGAAGTCTCCCTGCGGCACCTTCGAGACGCACTCGCCAGTGAACATGACGGAGCTGTCAAATTTGACGTTGCCGCCGAAATCCTGCAGGTCAACCGTCGTACAGTACGTATCCTGTTGAAGCAGGGGCTGTTAAATTCCAAGACTGTTATAGATCCTGCAACATGTCAGCTGCGGCGCTATGTCTGTTTTGACTCGCTTCAACAGTTCCAGGTAGATCACATCACGTCTGCCGAATTGGCTGCTCAAGTCGGTCATCTTCAAGGTTCGACATGTGTCACACGCAATGGTGGGCAAGTCATGCCACTTCCCTTGGATTATTGGTGTACGACTATCTTTCGACGACATGACCTAGAACTCTGAACAACTTCAAACTGGTACTTGCATATTTGTGCTGCTCAAAGTTGCTCGTTTTAGGCTGAACTGGCCCCCGTTTCTCTGTGAACAGCACAGCGCAAGCGTGCGGCGCTACGTCTCGATTAAGGAGTTCGCCAATGGATACATCACTGTTGTCGATTTGGCTGCACGATCTGGCCGCATGCTTGGCGTCAAGGCCATTGTACAGACGGATAGTGGTATGCAGCCAGCTGCTCTCGATGCACGATGCAACACCGTATTTCGTCGGAAAGAACTAAAGAAATAAGTAGCTACTGCTTGGCGCAAACTGCCAACATGGCTGGGTCAAATTCTATGGAAGCAAGGCCATACAGTTGACAATCTCCGAGAAGAGAAGCTTCTGTATCGAGCGGCGTAGCCGCCTTCTGTCCTCGTGGACATGCGTGTTCTTAACGTAGGAAACGGGGATTCGCTATCTTTTTTCCTGCAAGTTTTGTCTTTAAAATATGTCACGTTTGCCTAAGACGCAAAAATATTAGAGGAGCGTTCATTTGATCCGTGTGTTTAAGTCTTCATCGGGTTCGCCAACTTTGGTTGAGCTAAATGCGGATGCGATCGCAGCCAACAATGTAGCGGGGCGCCAAACGAATATTGTGATTGACACTAATATCATGATATCAATTGAGAGCGCTTACCGCACGAGCTACAGACATAGAGCCCTGAAGGGTGCTGGACTGTTGGATTTTGTTAAAGCAATTGGTTCGAGCCGAAAAGCGGGGGTTTTTCTATCCCCTGGGCCAGCATATCAAGAACTACCACCATTTCGGCGGAAAAGCGTTGAGGCCGCCTTCGAGAGGTTCACTAAAGACTATCTTCCTAAGTTTTCGGATGATCCGAATTCCACAAAAGTTCCCTTCCCGGACGGAGAAGCGGTTCATGAAAAATTCAAGGATATTTCTTTTGAAAGGCAGATGGTGATAGCCATCTCCTATGCCTCACTGTTGGCGCTGAATACTATTGACACTTGCGAAGATCTCACCGCGGACGAGAAGTTCGAGTTGTACATCGATTATTGTGCCGATGTTCTGGACCTCGTCAGTTTAAAAGAGCTTTCGATAGCTCGTTATGCATTCGCTCCGCAGGATGGCATCACCGATGACGCTAGGAAAAGGGTTTCGGCGATAAGAAGTAATTTCCTAAAGCTGAAGAAGGGCGCCGGTAAGGGGCTTCAAGAATTCGAGCGCATCAAAAGAATCGCATTGAACGGGGCGAACGATTTGAAGTTGATATCATCAGCAGACATGATCGATAACTCGCGGGAAATTTTTTCATTTGGAACGGTAAATATGGACGTTTGGATCGCAACCAGCGACGAAAAACTGTTCGAGTTTTGTAGCGCCTGCCCCGGATTTTTGGTCTCAAGCAGCGGTGGACCACTTGCTCGATACGTCGACACGCACGCAGACATCACACGCACACGATACTGGCGCGATAGCCTCAACCTTCAAGAGCGTGTACTCAATGCGAGGATAGCAAAGGTTTTCGGCGAACTGGATATCTCTAGTATTGTGGCTTCTGCGTTGCAGATGGAAGTTAAGCTGGAAGAAAGCCAAGCCAAAGATTTCCTCAAGGGGAGAAGATGGAGAGTTGCAGAAACGACGCGCGACAACTGACATCCATGGGCTCGAAGTGCAGCGTGAGGGTCGGCAATGCGTCGGCCCTTTTCGACTGGAGAGGAAAAATCCTGACGCAATAGGCAGGATACATCTCGCTGCACTTGCAGTGTGATCGAACAATGCTAACCAAGTACGCCGTTGTCGCGCCGCTCGGATTAGGGAATACCGACGGTCAGGTACATTCAAATCGCCGGAAGGAGCACCACGACATGTCGGATCGGATCAGAACACGGGGCAGAGATTGGGCTGCGGCCCATCAGAGGCAAACCTTTCTGACAGAAAAGGCAGGCCCGCCTTCGCAGCCGGAGTAAGCCCCACTGTTTTCACGTAATCTTTTCAATCGCAAAAGGCAGGACTATCTGATCCCTGCCAGGAATTGTTTACTGTAGCGCTGCAGGGACTTTGTCCTACGCGGCCTTACTTTGTCCCTCACCAGCACGAAGTTTGTCCATGGGCAGTGTTCTGCGGCAAATAGATTTGCCTCTTCTGTCAGACGGTCTGCCTCTCAGGCTTGCTAGGGTCAGGATGCATTGATTTCCGTTTCGCGGCGTGATTCACGGCCCAGAAACGGAGCGGTGACATGAGCGACCTTTTCTGGCTGACTGCCGCGCAGATGGCACGCATGGCCCCCTTTTTT
>NZ_RQRT01000169.1 GCF_004335005.1 Paracoccus nototheniae | reverse complement strand
CCCATGACCCCCGCTTTCCTTGCCGCCACGCCCACGACCGTCCATTGGGGCCGCTTCTGGTCGGACCTGCCCCCGGTGACCGAGATCGACCCCGGCGACACGTTGACGATCGAGACGCATTCGGGCCGCGAAGAGGTTCTGCCGCCCGAGGGGTCCGGCATGACCGTCGCCCCGGCCCTGCGCGAGATCCTGGCCGCCGATCTGCCCCGGCGCGGCCATCTGCTGACCGGGCCGGTCGCGATCCGGGGCGCGCAGCCCGGCGATGTGCTGGACATCCGCATCGATGCGATCGATCTGGGCGCGGATTGGGGCTTCAATCTGGTGCGGCCCAGTTCCGGCTCGCTGATCGGGGAATTCCCGGTCTCGCAACAGGCGCTGACGCTGATCCCGGTCGATCGCGCGGCCCGCACCGCGCGCTTGCCCTGGGGTGCCACGCTGCCGCTCAATCCGTTCTTTGGCGTGATGGGCGTCGCCCCGCCCCCCGAATGGGGAGAGTTGACCTCGATCCAGCCGCGCCTGCATGGCGGCAATCTGGACCTGAAGCTGCTGACCCCCGGCGCCACGCTGTCGCTGCCCGTCCATACCGAAGGCGCGCTGTTCTCCTGCGGCGACGGCCATGGCTGTCAGGGCGACGGTGAGGTCTGCATCACCGCGCTGGAAATGTCGCTGACCGGCACTTTCACCTTTACCCTGCGCAAGGCGGGCGATCACGCAGTCACCCTGCCCCGGGCCGAGACGGCCGATGAGATCATCTCGATGGGCTTTCACGCCGATCTGGACGAGGCGTTGCGCATCGCCCTGCGCCAGATGATCGCGATCATCTGCGAACGCACCGGCATCACCCAGACCGAGGCTTATCAGTTCTGCTCTCTGGCGGTGGATTTCGCGGTGACGCAGACCGTGAACGGCGAAAAGGGCGTTCACGGCCGGTTGAAAAAGGTGCTGCTGGCACGGGGGGGACAGGGCGGG
>NZ_RQRT01000168.1 GCF_004335005.1 Paracoccus nototheniae | reverse complement strand
GGGAATTACGCGGGGGACGTGCTGAATTTCGGCGCCGCCGCCGAACGGCTGCGCGGCCAGGGGATCGATGCCCGGCTGCTGGCGGTGACCGATGACGTGGCCAGCGCCGCGCCGGATGATGCGGGACGGCGGCGGGGTGTGGCGGGCGATCTGCTGGTCTTCAAGATCGCCGGGGCCGCGGCCGAAGCCGGGCTGGATCTGGACGCGGTGATGGCCGTGGCCGAGCGGGCCAACCGGGCGACCGTGTCGTTCGGGCTGGCCTTTGACGGCTGCACCCTGCCGGGTCAACAGACGCCGCTGTTTACCGTCGAGAAGGATCAGGTCGCCCTGGGCCTTGGCATCCACGGAGAGCCGGGGATCGCCAGCCAGCCGCTGGCCCCCGCCGCCGATCTGGCCCGGTTGCTGCTGGAGCCGCTGCTGGCCGAGCGCCCGGCGGGGCATGGCGGTCGCGTGGCCGTGGTGCTGAACGGTCTGGGCCGCACCGCCGCCGAAGAGCTGTTCGTGCTGTGGCACCATCTGGATACCCTGCTGACAGATCACGGCCTGACCCCGGTCGCGCCGGAACTGGGCCAGTTCGTCACCAGTCTGGACATGGAGGGATGTTCGCTGTCCCTGACCTGGCTGGATGACGAGCTGGAGGCGCTGTGGCTGGCGCCTGCCGACACCCCTGCGCTGCGGCGCGGGACGGTCGCGCCGCCCGAAACGCACCGCCGCATGACGGCTGCCCCCGACCGGGTGGCGGCGGTCGCCCAAGGCTCGGCGGCCTCGCGCGCGGCGGCGCCCTGCATGGCCGACATGATCGCCGAGGTGGCCAAAGCGCTGGCCGGAGCCGAGGCGGAGCTGGGCCGGATCGACGCCATCGCCGGGGACGGCGATCACGGGCAGGGGATGGCGCGCGGCTCTGCCGCCGCCGCTGCCGCCGCCCGGCAGGCGGTCACCGACGGGGCGGGCGCGGGCAGCGTTCTGGCGCTGGCGGGCG
>NZ_RQRT01000167.1 GCF_004335005.1 Paracoccus nototheniae | reverse complement strand
TGTCACATCCCATGTGATTATACGGCCTCTTCCTGAACAGGTCCGGCCTTTGTTTTTGCCAGTCCTTGAGCGCATCAATGGGCGTTCGGCCCTTCAGCACTGATTGCGGGAGCTGACCGTTGTAGAGCCGGACGTAGCGCAGGATGGTCTGTTCGAGATCCTCGCCGCTGCGGAAGCGGTGGCTTTGCAGGACGTCCTCGATCCGGCCATTGAAGCGCTCGACCATGCCATTGGTCTGCGGGTGCATGGGCGGGGCCAGGCGATGCTCGATGCCGAGATCGGCGCAGAGGCGGTCGAAATCGTGATTGCCGGTGGGCCCCCGGCGGCGAAGTCCGAACAGACGATCGGTGAACTCCTTGCCGTTGTCGGTGAGCACACGGGTGATCGTCATCGGCGCGGCGCGTTCCAGATCGCGCAGAAAACGGCGGGCGTTGGCAGCAGTCTTGGCTGGGTAAATGCGCACGAAGACCCATCGCGTGGCGCGGTCGATGGCCACGAACAGATACCGGCGGCGGCTCTCGTCGGCCATCTGCGGCAGGTATTTCACGTCGACATGCAAGTAGCCCGGCTCGTAGGTCTTGAAGGCCCCGTGTGCAGGCCGTGGCAGAGCAGGCTTCAAGGCGCGCAGGTTGCCCACTCCATGCCGGCGCAGGCAGCGGTCCAGCCCGGAACGCGAAACATGCGGGTTCAGGAACTCCCGCACCACCGACAGCAGGTCATCCAGCGGTAACAGCAGCGACTTGCGCAGTGCCACTGCCACAGCTTCTTGCGCGGGCGTGAGCGTCGACTGAAGCCTGTGCGGCGTGTGGCTTCGGTCATGCACGCTGTCCCGGCTCCGCCACTTCCAGACGGTCTGCATGGAGATGCCGTAGCGCTCCGCCACCCTCCAGGCCGGCTCAGTGCTTGCCTGGATCGCAGCTCGTATCTTCGGTGTCGTCGATGCCTGCTTGTGAAGAGAGATCAGCATCCTCGCCTCCCGTCCCGAAACTCGGCCAGGATCGATCTTGCCACGAAGAACGCGGTCCGGCGAGGGTCTATGTGATCATCCGGGATGGAACA
>NZ_RQRT01000166.1 GCF_004335005.1 Paracoccus nototheniae | reverse complement strand
CCCTTCAGGCTGCCCGTCAGCGCCCCGGCCCCCGCGCCGACCGAGCCAAGCGCCGGATGGGCGTCCGCCGCCTGCCACGCCGCGCGGCCAAGCGCCGGATAGGGGTTGGTATCCCAGCCCTTGTCGCCGCCGTTCAGCAGATCAAAGACGATGGCGCCCGGCACGATGGGCACGCGGGCCGGTCCCACCGCAAAGCCGCGCCCGGCGGTGTGCAGCGCCGCCATCACCCCGTCGCAGGCCGCCAGCCCAAAGGCTGATCCGCCCGCCAGCACCAGCGCATCCACGCCGCCGACCAGCTTGTCAGGGGCCAGCAGATCGGTGTCGCGGGTGCCGGGTGCGCCGCCCATCACATGGACGCTGGCGGTCAGAGGCCGGTCGCCGGTCAACACCGTCACCCCCGATTTCAGCCTGTCATCCTGCGCATGTCCGACGCGCAGCCCGGCCACGTCGGTGATCAGGTTGCGCGGTCCTGGTCTCATCGCCTGTCGCCTTTCATGGCATCCCCGGCTCAGACCTGCCGGTCCAGCGCCGCGTCGCGGGTCTGGGTCAGGGTGGCGCCGGGGGTCAGCGCCTCGGGGTCCAGCCGCAGCTCGATCAGCGCCAGACGGCCCGACAGGCGGGCGCGTTCAAAGGCGGGGGCCAGATCCTCGTCCCGCTCGACCAGTTCGCCATGTCCGCCATAGGCGCGCACCAGCGGCGGGAAATCCGGGTTGAACAGGTCGGTCCCCGAGACGCGACCGGGGTAATGGCGTTCCTGATGCATCCGGATGGTGCCATAGCGGCCATTATTGGCGACCAGCACGATGGGGCTGGCGCCGTATTGGGCGGCGGTGGACAGTTCGTTCACGGTCATCTGCAGACAGCCGTCGCCCGCCAGACAGACCACCATCCGCCCCGGATAGGCCAGACTGGCCGAAATCGCCGCAGGCAGCCCATAGCCCATCGACCCCGAGGTCGGCGCCAGCTGCGTGCCAAAGCATTGCCAGCGGTAATAGCGGTGCAGAAAGGATGCGTAATTGCCTGCCCCATTGGTGATGATCGCGTCGGGGGGCAGGTTCGCGGCCAGCCATGCAACGACCTGTTCCATCCGCAGCGCGCCGGGGGTGGGGCGGGG
>NZ_RQRT01000165.1 GCF_004335005.1 Paracoccus nototheniae | reverse complement strand
TTTCCGCCGAGGCTGTGTAAAAACTCTGATTTATGCTATGCTTACCCATGATTTGGAGGCTTTGCATGGCAGGTTTCATCGAAGGTGTCAGCCGGGATCAGACGACGCTTTTCCCAGAGCGGTTGGATGACTGGATCGGGGAAGATCACCTTGTGCGCGTGGTTGATCTGTTCGTTGACCAGCTGGATCTGGGCGCGCTTGGGTTTGATCGCCATGCCGCTGCGCGCACGGGGCGACCGGGGTATCATCCGGCTGTGCTGCTCAAGCTGTTCATCTACGGTTACCTGAACCGGATCCCCTCCAGCCGCCGCCTGGAATGCGAGGCTGGGCGCAATGTCGAGGTGATGTGGCTGACCGGGCGGCTGGTTCCCGATCACAAGACCATCGCGGAGTTCCGGCGGCAGAACGGTCCGGCCATTCGAAAGACCTGCGCAAAATTCGTTGAATTGTGCCGCCGGATCGGCGTTCTAAAGGGCGAGGTCGTGGCCGTCGATGGCAGCAAGTTGAAAGCGGTCAACAATCGCGACCGGAACTTCACCAAGGGCAAGATCGCCAGCCGCCTTGCGCATCTGGAGGCCGAGGTCGGCCGCTACATCGAAGAGGCCGACAGGATTGACCGTCAGGAAACCGGCGCGGCACGCGCCGAGCGGGTGGCGCATCTGACCTGCCGATATCGCCGCATCCGCCAAGAGATCGAACGTCTGCTCGCCATTGACGAGACGCTGGCCGATGCCCCTGACGGGCAGATATCGCTGACCGACCCCGACGCGCGGGCCATGGCGACACGCGCGCAGCACAGCGGGCATGTCGGCTACAACGTCCAGAGCGTTGTCGATGCCGAAACCCATCTGATCGTCGCGCATGAGGTCACCAATCAGGGGCATGACCGGGATCTGCTGACCAAAATGGCCATACAGGCGAAAGTCGCATTGCAGCGCGACGATATGCAGATTCTGGCCGACAAAGGCTATTTCAGCGCGCTCGAAATCCTTGCCTGCCACAAAGCCGGCATCACCGCGACCGTCCCCCGATCAGACACATCCGGCGCCCGGTCGAAGGGCCATTTCGTGAAGGCCGACTTCGCCTATGACCATGACGCCGATGTCTATCGCTGCCCGGCGGGACAGGCGCTGACGCATCGCACCACGACCGAACAGCAGGGCCTCCAGATGCGGCGCTATTGGACGAACGCCTGCAAGGCCTGCGCCCTCAAAAGCCGTTGCACCACGGGGCA
>NZ_RQRT01000164.1 GCF_004335005.1 Paracoccus nototheniae | reverse complement strand
TGGCGCAGCGCGTCGCGCAGGGGCTGGACAAGGCCGGATCAGCCCTCACCGCCGCCGACCTGGCCGCGACGCGCTGCCGCGAGGCGCAGCCTCTGGCCCAATCTTACCGGGGCATGAGGCTGCTTGCGCCACCCCCGCCCACGCAAGGTGTGACCACGCTGGCGATCATGGGCATCCTTGACCGCCTGCAGGTTCCCCGCGACCCCACCGCCCGCATGCATCTTCTGGTCGAGGCCGTCAAACAGGCCTTTCTGGATCGCGCCGGGATCGCCGATCCCGACCATGCGCGCGTCGACACGCAAGCCCTGCTCGATCCCGGTCGGCTGGACGCCAAGGCTGCCGCGATCTGTCCGGAACGCGCCCTGGTCTGGCCCGCGATCGTCAAGCACGGCGATACGGTGTTCTTTGCCGCGACGGATGCGCAGGGGCGCTGTGCATCCGTCCTGCAGAGCACCTATTTCGACTGGAGCAGTGGTTGTGTCATCGGCGATACGGGGATCATCTGGCACAATCGCGGTGCCAGCTTCTCGACCGATCCGGCGCATCCCAATGTCATCGCCCCCGGCAAGCGGCCATTCTATACGCTCAATCCCGGGATCGCTCTGCGGGACGGGGTGCCGCATCTGCTGTATGGGACGCAGGGCGCGGATGGACAGCCCCAGACCCTCGCCGTGCTGCTGACCGCCCTGATCGATCTGGGGCTTTCACCCGCCGAGGCCTTGGCGGAACCACGCTTCCTTTTGGGGCGCACCTTTTCGGACAGTCGCGACAGTCTTAAGATCGAGGCGTCCTTGGGCTCGGCAGCCATCTCGGCCCTGACCGCGCTTGGCCATGAGACCGCCGAATTGCCGGCCCTGTCCCTGATTTTCGGCTGTGCGGGCGCGATCCGCATCGATGCGACGGGCAGCTCGGGGGCGCATGACCCTCGTGGGGAAGGGGCAGCGCTCTGACAGCTGATCGTCACAAGCGAAGCGAGAAAGCGACCTCACCTGCGCCAATGCCCCTGCCCGAGCAGGGCGCTGTCCTGACCGGGAATGCTTCCGTCAGCCGACCTACGTCGCCTTGGCCGGCGCCGCATTCGAAAGGCGCTGGCCAGGATGGTGCCCTCGGTCGGCATTTAGTGAGTCTGTCCACGCTATCGGCATTTTATGGCCAGGACTGCGGTCATATGCCCGATGTGTTCGGAGCAGGGGCCCCCGGCGCGTGACGCACGCACCCCGCACCCTCCGTGCGAACCAACGGTCTTCCGCTTGCGGATGCTGCTGAGAAGAAAAAGACGGCGCCACCCCCGCGATCAACTGTCA
>NZ_RQRT01000163.1 GCF_004335005.1 Paracoccus nototheniae | reverse complement strand
CACACATGGGGTAATCGCGGGAGCGAGTCGCCCGGGCTGTAATGCCAGCGGACTTGGGACGGGTGGTTGTTCCCCGATAGGATCCGGATACGGGCTCACGATGGACACCGGGCCCAAGCATCAAATGGAGAACAACCATGTGCGACTATATCGGTCTGGACGTATCTCAGAAAGAGACAACGATCTCGGTGCGCCGGGAGGGCCAGCGGGTCTGGCGGGGCAAATGCCCGTCAGATCCTCAGGCGATTGCTATGGTTCTGCAGCGGCGCGCACCGGATGCAAGGCGGGTCGTGTTCGAGACCGGCCCGCTGTCCGTCTGGTTTTACCATGCGCTGAGCGCCGAAGGGCTTCCGGCCATCTGCATCGATGCAAGACATGCCAAGGCGGCGCTGGACATGGCACCGAACAAGACCGACGCCAATGACGCCGACGGCCTGGCCCATCTCGCCGAGATCGGCTTCTACCGCGAGGTTCGCGTGAAGGGCTACGACAGTATGCTGGTCCGCACGTTGGTTGCAGCTCGAAGGCGCCTTGTCCGGGTTTCGACTGAACTGTCCAATCAGATCCGGGGTATGATGAAGACATTCGGTCTGATCGTCCCAGGTGCAAAAGGAGGCCGGTTCGAAGCCGAGGTTCGGCGGCTGCTCGGTGGCTACACTGGTCTTGAACAGGTGCTGCTGCCACTTCTGGAGGCCTGGCTCGCCGTCCGGGCGCGGGCTGCAGAACTCGGGAGCCAGCTGTTGCGCACTGCCAGACACAGTGATGCCTGTCGGCAGCTGATGTCGATTCCCGGCATCGGGGCAATCACCGCGACATCCTTCACGACGGCCATCGAGGATCCCGAGAACTTCCGGAAGTCCCGATCTGTCGGCGCATGGCTCGGGCTGACAACGCGTCGCTATCAGTCTGGCGAGGTCGATTACGACGGGCACATCTCGCGACGGGGTGATGCACATTTGCGAGGTTTGCTTTATGAGGCAGCGACCGTGGTCCTGACTCGCACCAGCGCTGATAGCGCCTTGAGAACATGGGGGCTGAAATTGCGTGAACGGATCGGATTCAAACGGGCTGCCGTCGCCGTCGCGCGCAAGCTAGCCGTTATCATGCATGCCATGCTGAAATCCGGCCAATCATTCCAGCGCGAACCTGAAGCCACGGCCTGATCCCAAGCCGTTCCGCGTCAGCCTTTCGACGCGCCGAGACGTCCCTGCCGGGACGTGGCGAGAACCATTCCGCCGAGGCTGTTGCACCATCTGCCCGACTTGGCCGATGCGTGCGCTTCACACATAGGAAGGTTCGTCCGCGAAGCCCCACCATGCGGCGGCTTAATGTCGACCGCGAAGATGACACTGCTCCCGGCAAACGATGTCCCATCGCCAAGAAAGACCTTGCAGAACGACATGCGATTAGATGACAGCCTCGGCTC
>NZ_RQRT01000162.1 GCF_004335005.1 Paracoccus nototheniae | reverse complement strand
GCGTGGCCCTGCGTGCCTGGGGGCAGGCGCTTGGCGATCTGGACGCGCCCGACGGCCCGCGGGTGGCGCAGGGGGCGCGGGCGGGTCTTGATGCTGTGACGCGGCTTGGTGGCGCCCGGCCCGGCGACAAGACGCTGGTCGATGCCTTTGCGCCCTTTGCCGACGGGCTGGACCGCCTTGCCGCCAACACCCCTTTGCCCGAGGCATGGGCTGCCGCCGCCGCCGCCGCGACCGAGGCTGCCGAGGCCACGGCCCGGCTGTCCCCGCGCCTTGGCCGCGCCCGGCCTCTGGCCGAACGCAGCATGGGCCACCCCGATGCGGGAGCCGTGTCGCTGGCGCTGTGCGCGCGGGTCGTGGCCGAGGCCCTGACCCGCAGCCAAACACCCGCCTGATTTGTTCTGACGCGGGCATGGGTCCGCGCCAGCCACCCTCATGACCACCCTATTCCGACAGGAGGACTGCCACATGCGCATTGCGCTTGCGATCGGCGATGCCGGGGGCGTTGGCCCCGAACTGGCCGCCAGACTGCTGACTCACCCCGAGATGGCGGGCCGCGACATCATCGTCGCGGGCGACGCCTCGGTTCTGGCGATGGGCGCGCGCCATGCGGGGGTCAGCCTTGATCTGCCGGTGATCGGCGCGGATCAGATCCGCGCGGCCCGGACGACCAACGACCTGCCCGCTGGCCATGTCCTGCTGGATCTGGCCAATGGCGCGGCGGATCGGGTCGCTCTGGGTCAGTCCGACCCGGCCACCGGCGGGGCCTGTTTGCAGAACTTTGCCTGCGTGCTGCAACTGGCAGCCTCGGGGATTGCCGATGCGGCCATGTTCACGCCCTTCAACAAGCATTCGATGCGGCTGTCGCGCCCGTCCTATGTGGACGAGATCGGATTCATCAACGCGATCCTGAACACCGACCGCAGCGGGCGCGAATTCAACGTGCTAGACGAGGTCTGGAATGCCCGCGTGACCAGCCACATCCCGTTGCGCGCGGTGGCCGACGCGCTGAGCGTCGAGCGCATCCTGTCCAGCCTGCGCCTGACGGCCGAGGTGATGGCGGGCGCGGGCAAGCCCGGCGCCCGGATCGGCGTCGCGGCGCTGAACCCCCATGCGGGCGATGGCGGCAATTTCGGCCATGAGGATGACGAAATTCTGGCTCCCGCCGTCGCGCAGGCCGTGGCCGAGGGGATCGACGCGAAAGGCCCGATTCCGTCCGACACGGTCTTCGTGCGCGCCATCCGGGGCGAATTCGACGCGGTGCTGACCATGTATCACGATCAGGGCCAGATCGCGATGAAGCTGATGGGCTTTGACCGGGGCGTGACGCTGATCGCGGGATACGGATTTCCGATCGTGACCCCGGCGCATGGCTCGGCTTTTGACATCGCCGGGCAGGGGCGCGCCGATCTGGGCGCCACGCTGATGGCCGCGCGCCTTGGCACCGATCTGGCGCGGCTGAACCCGGCCCGCAGCCTGCGACCTTTGCCGCAGGGCTGGGAACAGCGCCATCTGGAACAGGCCCCGCTGGTCGCCGAATAGGCGCCCCGCACCCATATCCGCCGGGCGCCCCGCAGGCGCTCGGCACGCAGGACCGCAGGTCG
>NZ_RQRT01000161.1 GCF_004335005.1 Paracoccus nototheniae | reverse complement strand
AGCATCTTCTTGAGGCACGAACGGGCGGGCTGTCCGACCGCGGCCAGCGTGCTTCCATCGCAAAACCCGTGCTTCACCTTCCCGTTTCCGCGCGAGATGATCCTTGATGGACCGTCTGTGGCGCCTTGAGACGGGCAGAGGGCCCGGCAATGGCCGCGGGACCGTGCCTCAGAGCGGCCCGAGAACGCCCGCCTCGACTGCTTTCATGAAATTCTCGATCTCGCGGGTGCGGTGTTCAAAAAGGGCGATCTCGGCGTTCAGGCCCAGTTGCCAGGCGATGTCCACACGCGTCGGCACGGCATCGAGGTCGCGCAGCCGCGCCGCCATGGCGTCCACCTCGCCCTGATCGCGCGCCAGGCCCTGGTCAATCACATCTTTCGCCTGATGCGCCGTCGAGGCGGCGATTTCGCCCAGGGACAGCTCGGGGTGATACTGGACGCCCCAAAAGGTGCCGTTCCCGTGGCGGATCTCGGCGGCCTCGATCGGAGTGTCGGGGTTTGCGGCCAGGCTGCGCCCGCCCGGGGGCAGGCGGGTCACGACGCTGGAATGCATGGCAGGCGCCGTCCAGGTGGCGGGCCTGCCGTCAAGCATCGGATGCCCTGCGCCCGCTTCGGTGCGTGTGATGTCGCGGGCAAAGGCGACCTCGGCGCCCTGGCGGCGTGGTCCGGTTTCACCCCCTGCCGCCACGGCCGCGATCTGCAATCCGGCGCATGATCCGAAGGCGGGCACCCCCGCCTCGAACACCTGTGTCATGAAATGGGCGGCCGCGCGCGCCTCGACGTTGTCCTCGTGCATCTGGATGGGGGAACCGGCGAAGACGATGCCGTCAAGGCGGCTCAAATCCGTAATGTCGCCCGTTCCAAGACAGGAGGCCGTGTCCAGTTCGATCCCGGGGCGCAGGCGGCGCAGGGCCGTGGCATAGCTTTCATGTGAGGCCAGCCCGGCATAGCTGCGGCGATCGTTCTGCTGCTCTTGCGTCTCGCTGGAGACGACGAGAATAATAGGGGGCAATGGTGGTGGACCTTTTCTGATGAGCGCCTCGGGAACAACCCGGTGCAGGGCGTTGCGTTCGCGGCTGCGTCCATCGGCCACGCAAGGCGCGAGGCTGGCCCGAAATCACGACGATCCAACCCTTTGCCCCCCGGATCGGCCTGAAAAGCTTTGCGGTCATAGATCATGGGCATCCGCACACCAAAGATCGAAACGCCGCCCGTTTCAGGCGCCGCCTCAGCCCAATGGCTGTGGTCGACAGTGCCGCGGATTGCCGTCACCGGGGTCGTCTGCGCGTCAGGGGCGTAGCAATCGTGCGCCGGGCCTGTCAAAGCTTTGACGGTCGGCCTTGAACCCATCAGTGGCGTCGCCATGGTGGCCAGCGCATCCTCGGCGGTTGCGACGTCCAGCACGATCAGGTCGGCACGATCCCCGTCCGAAAGCGCGTATTCGGTTAGTCGCAGGATGCGCGCCGGGCCTTGGGTGATCATCCGCCCGTGCCCGCCGTTCTGACCGCGCTGGTCATGTTCTTTTTTCCGATCGTCGTCAACATCGCCACCGGCCTCGCCACCACCGAGCCCGAGATGGAGGACTTGCTGAAATCTTTGCTTGCCGCGGCTTCCCTGATTGCGCTGGCCGCCCCCGCGCTGGCCCAGACCGATATCCGCTTTACCCTTGGCTGGAAGACCCAAGGGTCGGACGCGCCGATCCTGCTGGCCCA
>NZ_RQRT01000160.1 GCF_004335005.1 Paracoccus nototheniae | reverse complement strand
TCTGTGGATCGGCGGTCTGGCCGAACGGGTGACGGAATTCGGCGGCATGCTGGGCACCACCTTCGGTTTCGTCTTCGAATACCAGATGGAGCTGCTGCAGAACGGCGACCGGTTCTATTACCTGTCGCGCACGCAGGGTCTGAACCTGCTGGATGCGCTGGAGGCGAATACCTTTGCCGATATCGTCATGCGCAATTCGGCCCTTGGCGGCGATTATGCTACCCATATCAATGCCACGCTGTTCCTGACCCCGGACATGATCCTGGAACTGGACCGGGCCATCGCGCAGCGCGATTACAACGGCAATGAGGCGGGGCGCGACCCGGAATGGGACGATCCGCTGCTGCAACAGCTGGATCCCAAGGTGATCCGCGTCGATTCCGGGGTGACCGACGGCAATGGCCATCAGGTTGGCGGAGAGCTGCATTTCCGGGGCGGCGAGCATGTCGTGCTGGGCGGAACCGAGGGCGACGACCGCCTGACATCGGATCTGGGCGACGATGCGCTGTGGGGCGACGGCGGTGACGATTACCTCAATGGCGGGGCGGGGGCCGATCAGGTTTTCGGCGGTGACGGTGACGACATCATCGAGGACACGTTCGGCGACAACTTCCTGCGCGGCGAACGCGGCAATGACGTCGTCTCGTCATCGCGCGGCATCAATCTGCTGTTCGGCGGCGAGGGGCATGACGCGTTGCTGATCGGCCAGGATGCCGGCGAGGCCTTTGGCGGCGAGGGCAACGATTTCATCCTGGGCGGCTCTGGCGGCGACAACATGCTGGGCAACGAGGGTGACGACTGGATCGAAGGCGGCGAGGGCTTCGACATCATCTCGGGCGACAATTCCGAACTGTTCTTCAATTCGACCGTCATCGGCCATGACGTGGCCTGGGGACAGGGCAATGATCAGGATTACGACCTTGAATCGGGCGATGACATCGCCCTGTCGGGGATCGGTGTCCAGCGCTTTGAAGGGATGTTCGGCTTTGACTGGGCCAGCGCGAAATATGACGTGGCGGGCGTCAACTGGGATTTCAATATCCCGATCTTTACCTCGGCACCCGCCGATATCCTGCGCGACCGCTTTGACCTGATGGAGGGAATGTCGGGCTGGGTCCATGACGACACCCTGCTGGGTGACCATCGCGGCAGCACCGTGGGCGACACCGACGCCAATGCCAGCTTTGACGAGCATGTGCTGGACGCCGAGGGGATCGACCGGATCGAGGGCCTGCGCCAATGGTTCGACGGCGCGCTGGAAACCATGGGCGGTCCGGGGGCGACCAGCTTTCGCGATGGCAACCTGATCATGGGCGGCGGCGGGGCCGACCGGATGATGGGGCGCGGCGGCTTTGATGTCATCGACGGCGACGCATGGCTGAACGTCCGCATCCGCATCATGGTCGACGGCACCGAATATTCGGCGGAATCGCTGAACAGCTCGCAATCGGCGGCGGGTCCGTTCGCGGGCCGGGTCTACGCCTTGGGCGACGACGGGCGACCGGACTTTTCGGCGGCGGCCTTTGGCGGGCGGTCCCTGACCGCGTTGCTTCTGGACCGCACGATCAACCCCGGCGACATGTCCATCACCCGCGAGATCCTGACCGCAGCCCCCGGCACGGCCCGTGACAGGGCGGTCTTTGCCGGCAATCTGGACGAATACGAGATCGAGGGGCGCGGCACGCAGCTGCCGGGCAACCCGATGATCCAGGCGGCGCGTGACGTGGATGGCGACGGTTTCATCTCG
>NZ_RQRT01000015.1 GCF_004335005.1 Paracoccus nototheniae | reverse complement strand
TCCCTTTCGATTGGGTTCGGGGCCTAGAAAGCCCCGAACCCAATCGAAAGGGACGAGGGACATGACCGCGCCTAAGGATTTCAACGACCGGATGCTGTCTCTGGGCCTGGCCCGCGTCAGCGAGGCTGCGGCCCATGCCTCGGCCCTGCTGATCGGGCGCGGCGACGAAAAGGCCGCCGATCAGGCCGCCGTGAACGCAATGCGCGACCAGCTGAACATGCTGGACATCAAAGGCGTCGTGGTCATCGGCGAGGGCGAGCGTGACGAGGCCCCGATGCTGTTCATCGGCGAAGAGGTCGGCACCGGCGACGGTCCCGCCGTGGACATCGCGCTGGACCCGCTGGAGGGCACCACGCTGACCGCCAAGGACATGCCCAACGCCCTGACGGTGATCGCCATGGCGCCGCGCGGCACGCTGCTGCACGCGCCCGACGTGTATATGGACAAGCTGGCCGTGGGGCCGGGCTATCCGGTCGATGTGGTCAGTCTGGACATGAGCCCGGCCGAGCGGGTTCTGGCGCTGGCCAAGGCGCGCGGCTGTGCGCCCGCCGACATCACCGTCTGCATTCTGGAACGCCCCCGCCATGACGACATGATCGCCGAGGTCCGCAGCACCGGCGCCGCCGTCCGCCTGATCACCGATGGCGACGTGGCCGGCGTGATCCATTGCGCCGAGGCGCAGCTGACCGGCATCGACATGTATATGGGCTCGGGTGGCGCGCCCGAAGGCGTTCTGGCGGCCTCGGCCCTGAAATGCATGGGCGGCCAGATGTGGGGCCGGCTGCTGTTTCGCAATGATGACGAACGCGGCCGGGCCCGCAAGGCCGGGATCACCGATCTGGACCGCATCTATGCCCGCGACGATCTGGTCACCGATGACGTGATCTTTGCCGCGACCGGCGTCACCGACGGGTCCATCGTCGCAGGCGTCAAGCGCGAGCCGGGCTATCTGACGACCGAGACGATCCTGATGCGGTCCAAGACCGGTTCGGTGCGGCGGATGATCTATCGCAACCCGATCAAGTGATCCCTGCGGGAGAAGGGGGGCGCTGCCCCCCGTCCTTGCGGACTCCCCCCGGGATATTTGGCCAAGATGAAAGCAGGCGCGACGTGGGATTTCTGGGCATCGACAGCTCGCTGACGGGGCGGCGCTGGATCGGCCCCGCGCCCGATCTGGAGCGTCGGGCCGAGGGGCTGGCGCAGCAGGCCGCGCTGCCGCTGGCGGTCGCGCGGGTGCTGGCCGAACGCATGGTCGATCCTGCCGAGGCGGCGGGGTTCCTGTTGCCGAAGCTGCGCGATCTGCTGCCCGATCCGCTGGCGTTGCGCGACATGGCGGTGGCCGCCGAACGGCTGGTCGAGGCGGCGGCGCAGAGTCAGCGCATCGCGATCTTTGCCGATTACGATGTCGATGGCGGGTCGTCCGCCGCGCTGCTGATCGACTGGCTGCACAGTCAGGGGCGGCAGGCGACGCTGTATGTTCCAGACCGCATCGATGAGGGCTATGGCCCCAACGCCCCCGCCATCGCCGGGCTGGCGGCGGATCATGATCTGATCGTCTGCGTCGATTGCGGCACCCTATCCCACGAGCCGCTGGCCGCCGCCACCGGCTGCGACGTGATCGTTCTGGATCACCATCTTGGGGCCGAGACCCTGCCCCCAGCGCTTGCCGTCGTGAACCCCAACCGCATGGACGAGGATGGCAGCCTTGGCCATCTGTGCGCGGCGGGGGTCGTGTTCCTGACACTGGTGCAGGCCGGGCGGGTGTTGCGGGCCCGAGGTCTGGCCGAGCCGGATCTGATGGCCATGCTGGATCTGGTCGCACTGGCGACGGTGGCGGATGTCGCGCCGCTGGTCGGCGTCAACCGGGCCTTTGTCCGGCAGGGGCTGGCGGTGATGGCGCGCAGGCAGCGTCCGGGGCTGGTCGCGCTGTCGGACATTGCGCGGCTGGACGGGGCGCCAAGCGCCTTTCATCTGGGCTTTCTGCTGGGACCGCGCATCAATGCCGGGGGTCGGGTCGGGCGCGCCGATCTGGGCGCGCGCTGCCTGTCCACCCGCGATCCGTCCGAGGCGACCCGGCTGGCCGCGCAGCTGGACGATCTGAACCGCGACCGCCGGGCCATTGAGGCCGAGGTTCGGCTGGAAGCTTTGGCCCAGGTCGAGGCGCGGGGCGATCCGCGCCTGTCCTGGGCCGCCGGTCCCGGTTGGCATCCCGGCGTCGTGGGCATCGTCGCCGCGCGGGTGAAAGAGGCGACCGACCTGCCTTCGGTCGTGATCGGCGTCGATCATGGCATCGGCAAGGGCAGCGCCCGGTCGGTGCCGGGCGTCGATCTGGGCCGCGCGATCCAGCGGCTGGCGCGCGAGGGGCTGCTGCTGAAAGGCGGCGGGCACGAGATGGCCGCAGGGCTGACCGTGGCCGAGGCGCAGATCCCCGCCGCGATGGACCGGCTGGCCGATCTGATCGCCCGCGATCTGGCCGGGCGCAGCGGGTCGGGGGATCTGCGGATCTCGGGCCTTCTGGAGCCGTCGGGCGCGACGGCGCAGATGTTTCGGATGCTGGAGGATGCCGGGCCCTTCGGGCAGGCCGCGCCCGCGCCGCGCTTTGCCTTTGCCGATCAGCTGATCGACAGCGCCGCCACGATGGGCGACCGCCATCTGCGCCTGACCTTCCGCAGCCCTGGCGCCCCGCCGATGGAGGCCGTGGCCTGGGGTGCGATGGACGGGCCGCTTGGTCCCGGCCTGATCGGCGCCAAGGGCCGGCGGTTCCATCTGGCGGGCAAACTGGAGCTGTCCACATGGGGCGGGCGGGAGCGTCTGCGCCTGCGGCTGGACGACGCGGCGCCGGTCTGAGCGGATCAGCTCTGAACGCAGCGGGGTCCGAGGCGACCCGCTTCAAGGCAACCAAGCCCGGTCCGGGGGGTTCTGGTCAGGACCATGCGCGGCCGCTAACCTGCGGCCAGCATCCCATCAAGGAGATCCCGATGAAACTGACCTGGCTTGGCCATTCCGGCTTCCGTCTTGAGATCGAAGGCGCCGTGATCCTGATCGACCCGTGGATGAGCGGCAATCCGGTCTTTCCCGAAGACGCCCGCGCGGCAGCCATCGACGGCGCGACCCATATCCTGCTGACCCATGGCCATGGCGATCACAGCGGCGACACGCTGGCGCTGGCGCGCGATCTGAAGATCCCCGTGGTCGGCATCTTCGATCTGGTCAGCCATTGGGAAGGGACCGAGGGGATTGAGGGCATCGGTTTCAACAAGGGCGGCACCGTCGATCTGGGCGGCGCAAAGGTCACGATGGTCAATGCGACGCATTCCAGTTCCATCAGCGGACCGGACGGGCCCGTCTATGCTGGTCATGAATCGGGCTATATGATCGCCGGAGAGAGGCATGTGATCTATGTCTCGGGCGATACCGACATCATGGCCGACATGGACTGGATGGGCGATCTGCACAAACCCGATATCGGCATCCTCTGCGCGGGCGGGCATTTCACCATGGACATGGCGCGCGCGGCCTATGCCGCCAGGCGCTATTTCGATTTCCGCACGGTGATCCCCTGCCATTACAAGACCTTCCCCTTGCTGGAACAATCCGCTCAGGTGCTGATCGACGCCCTGCCCGATGTGCGGGTCATCGAACCCGAGGTGATGAAGGCGATCGCATTGTGAGCTTTCAGGGGTTCGACGATCCGGCGGGTGGCGGCGATCATGCCGCCCGGCTGGCCGATCTGCGCGGTGTGATGCGCGGCCAGGATCTGGCCGCCGTGATCGTGCCGCGCGCCGATGTCCATCAGGGCGAATATGTGGCCGATGCCGATGCGCGGCTGGCCTGGCTGACCGGCTTCACCGGCAGCGCGGGCTTTGCCATCGTCGCGCAGGACCGGGCGGGCGTCTTTGTCGACGGGCGCTATCGCGTGCAGGTGCGGGGCCAGGTCGATCTGGCGCAGTTCACCCCCGTCGACTGGCCCGAGACGCGCCCCTCGGACTGGCTGCGCGCGGCGCTGCCGCAGGGGGGCCGCGTGGGCTTTGACCCGTGGCTGCATGCCCGGCGCGAGATCGAGGGGATGGAGACCGCGCTGGAGGGCAGCGGAATCGCCCTGATCGCGCTGGAGACGAACCCCGTCGATGCGATCTGGCCCGATCGCCCCGCCCCGCCGGTGGGCGCCGCCCGCATCCATCCCGACGATCTGGCCGGAGAAACGGCAGCAGCCAAGCGCACCCGGCTGGCCGCCGAATTGCAGGCCGCAGGACAGGCGGCGGCGCTGCTGACGCTGCCCGATTCGATCTCTTGGCTGTTGAACATCCGGGGCAGCGACCTGCCCAAGAACCCGGTGGTGCAGGCTTTCGCGGTGCTGTCTGACACGGGCCATGTCGCCCTTTTCGCCGATCCGACCAAGTTCGATGCGGATCTGCGCGCCCATCTGGGCGATGAGGTCTCTCTTTTGCCGCATGACGCCTTGGGCTCGGCGCTGACGGACCTTGAGGGCCCGGTCCGGGTGGACCCCGGCAGCGCGCCCGAGGCCGCGTTCCGCATCCTTGAGGGCGCGGGGACAGACATCGCGCGCGGCCCCGATCCAGCGGTCCTGCCCAAGGCGCGCAAGAATGCCGCCGAGCTGGCCGGGATGCGCGCCGCCCACCGGCGCGACGGCGTGGCGATGGTGCGGCTGCTGGCATGGCTGGATCGTCATGATCCCGCCGCCCTGACCGAGATCGACGTGGTCCGGCATCTGGAGGATCTGCGCCGTCAGGCAGGCATTCTGGACATCAGCTTCGACACGATCATGGGCGCCGGTCCCAACGGCGCGATCATCCATTACCGCGTGACACGGGCCACGAACCGACCGCTGGCGCCGGGCGATCTGCTGCTGATCGATTCGGGCGGGCAATATGCGGATGGCACGACCGACATCACCCGCACCGTGGCGCTTGGTCCCGTGCGGGCGGATGCCGTGGCGCCCTTTACCGCCGTGCTGCGGGGCATGATCGCGCTCAGCCGGGCACGCTTTCCCAAGGGCGTGGCCGGGGCGCATCTGGATGCGCTGGCGCGGCAGTTCCTGTGGGCCGAGGGGATGGATTTCGACCACGGCACCGGCCATGGCGTGGGCGCGGCGCTGTGCGTGCATGAAGGCCCCGCCCGGATCAGCCGCGCCGGCGATGTCGCGCTGGAGCCGGGCATGATCCTGTCGAACGAGCCCGGCTATTACCGCGAGGGCAGCTTTGGCATCCGTATCGAGAACCTGATCGTGGTGGCCGAAGCCCGGGCCGAACCGGGGCGCAGCATGATGGGGTTCCAGACCCTGACCCTGTGCCCCATCGACCGCCGCCTGATCGACATTGCCGCGCTGTCGGCGGACGAACGCGGGTGGCTGGATGCCTATCACGCAGAGGTCCGCGAGGCGCTGTCGGCCGATCTGCAGGGCGATGATCTGGACTGGCTGATCGCCGCCACCGCGCCGCTGGCCTGAAGGCGCGGCGACCGGGGGGCGCGGGGGGCAGGCAGCCCCCCGCGCCGTCGCGGGACGCAATCTGCGCGGCGGCCCCGGACCCTTACAGCGCCGGACCTTAAAGCAGTGTCAGGATGCGGGCGGCCTCGTCCTTGCAGGGCGTCAGCGCGGTGCGATCCTCGCCGGGATAGAACCGGGCGCGCACGGCGGTGGGCATCGGCGCGGGCGCATCGATCAGGATGCGCGGGCCGATCCGGATCGTCTCGGCCTGCCAGCTGCGGGCCAGCGCGATCTGGGCGGCCTTGCTGGCCCCATAGGCGCCAAAGAATTTCTGCCCCCCCCGCGCATCGTCAAAGAACAGCGCCGTGCCCTGTTTCTGGCGCAGCCCCGGTTCCAGCAGGGCGATCAGCCCGCGCGTCACCTCGACATTCACCAGCATCGACTTGGCCCAGTCCCGCCCCTCGATATGGGGCGCGGGGGCCATCGGGGCGGCGTGGATCGCGCAATGCGCCCACAGGTCCAGGCCCCCCCACCGCGCGGCGATGGCACCGGCCATCTGACGCATCGCATCGGGTTCGGTCACATCCATCGGCGCCAGCGTCGCCTGACCGCCCGCGCGGCGGATGCGGTCGTCCAGCTCTTCCAGCGCGCCGACGGTCCGGGCCACCGCCAGCACATGATAGCCGCGCAGGGCCAGCCCCTCGGCCAGCGCCGCGCCCAGACCCCGTGAGGCCCCCGTCACCAGCGCCAGTTTCGGCGCCTCTGCCTGATCATGATCGTTCATGCCCGCCCCCTTGCCACCGGGGCGCGGCCCTTGCAAGGGGGCCGATGGCGGACATGGAAAAGGGGCCCCCGAAGGGGCCCCCAGACCGAACCCTGACGGGCGATCAGCGCTTGGTCAGATCGACATAGTCGCGCTTGTCGCTGCCGACATACAGCTGGCGCGGGCGGCCGATCTTGTTCTGCGGGTCGCCGATCATCTCTTTCCACTGCGCGATCCAGCCCACCGTGCGCGACAGCGCAAAGATCGGCGTGAACATCGAGGTGGGGAAACCCATCGCCTCGAGGATGATCCCGGAATAGAAATCGACGTTGGGATAAAGTTTCTTCTCGATGAAGTACTCGTCCTCCAGCGCGATCTTTTCCAGTTCCTTGGCAACCTGCAGGACCGGATTGTCACCGATGCCCAGCAGCTCCAGAACCTCGTCGGCGGATTCCTTCATCACCGTCGCGCGCGGGTCGAAGTTCTTGTAGACCCGGTGGCCAAAGCCCATCAGCTTGAACGGATCGCTTTTGTCCTTGGCCCGGGCGATGAATTCGGGGATCCGGTCGACGGTCCCGATCTCGCGCAGCATTTCCAGACAGGCCTGATTGGCGCCGCCATGGGCAGGCCCCCACAGGCAGGCGATGCCCGCCGCGATGCAGGCGAACGGGTTGGCGCCCGACGATCCCGCCAGACGCACGGTCGAGGTCGAGGCGTTCTGTTCATGATCGGCATGCAGGGTAAAGATCCGGTCCATGGCGCGGGCCAGTGCCGGGTTGACCTCGTATTTTTCGGCCGGAACCGAAAAGCACATGTTCAGGAAATTGCTAGCATAATCCAGATCGTTCTGCGGATAGACGAAGGGCTGGCCGATCGAATACTTGTACGCCATCGCCGCGATCGTCGGCAGCTTGGCGATCAGGCGGATCGCCGCGACCTCGCGCTGCCATTCGTCGTTCACATCGGTCGAATCGTGATAAAAGGCCGACATCGCGCCGACCACGCCGACCATCGTGGCCATCGGGTGCGCATCGCGGCGGAACCCGCGGAAGAAATTGTGCATCTGTTCATGCACCATCGTGTGGCGCGTGACGCGGGCGCTGAAATCGTCCATCTGCTCGGGCGAGGGCAGCTCGCCGTAAAGCAGCAGATAGCAGACCTCGAGATAGCTGGATTTCGCGGCCAGCTGTTCGATCGGATAGCCGCGATACCACAGCTCTCCCTTGTCGCCATCGATGAAGGTGATGGTCGAATCGCAGCTGGCGGTCGAGGTGAAGCCGGGATCATAGGTGAACACGTCCGCCTGCCCGTACAGCTTGCGGATGTCCAGTACATCCGGGCCCTTGGTGGGGGACAGGATGGGCAGCTCATAGTCCTGATCGTTGATGCGCAACGTGGCGGTCTTATCGGCCATGCAAGGCGTCCTTTCCGGCTGAGGCAGGGCGGTCATCGGCGTCAACCGCCAGACGGCCCAGGCAGGTGAGGGCAGGCTTCAGCCTGCCAAATCGGTCTGGTCCTGAAGCCGGGCCAGAGTTTCCTCGCGGCCAAGCGCAGTCATCATGTCGAACACACTGGGGGTGGTGCTGGTCCCGGCCAGCGCGGCGCGCAAGGGCCCCGCAATCTTGCCAAGCCCGACGCCGTTTTCCGAAGCGACCTGCTGGGCCGCCTCCTCCAGATCGTCTCGGCTCCAGCTAGCATTCTGCACTGCGGCAGTCAACGATGTCAGCATACCACGGGATACCGGGTCCAGGGCCTTGGCGGCCTTGTCGTCGATCGCGACCGGGCGTTCGATCATCGCAAAGCGCGCCTGATCCAGCAATCCGGGCAATGTCCGGGCCTTTTCCTTCAGCACCGACATGGCGCCCATGATGCGCTGACGCTGCGTCCCGGTCAGTGCGGGGGCGCCGGTTTCGACCAGATAGTCCTGCAGCGCGGCCAGCACCTGATCGTCGGGCATCGCCCCGATATGGTGGCCGCTGACATGTTCCAGCTTCTTGAAATCCAGCCGCGCGGGGGCACGTCCGATGCCCTCCAGCCCGAACCAGTCGCGGGCTTCGGCATCGCCGAACAGCTCGTCATCGCCATGGCTCCAGCCAAGCCGCGCCAGATAGTTGCGCATCGCCGCCGGGGGATAGCCCAAGGCCGCGAATTCGTGCAGCCCGACCGCGCCATGACGCTTGGACAGCTTCTTGCCATCCTCGCCATGGATCAGCGGGATATGGGCATAGACCGGGCGCGGCCAGCCCATCGCGTCCAGAATCTGGATCTGGCGGGCGGTGTTGGTCAGATGATCATCACCGCGGATCACATGGGTCACGCCCATGTCGTGATCGTCCACGACCACCGCCAGCATATAGGTTGGCGTGCCGTCGCTGCGCAGCAGAACCATGTCGTCCAGCTGATCATTGCCAACCCGGACATCGCCCTGCACCTGATCCGCGATCACCGTCTCGCCCGTCCGGGGCGCCCGGAGGCGGATCGCAAACGGCGCATCGGGGTGATCCGTCCGGTCGCGCCACGGGCTGAGAAAGGGCTGGCGCGGGTTCGCCTCGCGCCATGCGGCGATCTCGTCCGTGGTGGAAAAGCAAGGATAGGCCGTGCCGTTATCCATCATCTGGCGCGCGACCTCGGCATGACGGTCCTTGCGGGCGAACTGGCTGATCGGTTCGCCGTCCCAGTCCAGCCCCAGCCATTCCAGCCCCTTCAGGATCGCCGCCGTCGCCTCGGGCGTGGACCGGGCGCGGTCGGTATCTTCGATCCGCAACAGGAATTTCCCGCCCCGGCCCCGGGCGAACAGCCAGTTGAACAGGGCCGTCCGGGCGCCGCCGATATGCAGATAACCGGTGGGCGAGGGGGCAAAGCGGGTCACGACGGGGGCGGTCTGGGACATGGGGGCTTTCAGCAGGTGTTAGGACTTGGGGCACGGGGCGGCGTTAACGATCTGGTAAGCAGCGCCGTGCCATCTTGCGGCCAAGTGATAATCACCGGGTCGCGAAAGGACAAGGATGTTGCCCGAACCGGGTGTCATGGCCGCCCCCCTGCCCCCGCGCACCCCTGTGGCTGCGCGCCCGCCCGTGGCTGCGCGGAATGCCCTTCGGGTGCGTCCCGCCGCCGTGCTGCGCGCGGGGCTGTTTCCTTGGGTGCCGGTCTGCCTGTCGGCGGGGATCGGGCTGTGGTTCCTGCGCCCGGCCCTGCTGGATGCCGGGCAATGGTCCCTGCTGGGGGTCATTCTCGCGGGGGCGATCCTTGTGGCGTGGCAGGCGCATGGCTGGGCTGAACGCGGGCGGATCGGCTGGCCCTTGGCGGATGCCACGCATCTGGGCGCGCTGGCCCTGTGCGTCGCCGTGTTGGGCATGGGGCTGGTCGCCTTTCGCGCGGCGCAGGTCGCCGCCCCGGTCCTGGACTGGCGCTATTACGGCCCGGTTGAGGGGCGGGTGATCCAGATCGACAGATCGGGGCGCGACCGGATGCGGCTGATGCTGGACCGGGTGGTTCTGAATGATATGTCTCCGCAGCGCACCCCCGGCAAGGTCCGCCTGTCGCTGATGGGCGACGATCCCTTGCCGCCCCTGGGGCAGCGGGTGATGCTGACCGGCCATCTGGGCCCGCCGCCCGCGCCCGCTGCACCGGGCAGCTTTGATTTCCGGATGTTCGCGTGGTTCGACGGGCTGGGGGCGGTCGGCTATTCCCGCACGCCGATCATGGCCGTCGCCCCGCCGCAGGACGGGCTGTGGGGGATGCACCGCGCCCGGATGCAGATCAGCGCCGCGATCCGCGACCGCATCGGCGGGCAGGCCGGCGCGGTCGCTGCGGCGCTGATGACCGGCGACCGCTCGGGGATCGCGGAGGAGACGAACGCGGTGATGCGGGCATCGAACCTCTATCACATCATCTCGATTTCGGGGCTGCATATGGGGATGCTGGCCGGGTTCGTCTATGCGGCGGGGCGGCTGGTTCTGGTCGCGGTGCAGGGCGCGGGCATCGGGCTGGCCCGCCCGCTGCACAAGATTGCGGCGGGCGTCGCGATCCTCGCGGCGGCGGCCTATCTGTGGCTGTCGGGCGGCGGCGTCGCGACCGAGCGGTCGTTCATCATGGTCACCGTCATGCTGGGCGCGATCATCGCCGATCAGCGCGCCATTTCTTTGCGGACCGTGGCGCTGGCGGCGACCATCGTGCTGATCTACAGCCCCGAGGCCGTGACCAGCGCCGGTTTCCAGATGAGCTTTGCGGCCACCATCGCGCTGATCCTGACCTTTGGCCCGTGGTCGCGCATCGCGCCGCGCCTGCCCTGGTGGCTGCGTCCGGTGGCGATGCTGTTCGTGTCGTCGCTGGTCGCGGGGCTGGCGACCGCGCCCATCGCCGCCGCGCATTTCAACCGCATGGCGCAATACGGGATGCTGGCCAACCTGCTGGCGGTGCCGGTCATGGGCACGCTGGTGATGCCCGCAGGCGTCATCGGCGCGCTTCTGGCGCTGGTCGGGCTGGAGGCTCCGGCCCTGTGGGTCATGGGTCTGGGGACCGAATGGATGCTGTGGGTCGCGGGCTGGGTCGCGGGGCTTTCGGGCGCGGTCACCGGCATCCCCAAGCCGCCCGGTGCGGTGGTCGCGCTGATGGGCTATGGCGCGGTGCTGGCCATCCTGTGCTGGCGCCGGGCGGGGCAGCGCGGGTTGATCACCGCGGCAGGCTGCGCCGTGGGTCTGGCGCTGCTGGCCTTGGCGGCGGGTTTGTGGCTGAGCGCGCGCCGCCCCCTGCTGCTGATCGCCCCCGAGGGCGAGGCCGTGGGGCTGATGACCCCCGCGGGGCGGGCGATCTCGAAACCCTCGGGCGGGGCCTTTGTCGTGTCGGTCTGGCTGCAGGAAGACGGCGACATGCGCGATCAGAGCGCCGCCGCCGCCCGTCCCGGCTGGACCGGGGATCATCGCGACCGGCGTGCCGATCTGCCGCAGGGCTGGCAGGTCTGGCATCTGACCGGCAAGGGATCGGGCCGCCGCGCAGCGGGGGAATGCCGCCCCCGCCGCATCGTCGTCGCGTCGGAACCTGTGGCGCTGCAGGGCCGCGCGCCCTGTCTGCTGCTGGACCCGGACAGGCTGCGCCGGACCGGCGCGCTGGCCATCGTCATGGGACCGGACGGCCCGCAGATCCGGTCCAGCGGCCCCATGCCGCTGCGCGGTCGCACCAAGCCGCCGTGACCCTCAGGCCCGCGTCAGCCGCGCCACGACCCGACGCGCAACCGGCGCCACGACCAGCACCGCAGGAAAGGCGACCGCCCAACTGGACAGCCAGTTGCCCAGCCACAGTCCCGCCACCCCCTGCACCATCCCGACCGCGCGAAAGGTCGCAATGCCCGACACCAGCGAGGACATCAGCCCCGACAGGATCAGCCCGAACAGGATCGGGGCGTAGCGCGCGGGAATCATGGGCCGGTCTCCTGCAAAAAAAACCGCCGGCAGTATCGCCGCCGGGCCTGCCCCCGCCTGACGCGGGGGTGCTTTCTGTCATGCCAGTTCGGCAAAGACCTTGCCAAGCGCCTTGTCCAGCTTGTCGAACATCTCGTCCATCTGATCGGTGGTCAGGATGAACGGCGGGCACAGCACGATCGACTGCCCAAGCGGACGGCAGATCAGCCCCATATCGGTGCAGGTATTGGCGATCCGCTCACTGACCGACAGATGCCCTTCGAACGGGGTCTTGGTGGCTTTGTCGCGCACCGCCTCCAGCGCCCACATGAAGCCCACGCCGCGATATTCGCCGATATTGGGGTTCTGGGCCAGCTGCCGCAGCCCATCCTCGAATCGCGGCGCCAGATCGATGACGTTCTGGGCAAGCCCCTCATTCATGACCACATCAATGGCCTTCAGCGCGATGGCGCAGCCGACCGGATGGCCCGAGGCGGTGAAGCCATGCGGAAATTCCTCGATGATCTCGACCGCCGCCTGAACCCGGTCGGCCAGTTCCGGCCCCAGAATCACCGCGCCCATCGGAAACAGCCCCGCCGTCAGGTTCTTGGAACTGATGATCGCATCGGGCATGAAATCATAGGTCTGGCTGCCCCAGGTGTTGCCCGTCCGCCCAAATCCGGTGATCACCTCATCGGCGATCATCGGAATGCCGTATTTCTTCAGAACCGGCATGATCGCCTGAAAATACCCCGCCGATGGGGGAATGACCCCGCCCGCGCCCTGCACCGGCTCGGCAAAGAACCCGGCGATGGTATCGACGCCCTCGCGCAGGATCGTCTCCTCCAGCTCGCGGGCTAGACGCGCGGTGAACTGTTCTTCCGTCTCTCCTGCCTCGCCAAAGCGCCAGTAATGCGGGCAGCCCAGATGGATGAAGCCCGGCAGCGGCAGGCCGAAGACGGAATTATAGGGCTTGCCGGTCATGCTGGCCGACACGGCGGTGACCCCGTGATAGGCGTTCCAGCGGGTCAGGATCTTGCGCTTTTCGGGCTTGCCCTCGCTGGCATGCAGGAACCACAGCATCTTGACCATCGTGTCATTCGCCTCGGAGCCCGAGTTGGTATAGAATACCTTGCCGCGTTCAAAGGGCGACACCTCGACCAGCTTTTCCGACAGCATCACCGTCTGATCGGACATCCGCCCGAAAAATGCGTGATAGCCAGGAAAGCGATCGTATTGATCCTTGGCAGCCTGCGCCAGACCCTTGTGATCGAACCCCGCGACCATGTTCCACAGGCCCGAATTGGCATCCAGATAGCGGTTGCCGTTCACATCGACGACGTAAGGCCCCTCGCCATGGGTCAGCACGACGGCGCCGCGTTTGTGCACGCTTGGCAGGTCGGTGAATCCGTAAAGCGAATATTCGTCGGCGCGTGCTTCCCAGCTTTGCGGCGTGTTCATGGTCAGGCTCCTCAACCGGTCAGAAGCGCAGGCTATCCGGGGCCGGGGGCGCGTTCAATGGGGGCCGGTGCGCAGGGCCACGCCTGCCCGCGCTCCGGGCAGGCCCCGCGATCGACCGATCATTTTCAACCCGCCGCCTTCACCCCGGGGCGGCGCAGCCCGATCGCATCCAGCTCGGCCTCGATCCCGCTCAGCGGTGCGCCCCTGACCCCGGCCACCAGCGCATCGAAACGCTTCCGCAGCGCGTCCTTTTCCGCGCCCTTGCAATCGTTCCAGGGTCGGCCCTGCAGCGCCATGTGCAGGACGTAATAGCCGATGAAATGCGGCCG
This sequence comes from Paracoccus nototheniae, assembly GCF_004335005.1. Classification (GTDB taxonomy): domain Bacteria; phylum Pseudomonadota; class Alphaproteobacteria; order Rhodobacterales; family Rhodobacteraceae; genus Paracoccus; species Paracoccus nototheniae. The sequence goes on along the minus strand of NZ_RQRT01000015.1, from coordinate 51,647 downwards.
CTCGCCCGCGACCAGCAGCGCGCGATAGGCCGCATCCGCCCCCATCGCCCGCAGCATGGCCGCATCCGCCACCCCCACAGCGATCAGCGCCCGCGCCGTGGCGGGACCGATATTGGGGATGCCTGTCAGGTCGCTCTCCATCCCGTGCCTTTCCAAAACCCCGATCTTGCTGTATCGCTGCGCGACCTCCAAGGACAGCATGACATGACCGCCAGCACCCCGGCCACGAAAAAGCTTTTCATCAAGACCTATGGTTGCCAGATGAACGTTTATGACAGCCAGCGCATGGCCGAGGCGATGGGCGCCGAAGGCTATGTCCTGACCGAGGATCAGTCAGATGCCGATATGGTTCTGCTGAACACCTGCCATATCCGCGAAAAGGCCGCCGAAAAGCTGTATTCCGACCTTGGCCGCCTCAAGCCGCTCAAGGCCGCGCGCCCGGATCTGAAGATCGGCGTGGCAGGCTGCGTGGCACAGGCCGAAGGGGCCGAGATCATCCGTCGCATGCCGCTGGTCGATCTGGTCGTCGGCCCGCAGACCTATCACCGCCTGCCCGCCATGGCGCGGGGCGAGATCGCCGCAATCCAGACCGACTTCCCTCAGGAAGACAAGTTCGAACACCTGCCCGCGCGCACCAGCCTCAATCCGGCGACGCGCCGCGCGCCCACCGCCTTTCTGACCGTGCAGGAAGGCTGCGACAAATTCTGCGCCTTCTGCGTCGTCCCCTATACCCGCGGGGCCGAGGTCAGCCGCCCCGCCCCCCGCATCCTGTCCGAGGCCCGCGATCTGGTCTCCCGCGGCGTGCGCGAGATCACCCTGCTGGGCCAGAACGTCAACGCCTGGCATGGCGCGGCCCCGGCCTCCGACCCGGCGGGCGGCGAATGGGGCTTTGGACGGCTGATCCGCGCCCTGGCCCAGATCGAGGGCTTGGCCCGCATCCGCTATACGACCAGCCATCCCAACGATATGGGCGACGACCTGATCGCCGCCCATGGCGATGTGGCGCAGCTGATGCCCTATCTGCACCTGCCGGTGCAATCGGGCAGCGACCGCATCCTCAAGGCGATGAACCGCAAGCATACGGCGGATCACTATCTGCGCCTGATCGACCGCATCCGGGCCGCGCGCCCCGATATCGTGCTGACCAGCGATTTCATCGTGGGCTTTCCGGGCGAGACCGATCAGGACCATGCCGACACGCTGCGGCTGATCGAACAGGTTGGCTTTGGCATGGCCTACAGCTTCAAATATTCGCCCCGCCCCGGCACCCCGGCCTATGACCGCCCCGAGGTCGAGCCCGCCGTGGCCGATGCCCGCCTGCAGGAATTGCAGGCCCTGCTGACCCGCCAGCAGAAAGCCGTGCAACAGGACATGGTCGGCCGCACGGTCGGCGTCCTGTTCGAAAAGGCCGGACGCGAGCCCGGACAGATGATCGGCAAATCCGACTATCTGCACGCGGTCTTCGTCGACACCACGGACGTGCAGATCGGCGACTTGCGCCAGGTCCGCATCAAGAACAGCGCGGCAAATTCGTTGCACGGAGAACTGCTCCCCTAAGCCCGGCCCCTGCAACGGTCCCTAAAATATCCTCGGGGGGTCCGGGGGGCGAAGCGCCCCCGGCATTCGCGGGACGCAAACCGTCAGACGCCGCGCCGGTTCCCCCACAGCATCACATGCAGCTGCGGCAGCAGACGGGGCCGGAACCAGCCTTCGGCGGTGACCTTGTCCACCAGCCAAAGCAGCCGGTCGGCCACGTCCTGCGCCGCGACAGGCACCGCCGGATCGACCTCGGGATTGCCGGGTTGCAGGACCAACGGCAGGTCGGGATAGCTATCCGCGACATCGCGTGCCCAAGCGTAATCGGTATCGTCAAAGATCACGATCTTCATCACCACTGCACTGGCGCCCTGCCCGGCGCGCAGGCAATCGTCGAACACCGCCCAATCCGGCACCTGGCCGCTGGAGGGCGGCTTGGGGCTGAGAACCAGCATAGACAGCTCCGCAAACCAGTCCCGCGCGACCGATCCCTGCGTTTCCAGCGCAAAGCCATAGCCTTCGGCCCGACCCATCGCGATCAGTGGCCCGAAATCCTGAATGGCCGGGTTCCCGCCCGAGATCGACACGGTCAAAGGCCGCCCGCCCGACAGGTCGCGCACCCGCGCCCAGACCTCGGTGCTGCTCATGGCGGCCCAGCTGTCGCGAAAGGCGCTGTCCACCGCATGCAGCGAATCGCACCAACTGCAGCGGTAATCGCAGCCGCCCGCGCGCACGAAAACCGTGGGCAGGCCGATCAGCGCGCCCTCGCCCTGAATGGTCGGGCCAAAGATCTCGGCGATGCGCAGGGGTCTGTCGGTCGCGCTCATGGCCGGTATTCCGCCCAGGTCTTGGGCGTCTCGCTGACCCGGACGGCCTGCGTTTCCGGCCAGCGGGCACGGCACCAGTCGAACAGATGCCGCGCCAGATGTTCAGCGGTCGAGGGCACGTCCAGCACGTCATTCAGATGCCGGTGATCGAAACTGTCGTCCAGATAGGCTTTCAGCGGGGCCAGCTGGTGATAATCGCGCACGAACCCGTCGGCGTTCAGATCGTCTGCGGCCAGTTCGACGACCACGATATAGTTATGCCCGTGCAGCCTTGCGCATTGATGATCGGGGGCCAGATGGTCCAGCCGGTGCGAGGCGCTGAAATGAAACTCTTTGGTGATCCGGAACATCAGGCCGACCCCGCCGCATGGGCCGCGATCGCGGACTGCCAGAAATCGGGGTCCGCATAGACGGTCGGATCGGCATGGCCCGCCAGATGAAAGGCCTCGCGCCGTTCCACGCAGGTGCCGCAGCGTCCGCAATGGACCGCGCCACCCTTGTAGCAGGACCATGTGTCGGCAAAGGGCGTGCCTGCGGCGGCGCCTGCAGTGACGATATCGGCCTTGGTCGCATGGACGAAAGGCACATGCAGCGCGACATCGGCATAGCCGTCCAGCGCGGCGCGCTGCATCGCCTCGAAGGACGCCGTGAAGGCCGGGCGGCAATCGGGATAGATGAAGTGATCGCCCCCATGCACCGCCGCCGCGACCGCCCCGTCGCCTTTGGCAGCGGCAATCCCGAAGGCGATGGTCAGCATGATCGCATTGCGGTTGGGGACCACCGTGACCCGCATGGAGTCCTCGGCATAATGCCCGTCGGGCACGTCCAGATCATCGGTCAGGGCCGAGCCGTTCAGCGCCGCCCCCAAACCCGACAGATCGACCAGATGAAAGGGCACGCCAAGACGGCGCGCGCAGGCTTTGGCAAAGTCCAGTTCCTTGCGGTGACGCTGGCCGTAATCGAAGCTGACGATCCGCGACAGGCGCCCCTGTTCCGCCAGCACATGCGCCAGCGACACGGAATCGAGTCCGCCGGAGCAGACGAGTGTGGTGTTCATATCCGTAACCCTTGTTTTTGTGACCCGGGTAGGCTGCGACCGGGAAGCGACCTGCTAGCAGAGACTTTGCGGGATTAAAAGAACCGCAGAGCGGTGCCACAAGGGCCGCAGCGGGGGGTTCACACCCCCGCACCCCCGTGGGATATTGGCGGACCGCTGCAGGAGGGGGTCAGTGGAGTGGGTCAGTGCGCCTCCGCCCAGTTGACGCCGGTCCCGGCATCCACCACCAGCGGCACCGACAGGCGGACCGAAGGTTCGGCGGCGGATTCCATGATGTCTCGGGCGATGGTGGTCAGGGCGTCGGTCGAATCGTCGCGGACCTCGAAGACAAGTTCGTCATGGACCTGCAGCAGCATCCGGGCCGGAAGATCCGCGATGGCATCCGGCATGCGGATCATCGCGCGGCGGATGATATCGGCGGCGGCGCCCTGAATGGGGGCGTTGATGGCCGCGCGGCGGGCACCCCCTGCGGCGGGGCCGGACTGGTTGATGCCGGGCGTGTTGATGCGGCGACCGAACAGCGTGGTGACATAGCCGTCCTGTTTGGCATCCGCCACGGTCTTGTCCATATAGGCGCGGATTTCGGGAAAGCGCTGGAAATAGGTGTCGATGAAGCTTTGCGCCTCGGCCCGCGGGATGCGCAGGTTGCGCGACAGGCCAAAGCCCGAGATGCCGTAGATGACCCCGAAATTGATCGCCTTGGCCTGACGGCGGATCATCGGGTCCATCCCCTCGACGGGCACGCCGAACATCTGGCTGGCGGTCATCGCGTGAATGTCGATGCCATCGCGGAAGGCCTGTTTCAGGGCCGGGATATCCGCGACATGGGCCAGAATCCGCAGCTCGATCTGGCTGTAATCGAGGCTGACCAGCTTGTATCCTTCCGGCGCGATGAAGGCCTGGCGGATGCGGCGGCCTTCCTCGGTCCGGATCGGGATGTTCTGCAAGTTCGGATCGGTCGAGGACAGCCGTCCCGTCTGCGCGCCGGTGATCGAATAGCTGGTATGGACGCGGCCGGTTTCGGCATTCACATAGGTCGGCAGGGCGTCGGTATAGGTCGATTTCAGCTTGGCGATCTGGCGCCAGTCCAGCACGCGGGCGGGCAGGTCATGGCCTTCGGCGGCCAGATCCTCCAGCACGTCGGCGCTGGTGGAAAAGGCGCCGGTCTTGCCCTGTTTGCCGCCCGCAAGGCCCATCTTGTCGAACAGGATCTCGCCCAATTGCTTGGGGCTGCCGATGTTGAAGCTTTGGCCCGCCAGCCCGTGGATCTCATCCTCCAGCTGCGCCATTTTCTGCGCGAAGACGCCGGACATGCGGCCCAGCACGTCGGTGTCGATGCGGATGCCTGCCATCTCCATCTGCGCCAGCACCGGGATCATCGGGCGTTCCAGCGTGTGATAGACGGTCGAGACCTTTTCCACCGGCAACATCGGCGCGAAATGCTGCCACAGGCGCAGGGTGATGTCGGCATCTTCGGCCGCATAGGGGGCGGCCTTGTCGATGGGCACCTGCGCAAAGGTTAGCTGGGATTTGCCGGACCCGATCAGATCCTTGATCGGGATGCATTTGTGGCCCAGATAGCGTTCCGCCAGCTCATCCATCCCATGATTATGGGTACCCGCATTCAGGGCATAGGACATCAGCATCGTGTCGGCCAAAGGCGTGACGTGGATGCTGTGACGGGCCAGCATCTTCCAGTCGTACTTCATGTTCTGGCCGATCTTCAGGATCGACGGATCCTCCAGCACCGGCTTCAGCGCCGCCAACACCGCGTCGGGGTCCAACTGGCCCGCCACACGTTCGACCGCGCCGAACAGGTCGCCGCCCCCCGCGACATGGCCGATGGGGATATAGCAGGCCCGCCCCGGCGCGGTCGCCAGACAGATCCCGACCAGCCCGGCCTGCATCTCATCCAGGCCCGTGGTTTCGGTGTCGATGGCAACGTGGCCGGTGTCGCGGATGTCCGCGATCCACGTCTTCAGCGTCTCCATGTCGGTGACGGTCTGATAGCCCGACGCGTCGATTGCCGGCTGATCGGGGGCTGCGGGCGCATCGCTGGCGGGGGCGGCCTGAATGGCGGGGGCCTCGGTTCCCAGCACCTCGGCCACACGGTTCGTCAGGGTGCGGAACTCCATCTCGGACAGGAACGCCACCAGGCGGTCGGCATCGGGGCGCTTGACGGCGAGGCTCTCCAGCGTGACGTCCAACGGCGTGTCGCAATCCAGCGTCACGAGGCGCTTGGAGATGCGGATCTGGTCGGCATGGTCGATCAGCGTCTGCCGGCGCTTGGGCTGCTTGATCTCGCCGGCGCGGGCCAGCAGCGTTTCCAGATCGCCGTATTCCTGGATCAGCAGGGCGGCGGTCTTGATGCCGATGCCCGGCGCGCCCGGCACGTTGTCCACCGGATCGCCGGCCAGCGCCTGCACGTCCACCACGCGGTCGGGATAGACGCCGAACTTCTCGAACACCTCGTCGCGGCCGATCAGCTTGTTCTTGATCGGGTCCAGCATGTCGACCCCGTCGCCGATCAGCTGCATCAGGTCCTTGTCGCTGCTGATGATCGTGGCGGTGCCACCGGCGTTGCGCGCGGCACAGGCCATGGCGGCGATGATGTCGTCGGCCTCGTAGCCTTGGGTCTCGATGCAGGCGATGTTGAAGGCGCGGGTGGCGTCGCGGGTCAGCGGGAATTGCGGGCGCAGATCCTCGGGCGGCTCGGGGCGTTGGGCCTTGTAGGCGGGATAGATCTCGTTGCGGAACGTCTTGGAGGAATGGTCGAAGATCACCGCCGCATGGGTCGGCGCGGTATGCCCGTCATCGGTCTGCACATAGCGCCACAGCATGTTGCAGAACCCCGCCACGGCGCCCACCGGCAGCCCGTCCGACTTGCGTGTCAGCGGCGGCAGTGCGTGATAGGCGCGGAAGATAAAGGCCGATCCGTCGATCAGATGCAGGTGACAGCCCTTGCCGAATGCGTCGTCCATGATCATCTGCCCCTTGTCCTGCTACAGGCCGCCTTTTGCCACGGCTGACCGCGATCTTCCAGAGACCACAAGGGATGCCCATGCCCAAGATGCGCCGCAAATCCGACCTGCCCCAGAAGATCTGCGCCGCCTGCGGGCTGCCGTTCAGCTGGCGCAAGAAATGGGAACGGGACTGGGATCAGGTGCGCTATTGTTCGGACCGGTGCCGGGGCAAGGGCGCCAGGGACAGGGCGGGCAAGGCTGGCGCCGCCAGCCCGGGGTGACGGCGCCCTCGATGGGGGCGGTCGCGCCGCGCCGGGCCCGGACGGACAATCGGCGGGGGGGGTCAGTCTTTAGTGATCGTCATGGGCGTGATCGCGGTCGATCACGAAACGCTTGTCGCAATAGCCGCAATCGACGAAGCCCAGATCCGGAGAGATCGCCAGCCAGACGCGCGGATGGCCCAGACCGGCGCCGTCATCGCCGTCGCAGCTGACCCGCCAGCGCGTCACGATCTGGGTCGCCGGCGCGGGACGGGTGCCGGCCTCGGTGCCGGTGTTGGTGGACAGCGGGGTTTCGGGCGTCACGTGCTGTGTCATGGCTGGCCTTCTTGTGGCGGCGGGCGTCATCTGGTCTAACCCCCATAGCGCAGCGCCGCCCGGCTTCGCAAGCTCTGCAAGGAATGCCCATGTCTGATGCCATCCGGATCACCGGTCTGTCCAAGACCTATGCAGCCCAGGGGAATGCCCCGGCCAAAGAGGCCCTGAAGGGCATCGATCTCGCCATCCCGACCGGCAGCATCTTTGGCCTTCTGGGCCCGAACGGCGCGGGCAAGTCCACGATGATCAACATTCTGGCCGGTCTGGTCAACAAGACCGCCGGAAAGGTGACGATCTGGGGGTTCGATCAGGATGTGAACCCGCGCCAGTCCCGCGCCGCCATCGGGGTGATGCCGCAGGAACTGAACATGGACCCGTTCTTTACCCCCCGCGCCAGCCTCGAGGTGCAGGCGGGTCTGTACGGCGTCCCGAAATCCGAACGCTGGACCGACGAGCTGCTGGCGCTGGTGGGCCTGACCGATCAGGCCAATGCCTATGCCCGGTCACTGTCGGGGGGGATGAAGCGGCGCTTGCTGCTGGCCAAGGCGCTGGTGCACCGGCCCCATATTCTGGTTCTGGACGAACCGACCGCAGGCGTCGACATCACCCTGCGCGAGATGCTGTGGAAGAACGTGCGCCGCCTGAACGAACAGGGCATGACCATCATTCTGACCACCCATTATCTGGAAGAGGCCGAACAGATGTGCGACGAGATCGCCATCATCAACCACGGTCAGGTCATCATCCGTCAGGACACCCAGACCCTGCTGTCGCGCACCGATGGCAAGACGCTGGTGCTGGACACCGGCGGTCCCGTCACCCTGCCGCCCTTGCCGCAGGGCGCGCGCAGCGAGATCCGGCCCGACGGGCGGCTGGCGATCAGCTATCCCCCGTCCCGGCTCCGGGCCGACCAAATTCTGGACGTGCTGCGTGTGGCGGGGGTGCCCATCGTCGATGTGGCGACCGAGCAGGCCGATCTTGAGGATGTGTTTGTCGAACTGACCCGCGACTGAGACGGTGGCGGGGTTGGCAGGGGGCGCTGCCCCCCGTCCTTGCGGCCTCCCCCCGGGATATTTTTGCCAAGATGACATTGGCCGGGGCGAGAGGTCAGTCAGTCGCGGGCGCCGATCATCGGGCCCATGACGCGACCGCCCATGATGTGAAGATGGAAATGCGGCACCTCTTGCACGCCATGGGGGCCGGCATTGGTGATCGCGCGAAAGCCCTCGCCCTGTTCCAGACCGATGCCTTCCAGCGTGCAGACCTGAGCGCAGAGGCGCATGAAGCCCGCAATCTCGGCCTCGGGGGCGTTGGTGGCGAAATCGTCGAAGCTGACATAGCGGCCCTTGGGGATCACCAGCACATGACGGGGCGCCTTGGGCTGGATGTCGCGAAAGGCCAACGCGTGATCGTTCTCGGCCACGGTGTCGTTCGGGATTTCGCCGCGCAGGATGCGGGCAAAGATGTTGCTGTCATCATAGGTGAAGGCCATGAACGTTCTTTCTAGTCGTCGAAGAGGAAAGGCGTGTCGGCCAGAGCCTGTGCCTGATCGGGCATGATGCCGAGAAACGCCGCGAGCGCCGCCGCGTTCCGTTCGGCGCCCGCCGATTCCGAGATGCTGGACAGCTGGCGGAAGCCGGCCTCGCGGACCCGGTCGGCCTCGTGCTGCAGATCGCTGCGCATGACCGGCAGCAGGCGATCGACGATCTCGGGCGGGGCATCGGGGCTGACAAGGCCCACGCGGCTCATATGGCCACGGACGTAATCGTCGTCAAATCGGCTGTCGATGAACAGCACCCGCGTTTCCGCCCGGTCGCCGTCGAAATCCGCGATCAGGGCCAGCGCCGAGGGATCGACGCAAAAGACCAGCCGTTCGGTTCCGAACTGTTCGAACATCAGCTTGACCAGTGCCCGGCGATGGCGTTCGCGCTTGCCGACCGACGAGGCGACGCCGCCCATGTCGGGCAGATTGGCCTCTTGTTCGTTGAAGACGTAATCGACCGCCGGGATGTCCGTCTGGTCGCGGATCGCGGCGGTCAGACGCTTGGCGATATGCCATTTCTTGGCCACGATCATATGAACGATCCGTTCATGGCCCAGGCTGCCATCGGTTTCCCAGAAGCGCGGCGCAAAGCGGCGCCCGATCCGGCCGCGCCCGGTCAGAAAACTGAACAGCTGCCGCCCCTCGGCGGCGATGGCGAAGTCATGCCCCTCGGTCTGCCACAGCGCGCCCAGCCTTTCGCGCAGGTCCAGCGCCTCGGGGCTGATCTTGCGCGCGAACAGGTAATCCTGCCGCAGCAGCAGGCCGTACTGGTCGTTGTGGAAGGTGACCGGCATGCCGTAATCCGAGAAGATCAGGAAGGTCAGGGTGCGGGTACGGATCTGCTTTCTGGGCACGACATGGGCGACCAGCGTCTGAAAGAAGGTCTCGTCCGGGATCCAGGTGGTGCTGAAGAACCGCACGATCTCGGGGCGGTCGCGGATCAGGTCCAGGATCGCCTCGACCGTCTGGCGGCGCAGGCACCACCACTGCGATCCGATCATCACCTGGATATCCTTGGGCACCTCCCGTGTCAGGCCAAGGCGTTTCTGCAGTTCATAGCTGGTATAGAACAGCCATTTCTGCGTGCGTTCGTTGAACAGGTGGCGATAGATCAGGCGTTCTTCCTTGAAGCCCGTCTTGATCCAGTCGCTGTCGAAGAAATCAAAGCTTTCAATGTAATCGCATTCCTCGGCCTCGAGGAAACCGCGCGCGAACTGGGCCGATTTGATGGGCATGCAATCGCCCGACAGCATGTAGAAATGCGTGGCCTGCGGAAACGCCGCCTCGGCGGCGCGCAGAGCCTCGAGCGTGGCGGCGACCAGCGACCATTCGCCCCAACCGCATTTCAGACGCCGTGGCGCAAATGCCACGCCCGGATGGTCGCCAAGCGCGTCCTTGATCTGCTGGAACATGGCCTTGGGTGCGCGCTTGTCAAAATGGATCGACACGAAATCGCCCGTGGCGGTCAGACGACGGGCCTGGTCGATGACCCCCTGAGGGTCCTTGTGCGTGAGCAGGATAAAGGCAATGCGGGCCATGTGATGCGCGGTTCCCGGTGACTGATTACACTTGTTTCAACGTAAGGCGTTGAATATTTCCTCGTCTTTTGCTTTGTGTGTGTAACCATTTTTGTCGTTGGGACAAGCAGGACGGCACATTGCCGCGATCTGCCGGGTCGGCAGTGAAATCGGAGTAGGTTCAGGATGGGTTTTCCCGGCGTTTGGATGACAGAAAGCGAAAGCATGATCTATCGGGTCGTGCCGAAATGCGCATGCTCGACGATCGGCCAGATCATGTTCTATTCGGATCATGGGCGCTTCTTTGACGGCGACATCCACGATTCAAAGGATGGAATGCATAAATGGGCGCAGGATCACAGCCATGACGCAATCGAACGCGCCGTGCGGGCCCGTGATGCGGTGACCTTCACCTGCGTGCGCAATCCCTATGCACGGCTGCTGTCGTCGTTTTTTGATAAAATTGCCGGAATTCAGCGCAATGGCAAACGCTATCGCGGCAATCTGGTGCCGCAGCTGGTCCAGCGCTATGGGATCGATGTCGGCACGCCCGAGAACGGGTTCGAATTCGATCAGGTCGCCAGCTTTCGTCGGTTCCTGCTGTTCGCGCGCGACACCATCCGGTTCCGCAAACCGATGGAGCCGGACATCCACTGGTCGGCCATGTCGGGCCATATCTCGACCTTCATCGTGAACGGCGGGCGCTACGACCAGATCTTTTTTACCGAAGCGTTCAACGACGGCATGCAAAAGGTTCTGGAAGAGGCGCAGGTGCCGGTCCCGCTGAACCTGTCCGACGTCCCACGCTTTAACGAATCCGAGGGGCATGGCCCCAAGCGCGCCCACAAGGTCAGCGATTATTTCGACGACCTGTCGCGCCATCTGATCTGGGAAATCTACAAGGACGATTTCCAGCTGTTCCGGTACGATTTCGACAATCCGGACAACAAGATGCCCTTGGGCGAGGTCGATCTGGAAGAGGTTCACGCCAAGCTGGGACGCTGATCCCCACCCGGCGATCAACGGCCCCGGTCAGTCCGGGGCCGCATCATATCTGATAGTAACAGACCTGATTATTCCAGGTGGCTTTCCAGGAACCACAGATCCTTGTCTGCCGTCCGCGAGGCTGCGGTAAAGATGTCGGCGGTATTGGCGTCGCCTGCTTCGTCCGTCGTATCGATGGCGGCGCGCAGCTTGGCGCCGTGATCGCGCATCCGGTCGCAGATCGCCTTGATATGGTCGGCGGCCTTGGTCAGGTCGGTCGGATATTCCTTGAGGGTCGAGGCTTTTGCCACCGCCTCGGCCGTGCCGACGGCCACACCGTCCAGCACCTGCACGCGTTCGGCAAAGATATCCAGATGCTCCTGCAGACGGCCGTTCACCACATCCAACAACTCGTGCACGGCGATGAAGTTGATCCCCTTGACGTTCCAATGGGCCTGCTTGATGGCCATCGACAAGGCCAGCCCGTCAGCCAGCCGTGCGTTCAGTTCGGAAATTGCAGTTTTGCGGGCGTTGTCGGCAAGCCCTTTGACGTTGACGGCCATGACGGCCTCCTTTGTTCGTTTCGACCGGTCAACACGACCCGGGCCGCGCGGGTTCCCCTGTGCGACAATCCACGCTGCCGAAACGAAAAACGGCGCCTCCCTTGCGGGGGCGCCGTCAGATCCGCCGCGCCCGAAGGCCCGGCGTCAAGCGTCGGTTCAGACCGCGCCCTTGATGAAGGTCACCGCGTCGCCAACGGTCTGGATGGTTTCGGCGGCGTCATCGGGGATCTCGATCCCGAACTCTTCCTCGAAAGCCATGACCAGCTCGACGGTGTCGAGGCTGTCGGCGCCCAGGTCATCGATGAACGAGGCGGATTCGACCACCTTGTCCTCGTCGACACCCAGATGCTCGACCACGATCTTCTTCACGCGATCAGCGATATCGCTCATGTCATATCCTCATTCTCGCGGGCATCCGCCCAGTTTTTCACGGACGCAACTGGTCCGGTTCAGCACAGGGCGGTTCCCCTGCTGCTAAAGGCGGGGATATAGCACCCATGAACCCTCTTGCAACCGCTTTCGCAAACAGTCCCGCGCAGCGTTGCCGCCGCGCATGCCCGTTCAGACCATCGCCATGCCGCCATTCACATGCAGCGTGGCCCCGGTGACATATCCGGCCGAGGGGCTGGCCAGATACAGGACGGCGGCGGCGATATCCTCGGGCCGGCCCATCTGGCCTGCGGGGATCTGCGTCAGGATCTTGCCCTTCTGATCGTCGGTCAGCTTGTCGGTCATTGCCGTGGCGATGAAGCCGGGCGCCACGCAGTTCACGGTGATGCCGCGGCTGGCCACCTCATAGGCCAGCGACTTGGACATGCCGACCAGCCCGGCCTTGGCCGCGGCATAGTTCCCCTGCCCCGGATTGCCCGTGGTTCCCACGACCGAGGTGATGTTGACGATCCGCCCCCACCGCGCCTTCATCATGCCGCGCAGCACGCCGCGCGACAGCTTGAAGACGCTGGTCAGGTTCACGTCCAGAACCTGCGCCCATTCGTCATCCGACATGCGCATGAACAGGTTGTCGCGGGTGATCCCGGCATTGTTGACCAGAATATCCACCGACCCCATCGCCTCGGCGGCCGCCTTGGGCAGGGTCAGGACCGAGGCCGGATCGCTCAGATCCGCCACGACCACATGCGCCCGCTCTCCCAGGCTGGCGGCCAGGTCGCGCAGCGGCGCCTCGCGCGTGCCCGACAGCGCGACCGTCGCCCCCGCCCCATGCAGTGCATGGGCGATCGCTCCGCCGATCCCCCCCGAAGCGCCCGTCACCAGCGCCGTCTTACCCGTCAGATCGAACATGCCCAAAGCCTCTTCTTCTTCACCTAAATATCCTCGGGGGGGTGCCGAGCGGTTCGCCGTCGGTTCAAGAACCGATCGGCACGGGGGCGAAGCGCCCCCGGCTCCCACGCTATCCCTTCAGCGCCGCGACATCCGCAGGCACGCCCACATTCTTGACCGTCACGTCCTTGGCCGTCCTCCGGATCATCCCCGACAGCGCCTTGCCCGCGCCGATCTCCCAGAACTCGGTCACCCCGGCTCCGGCCATATTGGCGATGGATTCGCGCCAGCGCACCGTGCCGGTCACCTGTTCGACCAGCAGGCGGCGGATGGCGCCGGGCTCGATTACCGCCTCGGCGCGGACATTGGCGATCAGCGGCACGGCGGGCGGCTGGATATCCACCCCCGCCAGCGCATCGGCCATCGCAGCCGCCGCAGGCTGCATCAGCACCGAATGGAAGGGGGCCGACACGGGCAGCATCACCGCACGCTTGGCGCCTGCCGCCTTCATCGCCTCGGCGGCCCGCTCGACCGCGCCCTTGTGCCCCGAGATGACGACCTGACCCGGATCATTGTCATTGGCGGCCTGCACGACCTCGTCGCCGCCGATCTCGCGGGCGATGCGGTCCACCGTCTCGAAATCCAGCCCCAGGATCGCGGCCATGGCGCCGATGCCCACCGGCACGGCCTCTTGCATGGCCTGTCCGCGCAGGCGCAGCAGGCGGGCCGTGTCGGACAAGGTCAGCGACCCCGCCGCGCACAGCGCCGAGTATTCGCCAAGCGAATGGCCCGCCACGAAATTGGCGTCCATGATGTTGATGCCCTCGGCCTCCATGGCGCGGAAGGCCGCGATCGAGGTCGCCATCAGCGCGGGCTGCGCGTTCTGGGTCAGGGTCAGCGTATCGGCATCCCCGTCCCAGATCAGCGCCGACAGGCTTTCGCCCAATGCCGCGTCCACCTCGTCAAAGACATCGCGCGCGGCAGGATAGGCCATGGCCAGTTCCCGGCCCATCCCGATCGTCTGTGCGCCTTGCCCCGGAAACACGAATGCCCGCATGGCCGCCCCTTCTGAATTCATTGCGTTGCAAAAGGGCATAGCCTGCGCGCGGCGCTGCCGCAACCGACCGCCGCAACCGATCGCCCCTGCCGCAGGTGCAAACTGCCGTGACCCCCGCGCATGGAAAAGGGGCCCGCAAGGGGCCCCCGTCCGATCGTTCATGTGGCCGAAAAGTTCAGCCGACCAGTTCAAGACCCGAGAAGAAATAGGCGATTTCTTCCTTGGCCGTCTCGGGCGCGTCCGATCCGTGGACCGAATTTTCGCCCATCGAGATCGCGAATTCCTTGCGGATGGTGCCCGCATCGGCATTGGCCGGGTTGGTGGCGCCCATCACTTCGCGGTTCTTGGCAATGGCGTTCTCGCCTTCCAGAACCTGCACGACGACAGGCTCGGAGGCCATGAACTCGACCAGTTCGCCGTAAAACGGGCGATCCTTGTGGACTTCATAGAACTTGCCTGCCTGCTCGGCCGACAGCTTGACGCGCTTTTGCGCGACGATGCGCAGGCCCGCATCCTCGAACTTGGCATTGATCTTGCCGGTCAGGTTGCGGCGGGTGGCGTCGGGCTTGATGATGGAAAGGGTGCGTTCGATGGCCATGGTGTTCACCTTGTCTGTGGGGCGGCCCCTCAAGGCCCGCCACGAATGAAATCCGCGTCCGGTTAGCAGGCTTGACCGTCTGCGGCAAGCGGGGTGCCCATGCTGGGGGGGAACCGCAGCCGCGGCGCCGGGCTTGTCCCAAGCGATCACGACAAGGAGAGATCATGACCGACCTGCATCCCGCAAGGCCGACCCCGCCCCCATCCGTGGCCCGGACCGACGGCACCCCGCGCCGCGCGGTGACGGCGGGCACGCTGGTCTCGGCCCTGCTGATCGGGCTGATCGTGGCGGCGGCGTGGTTCTGGTCGAACCTGCTGCTGATCTCGTTCGCGGCGATCCTGATCGCCATCGCGCTGCGCGCCGGGGCACGGGGGCTGCATGGGCTGGTGGGCCTGAACCTCAAGCTGGGGGTGCTGGCGGTGCTGCTGGGCGTTGTCGCCGTGGTCGCCCTGATGGTGCGGCTGGCAGGGCCCGCCGTGTCCGACCAGTTCGGCCAGCTGATCGCCGCGCTGCCCGAAAGCTGGGACGCGGTCGAGGGCTGGTTCGCCTCGCTGCCCTTTGGCGAACGCCTGATCGCCGGCGTGCAGGATGGCGAGACCGGCAGCATCGGCGACAATGCCGCAAGGCTGGCCGAACGCATCCCCGATCTGTTCGGCATGGTGATGGGGGGCCTGTCATCCGCCTTTGGCCTGCTGTCATCGGGCTTTCTGCTGCTGATCCTGTCGATCTATGTCGCGATGGAGGCGGACCTTTATCGCGGCGGCCTGATCCGGCTGGTGCCCCTGCCCCGCCGGGCGCGGGCCGCACAGGTTCTGGACGAGCTGGGCACCCAGTTGGCCCGCTGGATGGGCGGTCAGGCGCTGGACATGCTGATCGTGGCCATTCTGGCCGGGATCGGGCTGTGGCTGCTGGACGTGCCGCTGGCGTTCATTCTGGCGGTGATCGCGGGTCTGACCAATATCGTGCCGATCATCGGTCCCTTCGTGTCGGGCGCCATCGCGGTGGTGGTCGCGGCCCCGCAGGGTCTGGACACGGCGGTCTATGTCGCGATCCTGTTCACCGTCATTCAGGTGTTCGAGGGCGAGGTGCTGATGCCCCTGATCCAGAAATATGCCGTGCAATTGCCGCCCGCGCTGACCATTCTGGCAATCGTCGCAATGGGGGCGCTGTTCGGCGCGGCCTCGGTCATTCTGGCGACGCCACTGTTGATCGTGGCGATCCACCTGACACGGCGCGTCTATGTCGAGGATGTGCTGGGCGACCGGCTGGACTAGGCGTCCCGTTTGCCTTCCCCTGCGGCAATGGCGCGGGATTCGTCTGTCACCGGGCACGGCTGTTCGTGCTTTCGTCATATGTTGGGACTATGATGGCGCAACATCCATCAGGGGGCAGATGATGCAACCGCTGTGCAAGGGCCGCTATCGTGCCCGTCTGGCCGCGACGACACGGGATCTGCGCGCCTCGCAAAGGCTGCGTTGGATTGCCTTCATCGCCCGCACGGGGCAGCCCGATGACGGGCAGCGGCTGGACATCGACGCGCTGGACGAAGAATGCAGCCACATGATGGTCGAGGATATCGACAGCGGTCGGCTGGTCTGCAGTTTCCGGTTTCTACCGCTGGCCGACGGGTCGCAGATCGCGCGCAGCTATTCGGCGCAGTTCTATGATCTGGCGGCCCTCGGCTCTTTCGATGGCCCGATGGTCGAGATGGGGCGGTTCTGCCTGCATCCCGATTGCCGCGACCCCGATGTGATCCGCATTGCCTGGGCCGCCCTGACCCGTTTTGTCGAGGAAACCGGGGTCGAGATGCTGTTCGGCTGTTCCAGCTTTACCGGCTGCGAACCCGAATTGCATGCCGAGGCTTTTGCCATGCTCAAGGAACGCCATCTGGCCCCGCGCCGCTGGTGGCCGCGCGTCAAGGCGCCCAAGGTGTTCCGCTTTGCCCGCGCGCTGCGGCTGCGCCAGCCCGACCCCAAGCGCGCCATGGCCGCGATGCCGCCGCTGCTGCGCAGCTATCTGGCGATGGGGGGCTGGGTCAGCGATCACGCCGTGGTCGATCAGGCGCTGAAGACGATGCATGTGTTCACCGGAGTCGAGATCCGCGCCATCCCCCCCGCCCGGCGCCGCCTGCTCAGCGCGCTCTTGGACATGCCCGCCTGACCTGGACCGGGTCCGCCCGTTTTGCGGGCAGTGTGTTTAAACTGACGGCACACCCTTTGGTACTGCCCGCCTTGCAAGCAAGATCCGGCCCCCCTGCGATTGACCCTGCCCCCGGCCTGGCGCCCTTTGCCTGCATGTTCGACAGCAGCGACACAGCACCGCGAATGCAGCGCAGCCATGGGGCGGCGCATGTGGTCATGGGACCGCGTGGGCTGATCGATCTGGCGCAGGCGGGCTCGGCCAAGGCGATGCTGCCGCGCATGACGGCGGGTCTGCCGGAAATCGTCTTTCTGAACACCTCGGGCGGGCTGGCTTCGGGCGACCGGCTGGCCTTTGCGGTCGATCTGCGCGCAGGCACCCGCGCGCTGGCCACCACGCAGACCGCCGAACGCGCCTATCGCGCCACCGCCGCGGCCGCACAGGCGCGCGTCACCCTGACGGTGGGCGCGGGGGGCTGGCTGGACTGGCTGCCGCAGGAAACCATCCTGTTCGACGGCGCCCGGCTGGACCGGGAAACCCGGATCGATCTTGCCCCGGATGCGGGTTGCCTGCTGCTGGAGATGCTGGTTCTGGGCCGTCTGGCCATGGGCGAACGTCCCGCCCGCCTGCATCTGCGCGATCGCCGCATCGTGCGCCGCGACGGGCGGGTCATCCATCACGACGCCTTCGCGCTGGACGATGCCACCCTGCCGCGCCTGGACGGCCCGGCGCTGCTGGGCGGTGCCCCGGCGCTGGCCACGCTGGCGCTGATCGCCCCCGATGCGCCCGACCGGCTGGCTGCGACCCGCGCCGTGCTGGACGAACCCGGCGTCACCGGGGCGGCCAGCGCGCCGCCCGGTCGGCTGGTCATCCGCCTGCTGGCCGCCAATGGCTGGCCTTTGCGACGGCAGGTCAACCGGCTGCTGAGCGTTCTTCGCCCCGATCCCCTTCCCCGTATCTGGCAGGTCTGACATGAACCTTACCCCCCGCGAACGCGAGAAACTGATGGTCTCGGTCGCCGCCATGGTGGCGCGTGGCCGCCTGTCGCGCGGCGTCAAGCTGAACCACCCCGAGGCGATCGCCCTGATCACCGATTTCGTGGTCGAGGGCGCGCGCGACGGCCGCACGGTCGCCGATCTGATGCAGGCGGGGGCGCATGTGATCACCGCGGACCAATGCATGTCCGGCATCCCCGAGATGATCGAATCGGTGCAGGTCGAGGCCACCTTTCCCGACGGCACCAAGCTGGTCACCGTCCATCACCCCATCCGTCAGGAGGCCTGAATGAAACGCCTGTCTTTTACCGCCGCGCTGCTGATCCCGTCCGTCGCGGTCGCGCATCCCGGCCATGTCGCGGATCAGGGCCAGTTCCTGCACGGTCTGGCCCATCCGGTCGGCGGCGCCGATCACCTGCTGGCGATGGTGGCGCTTGGCCTCTTGGCGGTACAGCTGGGCGGTCGCGCGATCTGGGCGCTGCCGGTGACCTTTGTGGCCGCGATGGTCGCGGGCGGGGCGATGGGCGCCGCCGGCACGGGCTTTCCGGCGGTCGAGCCGATGATCCTCGCCTCGGTCGTGATCTTCGGCGTGCTGGTGGCGATGGCCGCGCGGCTGCCGCTGGCGGTGCTGGTCCCGATGGTCGCGGTCTTTGGCGCCGCCCATGGCTGGGCGCATGGGGCCGAGGGTCCGGGATCGGGGCTGGCGCTGTATGCGGCAGGCTTTGCGCTGGCGACGATGGCGCTGCATCTGGCGGGCATCGCTTTCGGCCGCCTGCTGTCGCGCGGGCTGGAACTGCGCGTGCTGGGCGGCGGCGCCTCGCTGGCGGGCCTTGCCCTGGCCTTCGGAGGATAACCCCATGATCCCCGGAGAGATCTTTCCCGCCCACGGTGACATCACCCTGAACGAGGGGCGCCCGACCCTGACCCTGATGATCGCCAATACCGGCGACCGGCCCATTCAGGTCGGCAGTCATTACCATTTCGCCGAAACCAACCCGGCGCTGGATTTCGACCGCGCGGCCGCGCGCGGGATGCGGCTGGCCATTCCCGCAGGCACCGCCGTGCGCTTTGAACCCGGCCAGTCGCGCGAGGTCGCTCTGGTCGGCTATGCAGGCGACCGGATCGTGCAGGGCTTTCGCGGCCAGATCATGGGGGCGCTATGACGACGCTGTCGCGCGCCGATTACGCGGCGCTTTACGGTCCCACCAAGGGCGACCGCATCCGTCTGGCCGATACCGAGATCATCATCGAGGTCGAGCGCGACCTGACCATTCCGGGCGAAGAGGTCAAATTCGGCGGCGGCAAGGTGGTACGCGACGGGATGGGCCAGTCTCAGGTCACCCGCGATGGCGGGGCGATGGATACGGTCATCACCGGGGTCGTGGTTTTTGACCATCAGGGCATCATCAAGGCCGATGTCGGCATCAAGGACGGGCTGATCGCGGGCATCGGCAAGGCGGGCAATCCCGACACCCAGCCCGGCGTGACCCTGATCATCGGCCCTGCAACCGAGATCATCGCCGGAGAGGGGCGCATCCTGACCCCGGGCGGCTTCGACTGTCACATCCACTTCATCTGCCCCCAGCAGATCGATCATGCCCTGCATTCGGGCGTCACCACGATCCTGGGCGGTGGCACGGGGCCCGCGCATGGCACGCTGGCCACCACCTGCACGCCGGGCCCCTGGCACATCGCCCGCATGCTGGAGGCCTGCGCCGACCTGCCGGTGAACGTGGGCATCGCCGCCAAGGGCAATGCCAGCGTTCCGGCGCCCTTGATCGAACAGATCCGCGCGGGCGCCTGTGCGATGAAGCTGCACGAGGATTGGGGCACCACCCCCGCCGCCATCGACAATTGCCTGACCGTGGCCGATCAGATGGACGTGCAGGTGATGATCCACACCGACACGCTGAACGAATCGGGCTTTGTCGAGGATACGATGGCCGCCATCGCGGGCCGCACCATCCACGCCTATCACACCGAAGGCGCGGGCGGCGGCCATGCCCCCGACATCATGCGCATGGTGGGGATGGCGAATGTCATGCCCTCGTCCACCAACCCGACGCGGCCCTATACGGCCAACACGGTCGAGGAACATCTGGACATGCTGATGGTGTGTCACCATCTGGACCGCCGCGTCCCCGAGGATGTGTCCTTCGCCGAAAGCCGCATCCGCCGCGAGACCATCGCGGCCGAGGATATCCTGCACGATCTGGGCGCGTTTTCGGTGATCTCATCCGACAGTCAGGCGATGGGCCGGATCGGCGAGGTGATCATCCGCACGTGGCAGACGGCATCCAAGATGCGCCAGCAGCGCGGCAGATTGCCCGAGGAAACGGGCGACAACGACAATGTCCGCGCGCGCCGCTATATCGCGAAATACACCATCAACCCGGCCATCGCCCAGGGGGTCAGCGCGCATATCGGGTCGATCACGCCCGGCAAGCGCGCCGATCTGGTCCTGTGGTCGCCCGCGTTCTTTGCCGCCAAGCCCGAGATGGTGCTGGTCGGCGGGCTGATCAGCGTGGCGCAGATGGGCGATCCGAACGGGTCCATTCCGGTCCAGCCGATGTTCTCGCGCCCCATGTGGGGACATACGCGCCGCGCCTCGGCGCTGTTCCTGTCGAAAGCGGGGCTGGAGGCGGGCGCCGCCAGCCGGCTGTCGAAAACGCTGATCGCCGTGGAACACACCCGCGACATCGGCAAGCGCGACATGATCCTGAACGACGCCCTGCCCGTGATCGAGGTCGATCCCGAAACCTACGAGGTTCGCGCCGATGGACAATTGTTAACCTGCGAGCCTGCGACGGAACTGCCGCTGGCTCAGCGCTATTTCCTCTTCTGAGGGAGGACACATCATGACCGCCACTGCCCATACCATCATCCGCAATGCGCCCGCGCCCTTTGACGGTGACATCGCGCTGGATTACGAAGGCCGCCTGCTGCGCCGCAAACGCCTGTCCTTTGACGGGGGCCATTTCATGGTCGACCTGCCCGAGGTGACCAGTCTGGACGACGGTGACGCGTTCGAGCTGTCGGATGGCCGCCAGATCGTCGTGCGCGCCGCCCCCGAACCGGTGATCGAGATCCGGGGCAATCTGGCGCGGCTGGCCTGGCATATTGGCAACCGCCACACGCCCTGCCGGATCGAGGCCGACCGCCTGATCATCCGGCAGGATCACGTGATGGAGGCGATGCTGAAACAGCTGGGCGCCAACGTGATCCGCAAGGACATCCCATTCCGCCCCGAAGGCGGCGCCTATGGCCATGGCCGCACCTTCGGCCATGATCACGGTCCGGCAGACCATGCCCACAGCCACCCGCATGGCGCGGGCGAACAGGCGCCGGGCCATGCCTCGGCGCACAGCCATGCCCATGGTCAGGCCTCGGCCCACAGCCATGCGGACGGCCACAGTCACGCTTCGGGCCACAACCACGCCTCGGCGCACAGCCACAGCCACAGCCATTCGCACAGCCACAGCGATACGGGCACCGGTCATGCGGATGGCGGACACGCAGGCGACGGGCATGACCAGACCGACAAGGCCAGCCACGGCCACGGGCATGACCACCCGGCCCATGATCACGCCTGACACGGCCCGGCTGCGCCTGTGGCAGATGCTGTCGCCCGCTTTTCCGGTGGGCGGCTTTGCCTGGTCTCAGGGGCTGGAATACGCGATGGATCAGGGGCTGGTGACCCGTGCCACGCTGGCGCAATGGCTGGCCGACTGGCTGGATCATGGCGCAGGCTGGACAGATGGGGTGCTGGTCGCGCTGACCCTGCAGCCCGGCGCCGATCCGGCGGCGCTGGACGATCTGGCCCGCGCCGCCTGCCTGACCCGCCAGCGCCTGGTGGAAACCGTGGAACAGGGCACCGCCTTTGCCGCCAACATGACCGCACTGACCGGCACGCCGCATCCCGCCGCCGCTTTGCCGGTCGCCTTCGGGCAGGCCTGCGCGCCGTTAAATCTGCCCGCACCCGAGATCATAGCCGCGTTTCTGCAATCGCAGGCCGCCGGCCTGATCAGCGCCGCCGTGCGGTTCATGCCGCTTGGCCCGGTCGAGGGGCAACGGATGCTGGCCGCCCTGCAGCCCAGGATCCTGACCCGCGCGACGCGTGCGGCAACCGCCACGCAAGGCGACCTTGCCAGCGCCGCATGGGGGGCCGAGATGGCCGCCATGCGGCATGAAACGATGACAACAAGGATTTTCCGATCATGAGCCTGAATGGACCTCTCCGCGTCGGCATCGGCGGTCCCGTCGGTGCGGGCAAGACGACCCTGACCGAACAGATCGCCCGTGCGCTGGCCCCGCGCCTGTCCATGGCCGTGATCACCAACGACATCTATACCCGCGAGGATGCCGAGGCGCTGATGCGCGCGCAGGTTCTGCCCGAAGACCGCATCCGTGGCGTGGAAACCGGCGGCTGCCCCCATACCGCCATCCGCGAGGATGCCAGCATCAATCTGGCCGCCATCGCCGATCTGAACGCGGCCTTCCCGGATCTGGAGCTGATCCTGATCGAATCGGGGGGCGACAATCTGGCGGCGACCTTCAGCCCGGAACTGGCCGACCTGACGATCTATGTCATCGATACGGCGGCGGGGCAGGACATTCCCCGCAAGCGCGGCCCCGGTCTGGCGCGGTCCGACCTGCTGGTGGTGAACAAGACCGATCTGGCGCCCTATGTCGGGGTCGATGCAGTGCTGCTGGAAAAGGATGCACATGATGCACGCGGCACGCGCCCCGTCGTCATGGCCCAGCTGCGGCACGGAAAAGGCGTCGCCGAGATCGTCGATTTCCTGATCGAACAAGGCGGTTTGACACCATCCGCGCCTTAATCCTGCCCGCCTGACAGGCAAAGCCCTGCCGATCTGCCCAAGCCCGCGCCAGTGCCTGCGCAGGCGGGGCGTCACCTGCTCGAATCCTGTTCAGCTGCCTGATTTTCCCGTCTTCCTGCATCGGCAAGGGCCCGGCTCTTGACGAAATCTGACAGGGACACCGGCCAGAGCCGGGGGGAAAAGGGGTATGATGACCAAGTTGACCAAGATCCTGATGCTGACCAGCGCGCTGACGCTGGCGCAGGCGGCCCATGCGCAGACACCGGAAGGCGAGCCGATCAAGATCGGCGTGCTGCATTCCCTGTCGGGCACCATGGCGATTTCCGAAACCACGCTGAAGGACACCGTCCTGATGATGGTCGAACAGCAGAACGCCAAGGGCGGCGTCCTGGGCCGCCCGCTGGAGGCCGTGGTCGTCGATCCCGCATCCGACTGGCCCATGTTCGCCGAAAAGGCGCGCGAGCTGCTGACCGTGTCCGAGGTCGATGCGATCTTCGGCTGCTGGACCAGCGTCAGCCGCAAATCCGTCCTGCCGGTGATCGAGGAGCTGAACGGCCTGCTGTTCTATCCGGTGCAGTACGAGGGCGAGGAATCGTCCAAGAACGTCATCTATACCGGTGCCGCGCCGAACCAGCAGGCGATCCCCGCTGTCGATTACATGCGCGACGAACTGGGCGTGGAAAGCTGGGCGCTGCTGGGCACCGACTATGTCTATCCGCGCACCACGAACAACATTCTGGATGCCTATCTGAAGGATAATGGCGTCGCGGCCGAGGATATCTTTGTCAACTATACCCCCTTCGGGCATTCCGACTGGTCGCGGATCGTGGCCGATGTCGTGGCGCTTGGCGCGGGCGGCAAGAAGGTCGGCGTCGTGTCGACCATCAACGGCGACGCGAATGTGGGTTTCTACAAGGAACTGGCAGCGGCGGGCGTGTCGGCGGATGACATTCCGGTCATGGCCTTTTCGGTCGGCGAGGAAGAACTGTCGGGTCTGGATACCGCGGATCTGGTCGGCCATCTGGCCGCGTGGAATTACTTCCAGACCGCCGAAAGCGACGTGAACACCGCCTTTATCGAAGAGTGGAAAAGCTTCGCGGGCGAGGATCGCGTGACCAACGACCCGATGGAGGCGACGGTGATCGGCTTCAACGCATGGGTCGCGGCGGTCGAGGCGGCGGGCACCACCGATGTGGACCCGGTTCTGGATGCCATCGTCGGCGTAGAGGTGCCGAACCTCAGCGGCACCATGGCCACCGTGCTGCCGAACCACCACATCACCAAGCCGGTCCTGATCGGCGAGATCCGCGATGACGGCCAGTTCGACATCGTCAGCCAGACAGAGCCCGTGGCGGGCGACGCCTGGACCGATTTCCTGCCGGAATCGGCCGTTCTGGATTCGGACTGGCCGGGCAAGGATTGCGGGATGTTCAACACCGAGACCCAGACCTGCGTGCAGGTTCAGTCGAACTACTGATGTCTTTGGCCGGGCGGTTCACGCCGCCCGGTTCCCCTTGCCGAAGGAATCCCCCGCGTGACCCGTCTTGAACGAGTTCTGCCGCTGCTTGTGGCCCTGTTGCTGCCCATCTCCGTGCAGGCCAATCCGGCGCTTGAGGCCGTGATCGCCGAGAATATCGAGGGGCTGGAACGTCCCTCGCGCCTGACGGTCGAGCCTTTGGTGGCCCAGATCGCCGCCACCGGGCCTGAAGGGCTGGCCCTGCTGCAGGCATGGTCCGAACGCCAGCTGGGCCTGACCGATGACGGGCGCGCGGTCATCGTCGGCGATGATGACGCGGCCACCGATGCGGTGACCGGCCAGCCGGTCCCGGATGCCGATCCGCAGATGCTGCGCCCCAATTCGGGCGTGCGCGGCGTCATCGAATCGGCACTGGTGGCGGGGGCGCTGAACGATCCCGACCCCGCGCGGCGCCGCGCGGCGCTGGATTCGCTGGCGCGCGGCGGCACATTCGAACAGCTATCCGCGCTCCGCGCCGCACTGGACGATCCTGACCCCGCGCTGGCGGCCCGCAAGGCCCGGCTGGAACGGCTGCTGACCATTCAGGTGGGCGAAAGCAGCACCGAACGCGTCGCCGCCATCGAGGAGATGGCCGGCGATGTCAGCCTCGATTTCCGCGCCGCGCTGAACCCGCTGCTGGTCACGCGGCGGGTGGTGGCGACGGACGAACCCTCGGGCAATGTCGCGCGCGAAGTCACCATCGACAGCGACGATCTGCCCCGCGATGACGCCATCGCCCTGCTGGTGCAGGACGGCGTGCTGCAACCGCGCCTGACCTCGATCGAGCAGCGCGGCGCGCTGGCGGCCAATCTGAGCGACGGCATGGTCGGCGGCGTTCCGGTGGCAGACCTGTCCGACCCCACCGCCCGCGACACCGCCTATGAGGCATTGGAGGCCGCAGGCACCGTCCCCCCCGCCGCGACCGAGGCCGAGGTTCAGGCCGCGCTGGACGCCCATCGTGTCTTCGAACTCTATGCCGAAAACGACAGCGCCGTCACCGATGCCGCCCGCGCCGCGCAGATCCGCGCGCAGGTGCGGCTTGGCGCGATGCAGGGCATCGATCTGGGGCTGGACGCGCTGTCGCTGGCCTCGATCTATTTTCTGGCCGCCATCGGGCTGGCCGTGACCTTTGGCGTCATGCGGGTGATCAACATGGCGCATGGCGAATTCATCATGATGGGCGCCTATACCGGCTATACCGTGCAGACGCTGATCGCGGACCGGACCCTGTCGCTGGTCGTGGCGCTGCCGCTGGCCTTTGCGGTGACCTTCGGCGCCGGGGTGGTTCTGTATCGTCTGGTCATCCGCCATCTGGCGCATCGCCCGCTGGAGACGCTGCTGGCGACGTTTGGCGTGTCCATCGCGCTGCAACAGCTGGCCAAGAACATCTTTGGCACGCAGGCCCGCCCGCTGACCGCCCCGCCCTGGCTGGAAGGGTCGATCATCATCAACGACGTGATCGGCATCAGCTCGATCCGGGTGGCGATCTTTGTTCTGGCACTGCTGTTTCTGGGGCTGTTCCTGTTCATCATGAAGCGCACCAGACTGGGGCTGGAGGTCCGCGCCGTGACCCAGAACCCCGGCATGGCCGCATCAATGGGCATCAACCCCGACCGCATCGCGATGATGACCTTTGGTCTGGGGTCCGGGATCGCGGGAATCGCCGGCGTGGCGATCGGTCTGTTCGCACAGGTCACCTCCGAGATCGGCCAGCAATATATCGTGCAAAGCTTCATGACCGTGGTCGTGGGCGGGGTCGGCAATATCTGGGGCACGCTGGCGGGCGCCACGCTGATCGGCGGGCTGTCCAAGGTCATCGAAAGCTTCAACCCCGGCAACACGCTGGCGGCGCAGACCTTCATGATCCTGTTCATCATCATCTTTATCCAGTTCCGGCCCCGTGGGATCATCCCGCAAAAGGGCCGCGCGGCCGAGGCGTAACCCATGACGCGAACTCCCTTCATCCTGCGCACCCCCTCGACCCTGATCATGCTGGCGGTGCTGGCGGTGTTCACGATCGCCGTCACCCTGCTCAGCCATGCCTATGGGACGGGGGTCATCCCCACCTCGATGGTCAAGACGCTTGGCATGACCCTGTGTCTGGCGATGGCGGCGGTCGGAATGGATCTGGTCTGGGGCTATCTGGGCATCCTGTCGCTTGGCCAGATGGCGTTCTTTGCGCTTGGCGGCTACATGATCGGGCAATGGCTGATGTATGCCCGGACCGAGGGGATCGTCATCGCCTCGCAGGCGCAGAACCCCATCCCCGCCACCCCGCAAGAGATCCGCGACGGGGTCACCAACCAGATCTTTGGCGTGGTCGGCAGCGCCGATCTGCCGCTGGTCTGGAGCTTCGCGCATTCCCTGCCGCTGCAGCTGATCCTTGTGGTCGCGGTGCCGGGCCTTCTGGCGCTGGTCTTCGGCTGGCTGGCCTTTCGCAGCCGCGTCAACGGCGTCTATCTGTCGATCCTGACGCAAGCGATGACGCTGGCGCTGGCGTTGTGGCTGTTTCAGAACGACAGCGGCTTTCGCGGCAATAACGGCCTGTCGGGGCTGCAGAACCTGCCCGGCATGGACGCGGTCGATCAGGCGACGCTGTCGGTCTGGTTCCTGTGGGCATCTGCCGGGGCGCTTGGGCTGGTCTATGTGCTGGCGGCGTGGCTGGTCAGCGGCAAGTTCGGCAGCGTGGTCCGCGCCATCCGCGACGACGAAACCCGTGTGCGGTTTCTGGGCTATCCGGTCGAGGGGTTCAAGCTGGTCGTCTTTACCGTCGCCGCGATGATCACCGCGATCGCAGGCGCGCTGTATTATCCGCAGGCCGGGATCATCAACCCGGCCGAGATGATGCCCATCGCCTCGATCTATCTGGCGGTCTGGGTGGCCATCGGCGGGCGGGGGCGGCTTTATGGCGCAGTCATCGGGGCCTTTGTCGTGTCACTGCTGTCGACATGGTTCACCGGCGGGCGGGCACCCTCGATCCATCTGCCCGGCTATGTGGTGAACTGGGTGGACTGGTGGCAGGTCGCGCTTGGCCTGTCCTTCGTGCTGGTCACACTCTATGCGCCCAAGGGCATCGCGGGCATCTTCGATCTGCTGAACAAGAGGGGCCGGGCATGAGCGCGCTGCTGGAAGTGAACGGGATCAGCAAAAGCTTTGACGGGTTCAAGGCGATCAACAATCTGTCCTTTTCCATCAACGAGGTCGAACTGCGTGCGGTGATCGGCCCCAATGGCGCGGGCAAGACCACCTTCATGGATATCGTCACCGGCAAGACCCGCCCCGACGAAGGCGAGGTGCGGTTCGGCGAGACGGGCAAGTCGCTGCTGAAGATGAACGAGGCGCAGATCGCCCGCGAGGGGATCGGCCGCAAGTTCCAGCGCCCCACCGTGTTCGAGGATCAGTCGGTCGCCGACAATCTGATCATGGCGCTGAAGGCCGACCGCAGCCCGTTTTCGGTGCTGGGCTGGCGCCCGTCCGGCGAATCTGCGGCGCGTGTGGCCGATCTGGCCGCCGAGGTGGGCCTGTCCGACGCCGTCGACCGCAAGGCGGGCGAGCTGAGCCACGGCCAGAAACAATGGCTGGAGATCGGCATGCTGCTGGCCTCGGCGCCACGCCTTCTGCTGGTCGATGAACCGGCGGCGGGCATGACGCTGGCGGAACGTGAACAGACCACCTCGTTGCTGTGCCGTCTGGCCGAGACGCGGGCGGTGGTGGTGGTGGAACATGACATGGATTTCGTGCGCCGCCTGAACTGCAAGGTGACGGTGCTGCATCAGGGGTCCGTGCTTGCCGAGGGCAGCCTGGACCATGTGACCCGCAATCCCGACGTCATCGACGTCTATCTGGGGCGATGAGATGTTAGAGGCGACGAACCTGACCCTGCATTACGGCGGCAGCCAGATCCTGCATGGCATCGACATCACGGCCCGGCCCGGCGAGGTCACCTGCGTGATGGGCAACAATGGCGTGGGCAAGACATCGCTGATGAACCTGCTGGCCGGGCGGCATCCCCGTTCGGGCGGCGAGATCCGCTATGATGGCAAGGAGCTGGGGCGGCTGGCGGCACAGAAGATGGCGCGGATGGGCGTCGGCTATGTCCCGCAGGGCCGGGCGATCTTTCCGATGCTGACCGTGCGCGAGAACATGGAGACCGGCTTTGCCTGCCTGCCCCGCGCGGACCGCAAGATCCCCGACGAGATCTTCGACAGCTTTCCCGTGCTGGCCGAGATGGCCCATCGGCGCGGCGGCGATCTGTCGGGCGGTCAGCAACAGCAGCTGGCCATCGCCCGCGCGCTGATCACCAGACCTCGCGTGCTGCTGCTGGACGAGCCGACCGAGGGGATCCAGCCCAATATCATCGCCCAGATCGGCCGGGTGATCGCCACCCTGCGCGACCGGGGCGACATGGCCATCGTGCTGGTCGAGCAGTTTTTCGATTTCGCATGGGATCTGGGCGATCAGTTTCTGGTGATGGAGCGGGGTCGCGCCGTCATGCAGGGCGCCAAGGCCAGTCTGCGGCGCGAGGATCTGCATGCGCGGCTGGCGGGGCATGCCGAAGTGTAATCCCAAATCGGGAACGTGGCCGCGGGCGGAGTAAGGGGGGGGGGCTGCCAGCCCCCCTCTTGGCCTGCGGCCAATTCACCCCCCGGGGATATTTTCGTGAAGAAGAAGAGCGATCGGGAGGGTCAGCGTTTGCGTTCCCAACGGCCCGAATCCTCGGACCAGTATTCGGCCTCGATGCCGGCGCCGGTCAGGGCGCGCCATTGGGTGCGGGCGCGGTCGGTGGCGGTGGTGTCGCCGCCGTCGAAGAGAATGCAGGTGCGGTCGAGGGTTGCGGCATCGGCCGGCGCGATCTCGACCCCGTCCAGCGCCATGAGGCAGGCCGGGTTGTTGGCGGGGGGCTGGCCGGGCAGGGTCAGCAGGACCGGCTGGCGCGCGTCATGGGCACCGCCCGCGCGGCCATGCGGCAGAAATCCGTCGCCTTGCCACAGATGCTGGTCCAGATGATCCAGCCGGGCGGCATCCGGGGCGCGCAGTTCCACCCGCCAGCCTGCCGACAGCGCCTTGGTCAGAAGGACCGGCAGTAGCGTCTCGGCAGGCGAGCGGGTGAGATGATAGAACAGCGCCTTGCCCATCAGGCGTGACCCCGCGCACGCCACAGGCCGGGGCCGCCCCGGCGCCGGAGGGCCCCCACGGCGTCGCGGGGGCTGGGCAAGACGCCGGCGATGGGCGCACCGGTCACGGGCGTTCGAAGCTGTCGCGCACCAGACGGTCCAGCGTCATCACGCCCCAGCCCGTCGCGCCGCGCGGGGCCAGATCGGTGGCGGCGGGCGGCAGGGCCACGCCCGCGATGTCGATATGCGCCCAGGGCTGGCCATCACGCACGAAGCGGGCCAGAAACTGCGCAGCGGTGATCGAGCCTGCGGCACGACCGCCCGAGTTCTTCATATCAGCCAGCCGCGACTTGATCAGCCCGTCATAGGACGGCCCCAGAGGCAGGCGCCACGCGCCCTCACCCTCGGCCCGGGCGGCCTGCAGGATCTGGTCGGACAGCGTGTCGTCATTCGAGAAGACCCCGGCATTGTCATGGCCAAGCGCGATGATCACCGCCCCGGTCAGCGTCGCCAGATCGATCATCGCCGAGGGTTTGAAGCGGTCCTGCGCGTACCACATCACATCGGCCAGAACGAGCCGGCCTTCGGCATCGGTGTTCACGACCTCGATCGTGTCGCCCTTCATCGATTTCAGGATGTCGCCGGGGCGATAGGCGCGACCGTCGGGCATGTTTTCGACCAGACCGACCAGACCGACGACATTGGCCTTGGCGCGGCGCAGGGCCAGCGTGCGCATGACGCCCGCCACGACGCCCGCACCGCCCATGTCCATCGTCATCTCCTCCATCCCGGCGCCGGGCTTGATCGAGATGCCGCCGGTGTCAAAAACGACGCCCTTGCCGACAAGCGCCAGAGGCGCCTGATCGCCACCGCCATTCCAGCGCATGACCACGACCTTGGAGGGGCTTTCGCTGCCCTGACCCACGGCCAGCAGCGCGCGCATGCCCAGTTTCGCCAATTCCGGCTCGTCCAGCACCTCGACGTCCAACCCTAGTTCGCGCATCGCCAGCAGGCGGTCGGCGAAATCGCTGGTGGTCAGGACGTTGGCGGGTTCGTTGACCAGATCGCGGGTGAAGAACACACCTTCGGCCACGGCTGCGGCGGACCCTGCGACCTTGGCCAGACCTTCGGGATCCTTGACCATCATCGTGACGCGGGCCTTGTCGGACACCTCGGCGGCGGGCGCTTCCAGCCGGTCATCGGCTTGCGCATCGCCCAGAAGGGCATCGGGGGCCTGACCCTCTGATTCGGGCATGAGACCGCCCGACTGCGCGGTGGCCCCCGCCTCGGACGGTTTGGTCTGATAGACCGAGAAATCATAGCCGCGCAGCGCCAGCCCAAGGGCCACATCCCCGGCCAGCCTGTGCGCGCCCGCCAGAATCAGCGTGTGGCTGCGGCCCAGTTTCGCGCCAAGCGCCGCACCCGCGCGCCGCGCCTCGGCCTGGGATGAGGCGTTGGGCAGAAAGACCAGCACCAGCGCATCCGCCGCCATGCCGGCGGGGAAGGCCAGTTCCAGCGATTGGCCGGGTTTCAGTGCCTTGCCGGCCTTGGACGCCAGCGCGCGGATCGCCGCCTCTCGCGCGGGGCGGGGCAGTTTTCCGGCCAGCTTGTCGGTGCTGGTCAGGATCAGCGCCACGCGCCCCGGATGGTCCGCCAGCAGATCTGCATTGACGTCGGTAAAGTTGATTTCGACAGGCTGGGTCATGGAAACGGTCCTCACGTCTGGTTGCGGATGACCCTAGACCCCCGCCCGGCCCTTTTCCAGAGCCGCCCTTGCCGCTAAGCAGGACGGAACGTCACGCATGCAAAGGCCAGCCATGCCCCGGATCGACCGTTATATTCTTGGTCAGCTGCTGACGCTGTTCGGGTTCTTTGCGCTGGTGCTGGTGTCGGTCTATTGGATCAACCGTGCGGTCGGCCTGTTCGACGACCTGCTGAACGATGGCCAGACGGCGCTGGTGGTGCTGGAATTCACCGCACTGACCCTGCCGCTGGTCATTTCGGTGGTGCTGCCGGTGGCGGCCTTTGCGGCGACTGCCTATGGCACCAACCGCCTGTCCGGCGAATCCGAGCTGGTGGCGATGCAGGCGGCGGGGCTGGGCCCGTGGCGGCTGGCCCGCCCGGTGCTGATCTTTGGGGTCTTCGTGGGGATGATGGTGGCGGTGCTGGTCCACGGGCTGGTGCCTCTGGCCCGCGCCCGGCTGGCCGACCGCTCTGCCGAGATCGCCGAGAATGTGACCGCCCAGTTCCTGCGGCCGGGCGCCTTTCAGTATCCCGCGCCGGGGGTGACGCTGTTCATCCGCGATGTGGCGGGGGACGGGCGGCTGCTGGACCTGTTCATCGAGGATGGCCGCGATCCGGCCAATGTCGTCAGCTATACCGCGCAAGAGGCGCTGGTGGTCCGGGCCGAGGCCGGGCCGGTGCTGGTCCTGTTGCAGGGGATGGCCCAGAACCTGCGGACCAGTGCCACCGGGCCGGTTCTGTCGGTGACCCGCTTTGCCGAATTCAGCTATGATATCGGGGCGATGTTCCATGGCGGCGGTACAAGGGGCCGCGATCTGCGCGATTATGGCACGCTGCGCCTGCTGTCGCCCGATGCCGCCCTGCTGGAGGCGACCGGCGCCACGCCCGGCGATGCCCGCCGCGAGGCGCATGAGCGGATCGCCCAGCCCCTGCTGTCGCCCGTCGCCGCGATGATCGGCTTTGCGACGCTGATGATCGGCGGGTTTTCCCGCTTTGGCGTCTGGCGGCAGGTGGGCTGGGCGATCGTCGCGCTGATCGGGGTGCAGTTCCTGTCCAATGCCGCCGCCAATCAGGTCGGGCGCGATGTCGCCCTGTGGCCGCTGCTGTATCTGCCCGCAGCCTTGGGGGCGGCGCTGTGCGCGGGGCTGTTATGGATGGCCGCCAGACCGCGTGGCCCCAGAATGCGCAGGGTGGCCTCATGATTCTGGCATGGTATGTGGCGGGGCGGTTCCTGCGCAGTTTTCTGATGATCGCGGGGGTTTTCCTGCTGATCCTGTTCCTGATCGACATGATCGAGATCATCCGCCGCTTTTCCGACCGCGATATCGGGCTGGCGGGCGCTGCACGTCTGGCGGCGCTGAACATCACCGGCAGCTTTTATGCGATTCTGCCGCTGATGACCGTGCTGGCGGGGATCGCGCTGTTTCTGGGACTGGCGCGCAGTTCGGAGATGGTGGCGATCCGCGCCTCGGGACGCTCGGCCCTGCGGGTGATCGCAGCGCCCGTGGCCACGGCGGTGGCGCTTGGCGCGCTGACCGTGGGGCTTTTGAACCCCTTGGTCGCCGCCACCGGGTCGCTTTATGACGAGGCGGTGGCCCAGATCGGGCGCGCGGGCAGCCAGACCGTCAGCGTCGGCGACAGCGCCGTCTGGCTGCGTCAGGCCATGCAGGAGGGCGGACAAGAGGCCGGGCAGATCGTCATCCGCGCGCGCCGCGCCAGCCCCGATGCGGTGACGCTGTATGATGCCAGCTTTCTGGTTTTTGACGCCGAGGCAGGTCCGATCCGCCGGATCGAGGCCCGCGAGGCGCGGCTGACGCCCGGCGCGTGGCAATTGCATCAGGTCAGTGATTACCCGCTGGATCAGGAAAATCCGCAGGCGCGGGTGGTGCGCAGCGCGGCGATGGTGCTGGCCTCGGATCTGACCGCGCAGGGCATCCGCGACGGGTTCGGACGCCCCGAATCGGTGCCCGTCTGGCAACTGCCCACCTTTATCGCCGGGCTGGAACGTGCGGGCTTTTCCGCCGCCCGCCACAAGGTCTGGTTCCAGATGGAACTGGCCCGCCCCTTCCTGATGGCCGCGATGGTGATGATCGCCGCCGCCTTTACCATGCAGCATATGCGCGGGCGCAATGCGGGGGCGGCGGTCCTGATGGCCTTTGGCGCCGGGATCGCGCTGTTCTTTTTGCGCAATCTGGCGCAGGTTCTGGGCGATAACGGACAGATCCCACCGCCGATGGCGGCATGGACCCCGGTGCTGGTCGGCGCCATGCTGGCCCTGGGCCTGATCCTGAAGCGGGAGGACGGATGAGCGCGCTGATCGTGACACGGGCGCCCCGGCGCCCCGCCCGGGGATGGGCGACGCTGAAGACCGGCGCCGCGCTGGCCGCTCTGGTCCTGGGCTTGGGGCTTGCCGGGCCTCTGGCCGCGCAATCGGTCTTTGGCGACGAGGATCAGGCCAGCGGCATGCCATCGCTGACCGGCATGCCCGGCGCGATGGGCGTCGATATGGGCGTGACCGCGCTGGCCCCCGAGGCCGAGGCGCTGGCCAGCCAACCCATGAGCGACCGCACCCCCGTGCCGCCGAACCCGGCGGCGCTGACCCCCGATGCCAATGTGACCCTGCCCGGCACGGCGCGCCCCGATGATGGCGGCACGGCGGCGACGGTGCTGGCCGACAACGTGCAGCTGCAGGGGGATCAGACGCTGATCGCCTCGGGCGGGGTGGTGGTCTGGTATCAGGGGTCGCGGCTGATCGCATCGCGCATCGTGGTCGACGGCGCCTCGGGCGATCTGACCATCGAGGGGCCGATCCATCTGTCGCAGCCCGGCGGCACGACGGCAGGCGCCGATGCCGACCCCGCCGACCCCACCGACAATGCGATCCTGATCGCCGACAGCGCCCAGCTGGACCGCGAATTGCGCGACGGCATCATTCTGGGCGCACGGCTGGTGCTGGCGCGCGAATTGCAGCTGGCCTCGACCCGGCTGGAGCGGCGCGAGGATGGCCGGATCAGCGAGCTGAGCGATGTCGTCGCCTCGTCCTGCCAGATCTGCGCCGAAAATCCGACGCCGCTGTGGGAAATCCGCGCCCGCCGCATCACCCATGATGCCGAAACCCGGCTGATCACCTTTGACCGGCCCCAGCTGCGCGCCTTTGGCGTGCCGCTGGCCTATGCGCCCTTCAAGGTCACCGCGCCCGACCCGACGGTGCGGCGGCGGTCGGGCTTTCTGCGGCCCGAGGTGCGCACCACCTCGGGGCTGGGGTTCGGGGTAAAGCTGCCCTATTTCCAGACGCTTGGCGATCAGGCGGATCTGACCATCACGCCCTACGTCTCGCTGGACCGGACCCGCACGCTGGAGCTGCGCTATCGTCAGGCCTTTGCCAATGGCGCCACCGAATGGTCCGGCGCGATCAGCCGCGACGATCTGGATCCCGGCGAGACGCGCGGCTATGTCTTTGGCGCGGGACAGTTCGCGCTGCCGCGCGGATATCGCTTGGGGCTGCAGGTGCAGACGGCGTCCGACCGGGCCTATCTGCTGGATTACGGCATCACCGATGCCGACCGGCTGTGGAGCGGGCTGTCGCTGGAACGCGTGCGCCGCGACAAGATGATCTGGGGCCGGGTCGGCAACTATAATTCGCTGCGCGAGGATGAGGACAACGCCACATCGCCCGCACAGGTGGCCGATGTCATCTGGATGCGACGCGTGCAGCCGCGCGTGATCGGCGGCGAGGTGCTGCTGGAATGGTCAGCCCATGCGCACAGGCGTCCCTCGGATGACGATCAGATCGGGCGTGACGTGGCGCGGGCCTCGGTCGGGGCCGACTGGCGGCGCAGCCAGATCCTGCCCGGCGGGGTGGTTGCGGCGGCTCTGGCGGGCATTGATGCCGATCTGTACCGCATCGCGCAGGACGACCGCTTTGACGATGTGGTGACCCGTGTCGACCCGCAGGTGGGGGTCGAATTGCGCTGGCCGCTGGCGGGCAGCCATGCGGGCGCCACCCATCTGGTCGAACCGGTGGTCCAGATTCTGTATTCCCCGCGCGGGCGCGATGACGACATCCCGAACGAGGACAGCCGCCTGATCGAATTCGACGAGGGCAATCTGTTTTCCGACAACCGCTTTCCCGGTTCCGACGTCCGCGAAACCGGGCTGCGCGCCAATATCGGCGCAACCTGGACGCGCATCGACCCGACCGGCTGGTCGCTTGGTCTGACCGGCGGGCGGGTGCTGCGTGCGCGCGACGCCGACAATCTGGACGCAGACAGCCCGCTTGGCGGCAGCGCCTCGGACTGGTTGCTGGCGGCGCATTACGACAGCGGCGACGGGCTGGCCATCGCCAACCGGGCCTTGTTCGGCGATGATTTCGCTATTTCCCGCAACGAATTGCGGGTCGGCTGGCTGCGTCCGGATCTGCAATTGTCGGCAGGCTATATCTGGATCGACCGCGACGAGGACGAGGGCCGCGACATTGATGCCAGCGAACTGGCCGGCAATCTCAGCTGGCAGATCGCGCGCGGCTGGTGGGGCGAGGCAGAAACCCGCTATGATTTCGCCGCCGACAGGGCACAGCGCGCCGCCCTGCGGGTGGCCTATCGCAACGAATGCATCACCGTCGAAACCGGCCTGTCGCGCCGCTTCAGCAGCTCTGATCTGCTGCGGGCCGAGACCAGTTTCGATCTTTCCGTGCGCTTGGGCGGCTTTGGCATGGCACAAGACGGGCCGGGCACGGTGGCGCGCAGGAACTGCATGCGCTAATCTGGCGCCAACAAACGAGGATGAGGGCAGACATGCGGCATTTCCTTTCGGGTATCGCCCTTGCGGCGGTGATCGCCACGGGCGCGGTGGCCCCCGCCATGGCGCAGAACCTGTTCGCGCCCGTCGTCTATGTGAACGACAGCGCGGTCACCGGATACGAGGTGGACCAGCGCATGCGCTTCATGCAGGCGATCGGCGCGCCGCTGGCCGATGCCGACGCGGCCCGGCAGGCATTGATCGATGACCGGCTGCGGGTGCAGGCCGCCACCGAGATCGGCGTCGAGATCACCCCCGAAGGTCTGCAGGAAGGCCTTGAGGAATTCGCCGGACGCGCCGGTCTGGACGCGGCGGGCTTCATCGCCCAGCTGGAACGCGCGGGCATCGAAGACGGCGTCTTTCGCGATTTCGTCGAGGCCGGCACCGTCTGGCGCGAGGTCGTGCGCGCCCGCCTGCTGCCCCAGGTGCGGGTGTCCGATGCCGAGGTGGATCAGGAATTGCAGCGCGCCATCGAAACGCCGGTCATCGACCGGGTGCTGCTGTCCGAACTGATCATCCCCGCCCCCCCGGGTCAGGAGGCGCAGGCCCTGCAACTGGCCGAACGCATCGCCGGATCCCGCCCGAACGAGGCGCAGTTCGCCGAAGCCGCGCGCCAGTATTCCGCCACGCCTTCGGCGCAGGCCGGTGGACGGCTGGACATGCTGGCGCTGGACAATCTTCCGCCCTCGCTGCGCCCCATCGTCACCGCATTGCAGCCGGGGCAGGTCAGCCAGCCCCTGCCGGTCGAGGGCGCGGTGGTGCTGTTCTTCCTGCGCGACATTCAGGGGACGGTGCGCGCGGGCGCTCGTGAACAGGTGCTGGATTACATGACGCTGCGCCTGGCCTCGGTCGCCGATGCGGCAAGGCTGGCCGCAACCGTGCGCGGCTGCGACGATCTTTACGGTCAGGCAGGCCCCGACATCGCCCCGCAGATCCAGCGCCAGACAGCCAGCCAGGGGGCGATCCCGCAGGGCACCGCCGCCCGGCTGGCCTCGCTGGACCCCGGCGAGGCGGGCGTGGTGCCGGTCGGCGCGGGTGCCGATCTGGTGATGCTGTGTTCCCGCCAGCCCGCTTTGGCCGCGCAGGCCGAGGTCGCGACCACTGCCCTGCCCGAGGACGGGGTCGAAGCCGCCGTGCCCCAGCCATCCCAACCCGAAGGCATCCCCACGCGCGAGGCCGTGCGCAGCCAGCTGTTCAACCTCAAGGTCAATGCCGCCGCCGAGGGCTATCTGGCCGACCTGCGCGCCGACGCGATCATCCGGCGACCCTGATGGCACGCATCCTGCTGACCTGCGGCGAACCCGCAGGCGTGGGCCCGGAACTGGCGCCGCTGGCGCTGGCCTCGGGCGTCGATCTGGTCTGGCTGGGCGATCCCCGGCATTTGCCGCCGGGCTGCGCCATGACCGTGGTCGCCGACCCCTCGGACCCCGTGCCGCCGGGCCATCTGCCGGTCCTGCGCCATGATTTCAGCGGTCCCGCCACGCCGGGCCGCCCCGACCCGTCCCATGCGGCGGATGTGATCGCGGTCATCGCCCGGGCGGTCGATCTGGCGATCAGTGGCCGCGTGGCGGGCATCACCACCGCGCCCATCAACAAGCAGGCCCTGAAAGAGGGCGCTGGCTTCGCCTTTCCCGGCCATACCGAATATCTGGCCCATCTGGCAGGCGATGTGCCGGTGGCGATGATGCTGGCCTCGACCACGGTGACGCCGCCCTGCCGGGTGGTGCCCGCGACGATCCACATTCCCCTGTCGGATGTCCCTGCGGCCCTGACGCCCGCCGCGCTGGAACAGGCCATTCGCCTGACCCATGCGGCGCTCATCCGCGATTTCGCGATTGAAAGCCCCCGCATCGCGGTCGCGGGGCTGAACCCCCATGCGGGCGAGGGCGGGACGATGGGCCGAACCGAACTGGACATGATCGTCCCCCTGCTGACCCGCCTGCGGGCCGAGGGGATGGACCTGACCGGCCCCCTGCCAGCCGACACGATGTTTCACGCCCCGGCCCGCGCCGGATATGACGCCGCCATCTGCGCCTATCACGATCAGGCCCTGATCCCGATCAAGACGCTGGATTTTGCAGGCGGCGTCAACGTGACCCTGGGCCTGCCCTTCATCCGCACCTCGCCCGATCACGGCACCGCCTTCGACATCGCGGGCAAGCGGCTGGCCGACCCGGCCTCCACCATCGCCGCGCTGACGATGGCCCGCCAAATGGCCAATGCCCGGCAGCCCCTTCATCTTGGCCGAAATATCCCACGGGGGTCCGGGGGTGTGAAACCCCCGGTCCGGCATCAGCCATGATCGACAACCTCCCCCCCCTGCGCGAGGTCATCGCCACCCACGACCTCAGCGCCAAGAAGCAGCTGGGTCAGAATTTCCTGCTCGACCTGAACCTGACCCACAAGATTGCCCGTCAGGCGGGGGATCTGACCGGCTGCGACGTGCTGGAGATCGGCCCCGGTCCCGGCGGGCTGACGCGCGGTCTGTTGGCCTGCGGCGCCCGCCACGTGCTGGCGATCGAGAAAGACCCCCGCGCCCTGCCTGCGCTGGAACAGATCGCCGCCGCCTATCCGGGCCGCCTGACCATCATCACCGGCGACGCGCTGGCCATCGACCCGATGGCCCATCTGACGCCGCCGATCCGGGTGGCCGCGAACCTGCCCTATAATGTCGGCACCGAATTGCTGATCCGCTGGCTGACGCCGCGCGACTGGCCGCCCTTCTGGCAATCCCTGACGCTGATGTTCCAGAAAGAGGTCGCGCAGCGCATCACCGCCACGCCCGGCTCCAAGGCCTATGGCCGGCTGGCGCTGCTGGCCCAATGGCGCGCCGATGCGCGCATCGTGATGACCCTGCCGCCCGAGGCCTTCGTGCCCGCCCCCAAGGTCCATTCCGCGGTCGTCCATCTGACCGCCCTGCCCCAGCCCCGCTTTCCCGCCGATGCCGCCGTTCTGGGCCAGATCACCGCTGCGGGCTTCAACCAGCGCCGCAAGATGCTGCGCGCCAGCCTCAAGGGCCTGCATCCTCAGATCGAGGCGCTGCTGGACAGCGTCGCCATCCCCCCCACCGCCCGCGCCGAAGAGATCGAGCTGGAACAGTTCTGCGCTCTGGCGCGCGCCCTGAAGGCTGCGCGCGAGGCGTGACGGGGGGCTGGACGACCCCCGGTGGTGGGCCATCTGGCTGCTGCCGGAAAGATGGATATTTGAGTGAAGAAGAAAGGGGGGCGTTTGGTGCCCCTTGTGCCCGCGCCGGAGCTTTTGGCAGAGGTTGAAAGGCTCTGACGAATGACAAAGGGCGCGCCGTCTGGCGCGCCCTTGTCCGTGTGGTGATCCGGTCGGGATCAGTCCTGATTGCCGTCCTGCGGATCGGACACCACAGCATCGCTTTTCATCACAGGCTTGCGGCGGCTGCGGGTCGGCGCGGGCACCACATCGGTCGGCGCCGCATCCGTCGAGGTCGCATCGCCAGCCGCATCCGAAGCGGCACGCGGCGTCCGGGCACGCGGGGTCCGCGCGCGGGGGGGCTTGGCGGGCGTTTCGACCGCGGCGCCGGTTTCCGGCGTGATCACCGGGGCGGCAGCGTCATCCTCGCGCGCGCTCAGCACATCCGGCAGGGTGGCCTGAGCCGGAGCCGCAGCCTCGGCATTGCGCGGATCGTTGTTGTCGCGCGGCTCGCGGCGCGAACGCGACGACCGGGGCTGGTTTTCGCGGGGCTGGCTGTCCCGGGGCTGTGCGTCGCGGCTTTGCGGATCCCGGGGCTGATTGTCGCGCGGCTGGCTGTCGCGCGGCTGGTTGTCGCGGCTTTGCGGGTCGCGCGGATGGCTGTCGCGGGGCGCATTGTCCCGGTATTGCTGGTCGCGGGACTGGTTGTCCCGGTTCTGTTGGTCCCGGGGCTGGCTGTCGCGATTTTGCTGATCCCGCGACCGGTCCCGATTGCCGTCATGACGCTGGCCGCCATCGTTCTGATGGCCGCCCTGTCCTGAATTGCCATTGCTCTGATAGCCGTGGTTCTGGTTGCCGTTCTGGCCACCATTCTGGCCATGCCCCTGAGCGTTGCCGCCCTGATGATAGCCGTGACCGCCCATGCTGGACTGATAGCCGTCATCCTCGGGTCTGCCCTGCCCCTGACGGTCGGCCATTTCCTTGTTCGCCTCACCCAGCATACGGGTGTAATGCTCGGCATGTTGCAGAAAGCTCTGCTCGGCCACGCGGTCATGGGACAGCTGGGCGTCACGCGCCAGCGTCAGGTATTTCTCGATGATCTGCTGGGGGGTGCCACGCACCTTGCCCTCGGGCCCCGAGCTTTCAAAGACACGATTGGTGATGTTTCCCAGCGTGCGCTGGCGGTTCGATTTGCTACGCGAGCGGGATTTTG
Source organism: Paracoccus nototheniae (assembly GCF_004335005.1). GTDB lineage: Bacteria > Pseudomonadota > Alphaproteobacteria > Rhodobacterales > Rhodobacteraceae > Paracoccus > Paracoccus nototheniae. Next base: position 11,608 of record NZ_RQRT01000015.1, on the reverse strand, counting down.
ATGATCTCATCAGACTGTCTGTAAATGTTTCCGGGCGTCGGGATGCCAGAATGAACTGGACGGCGGTGTCGGACGGTTACGGGGGCATCCAGCCTCTCCGTTCAGCCCTGCCTGTCCCCGGCAAGGACGCGATGACGCGACCCTTCGGAATCGGCAGTATGTGGCTGACCCATGCGACGGCGGCTTGGCTGTCGCACGCCGCCGACTAACCATGTCACGCAGGGTTAGACAAGCGAAAACTGCGTGAAATATCGCGCAGCCGCGGTCAAACCGCTGATGCGCCATCAAATTCCGCCACCACCACGCGATCGCGCCCGTCCAGATCCGGCAGCACCCGCGCCGCACCGCCCTGCGCCGCGAACAATCCCATGACCGCCGCCCCCTGCGACGGCCCGATCTCGACCAGCACCGCGCCGCCGGGGGCCAGCAGGTCGCGCGCACCCGCCGCGATGATGCGATAGGCGCTGAGGCCGTCGGCCCCGTCGGTCAGCGCGGCGCGGGGCTCCCAGTCGCGCACATCGGGCGCAAGGCCTGCCATCTCGGCCTCGGCAATATAGGGCGGGTTCGACACGATCAGATCGAACTGTCCCGTCACCCCCTCGACCCAGTCGGCCTGCCGGAACCGCGCATTCACGCCGATCTGCCGGGCGTTGAACCGCGCCACCTGCAGCGTGGCCTCCGAGATATCGGTGCCCAGCCCGACGGTTCCCGACCGTGCCGCCAGAAGCGAGATCAGGATGGCCCCGGTCCCGGTCCCCAGATCCAGCACGCTGTGCCAGGGGCGAGCCAGCGCGGCCTCGACCAGCGCCTCGGTTTCGGGGCGGGGGTCCAGCGTGTCGCGGGTCACCTGAAAGCGATGCGCCCAGAAATCGCGAAACCCGACGATCTGCGCCACAGGCTGACGCAGCGCGCGCGCCGCAATGCCGCGATGAAACCGCGCCGCCTGATCCGCGCTCAGCGTAAGATCCTCGGTGATGCGCAACTGGCCCGGCTCGATCTCCAGCACGGCGGCCAGAATGCGGTCGGCGTCGCGGGCGCCGCCCTCGATCCCCGACGCACGTAGCAGGGCCGCCCCCTCGGCCTGAGCCTGCGACAAATTCATTCCGCCTCCGCCAGCCGTGCAGCCTGATCATGGGAGGTCAGGGCATCGATGATCTCGGCCAGATCGCCCGCCATGATCCGGTCAAGCGCGTAAAGCGTCAGGTTGATGCGGTGATCGGTCATGCGGCCCTGCGGGAAATTATAGGTGCGGATGCGTTCGCTGCGATCGCCGCTGCCGACCTGCGACTTGCGATCGGCCGAGCGTTCGGCATCCGCCGCAGCCCTCTGCATGTCATACAGACGTGCGCGCAGCACGGCCATGGCATTGGCGCGGTTCTGATGCTGGGACTTTTCGCTGCTGGTGACGACGATGCCGGTGGGCAGGTGGGTGATGCGCACCGCCGAATCGGTGGTGTTCACATGCTGGCCGCCCGCCCCGCTGGCGCGCATGGTGTCGATGCGGATGTCGCCGGCGGGAATGTCGATGGCCACATCCTCGGCGGCCTCGGGCAGCACGGCCACGGTGGCGGCGCTGGTATGGATGCGTCCGCCCGATTCGGTGGTGGGCACGCGCTGCACCCGGTGCACGCCGGATTCGTATTTCAGCCGGGCAAAGACCCCCTCGCCCTCGATCCGGGCGGTGGCCTCCTTGACGCCGCCCAATTCGGTCCGGGTCAGATCCAGCATCTGGAACTGCCAGCCCTGCCCCTCGGCATGGCGGCGATACATCTCCAGCAGATCGCCGGCGAACAGGGCGGCCTCGTCGCCCCCGGTTCCGGGCCGGATCTCGACGATGGCCGGGCGCGCATCGGCGGCATCCTTGGGCAGCAAGGCCAGCCGCAACGCCTGTTCCAGCGCGGGCAACTGCGCATCGATCCGGCGCAACTCCTCCTCAGCCAGACCGCGCATCTCGGGATCCCCCAGCATCGCGCGCGCCTCGGCCAGCCCGTCCTGCGCCGTCCGCCATTGGCCGATCTCTTCGACCACCGGCTTCAGCTCGGCATATTCGCGGCTGATCGCGGCGATCTGATCGGGCGCGGCACCGGCATTCAGCCGCGCCTCGAGAAACTCGAAACGCTGCAGGATCTGGATCAGACGGTCTTCGGGCACCATGAATGCGCCTTACCCCCGCGCCCGCGACGGGACAAGCGCCACTTGCCCTGCATCGGTCCGCAAATATCCCCAGGGGGGTCCGGGGGGCAGGAAGCCCCCCGGCCGTCGCGGGACGCCATTCACCGTCGGGTCCAGCCGAACAGCGCGATCAGTTCCAGCGCCACGTGCGCCCCCGCGATCGCCGTCGCCCCGGTCGTGTCATAGGGCGGCGACACCTCGACCACATCGCCGCCGATCAGATCCACCCCTGCCAGCCCACGCAACAATGCCGCCGCCTGCCAGCTGGCCAGGCCTCCCCAGACCGGAGTCCCTGTGCCCGGCGCAAAGGCCGGGTCCAGCGCGTCGATGTCGAAGGTCACATAGACCGGCCTCTCGCCCACCACCGCCCGCACCCGGGCCAGCACCGCATCGACGCCGTCGCGATGAACCATGGGCGCGTCCAGGATCGTCACCCCCATCGTGTCGGGATTGTCGGTGCGGATGCCCACCGCGACGCTGGCCGCCGCATCGACCACGCCCTCGCGGATCGCCTTGTACAGAAAGGTGCCATGATCGATCCGGTCCGGATCGTCATCGACCCAGGTGTCGGAATGCGCATCGAACTGGATCAGCGCCACCGGCCCCCGCCGCGCCACCACCGCCCGCAGGATCGGCAGAGTGATCGAATGATCCCCGCCAAGCGTCACCGGCGCCGCCCCGGCATCCAGAATGGCGCCGATATGCGCCTCGATCCGCCCCGGCACATCGCGCATGTTGGCATAATCGAACGCCATGTCGCCGTAATCGACCACATCCAGCAGCGCCAGCGGATCATATGCCCAGCCATAGGGCGCATCGAAAGCCTGCAGCGTGGAGGCCTCGCGGATCGCGCGCGGTCCGAACCGGGTGCCCGGCCGATGCGTCACCGCCTGATCGAAGGGGATGCCCGTCACCGCCAGATCGACCCCGGTCAGATCCTTGCTATAGCGTCGCCGCAGGAAACTCGTGGCCCCGCCAAAGGCATTCTCGAACGACAGCCCGCGCAGGCTCTCGCGCGTGAAAGCCTGATCCACTTGCGTCTTCGCATCTTCCAGCGCCATCACGTCCCCCAAAATATGCTGGGCCAGACTGCCCCGCCCTCTGCCCCCCATGCAAGACCCTGCCGCCTCGACCCTTCTTCTTCACGACAATATCCGCGGGGGAGGCCGCATCGCGGCCGGGGGCGGCAGCCCCCTTCCCCATCGACAGCGCCGAATCACCTTGCATCCGCAGCATTCGCTGCTAGAAGACCCCATCCTTCCGCCATGCTCTTTTCTGTAACGGCGCAGCCTCTCGTGACGGGTGCGGAAGGGACGATCCGTCGATGAAATGCGCAACAAACCCGAAAGGATCGCCATGCCTCTGTACGAGCATGTGCTGATCGCCCGCCAGGACCTGTCGAACACGCAGGCCGAAGGGCTGATCGAACATTTCTCGACCGTACTCGCCGATAACGGCGGCAAGGTCGTGGAACATGAATACTGGGGTGTCCGCACCCTGGCCTACAAGATCAACAAGAACCGCAAGGGCCATTACGCCTTTCTGCGCACCGACGCGCCTTCGGACGCGGTGCTGGAAATGGAACGTCTGGCCCGCCTGCATGATGACGTGATGCGCGTGATGACCATCCGCGTGGACGAACATCAGGAAGGCCCCTCGGTCCAGATGCAGAAGCGCGAAGAGCGTGGCGAGCGCGGTGACCGTGGCGATCGCGGCGACCGCCCCCGGGGCGACCGTCCCGACCGTGGCGATCGTCCCCGCGACGACCGTCCCCGTGACGGCGGCGAACGCCGCGAGCGGAACTGAGAGGATCTGACCCATGGCCAACAAACCCTTCTTCCGTCGCCGCAAGGTCTGCCCGTTCTCGGGCGATAACGCACCTGCGATCGACTATAAAGACACCCGCCTGCTGCAGCGCTATATCAGCGAACGCGGCAAGATCGTGCCCTCGCGCATCACCGCCGTCTCGGCCAAGAAACAACGCGAGCTGGCCCGTGCCATCAAGCGCGCGCGTTTCCTGGCCCTGCTGCCCTATGTCATCAAGTAAGGAGACCTGAACAATGCAAGTCATCCTGATGGAACGTGTGGCCAAGCTGGGCCAGATGGGCGAAGTCGTGAACGTCAAGCAGGGCTTTGCGCGCAACTATCTGTTGCCGCAGGGCAAGGCGATGCGCGCTTCGGAAGCCAATATCAAGGCATTCGAAGGCCGCAAGGCTCAGCTGGAAATCCGCAACGCGGAATCCAAGGCCGATGCCCAGAAGATCGCCGAGACCCTCGAAGGCCAGACCTTCGTGATCATCCGCTCGGCTTCCGATTCGGGCGCGCTGTACGGCTCGGTCACCACGCGTGACGCCGCCGATGCGGCCACCGCGAACGGCTTTACGGTCGATCGCAAGCTGGTCGTGCTGCGCAATCCGATCAAGGATCTGGGCCTGCATGACGTCACCGTCGTGCTGCACCCGGAGGTCGAGGCGACGATCACCATGAACGTCGCCCGTTCGGCCGAAGAAGCCGAGCTGCAGGCACAGGGCAAGTCCATTCAGGACATGGCCGCTGATGCCGATGCCGAAGCCGAATTCGAGATCGCCGAACTGTTCGACGATATCGGCGGCGCCGACGATGGCGAAAGCGACGACCGGAACTGATTGGTTTCTGTCAAACTGCCTGAAATTTTCGCCGCGCCGGGAAACCGGCGCGGTTTTTATCTGTTCGGATGCATCCTGTTTCCTGACATGGCATCATCCCGCATGGATCTGATTACCGGATATGACCCCGCAGGGGCCGCTGCCCTGCCCGGCACCTCTGCCGGGGCGGCCATGTCCCCTTTGCCGGGCAAGGACAAGACGATGACCGATGCGCTGACCCGGATGCTGGCCACCCGCCCTCATGTTCTGGCCGACGGGGCGACGGGCACCGCGCTGTTCAACATGGGACTGGACAGTGCCACCCCGGCCGAAATCTGGAACGCCACCCATCCGGATCGCATCGCCGCCCTGTATCGCAGCGCCATCGATGCCGGGTCCGACCTGTTCCTGACCAACAGCTTTGGCGCCAATGCCAGCCGCCTCTCGCTGCACGGCGCCGCCGATCGCGTGACCGAGCTGAACCGTCTGGCGGCTGAGATCGCCCGCGAACAGGCCGACCGGGCCAACCGTCCGCTGGTCGTCGCCGGCAGCATGGGCCCCATCGGAGAGATCATGGCCCCGATGGGCAGCCTGACCCAATCCCGCGCCATCGAGATGTTTCACGAACAGGCCGAGGCGCTGCGCGACGGCGGCGCCGATATCCTGTGGATCGAAACCCTCGCTTCGCTTGACGAATTGCGCGCCGCGGCCGAGGCGGCGCGCCGCGTCGGCATGACCTGGTGCGGCAGTCTCAGCTTTGACACGGCAGGACGCACGATCATGGGCGTGACACCCATGCAACTAGCGGCGGCGGTGGAAAAGCTGCCCAATCCCCCCGTCGCCTATGGCGCGAATTGCGGCGTCGGGGCCTCGGATCTCTTGCGAACGGTGGCGGGGCTTGCGGCCTCGGGCAATGAACGCCCGATCATCGCCAAGGGCAATGCGGGCGTCCCGCATCTGCAGGACGGCCATCTGCATTACGACGGCACGCCCGACCTGATGGCCGATTACGCCTGCCTGGCCCGCGACATGGGCGTGCGGATCATCGGCGGATGCTGCGGCACCATGCCCGAGCATCTGCAGGCCATGCGCAGCGCGCTGGAAACCCGCCCGAAAGGTCCGCGCCCGACGCTGGACCAGATCACCGCCCGCCTTGGCGCCTTTAGCGGCGGCATGGGTCAGGACGGCCTGACCATCGGGCACAGGCACTGATCCCATAGGACGCAAAGCACCAGACCGGAAAGGTCAGAACAGCGACAACTGATCCCCTGCCTTGGGCGGCGGGGCGAAGCGGCTGCAATCCAGCGCCGGGCTGCCTTCGCGATAGCCAAGCCGCTTGCGCGCCAGACGGAATCGCTGCTGCGCCAGCTGCGCCTCGATCCCCTCGCCCTTGAAGCGATGACCAAAGCGCGGATCATTGTCGCGCCCACCGCGCATGGCCTGAACGCGGTTCATGACATGCGCGGCCATGCCGGGCCGGTGCCTGTCCAGCCAGTCCCGGAACAGCGGCGCGACCTCATGCGGCAGGCGCAGGGGGATCATGCTGGCGGTGGTGGCCCCGGCCTCATGCGCGGCCTGCAGGATCCGCTCGATCTCGGGTTCGGTCAGGACCGGGATGACCGGGGCGACCATGACGCGCACCGGAATGCCCGCGCGGGCCAGGTCGCGGATCATCCGCAGCCGCGTGACGGGAGAGGGCGCGCGCGGCTCCATTGCGCGGGCCAGATCGGCGTCCAACGTGGTGATGCTGACGCCGATCATCGCCTGATCGCGGGCCGCCATCTCGGCCCACAGATCCAGATCGCGCAGCACGATCGAGCCGCGCGTGACCAGCGTCGCCGGGTGATTCCAGTCGCGCAGCACCCGCAGGATGCCCGGCATGATCGCCAGCCGCGCCTCGACCGGCTGATAGGGATCGGTATTGGTCCCAAGCGCGATGGGCGCGGGCTTATAGCCGCGCCGCCCCAGTTCGCGCGTCAGCAAGGCGGCGGCGCCCGGCTTGGCGGTGATCTTCGTTTCGAAATCCGCGCCCGGCGACAGGCCCAGCCAGGCATGGCTGGGCCGCGCATAGCAATAGATGCAGCCATGCTCGCAGCCGCGATAGGGATTGATCGACCGATCAAAGCCGATATCGGGCGAGCTGTTGCGGGTGATGATGCTGCGCGGCTGCTCGGTCGTGACCTCGGTCCGCAGCAAGGCCTGATCCTCGGGGATGTCCCAGCCATCCGAACAGCGGATATGGGACAAGGCCTCGAACCGCCCCGATGGTCGGGTGTCAGAGCCTCGGGCCTTCAGGCGTTGGTCGGGGTTGCGAGGTGGCAGCATGACATCAATATAGAACACAAAGGGAACATATGCAAAGCCCGTTGATGTTGGCGCCACCCATCCCCATCCTTGATCAGGCACAATGACAGGACAGATGATGAGCGACGATTACACCCCTCCCAAGGTCTGGACCCCCGGCGCGGCCAATGGCGGCCAGTTCGCCAGCATCAACAAGCCCACCGCAGGCGCGCAATACGACCGCGATCTGCCCGTGGGCCAGCACCCGCTGCAGCTGTATTCGCTGGCCACGCCCAATGGGCAAAAGGTCACCATCCTGCTCGAAGAGTTGCTCGAAGCCGGGCATGACGCCGAATACGACGCCTGGCTGATCAAGATCGGCGATGGCGACCAGTTCGGCAGCGGCTTTGTCGACGTGAACCCGAATTCCAAGATCCCCGCGCTGATGGATCATTCGGTCAGCCCCCCGCAGCGGGTCTTCGAATCGGGATCGATCCTGCTGTATCTGGCCGAGAAATACGGCGCCTTCCTGCCATCGGATCCTGCCGGACGGACCGAGGCGCTGAACTGGCTCTTCTGGCAAATGGGCGCAGGCCCCTATCTGGGCGGCGGTTTCGGGCATTTCTATGCCTATGCGCCGGTCAAGATCGAATACGCGATCGACCGGTTCACCATGGAGGTCAAACGCCAGCTGGACCTGCTGGACAAGCGGCTGGCCAAGACCCGCTTTATCGCGGGCGATGATTACACCATCGCCGACATTGCCATCTGGCCGTGGTACGGTCGGCTGATCACCGGCGGCGCCTATGGCGATGCGGCAACCTTCCTTGACGCGGAACGCTATCGCAACCTGCACCGCTGGCAGGCCGAGATCGCGGCCCGCCCTGCGGTGCAACGCGGCATCATGGTCAACAATGTCTCTGGCGATCCGGCCAAACAGCTGCATGAACGCCATGACGCGGCGGATTTCCAGACCCGGACGCAGGACAAGCTGGAAGGCTGAAACAGAAAGGGGGGCGCTGCCCCCCGTCCTTCGGACTCCCCCCGGGATATTTAGGCCAAGATGAAAAGGCTGCCCTCTTCATCTTGGTAGAAATATCCCACGGGGGTCCGGGGGTGTGAAACCCCCGGCTTTCTACAGATCAGTTGCGGGCGCGGTCGACCATCTTGCCCTTGCTGATCCACGGCATCATCTCGCGCAGCTTGGCGCCCACCTGTTCGATCTGGTGTTCGTCATTGATGCGGCGCGTCGCCTTGAACGACGGCTGGCCAACGGCGTTTTCCTGCATGAAGTCGCGAACGAACTTGCCGGACTGGATGTCCTTGAGGACCGCCTTCATCCGGGCCTTCGTCTCGTCATAGGGCAGGATGCGGGGGCCGCTGACATATTCGCCATATTCCGCCGTGTTGCTGATCGAATAGTTCATGTTGGCGATGCCGCCTTCATAGATCAGATCGACGATCAGCTTGACCTCGTGCAGGCACTCGAAATAGGCCATCTCCGGCTCGTAGCCGGCCTCGACCAAGGTTTCGAAGCCCATGCGGATCAGTTCGACCAGACCGCCGCACAGAACCGCCTGTTCACCGAACAGGTCGGTCTCGCATTCCTCGCGAAAGTTGGTCTCGATGATGCCCGAACGCCCGCCACCGATGGCCGAGCAATAAGACAGGCCGATTTCCATCGCCTTGCCGGATGCGTCCTGATGGACGGCCACGAGGCAGGGCACGCCGCCGCCCTTGGTGTATTCGCCGCGCACGGTATGGCCGGGGCCCTTGGGGGCCATCATGATCACGTCGACGCCGGGCTTGGGTTCGATCAGGCCGAAATGCACGTTCAGGCCGTGGGCAAAGGCGATCGCGGCACCATCGCGCAGATTGTCATGGACGTATTTCTTATAGGTCTCGGCCTGCAACTCGTCGGGCATGGTGAACATGATCACGTCGCACCAGGCGGCGGCTTCGGCAATGCCCATGACCGTGAGGCCCTCGCCTTCGGCCTTCTTGGCCGAGGGGCTGCCCTCGCGCAGGGCGACGACCAGATTGCGGGCGCCGCTGTCGCGCAGGTTCAGCGCATGGGCATGGCCCTGGCTGCCATAGCCCAGAATGGCGACTTTCTTGTCCTTGATCAGGTTCACGTCGCAGTCGCGGTCATAGTAAACGCGCATGATGGAAGTCCTTCTTGTCTGATGATGTCTTTCTAGACTGCCCATCGCGAAGGCATTCCCGCAATCGCTCCGTAAAATGGCATCTTCTTAAAATAATCATGTTCTGATATGAGCTTCAGGATGATATTCATGCCCGATACCGCCGATCGCCGCATACTTCGCCATCTTCTGGCTGATCCCGCCGCACCCGCCGCCACCCTGGCCGAGCGGGCGGGGGTCACGACCGCCAGCCTGTGGCGGCGGCAGGAACGCCTGCGCGAGGCCGGGGTGCTGAAGGGCATTCAGGCGCGCATCGACTGGCGCGCCCTGGGGTGGGAGGTCGAGGTCTCGCTGCGCTTCACGCTGGACAAGACGAACCCTCGCGCCTTCGACGAATTCCTGGCGGCCCTGCGGCAGGTGCCCGAGGTCACGGAAATCCAAAGTTTTCTGGGCAGCGTCGACTGGCGCGCCTCGGTCATCGCGCGGGATATGGCCCATTGGCAGCAGGTCTATCGCGACCGGATTCTGACCCTGCCCCATATTTCGGAGCTGGATGCGCTGATGCTGGTCGCCACCATCAAGGACAGCGAGGAACTGGCGCTGTGAAGGATCTGGACGCCCTCGATCTGGCGATCCTGCGGGTGCTGGCGACAGATGCCACGACCAGCGCCGCCGATATGGGGCGCGCCTTGGGAATCGGCCAGCCTGCCGCATGGCGGCGCATCCGGCGGCTGACTGATCAGGGGATCGTGACCGGGCGGCGGGTGGTGCTGGATCAGGCGGCGCTCGGCTTTGGCGTGACGGTGTTTCTGGGCATCAAGCTGGCCGCCAAGGGCCGGACCAGTCTGGAGGATTTCGAACGCGCCGTCACCGCCATCCCCGAGGTGCAGCTGGTTCAGCATGTGCTGGGGCAGTTCGACTATCGCCTGCGCATCACCGCCCGCGACATCAGCGATTTCGAACGCATCCTGCGGCGCCGGATCATGACCCTGCCCGGCGTGGGGCAGGTCGAGGCGAATGTGATGCTGTCCGAAGAACGGCGTCCGGGGCCGTTGGGTGGTCCGCCGGGACAGTGACGGATCGTCGCCCCCTTGCCACGCCCTTTGCCAAAACCCCCGGCCTCTGGTCGTCTTTTCTTTCCCGTACCCTCGATCTGCCTTATAGCCGTCTGACACCAACGCATGCGGAGGCCGGGCGATGATCACGCAAAAGATGAAATACGCGCTGAAGGCCCTGCTGGTGCTGGGCGACGAGGCGCGCCGTGACCGCCCCGAGGCGCTGACCATCGAGGCGATCGCCAAACGCTCGGGCACGCCCAAGCGGTTTCTGGAACAGATCCTGCTCGAGGTGCGCAATGCCGGGATCGTCGCCTCGATCCGCGGGCGCTCGGGCGGCTATAGCCTGATCAAGCGCCCCGAGGACGTGTCGATCTCGGAACTGCTGCGGCTGATCGACGGGCCGATCGCGCCGCTGCCCTGCCTGTCGCGCCGCGCCTATCAGCGCTGCGAGGATTGCACCGACGAGGCCACCTGCCGGTTGCGGCGCGTGTTCTCGGAGGTGTTCTGGTCCTATCTGATCCTGATCGAATCGCTGTCGCTGGCCGATATGCTGGGCTCGGAAACCGTCGCAGCGCAGGTCACCGGGGCCTGACTCCGGCCTCTGGCCCGAACAAATCACCCGGTTCGCACCCCAACCGAACGCTTTCCCGCCGGATCGCCGGACGGTTCATGACTGCTAATACGATTTGATAACAATTCCCTACAGAACCCCGACCCCCCTTCAGAGAAGATCATCCTAAAATCACGACTAAATCAGCTGTTTTTATTCTATTGCTAAACACGACTTTTCCTGTCGATATTAACTCATCGCCACGCCCCAAGCGGCATAACGGAAAGGACGACCGATGAGCCTGCACCAGACGCCCCCGACCCGCCCGCCGCTTTACGCGGTCACGCTGATCGACCGCCGTACGGGTTACCCGCACCGCGTCAATGGCGCCGCCCTGACCGCCTTCAGCCGCGATCCTGCACAGGCGGCCCGCGACCTGCTGACCGGGCGCGACCCCAGCCTGTGGCATACCCGCATCCTGCCGCTGCCCGGCACCTTCGCCCACTGACGCCCGCGATCCGATCCATTCGCCAGGAAACCCCATCATGACCATCGTCACCATCCAGACCGGCACCCGCTCCAGCGCCCAGGGCCCCCGCCTGGCCCAGCATCCCGATGGCCGCGTCACCATCTCGACCGGGCGCGGCACGCTGACCGGCTGGCCCATCGCCCGCCTGACCCCGGCCCGCCTGACCCCGATGGGCCTCTGACCCGACCCTTTCATCTTGGCCCAAGTATCCCGGGGGAGTCCGCAGGACGGGGGCAGCGCCCCCCCCT
>NZ_RQRT01000159.1 GCF_004335005.1 Paracoccus nototheniae | reverse complement strand
ATAACGCTCCCAGAGCGACGGGTGCAGGCGCAGGGCAGGGGGTTCGGGCGTCGCCGCCAGCTGTGCGGACAGTTCCGCCTTCCGCGCCTCCAGCATGGCCATCTTCGCCTTCATCGACGAGTGATACTTTCCGTCTTCGATCCCGGTGAGCATGTTGGTGATCTTCGCTCGATCTGCGCCAACTCCTTCCGCGCTGCGTCATGGTCGCTGCTGCGCCGACCGGCCGCCGCATTGAAGGCCCGGCGATATTCCTCGACGTAAGCCGCGATCAGGTCGGTGTCGATCCGAAGACGGCGCACCTGGTCTTGTCGCGGTTTAATGCCGCTCCTTTGATAGCGTAATGTGCAGCAAAGGTGACCTGCCCCCCGTGGCTCCCTCGATCATAACGAGAGTCTGCCGGTTTGAGATTGGTAGTCGGCGGATGGTTCCAGGGCAAGCGTGCCGGGCGCGGAGCTATTGGGTAGCGCAAGCGTCCGGCACGCTTCGAACGGCGTCAGGTTGCCGAGCGAGGAGTGCGGCCTGAAGGTGTTGTAGTCGTAGCGCCAAATGGCGATCTTTCGGCGGGCATCGTCCAGCGTGTCGAAAATCTCCTCATTCAGCAGCTTGTCGCGCAGGCTGCCGTTGAAGCTTTCGATGAAGGCGTTCTGCTGCGGCCTGCCGGGGTCGATGTAATGCCCAGGCAACGTCGTTCTGATCGGCCCAATTCAGGATGGCCCGGCTGGTGAACTCCGTCCCATTGTCACTGACGATGCAAGCTGGCTTGCCATATATCCTGACCAGTGCATCCAGTTCGCGGGCCACCCTCGCGCCAGAGATCCTGGTATCGGGGACCAGACACAGGTTCTCGCGGCAGCAATCGTCGATCACCGCCAGGATCCTGAACCTGCGCGACGCCCCGAACGTATCCGCCACGAAGTCCAGCGACCAGCGCTGGTTCGGCATCAGGGCTAGGGGCATCGGCCTGCGTGTGCCACGGGCCCGTTTGCGGCCCCGCCTGCGCCGGACCGACAACCCTTCCTCGCGGTAGAGCCGATACAGCTTCTTCGGGTTCATCAGCATGCCCCTGCGCTCCAGCAGCAGTCCGATGCGCCGATAGCCAAACCCGCGACGCACTGCTGCGATCTCCTGCATTGCCTTGCGGATCTCCGGGTTGTCTGGCGCGTGCTCCCGCCGCACCGTCTTCGGATCGACACCGACCAGAACGCAGGCCCGGCGTTGCGAGATATCATGACCACGCATCGCCCTCAGCACTGCGTCCCGCCGCGCATTCGGTGCCGTCAGGGCTTTCCCAAGAGATCCTTCAGCACGACGTTGTCGAGCATCGCCTCAGCCAGAAGCCGTTTCAGCTTGCCGTTCTCGTCCACCAGCGCCCTCAGCCTTTGGGCATCGGACACGTCCATGCCCCCATACTTGGCCTTGAGCTTGTAGAACCTGGCCGGGCTGAGACCGTGACGGCGACAGACCTCCGCCGTCGCCATTCCGGCTTCCTGCTCCTTGATCATCCCAATGATCTGAGCCTCGGTGAAGCGGCTTTTGCTCATGTCGTCTGCTCCTTCGTGATGAAGCAAACTCTACATTAAACCGAGGGATATTCCGGGGGCAGGTCAAAGGAGATGAGCTATGGGCCCAGTCAGAACGGATAAATTTCGCAAGGATGCGGTGCGGATCGCGCTGACCAGCGGGCTTTCACGCAAACAGATTGTTGATGATCTTGGTGTCGGAATGTCGACGTTGAACAAGTGGGTCACAGCGCATCGCGATGCCGATGTGGTGTGGTAATCCTCCCCGAAACTGACGGGATTTGGTCGTAGAACTTACGCAGCCATTTTCAGTTTCATTGCGGGCGTGATGCCGCCGATGCCCATGTTCGGGCGATCATTGTTGTAAGTCCCGAGCCACTGGGTGGCGAAGTGCTGAGCCT
>NZ_RQRT01000158.1 GCF_004335005.1 Paracoccus nototheniae | reverse complement strand
GGGCCTTCTTCGGTTCGGGCAGGGCGGTTCCGCCATCCTTGCGCACCACGGCGCCCGGCGAAAGCCCCCCGCGTCAGACCATCGCCATGACCCGCGCCGGGCCACCCGTGCCGCCGCGATGCTTGGGCGCGCCGATAAAGACCGTGGCGCCTGCCGGGGGCAGCTGATCCAGATGGGCCAGCCCCTCGATCCCGAACCGCCCCGAGGGCAGCCAGGAATAATGCACCGCGAAATCGGGCGAATTGCCGGGGTCCAGCGACAGCGTGTCCACCCCGATCGAGGCTGCGCCGGTGTCCATCAGCAGATCGGTCGCGGCCTTGGAAAAGCCCGGAAAGGCCAGCGTGCCATCGGGCAGGTTGCGCCACGAGGGATCGCCGATCCTGGCCGTCCAGCCGGAATTCATCGCCACGCAGGCGCCTGCCGGGATCGCGCCATGGGTGGATACCCACGCCTCGATATCCGCAGGCTCGACCATTGCATTGGCATCCTCGGTCGCCTTGGCCGAGATGTCGATGACGCACAGGGGCGCGATCAGATTGTCCACCGGCAGCGCATCGACCGAGGCGCCGCCTTCGGCAAAATGCAGCGGCGCATCGATATGCGTGCCGGTATGTTCAAAGATCGTCAGCTTGAACAGGTGATAGCCGTCGGGGTCGAAATTCTTGTCCGCCTCGAACAGGATGCCCGGCTTGCCGTCGAAGGTCGGAAAATCGCTGTCATAGGTCTGGGTCAGATCGACCACCCGCCCCGTGGCCTGCGCCAGCGCCGGTCGCGCCGACATCGCGCCCGCCGCCACCCCCATCGCGGCGGTGGCGGCGGCCCCGGTGAACAGGTGGCGGCGCGACATCATGTGGGATTTCACATTCTGGATCAGGCAGGCCGTGCACATGGGCGGTTCCTTTGCTGGCGGATGATGGCCGATGGAACCGCCCGCCGCGCCGCCCTGTCAAGCGCCACCGCCCCGGTGCGGGCCATCTGCGGATATTTGAGGCGGTGCGCCCCCTGTTCATCCGGGTGGCCCGTCGTCTAGGCTGCATCCAAGGGATCAACGAAGGAGCGATCTGATGGCGGATATGACGGGCAAGGTGGTGCTGGTCACCGGGGCAAGCCGTGGCATCGGCGCCGCCACCGCGCGGGCCTTTGCGGCCCAGGGCGCGCTGGTCGGTGTCATGGCGCGCAGCACCGATGCGATCCGCGATCTGGCGGACGGGATCGGCGGCGTAGCCCTGTCGGGCGATGTGGCGGTGCCTGCGGATATGCAGCGGGCGGTGGCCGCCCTGGTCGATCGCGCCGGGCGGCTGGATGTGCTGGTCAACAATGCCGGGCTGATCGGTCCCATCGGCGATCTGGCCGAGACCGATCCCGGCGAATGGGGGCAGGCCATCGACGTGAACCTCAAGGGCGTCTTTCACGGCATGCGCGCCGCGCTGCCGGTGATGCGGGCGCAGGGGGGCGGCACGGTGCTGACCGTCGGGTCGGGCGCGGCCCATTCGCCCCAAACGGGGTGGAGCGCCTATTGCGCCAGCAAGGCCGGCGCGCTGATGCTGACCCGCGCGCTGGATCACGAGGCCCGCAGCGACGGCATCCGCGCGATCAGCCTGTCGCCCGGCACGGTCGCCACCGACATGCAGGCGGCGATCCGCGACAGTGGCATCAACCCGGTCAGCCAGCTGGACTGGTCGGTGCATATTCCCCCCGAATGGCCCGCCCGCACGCTGGTCTGGATGTGCAGTCCGGATGCCGACGGCTTTCTGGGCTCAGAAGTGTCGCTCCGCGACGAGGATATCCGCCGCCGGGTGGGTCTGGTGGCCTGACGCGGGCGGGGGCCGCCTAGGGTCAGGATGCATTGATTTCCGTTTCGCGGCGTGATTCACGGCCCAGAAACGGAGCGGTGACATGAGCGACCTTTTCTGGCTGACTGCCGCGCAGATGGCACGCATGGCCCCCTTTTTTCC
>NZ_RQRT01000157.1 GCF_004335005.1 Paracoccus nototheniae | reverse complement strand
CCATCCCCCTGTCCTCTGCGCGCATCCTGCGGCGCAGCCGGGGACGCTTTGCCGAAAGGTCCGACCATGGCCAGCCATCTCGCTCTGTCCGACATCACCCTGCCCGATCTGGCGCCGGGCATCGCCCGTCCCGGCTATGACCGCGCCGCCCTGACCCCCGGCATCCTGCATGTGGGGGTCGGCAATTTTCACCGCGCGCATATGGCGTGGTATCTGGACCGCCTGTTCGCCACCGGTCGCGACCAGACCTGGGCGCTGAAGGGCGCGGGCGTGCGCCCCGGCGACGCCGCCATGCGCGACCGCCTGGCGGCACAGGACTGGCTGACCACGCTGGTCGAACTGGACCCGGCGGGCCTGTCGGCGCGGGTGCTGGGGTCGATGGTCGATTTCGCCCCCGTCGATCCCGCCGCCACCATCGCCGCCATGGCCGATCCCGCGATCCGCATCGTCTCGCTGACGATCACCGAGGGCGGCTATTACGTCGATGCCAAGACCGACGGCTTCGATGCCGCCCATCCCGACATGGCCCATGACGCCGCCAACCCCGATGCGCCGCGCAGCGTCTTCGGGATGCTGCTGGCGGCGCTGCGGATGCGGCGCGCGGCAGACCATGCGCCCTTTACCATCCTGTCCTGTGACAACCTGCCGGAAAACGGCCATGTCTGCGCCCGCACGGTGACCGGCCTTGCCCGCCTGTCCGACCCGGCGCTGGCCGATTGGATCGCCGCCACCATCGCCTTTCCGAACTCGATGGTCGATTGCATCACCCCGGCGACCTCGGATCGCGAACGCGCGCTGGTCCGCGATCATTTCGGCATCATCGACGCCGCCCCGGTCGTCTGCGAACCCTTCCGCCAATGGGTGCTGGAAGACAATTTTCCCCAGGGCCGCCCCGCGCTGGAAACCGTCGGCGCGCAGTTTGTCGCCGATGTCAGCCGGCACGAGCTGATGAAGCTGCGCATCCTGAACGGCGGTCACGCCGCCATCGCCTATGCCGGGGCGCTTCTGGGCCATCACTTCGTCCATGACGCCATGGCCGATCCGCAGATCCGCGACTGGCTGACCGCACTGGAAACGCGCGAGATCATCCCGACCCTGCAGCCGATCGAGGGCGTCAGCTATGACGACTACCTCACTCTGATCGTCAATCGCTTTTCGAACCCCCGCATCGGCGACACGATCCCGCGCCTGTGTCTGGACGGCTCGAACCGGCAGCCGAAATTCATCCTGCCGACCCTGCGCGACCGCCTCGCCGCGGGCGCCCCGATCGCCGGTCTGGCGCAGGAACTGGCGCTGTGGTGCCGCTATTGCGAGGGCACGGCCGAGGACGGCACCCCCATCCCCCCCAATGACGACAACCGCGACAGCCTGCACCGCCACGCGCTGGCGGCCCGGACCGATCCGGCGGCCTTCCTGCAACAGGACGCGATCTTCGGCGATCTGGGGGCCGATCCGGCGCTGCTGACGGCCTTTGCCGATGCCCTGACGGCGATCCGCCGCGATGGGGTGCGCGCCGTGTTGGCAGCCTATGCGGCGGCTTCGCAGGGCTAGGCGTGCCCGCATGAAACAGCGGCGGGGCCTGTGACCCCGCCGCTCATACCATCACCAAACGGCGTTACTGATGACCACCCCCGCAACCGCCTCAGGCGGGCGGGGTGGCCTTGCGTTGACGGCGGCGTTCCAGCCCCAGCTTGTGTTCGCGCCAGATGATCAGCATGCCCGCCAAAATGACCAGGGCCGAGCCGATCAGCACCTCGCGCCCCGGCACTTCGGCAAAGACCCACCAGCCGATCGCCACCGCCAAAATCATCGCGACATAGTCGAACGGCGCCACAACCGACGCATCCGCATGGCGATAGGCCGAGGTCAGCAGGATCTGCCCCAGCCCCCCCAGCAGCCCCGTCAGCACCAGCTGCGCGAGCACATAGGGCTGCGGCAGCATCCAGCCAAAGGGCAGCGTCACCAGCGACAACCCCGTCGAGGTGACCGAGAACCAGAACACGATGGCCGAGGTCCGCTCGATCTGGACCAGCTGGCGCACAAAGATCTGCGCCAGCGCCGCAGCCCCCGCCCCGCCAAGCGCCACCACCGCGCCCAGCATCCGCAGCGGGGCGCCCCCT
>NZ_RQRT01000156.1 GCF_004335005.1 Paracoccus nototheniae | reverse complement strand
TGGATGGGATGGGGCAATTGCATGGGATCGGTCCTTTCGCGTCTGATGGCATCACCATAGCGCTGGACCGCCATGCGGATAATCAGGATAAACCGGCATCAGGTGATGACAGGATCGGGACAATGGATAGCGGTCTGAAGGGGCTGGAGGCGGTGCTGGCCATCGCGCGGCGCGGATCGTTCCGGGCGGCGGCGCTGGATCTGGGCATGTCCACCACCGCCCTGTCACACAGCATCGCGCGGCTGGAGGCCACCCTTGGCGTGCGCCTCTTCAACCGCACCACGCGCAGCGTGTCGCTGAGCGATGCCGGGCGCGCCTTCGTCGATCGTATCGCCCCTGCCGTGGCCGAGATCCGAGGGGCGATGGAGGTGGTGCAGTCGCGGCGCCAGACGCCGTCGGGTCTGCTGCGCATCAACGCCTCGGTCCAGGCGGGACGCGCGATCACGCCGCTGGTCCTGTCCTTCCTGCGCCGATACCCCGACATGGCTGTCGATCTGGTCACCGAGGGGCGTCTGGTCGACATCGTGGCCGAGGGGTTCGATCTGGGCCTCCGCCCCGCCGATCTCGTGCCCCGCGACATGATCGCGCTGCCCTTGGGAAAACCGCAGCGCTATGCGGTTGTCGCCTCGCCGGACTGGGTCGCGGCGCACGGCGCGCCCCAGACCCCTGCGAACCTGCCGCTTAGGGATTGCCTCCACGTGCGCCTGCCGAACGGCGCGTTGTTCCGCTGGACCTTCGAGCGGGCCGGAGAGGCGGTTCAGATCGAGGCGGAGGGCCGCTTGACCCTGGATGAGGCCGCCATCGCCCGCATGGCCGTCCTGGAAGGCGCCGGCATCGGGTTCTTCA
The DNA here is from genome assembly GCF_004335005.1 of Paracoccus nototheniae. GTDB lineage: Bacteria > Pseudomonadota > Alphaproteobacteria > Rhodobacterales > Rhodobacteraceae > Paracoccus > Paracoccus nototheniae. Next base: position 1,415 of record NZ_RQRT01000156.1, on the reverse strand, counting down.
TCGAGCAGGACGTGGCCGATGACATCGCCGCCGGGCGGCTGATCCGCCTGCTGGACGACTGGACGCCGCCCCGCCCGGGCTTCAGCCTGTATTATCCCGGAAGGCGCAACCCTTCGGCAGGATTTGCGGCATTCCTAGCCATTGTAAGAGAATCGGCTGCCCGAGATGCGACGATCAAGAGATGAGCCGGTGAACGGCCCTTTTCGGCCGGTCAGCCTCTTTGGGTCAGGAATCCGTCTCGATCACAGCCAGAACATGACGGTTGCGGCCAAAGCGATAGCCGAAAGGTATGTCTCCGGGCACCTGTCATAACGCATGGCGACCCGTCTCCAGCCCTTCAGGCGACCGAGCATGATCTCGATGCGATTGCGCCGCCTGTAGCGCCGCGTGCCGTATTCCACGGTCCTCTTGCGGGATTTCCGCTCGGGAATACCTACTCTTATTCCTTTGTTTTGCGAAGATTTTCGCAGCCAGTCAGCGTCACATCCCCGGTCTGTCAGGCGCCATTCGACCTGCGGGAGGCTGTCCAGAAGTGCCGCCGCGCCGGTATCATCGCTGACCTGTCCTGCCGGCATGGGTTCGACGATCAGGGATTGGTCCGGTGGACCAATCCCCCGAGAACCGGATCGGCCAATCGGCGACGGCATGCAGCTTCGTGTTCCATTCTCGGGCGAAACTGTCCGCCGGACAGCTCCTTTTTCCCTCGAACCCTTTTGTTTGGCCGATCTGGCGACCACGCCCCCCTTTTTCGCGCACAGGCTGCAAGCCGTGCGATGCGCGCTCAGATACATGCCATCGATCATGATCGTCTTCGGATCGGCACCCCCGGCAGCCAGGCCCCCCATGATCCGGCCAAAAACCCCGTTGTCGCCTCAATGCTTCCAAGGCACGAGGGGATGGTCCTCACCGGACGAGGTCCGTGGATGACGCTAAATATGTCTGCTTCGGCCAAAGACTGCGAGACGGAGCGGGGCGCTCCACAGCCAATCCGACACATGGGCCAAGCGCGCCGCATTGCCCATGATTTCAAGCGGCCTGCCGGTACGGAGGGCATCGGCGGTGCTGACACCCCAGCACGACCGTCATATGACCGTAAAAGATGCCCACTTCGCATAGAGCGGCATCCTTCGGTCCGACATGGTGCGGTGGCCGAGCCGGCGCGAACCTTGGGGCGATTGCATGACGGTCTCGATCGAAACATTTGTTGGATCATGGCGAAACACGGGCAACCGATATGGAGCCCGCACCGGCTAGATCCACACGGACTGATTTTTCGACATCACGGGTCTGACAGTTGATCGCGGGGGTGGCGCCGTCTTTTTCTTCTCAGCAGCATCCGCAAGCGGAAGACCGTTGGTTCGCACGGAGGGTGCGGGGTGCGTGCGTCACGCGCCGGGGGCCCCTGCTCCGAACAC
>NZ_RQRT01000155.1 GCF_004335005.1 Paracoccus nototheniae | reverse complement strand
TCGATGCCTGCTTGTGAAGAGAGATCAGCATCCTCGCCTCCCGTCCCGAAACTCGGCCAGGATCGATCTTGCCACGAAGAACGCGGTCCGGCGAGGGTCTATGTGATCATCCGGGATGGAACAGCTAGGCGCCGTCCATGACAAGGCGCGCTTCGCCGATGGCCCGCTGGAGGCCTATCTTGATGATATCTCGGGGTGGATCGGACAGCCGAGCCTGTTCCAGCATCAGGTTCGGCATTACGATCCCATTCACACCATGGAGGTCGCGGACCGGCTGTCCGAGCTGGGACAGGTGCCGGTTCAGCTGATCTGGGGCGCGGACGACCGCTGGCAGGTGGTCGATTGGGCGCACAAGCTGCATCGCGCCATCCCCGGATCGCGGCTGACCGTCCTTGACGAATGCGGACATTTCGCGCCGGAAGACCAGCCCGAGAAAATCACCGCGCTCGTCCTTGATCATCTCGCGGCAGCCCGCCACGGTGCAAGTGCATTGACGTAGAGCGGCATGGTGCGGCTTCCGGCATGGCAGTGCCATGCAGCGGCATCCCCCATAGAGGTCGTCCGGGCCCATCGCAACGGGTCCGGACGGTAGCGACTGTTCCGGGGGTCAGAACCTGAACGAGCCCGCGCGCATGCCATGCTTCACCTCAGCTGGGGCTCATTTTTTCATGTGAACCCGGCTGAGCGACCGACCCGTTGTGCCAGTTCAGGGCTTACGCATCGGGAATGCGCGCGACGACCTTGATCTCGAAATCGAACCCTGCCAGCCAGGTCACGCCGACAGCCGTCCAGGTCGGGAAGGGTGCCTTGGGAAAATAGCGCTGCTTCACCGACATGAGGTCGTCGAACTGGGCTTCCGGATCTGTATGAAAGGTCGAAACATCGATGATGTCGTCAAAGGTGCAGCCAGCGGCCACCAGCACGGCCTGCAGATTGGCAAAGGCGCGCTCGACCTGGGCAAGATAGGTCCCCTCGGGCGAGCCATCCTCGCGGCTGCCGACCTGCCCAGACACGAACAGCAGATCGCCTGCGCGGACAGCCGGGGAATAGCCATGGGCATCATAAAGGGCGTGGCGTGTCGAACCTTCGGGAAAGATCGCGTGGCGTTGGGTCATGGTTTTGTCTTTCTGCCCGACAAGATCGGGCGGCATGGAGTGGGGTGCCTGATGCAGGCGGAAGGGACGTGACGGCTTTCGCTGTCGGGCGGCAACTGATATACACCGCGTATCTGGCTGATATTTACATACGAAGCGTATGTCAATTGCGTTGTCAGGTATTTGCGTCGGGAGAAGCACGATGGCGGGCAAAACGCGGACGGCGATGATGGAGGAAACGCGCGGCAAGCTGCTGGCCTCGGCGCGCAAATCCTTTGCGGAACACGGATTTGCCGCAACCTCGATGGATGATCTGACGGCCGCAGCGGGCCTGACGCGCGGGGCGCTCTATCACAATTTTGGCGACAAGAAGGGGCTTCTGGCCGCCGTCGTCGATCAGATCGATGCCGAGATGGCCGCACGGGCCCGCAACCTGGGCGCCTTGGCCGGAACGCTGTGGGACCGTTTGCTGGCCGAGGGCTGCGCCTATATCGAGATGGCGCTGGACCCCGAGGTGCAGCGCATCGTCCTTTTGGACGGGCCTGCGGTTCTGGGCGATCCGTCGCAATGGCCCAGCCAGAACCGCTGTCTGGATGCCACCCGGGATGCGGTGCGGCAGCTGCTGGACGCGGACTTGCTGCGCCCGGTCGATGTCGAGGCGGCGTCCCGCCTGCTGAACGGCGCGGCGCTGAACGCGGCGCTGTGGGTCGCGGCCTGCGAGAAACCGGCCCAGACCCTGCCGAAAGCGCAGGAGGCCTTTCGCCTGCTGGCAGAGGGACTGCTGACAGAACGGTGACTGACCCGGAATCGCGCCAGCCGGTCGCCATGGGCAAACCGGAAGGCTTGGCACATCAGGCGATCAGAGTTTTCCCGTCGAACTGCATGGCCGCATCAGCGTGCCGCAGCCGTCCGGAAGGTGTCGAGGTGGGGTCTGCCCATTCCAGCCGGTCAAGCGAGCATCGGCGTCACCGGGCAGCCTCTTCTGACCGGACATTCGTCGTCGCTGCGGAAACCAGCGATCAGTGGGTGGCCACTCGGCATGCTGACGCAATTTATGCTGCTAGGGTCAGGATTCATAACCAATAGATGACGGTTGCTGCGAGGGCGATGGCCGAGAGGAAGATCTTCGGACATCTGTCATATCGCGTTGCCACGCGCCTCCAATCCTTGAGCCTGCCGAACATG
>NZ_RQRT01000154.1 GCF_004335005.1 Paracoccus nototheniae | reverse complement strand
GAAAAAAGGGGGCCATGCGTGCCATCTGCGCGGCAGTCAGCCAGAAAAGGTCGCTCATGTCACCGCTCCGTTTCTGGGCCGTGAATCACGCCGCGAAACGGAAATCAATGCATCCTGACCCTAGGACGGTCCCGCGCCCCGGACAAGGGGCCGCCCCCCCGCGCCCCGCACCGCCATCGGGGCCGTTGTTTCGCGGCGCAGGGGCCACACGAAACAGGCCGCACCGATGACGCAGCCCTCGGACAAGGACGTTCCGCCAAACCCGGCCATGGTGCGGCGCGCGTTCTTCTTTGCGCCTCAGGGACCGGGCCAGCCCGGACAGGCTGCGGGTTGAACTTTGCGTGACCCCGCCTTACAGCCTGCCGCGGATCAGGCCGCGCAGGATTGCTGCGCAAGAGGGAGGCTGTCGTGAAAGCTCTGGCAACATTATCGCGCTTTGTGGGCAATACATTTGCCCTGTGGGTTCTGCTGTTCGCGGTGCTGGGGTTCATGCTGCCCGAGACCTTCCGCCAGCTGACCCCGTGGATCGTCACGCTGCTGGGCATCATCATGTTCGGAATGGGCCTGACCATCTCGGCCCGCGATTTCGGCGAGGTGCTGCGCCGTCCGCTGGATGTGGGCGTGGGCGTCGCGTCCCAGTTCATCATCATGCCGCTGCTGGCCGTGGCGCTGACCCGGATCATCCCGATGTCGCCCGAAGTCGCGGCGGGCGTCATCCTGGTCGGCTGCTGTCCGGGCGGCACCTCGTCCAACGTCATGACCTATCTGGCCAAGGGCGACACGGCGCTGTCGGTGGCCTGCACCAGCGTCACCACCCTGCTGGCGCCGGTGGTGACGCCGTTTCTGGTCCTGATGTTGGCGCGCGAATACCTGCCCGTCGATGCCTGGGCGATGTTCCAGTCGATCGTCAAGGTCGTGCTGGTGCCGCTGGCCTTGGGTCTGGCCGCGCAACGGCTGGTGCCGGGGATCGTGCGGGCCGCCATTCCGGCGCTGCCTTTGGTCAGCGTGACCGGGATCGTGCTGATCGTGGCGGCCGTGGTCGGCGCGTCCAAGGGGGCCATCGCCCAATCGGGGCTGATGATCTTTGCGGTCGTCGTGCTGCACAACATGCTGGGCTATCTGATCGGCTATCTCGCCGCGCGGGCGGCGGGGCTTGAACTGGCCGGGCGCAAGGCCATTGCGATCGAGGTCGGCATGCAGAATTCCGGTCTGGCCGCCGCGCTGGCCACGACCTATTTCTCGCCCCTCGCGGCGGTTCCGGCGGCGATCTTCAGCGTCTGGCACAATATCTCGGGCGCGATCGTGGCCAGCATCCTGTCGCGGATGACGGGGCGCGGATGACCGGGCGCTGATGACGGGGCGCTGACAACGGGGTGCCAAGGCGCCGCTGCCCGTCCCAGAATCACGAATTCTGAACCCGTCCCGCCCCCTGACCGGGGGGCGGGACTCGACATGTCCGCGCGCGCCGTGCGATAAGAACAAATAAGGAACAACCCCGAATCCCGGAGGCGCGACCGGAATGGCTCGTCGGCTGCTGTCGATCTGGTTTCCACGGCTGGCCAGTGACCATGCCCTGCGAAACCGCCCCGTGCCGGGGCCCTTTGCCCTGACCCTGCGGTCGGGCCAGAACGACCGTCTGCATTGCGTGAACGCAGAGGCCGGGGCGCGGGGCCTGCACCCTGGCATGGGGCTGAACGATGCGCGGGCGATCTGTCCGGGCCTTGTCACCCGCCCTGCCTGCCCGGTGGCCGAGGCTGCGGCCCTGTCCGTGCTGCGGCGATGGGCCGGGCGCTATGCGCCGCTGGTGGCGCCCGACGGGCCGAACGGGCTGATCGCCGACATCACCGGCGTCGCACATCTGTTCGGGAACGAGGGCGATCTGCAGGCCGATCTGCAGGCGCGGCTGGACCGGGGCGGCATCACCGCAATCAGCGCTATCGCCGGGACGCGCGGGGCGGCGCATGCGCTGGCGCGACATGGCGGCGGGATCGTCACCCCAGACGACCTGTCAGGGCGGATGGCGGCGCTGCCCGTCGCGGCCCTGCGCATCGATGCAGAAACCGCGCAGGCGCTGGCCCGCACAGGGCTGGGCCGGATCGGCGATCTGATCGCCCTGCCCCGCGCGCCTCTGGCCCGGCGCTTTGGACCGGAGCTGGCGCTGCGGCTGGATCAGATGCTGGGCCTGCGTCCCGAACCCGTGGGCGCCGTCCCTGACGCGCCGCATTTCGGCGTCAGGCTGGTCTTGCCCGATCCCATCGGGCTGCAACAGGACGTGATGGCGGGACTGCTGCGCCTGCTGGACCGGTTATGCGCGCAGTTGGCCACCCATGCGATGGGCGCCCGCCGCCTGCGGCTGGAACTGGGCCGCGTCGACCGAGAGACGCTGGTGGTCGAGATCGGCCTGGCCCGCCCCCTGCGCGACCCCGCCCGCATCGCACCGCTGTTCACGCCCAAACTGGCCGATCTGGACGCGGGCTTCGGGATCGAGACGATGCGCCTGCAGGCCCCGGTGACCGAGCCGCTGGCGCCCGAACAGATCACCTCTCATGGTGGCAGCGATCTGCGGGACGGGATGGCAGACCTGATCTCTCGCCTTGGGAACCGCATCGGGTTCGATAGCGTGCAGCGCCTGCATCCCGCCCCCAGCCTGACACCCGAGCGCAGCTTTCGCCTGACCCCCGCCATCGGAGCGCCGGAAACCGGCGCCCCGG
>NZ_RQRT01000153.1 GCF_004335005.1 Paracoccus nototheniae | reverse complement strand
CCCCAAAGGACGCAAGCCATGGCCACCCGCCAGACCGCAAGTCTTGCGCGCCTGATGCGCGCACCTGCCATCATCCTGCTGCTGATCTGGATGATCGTCCCGTTGGGGATGACGCTGTATTATTCGTTCATGAACTATAATCTGCTGAACCCGGCATCGATCAGCTGGGCCGGTTGGTTCAACTATCAGTATTTCGTCACCGATCCCGCCTTCATGGCCGCGATCTGGAACACGCTGGTCCTTGTGCTGGGCGTGCTGGCGATCACCGTCGTGATGGGCATCGCCATCGCGCTGCTGATCGACAAGCCGATCTGGGGACAGGGCGTGGTGCGCATCCTGATCATCTCGCCGTTTTTCGTGATGCCGCCGGTGGCTGCGCTGATCTGGAAAAACATGATCATGCACCCGTCCTATGGCGTCTTCGCCGATATCGCGCGCGCTCTGGGGCTGCAGCCGGTGGACTGGTTCGCGCAATATCCGCTGACCTCGATCGTCATCATCGTCGCCTGGCAATGGCTGCCCTTTGCCACCCTGATCCTGCTGACCGCCCTGCAATCGCTGGACGGCGAACAGATGGAGGCGGCGGAAATGGACGGCGCAGGCGCCATCAGCCGCTTTATCCACCTGACCCTGCCGCATATGGCCCGCGCCATCACCGTGGTGATCCTGATCCAGACCATTTTCCTGCTGGGCATCTATGCCGAGATTCTGGTGACCACCAATGGCGGGCCGGGCAATGCCTCGACCAACCTGACCTATCTGATCTATCGCGCGGCACGGCTGAACTTCGACATCGGCGGCGCCGCCGCAGGTGGCATCATCGCGGTCATTCTGGCCAATCTGGTCGCCGTCTTCCTGATGCGCGCCGTCGGCAAGAACCTGGACTGAAGGGGACATCACATGGCACGCGCAAGCAGCACCCGCAGCAAGATCGGCTATACCATCGCCGCATGGGCCGTGGCCCTGACGCTGTTCTTTCCGATCCTCTACACGATCATCACCAGCCTCAAGACGGAACAAGAGGCGATCTCGGGGTTCAACATGATCCCGTCATTCACCCTCAGCAGCTTCGAGGCGGTGCAGACCCAGTTCAACTACTGGAAGCCCTTCACCAATTCGGTGATCCTGGCGGTCGGCTCGACCATTCTGGCGCTGATCGTGGCGATCCCGGCGGCCTGGGCGATGGCCTTTTCGCCCACCAAGCACACGAAAAACATCCTGATGTGGATGCTGTCGACCAAGATGATGCCCGCCGTCGCGGTGCTAGTGCCGATCTATCTGATCTTTCTGCGCACCGGGCTGATGGACACGCGGATCGGCCTGACGGTCATGCTGATGCTGATCAACCTGCCGATCGTGGTCTGGATGCTGTATACCTATTTCCGCGAGATCCCGGGCGAGATCCTGGAGGCTGCGCGGATGGACGGCGCCGGTCTGCGCGATGAAATCCTGTATGTCCTGACGCCCATGGCGATCCCCGGCATCGCCTCGACCATGCTTCTGAACATCATCCTGGCCTGGAACGAGGCCTTCTGGACGATCCAGCTGACCACCACCAACGCCGCCCCGCTGTCGGCCTTCATCGCCAGCTTTTCCAGCCCGCAGGGGCTGTTCTGGGCGAAACTCTCGGCGGCATCCGTCATGGCCATCGCGCCGATCCTGATCATGGGCTGGTTCAGCCAGAAACAACTTGTCCGCGGCCTGACCTTCGGCGCGGTGAAATAAGGAGAACGCTGATGGGACGCATCACCCTGCAGGACGTGACCAAGCGGTTCGGAGACGTCGAGGTCATCCCGCCCCTGAACCTCGACATCAATGACGGCGAATTCGTCGTTTTCGTCGGCCCCTCGGGTTGCGGGAAATCGACCCTGCTGCGCCTGATCGCGGGGCTGGAGGATACCTCGGGCGGCAAGATTCTGATCGACGGCCGCGACGCCACCGACACGCCCCCCGCCAAGCGCGGGCTGGCGATGGTTTTCCAAAGCTATGCGCTTTATCCGCATATGTCGGTACGCAAGAACATCGCCTTTCCGATGCGCATGGCCTCGGTGCCGCAGGACGAACAGGACCGCCGCATCGCGGCTGCCGCCAAGGCGCTGAACCTGACCGACTATCTGGACCGCAAACCCGGCCAGCTGTCGGGCGGCCAGCGCCAGCGCGTCGCCATCGGGCGGGCCATCGTGCGCGAACCGGCAGCCTTTCTGTTCGACGAACCTCTGTCGAACCTCGACGCCGCGCTGCGCGTCGGCATGCGGCTGGAAATCAGCGAGCTTCACAACCGGCTGAAAACCACGATGGTCTATGTGACCCATGATCAGGTCGAGGCGATGACCATGGCCGACAAGATCGTCGTGCTGCATGCGGGCCGGATCGAACAGGTCGGCAGCCCGATGGATCTGTATCGCGCGCCGAAAAACCTGTTCGTCGCAGGCTTTATCGGCAGCCCCAAGATGAACCTGATCGCCGGCCCCGAGGCAGCACGCCACGACGCCACCACCATCGGCATCCGCCCCGAACATATCGCCGTCTCGGCGACGTCGGGCACTTGGAAAGGCCGCGTTGGCGTCAGCGAGCATCTGGGGTCGGACACGTTCTTTTACGTCGAGGATACCGGTCTGGCCGACACCATCACCGTGCGCGCGGGCGGCAATATCGACCTGCATCACGGCGACACGGTGTTTTTGACCCCCCATGACGCCGAAATGCACCGCTTTGACGC
>NZ_RQRT01000152.1 GCF_004335005.1 Paracoccus nototheniae | reverse complement strand
CCGCAAGCGCCTGTCGCCCGAGATCCTCGATCTGCTGCGCGACGAGGCCCGGCGCGAACAGCAATTGCGCCAGTCCGAGACAGCCGCGCCTGCGCCGACCGAAGCCGGTCAGACAGCCGACAGGGCGCCCCACCAGCCGATCCCACCGGAGAAGCAGGCCGGACATCGGCCACCCTATCAGCCGCCGCGTCCGCCCGTGACCCCGGCCCCGATGTCCATCGAGGCCGATCCGGTCCAGTCGCCCCCCTACCCGGCGACGGAAGACGGCGACATCTCTCGTGGCCCCATTGCGGGCGACGATATCGACTGGCCCGCCACCACCGTGACCCTGCCCGCGGGCAGCACCCGGTCGATGACGCCGATGGCGCAACCGCCGGTCATTCCCCCGGCGCCGCCTGTGGTCCCGTCTCAGCCCGGCCCGACACATCCGCAGCCCGCAGCTGATCGCGCGAATGATCCCATCGCCGATCGCCTCGTCTATCCCGACGATGACCCACAGGATACGCCCGCCCCGCATCGCCAGGGCCAGCCCCATGCGGCGATGCTGACCCCTGCCCCGGTTCTGCGACCCGTGCAGCCTGCGCCGCAACGGGCGGATCTGCCTGCGGTGATCCCCGAAGCCGCCCCGCAACCGCGCGGCGGCTATCGCGCAGGGTTTCTTCTGGCGCTGGTGACGGTGCTGGTGCTGGCGGGCCTTTCCCTGCTGGCGCCGATGGATGAGGCCAGCCCGGCGGGCGGCTGGCGCGCCGATCTGGATCAGACGCGCCTCTGGCTGCAGGGGCTGTTCCGCTAGGGTCTAGAACCGGTCCAGCAAGCGGCCCAGATAATCCCGTTCGTCCTGAGGCCGGTCGGGCTGGCCGCTGCGGCGGCGAATCTCGTCCAGCAGATCGCGGGCCCGCCGCGCCGGGTCCATCCCCTCGGCCAGAGGATCGCCATTCGCGACGACATTGCCGCCGCCCCCGCTTTCGCGACCCAGGGGGTCCAGCGCCGGGGGACCGTCCTGCGGCATCTGCCCCGGACCGCCTTGCGCCGTCTGCCCCGGCTGATTGCCGGGCTGCTGACCTTCTTGACCCTGCTCGCCGTCCTGACCCTGCTGGCCCTGTTGCGCAAGCATGTCGCCAAGCGCCCGCATGCCTTCGCGCATGGACTGGATCGCATCGGCCTGCCGCTGCAGGGCCTGACCGGGATCGCCGTCGCGAAGGGCCTGTTCGGCCTCGTCCATCGCGCGGCCCGCCTCGTCCAGCTGGCGCCGCGCGGCATCCCCCTCGGGCGAGCCCTGACCCGGCATCAGCCCCTGCTGCTGCCCCAGATCCTCGCGCAGCGCACGCTGGCGGTCGGCAAGGCTTTCGCCGCCCTCGCCATCCGCGCCGGGTTCGCCCTGACCCTGGCCCTGATCCTGCCCCTGCCCGAACTGCCGCTGCATGTCGCGAAAGGCCTCGTCGGACAGGCGCTGCTGGTCGCGCAGGGTGTCGGCCAGACGGTTCATCGGCCGGCTGCCCTGCCCGCCCTCCTGACCCTCGCCCTGCTGTCCCTGCCGGACCTGCAAATTCTCCATCATCCGGTTGAACTGCTCCAGCAGGGCTTCGGCCTCGGCCATGCGGCCCTCGTTCATCAGGCGCTGGATCTCGTCCATCATCTCCTGAATCTGGTCGCCGGTGATCTGCTGGCCGGGCTCCTCGCCCCGGTCGGGGCTGTCGGTGCGATCCTCCGGCTGGCTCTGCTGAGCCAGCATGTCGGTATAAGCGTCGGTCGCCGCGCGCAGCTCGTCCATCAGGCGCTGCACCTCGTCGGGGCTGGCGCCGTTGCGGATCGCCTCCGACAGCTTCTGTTGCGCCTCGCGCATGGCCTCCAGCGCATCGGCCAGCCCGCCATCCTCCAGCTGCACCGCCGCCGCCCACAGCGCCTCGGCCAGCCTGTCGCGGGCCTCCGGCGTAAATCCGTCACCTTCCAGCAGCCGCACCGCGCCGCGCAATTCGGCATACAGATCGTCGGGCACAAAGCCCTCGGGCTGCCAGGTCACGGCGCGCAGGATCTCGGCGCTGCGTCCGGCATTGTCGCGCGACCACAACAAATCGCGGCGCATCTCGATCAGGGCCGAGGCAAAGGGGTTGAAGAACCGCCGCCCCGGCAAGGCGACGGCCAGCGGGTCGGACTGACCGACCTGTTCGATCCCGTCCACCGCGCGCAGGGTCACCGTGACCGGCAGGTTGGCCCAGGGGTGGCGCGACAGATCCTCGGCCAGCTGGCCCCGGATCTCGCGCCGGTCGCCGCGCGGCAGGGTCAGATCCAGCTCCAGCGCAGCCCTTGGCTCGGGCGCGGTGGCCAGACCAAAGCGACGGTCCAGCGCAGGCAGATCCAGCGCGATCACCGCCTTGGCCGAGACCACGCCATGATCGTCCGCCGCCTCGTAATCCTGCAGCATGCGCCCATCGGCGCGACGGGTCGGCGCGGCCCCCGCCCGGATCACCGGCTCGGCATCGGGCAGCACGGTCACGTCAAAGCGGCGCCCGGCAATCTCGATGGCGCCCGATTGGTCGGCACGAAAGGCGGGCGCATCGGCATCCTCGCCCACAGCCTGCCCGATATCCTGCGTCACCGCCGGCGCGCTGCCATACAGACGAAAGCTGACCGTGCTGCCCTTGGGCAGTTCCAGCCCGGCGCCCTCGGCCAAGGCGTTCAGATAAATCGTCGGCCGCCGCGTATAGGCGGGCGGCTCGGCCCACCC
>NZ_RQRT01000151.1 GCF_004335005.1 Paracoccus nototheniae | reverse complement strand
CGGGGGGCGTGCTTGGGGGCGGGGCGCGGTGTCCTGCGCCAAGGCGGGCAGGGATGCCAGCGATGTGCCAAGGGCCAAGGCCGGGATCAGGACGGAACGGAATGCGATGCGGCGCATGGGCGATGCAACCTCCTCTTGCTGGTCGGGAACTTGGACCGCAGCCCTGCGCGGCGCAAGCCACCCTCGCGGGAATGTGCAGCGGTGGGGTGGGGATGGCTGCACCCGCCGCCCGCTGTGGCGGCCCCCTCGATGGCGGCCGCAAAGCGGCTTGGTCAGCGTGTCAGGCGCAGCGGCAGGGTCAGGGGACCATGGGCCTGCAGCCCGGATTTCCAGCGGACCGGCCCGTCCGGCGCCAGATCCGGGGCGCGGGCCAGCAGCGCGGTGAACAGGATATCCATGTTCAGCCGCGCCAGATTGTTGCCCAGACATACATGCACCCCGGCGCCAAAGGCCAGATGCAGGTTCGGATGGCGGGTGATGTCAAAGGCGTCGGCGCGCGCAAAAGCCGCAGGGTCGCGGTTGGCGCTGGCATAGAGCAACCCGAATTTCGTCCCCTGCGGCCAGTCCTGCCCGCAGATCGTCAGATCCTGCGCCGCATAGCGGTGAAAGAAGGGCAGGGGTGCTGCAAAGCGGAACATCTCCTGCACGGCACGGGCCATCAGGTCGGGGGTCGTGCGCAGCAACGCCAGCTGGTCGGGATGGGTCAGCAGCGCATGCAGCCCCGACCCCATCACGTCGATGGTGGACCCATGCCCCGCATGCAGGATCTGCATGATCGTGGCGATCAGCTCGTCATGGGTCAGAAGGCGCGCGCGTTCGGCCTCGATCATCGCCGACATCAGATCGTCGCGGGGCCGGGCGGATCGTTCACGGTGCAGATCCTCCAGCAGCAGGGCGAAGAGGCGCGTGGCCTCTTCCGCGAGGGCCTTCTTGGCGGGCGTGCGGTCGATGTCGAAATAGCGGACGACCTGATCGGACCATTCGGTCATCTGCGGGGCCAGCGCCGCATCCGTGCCGATCAGATGGCCGATCACCTGACCGGGCAAAGGGGCGGCCAGATCGGCGACGAAATCGATGTGCCCCTGCGCGATTAGCCGGTCCAGCGCCCGGTCCACCCAAGCGGTGACAAAGCCGCGCAGACCCTCCAGCCGGGTCTTGGTGAAGAACGGGAACACCGCGCGGCGCAGCCGGTCGTGATCCGGCCCGTCCGTGTCCAGCATCGAGGTCTGCACGAACCGTTCATGATACGGCATGTCGTGGAAATTGCCGGCCACCTGCAGGCGGCGCACCGTGTCGGGCGGGGCAAAGGCCGCCGGGTCGCGCACCATGCGCCGGTCCAGCGCGATGGCGCGCACATCCTGCATCCGCGCGGCCAGATGCGCGCCTGCGCCCGGCCAGAAGGGCAGGCCCGGCTGCGCGCGCAGATTGGCATAGGCAGGCCACGGGTTGGCGCCGAAATAGGCGGCCGAGGGGTCGAAAAGGGCCGTGATCATGTCCGGGGTTTCATCGCCCGTCCGTCACTCGGCGACAGGGGCAGGCGCGGTCGAGGTGATCGCCCCGGCCCGCTGCCAGCGCAGCTGTTCGGTCGGGGCGTCCAGCGCCATGGGCGCATAGGCGCGCTGATAGACCGAGCTGCCGAACACCCGCTCCAGCGGGCGGCGACCGTTGCGGGCGCGCCATTCGGCATCCGACACGGCCAGCGTCTCGCGGATCTGCGGATCGGTGCCGACGCGTCCCGCATGGGCCACCAGCGCCTGATCGGCGGCGGCGATGCCCCGGTCGGCCAGACGGTCGGGATTGCCGCCAAGGGCTGCCACCGCGTCGCCCTGCGGGTTGGGGTCGGTGATATTGGCGCCGCCGGGCGTGGGCGCGGGCAGCACCGCCAGATCGGGCGGCATCGCCAGCGACCGCGTGGGCAGGATGGCGAATTCATCCGGGCCGTTCTGTCCGGCCTTGATGTTGTTCAGCCGGGGTTCGCCCCCACAGGCCGCAAGGCCCAGTGCGGCGGCAAATCCGATCGTCAGCGCGCGTGTCCGCATGTTCCTGCCCTTTTGGTTCGTTCGGTCGTTCTAGCCGGATTTTCCGTCCTCGTCACGACCCTGTTGGTCCGGCTGTCTGGCAGGCGGCTGATCGGGGCCGGGGAACAGCTCGGCCTGAGTGGGTTCTGCGGGCCGGGTCGGGGGATTGGATCGGGGCGCCTTGGGCGCAGTCCGCTTGCGCGGGGTGGCTGCCGGCGGGGCGGTCTTGCCCTGCGGCATCAGCACCAGCCCGATCGCGCCTGCAAAGATCGAGATGTCGGCCACGTTGAAGCTGTAGGGGTTCTGCCAGCCCGGCAGCGACATGTTCAGGAAATCGGCCACCGCGCCGTACAGGATGCGGTCGATCACATTGCCAAGCGCGCCGCCGATCAGCAGGCCCGCCGCGATCCGCGCGAACCGGCCCAGTGCCGCCCGCCAGACCCAGATCCAGACCCAGACACAGATGGCCAGCGCGATACCGACCAGCACCCACCGCATCAGATCCGTCTCGGACGCCATCAGCCCGAAATTCACGCCCTGATTCCACGCCATGCGCAGGTTCAGCCAGGGCGGGAACACGTCGATGTCGCGGACCCTGTCCAGCTGCAGGATATGGACGACCAGATATTTCAGCGCCTGATCGACCACAAAGATCGCCGCCGCCACCCAGATCACCAGCCGCATGTCGCTGCGCGCGGGTGTCGCTGCGCGCGCAGGCTGGGCGGGCGTGCGCGCGCAGCGACACCCG
>NZ_RQRT01000150.1 GCF_004335005.1 Paracoccus nototheniae | reverse complement strand
CGGCGGTCGATCGCGGCCTTGGGGGGGCGGGATGCGCGGGGGCGGGCGCGTAGGCCATAGGCGATGTTGTCGAACACCGTCATGTGGCGGAACAGGGCATAGGACTGGAACACAAAGCCCGCGCGACGCTCCTGCACCGACATGCCGGTGGCGTCCTGGCCGTTGAACAGCACCCGCCCCGAGGACGGGAATTCCAGCCCGCCCAGGATGCGCAGCAGCGTGGTCTTGCCCGAACCGGACGGCCCCAAAAGCGCCACCAGCGCCCCCGAGGGGATGGACAGCGACACCGGATGCAGGGCGGTGGTGGTGCCGAATTCCTTGGCGATCTCGTCGATCTGGATATGCATGGCGGTCCCTTTTCTCAATGGCGGCGGGTGGCCGACAGGGCGTCGGCATGGCGCAGTTCCAGCGCGGTTTTCAGCAGCAGCGTCAGCAGGGCAAAGCCGGTCAGCAGCGCGGCCATGGAAAAGGCCGCGACGGACAGGTATTCGTTGTAAAACATCTCGATGGTGATCGGCATGGTGGCGGTCTGGCCGCGGATCTTGCCCGAGACGACCGCGACGGCGCCGAATTCGCCCATTGCGCGGGCCGTGCACAGCAAAGTGCCGTATAGCAGCGCCCACCGGATGTTGGGCAGGGTCACGGTGCGGAACACCCGCCAGCCGCTGGCGCCCAGGGTCAGGGCGGCCTCTTCCTCGGCGCGGCCCTGTTCGATCATGACGGGGATCAGTTCGCGGGCGACAAAGGGAAAGGTCACGAAGACGGTGGCCAGCACGATGCCGGGCACGGCGAAGACGATGGGATAGCCGCTGGCCACCAGCCAGCCGCCAAGCGCGGAATTGGCCCCGAACAGCAGCACGATGCACAGGCCCGCCACGACCGGGCTGACGCTGAAGGGCAGGTCGATCAGGGTGATCAGGAAGGCCTTGGCGCGGAAGTCGAACTTGGTGATGAACCAGGCGGCGGCGATGCCGAAGACGGCGTTCAAGGGCACGGCGATGGCGGTGATCAGCAGGGTCAGGCGGATGGCCGATTGCGCATCGCGGCTGGCGAGGCTGGCGACCGCCGCGCCCCAGCCCTGTACCAGCGCCTCGGCAAAGACCGCCGCAAGGGGCGCGCCGACCAGCAAGGCGAGGCCACCTGTCGCGATGGCGATCAGGGCCAGACGGGCGGCGGGGGATTCCCCGGTGGCGGATCGAAAACGCGGCGCGGGGGCCGTGCGGGCGTGCAGGGTGGCGTCAGACATGACCGATCCTTTTGCGTGACCAGATCTGGATCAGGTTGATGACCAGAAGCATCGTGAAGCTGATCGCCAGCATGGCCAAACCGATGGCGCCTGCGGCGTCGTAATTGTATTCCTCCAGCTGGATGACGATCAGCAGGGGGGCGATTTCCGTGCGCAGCGGGATGTTTCCCGCGATGAAGATCACTGATCCGTATTCGCCGACCGCGCGGGCCAGCGACAGCGCGAAGCCGGTCAGCGCGGCGGGCATCAGCATCGGTGCGATGACATGGCGCAGGGTGTGGGTGCGGGACGCGCCGAGGGTGGCGGATGCCTCTTCGACCTCGGTCTCGATCTCTTCGATCACCGGCTGGACGGTGCGGGTGACAAAGGGCAGGCCGACGAAGACCAGCGCCAGAAAGATGCCCCATTGGGTATAGGCGATCTGCCAGCCGATCTGGTTGGTCAGTTGGCCCAGCACGCCGTTCGGGGCATAAAGCGCGGTCAGCGCGATGCCCGCCACCGCCGTTGGCAGTGCGAAGGGCAGATCGACCGCCGCATCGATGATGCGGCGCCCCGGAAAGCGATAGCGGACCAGCACCCAGGCCAGGATCACCCCGAAGACCAGATTGAAGCAGGCCGCGAGGAAGGACAGCCGGAAGGACAGCCACAGCGCCGTCCAGACCCTGTCTCGGTTGATCGTGGCCCAGATATTGGCCGCGCCGAAGTTCGCGCCCTGCCACAGCAGCGCGCCGATGGGCAGCGCCACCACCAGCGTCAGCATGAAGAAGGTGATGCCCGCGGACAGGCCGAGGCCGGGCATGGCGGTCCTCTGGATCAGGGGCGCGCGTGTCATGGTGCGACGTAGATCTGGTCGAAGATGCCGCCGTCACCGAAATGCTCGGGCTGCAGCCTGGCCCATCCGCCCAGATCGTCGATGCTGACAAGATCCAGTTCGGGAAAACGGGCCACGTCCGCCGGGTCGGCGGCGCTGGCATCCCATGCGCGGTAGTAATGCTTGAAGGCCAGCGCCTGCCCCTCGGGGGTATACAGATAGTCCAGATAGGCGGTGGCCAGTTCGCGTTGTTCGTCGTTCTGGATATTGCCCTCGACCAGCGCCACCGGCGGCTCGGCCAGGATCGAAAGCGAGGGGACGACGATGTCGAACTGTTCCTCGCCCAGTTCGGCCAGCGCCAGATAGGCCTCGTTCTCCCATGCCAGCAGCACGTCGCCGATGCCGCGCTGCGCGAAGGTGGTGGTCGAGCCGCGCGCGCCGGTGTCCAGCACCGGGACATTGGCAAAGAGCTGGCCCACGAATTCGGCCGGGTCGCGATCGTTCGCCTCGGCCCAGGCCCATGCTGCGAGGTAGTTCCAGCGGGCGCCGCCGCTGGTTTTGGGGTTGGGGGTGATCACCTCGACCCCCTCGGCGGTCAGGTCGCCCCAATCGGCGATGCCCTTGGGATTGCCGTCGCGGACCAGAAACACGATGGTCGAGGTATAGGGGCTGGAATTATGCGGCAGCTTCGACTGCCAGTCCTCGGGCAGTTTGCCGGTCGTGGCGATCTGGTCGATATCGCTGGCCAGTGCCAGCGTCACCACCTGCGCATTCAATCCGTCGATGACCGAACGCGCCTGCGCGCCCGAGCCGCCATGGCTGGTCTCGATTTGCGGGGCCTCGTGGCCCTGTTTGACCCAATGGGCGGCGAAGGCCTCGTTGAATTCGCGGTAGAGTTCGCGGGTCGGGTCATAGCTGACATTCAGCAGGGTCTGGGCATGGGCGGCGGGGGTGAAGGCGAGAAAAGCCAGCGGGATCAGGCGGAAGGCCGACATGGGGCATCTCCTTGTGGCGGGGGCTGAGGGGGGGGCGCTGCCCCCGTCCTGCGGACTCCCCCGGGATACTTG
>NZ_RQRT01000014.1 GCF_004335005.1 Paracoccus nototheniae | reverse complement strand
CGACAAACAGTGAAGCTGACACCTGGATCATCGCTTTCGCTACCAGGCCGATATGCAAGTCTCTCGATCGTATGACGACCGAACCGCCCGCATATCTCTTCAGATATCCATCAATGTCAAAAAGCAGCAGGACAAAAAATCACCGATCAAGCGCTACAATCGTGGCGCCCCATCAGGTCATCCAGTCCCAGAATGTCTCCGGATCGTCCAAGGTCGCAACCCCGTCTTCCCCGCCCCGTCCGCGTTCCCGCCTTCGGTGAAGCGGTGTTTAGGACTAAGAGATGAGGGACGCAACAGGAAAAATGCGCCTCTCCGACATAAATCTGACATCATGCTGATGTTACGCTGTTTTTTCAAACAGATCTGCGACCTTCCAAGGCAGAGTTTTGAGGCTTTTCTGCGTTCGACACCGACTCGGACGTCTGAATCGCGACTCACCCTGCCCGAAACAGCCCTCCGAAACGCAAAAGGCGCGACCCAATGGGCCGCGCCTTCGCACATTAATCGCCGTAAGATCAGCGCTTCGAGAACTGGAAGCTGCGGCGGGCCTTGGCTTTGCCATATTTCTTACGCTCGACCACGCGGCTGTCGCGGGTCAGGAAGCCTGCGGCCTTCAGGGCCGCGCGCAGGGCGGGCTGGTGCAGCTGCAGAGCCTGGCTGACGCCGTGCTTGACCGCACCGGCCTGACCGGACAAGCCACCGCCCTTGACGGTCGCCTGCACGTCGTACTGACCGACGACGCCGGCAACCTCGAACGGCTGCTTCAGGATCATCTGCAGAACGGGGCGCGCGAAATAGGCGTCCACGTCCTTGCCGTTGACCGTGACCTTGCCCGAACCCGGCTTGATCCAGACGCGGGCGACCGCGTCCTTACGCTTGCCGGTGGCATAGCTGCGGCCCAGATTGTCGATTTGCGGCTCGCGGTGGATGGCGGCTTCGACGACGGCGGCGGGGGTGCCCGTCACGGCCGATTTCAGATCGTCCAGAGTTTTGATGTCTTCGACCATGATCATGCGCTCCGGGTGTTTTTCTTGTTCAGAACTTTGACGTCCAGAACTTCGGGCTGCTGTGCCTCGTGCGGATGCTCGGCGCTGGCATAGACGCGCAGGTTGGTCATCTGCTGCTTGCCCAGCTTGTTGCGGCTGATCATGCGTTCGACCGCCTTGACCACCACACGCTCGGGGTGGGCGCTTTCCAGGATCTGACGCGCGGTGCGGTGCTTGATGCCGCCCGGATGGCCGGTGTGCCAGTAGTACTTCTTGTCTTCACGCTTGTTGCCGGTCATCTGCACCTTGTCGGCGTTGATGATGATGACATTGTCGCCCATATCCATGTGCGGCGTGAAGGTGGGTTTGTGCTTGCCGCGCAGGCGGCTGGCGACGATCGTGGCGAGGCGGCCCAGAACGACGCCCTCGGCGTCGATCAGGATCCACTTCTTCTCGATCTCCGCCGGTTTCGCGGTATAGGTTTTCATCGGTCGTCCCTTCAGGGTCGTAATCACAAGAGATGGCGGTGTATCGAAGATCGCCCGCCCTGCGTCAAGTGCGGCAGGAGCGAAATTATCAATCCTGTTCAATGGGTTGCAACTTAGGTATTTGAATACCGCATCAGAAGGCCCTAAAACGTCACGCTTTTGGCGGAATCGCATAGGTCATCGAGGCGCGCGCGACCGGATCGGGCTGGCCTTCGGATGTAATCAGCGCATCGGCCACCGCCAGCAGGCGCCCCAGCTTCAGCAACCGGCAATGCGCCAGCAGATCGCGCCCGGCGGCAGGCTTGCGCATGAAATCGACCGAGGCGCTGGTCGTCACCGCCAAGGCCACCGGCCCGATCCGCGACAGGATCGCGCAATAGATCGCCAGATCGGCCAGCGCAAAGATCGACGGCCCGCTGACCGTGCCCCCGGGGCGCAGGTGCTGAGGGCCCACGATCAGCCGGGCGACCAATTCATTCGCATCGACGCGTTCGATGGCAAAGCTGTCCGCCACCTGCGGAAATTCCAGTGCGAGGAAATCCGTCAACGCCGACCTGTCCATCACGATGCCCATGCGTCCCCCCCTGCCCCGTCGTGACTATGGTGCCGCCAGAGCCTGAACCAGCCGGACGAAATCCTCGCCCCGCTTTTCGAAATTCGGATATTGATCGAAACTGGCGGCGGCGGGCGCCAGCAGGATCGTATCGCCGGGTTCGGCCTCGGCGGCGGCATGAGCCACGGCCTGCTCCATCGTCTCGGCGATCTCATGGGGGGTCTGACCCAGTTCCAGCGCGAAATCGCGGGCGGAATGGCCGATCAGATAGGCTTTGACCACCTGCCCCAGATGCGGCGTCAGCGCGGCGATGCCGCCATCCTTGCCCAAACCCCCGGCGATCCAGCGGATGCGGGGGAAGGCCTGCAACGCCTTGGCGGCGGCATCGACATTGGTGGCCTTGGAATCGTTGACATAGCGGACGCCGCCGATCTCGGCCACGGTCTGGCTGCGATGGGGAAGACCGGCGAAACTGTGCAGCGCGGCCTCGATCTCGCGCGGGGCAAGGCCCACGGCGCGGCAGGCGGCATAGGCGGCGCAGGCGTTCTGGTGGTTATGGGCGCCGGGCAGCCCCTGCATGGCACGCAGATCGATCGAGGCCGCCTGACGGCCCTTGCGGTATTCCGACAGGAACCCCTTGCGGGCAAAGACCGACCATGCGGCCCCGTCCAGCTTTTGCCCCGACGAGATGCGGATCACCCGGTCATCCGCCGGACCCATCGCCAGCTGACCTGCCAGAAACTGCCCCTCTGGCTCGTCCACGCCGATCACCGCCCGGTCGGGGCCACCTTCCGCGAACAGCCGCCGCTTGGCCGCGAAATAGCCGCCAAGCCCGCCATGGCGATCCAGATGATCGGGCGACAGATTGGTGAAGACCGCCACGTCGGGGGTCAGCGAGCGGGCCAGATCGGTCTGATAGCTGGACAGTTCCAGCACCGCGACCTCTCCGTCGATGGCGGGTTCCAGCGCCAGGACGCCGGTGCCGATATTGCCGCCCATCTGGGTGGGGCGTCCGCATTCCTCCAGCACATGATGGATCAGCGCGGTGGTCGTGGATTTGCCGTTCGAGCCGGTGACGGCGATCACCCGCGGCATCCGGTCGAACTGGTCCCAGTCCCCGGTGGCATAGCTGCGAAAGAACAGGCCGATATCATTGTCGACCGGGATGCCCATCGCATAGGCCCGCGCGATCACCGGATGCGGGCGCGGATAAAGATGCGGGATGCCGGGGCTGACGATCAGTGCGGTGACGCCCTGCCAGTTGGCATCGCGCGTCAGATCGACGATGCGGATGCCCTGCGCCTCGGCGGCCTCGCGGGTGTCGTTGCCGTCATCCCATGCGATGACCTGCGCCCCCCCGGCGCTCAGGGCGGCGGCGGTCGCGGTGCCGGACCGGCCAAGGCCGAGAACGGCGACGGTCAGGTTTTCAACGCCCTGGACGGGGATCATGGGTGGCCTCCTGAAAGCGAAGGCCGGGGGCTGTCTGCCCCCGGACCCCCGAGGATATTTCTGCCAAGATGAATGTCAGCGCAGTTTCAGCGTGGCAAGGCCGATCAGGGCCAGAATCAGCGCAATGATCCAGAAACGGATGACGATCTGCGCCTCGCCCCAGCCCTTCTTTTCGAAATGGTGGTGGATGGGGGCCATCAGGAAGACGCGCTTGCCGGTGCGCTTGAAATACAGGACCTGGATGATGACCGACAGGGCCTCGACCACGAAGAGGCCGCCGACGATGGCCAGGACAATCTCGTGTTTCGTGACGACCGCGATGGCGCCAAGCGCGCCGCCAAGCGCGAGGCTGCCGGTATCGCCCATGAAGACCGCCGCGGGGGGGGCATTGTACCACAGAAACCCAAGGCCACCGCCGATCAGCGCGGCGACGAAGATCAGGATCTCGCCCGTGCCGGGGACGTGGTGGACGCCCAGATATTCGGTAAAGTCGACCCGGCCCACCGTATAGGCGATGATGCCAAGCGTTCCCGCCGCGATCATCACCGGCATGATCGCCAGCCCGTCCAGCCCGTCGGTCAGGTTGACCGCATTGGCCGATCCCACGATGACGATCATCGCAAAGGGGATGAACATGAAGCCGAGGTTGACCAGCACGTCCTTGAACACCGGCAGGGCCAGCTGATTGGTCAGCGCGTCGGGATGCAGCAGCGATGCTGCCAGTCCCGCAAGCGCCGCGATCAGCAGGCCCAGGCCCATGCGGATGCGGGAACTGACGCCCTTGGTGTTCTGCTTGGTCACCTTGGCATAATCGTCGGCAAAGCCGATGCCCGCAAAGCCCGCCGTGACCAGCAGCACGATCCAGACATAGCCATTGTCCAGCCGCGCCCAGAGCAGCGTCGAAAAGAGCAGCGCCGACAGGATCAGCAAGCCCCCCATCGTCGGCGTGCCCGCCTTGGCCAGATGGCTTTGCGGGCCATCGTCGCGGATCGGCTGGCCCTTTTTCTGGACCCGGCGCAGATAGTTGATCAGCGGCCGTCCGAAGATGAAGCCGAAAAACAGCGCGGTGAAGAACGCTGCCCCCGCCCGGAAGGTGATATAGCGGAAGAGGTTGAACACATCCCCGCCCTCGGAGAGGTTGCTGAGCCAGTAGAGCATGGCGTTATCCTTTGTCTTGGGCAGTCGCGTTCCGGGCCGCACGGGCGCGCAGCGCATCGACCACCGTCGAGATCCGCGAGGATTTCGACCCTTTCACCAGCAGGGTATCGCCGGCGGTGACCAGTTCATGGGTGCGGGCGGCCAGTTCACCCGCCGTTTCGGTCCACAGACCGCGTTTGGCTTCGGGCAGGGCCGCATGCAGGTGGCGCATCAGCGGGCCCGCGCAATGGACCAGATCGACCGCCGCCATGGCCGGGTCATCGGCCACCGCGCGATGCAGGGCGATTTCATCCGCGCCCAGTTCCAGCATATCGCCCAGAATCACCACGCGACGCCCGCCCTCCAGCGCGGCCAGCATGGCCAGTCCCGCCGAAAGCGAGGCCGGGTTGGCGTTGAAGGCATCGTCGATCAGCCGCAGCCCGTCCAGATCCTCGACCGCGCCGCGTCCTTTCGGGGGCTGCCAGTTGGACAGATGGGCGGCGGTCTGCGCCAGATCGGCACCCGCCGCCGTCAGGGCGGCCAGAACGCCCACGGCGTTCATCGCGAAATGGCGGCCCGTCGTGGCCAGTGTGAAATCGACCGTCTCGCCGGTGATGCGGGCGCGGCACGTCAGAATCCCACCCTCACTTTGGACCCGGACGGGGCGCGCGGCACCGTGATCGCCAAAGCCGATGACCACCGCGCCCGCCGTATCTGCGCAATCGCGCAGGATCTGGGTCACGGGCAGGTCTTCGGGAATGATCGCCTGTCCGACCGGTTCCAGACCCTGAAACACGGATCCCTTTTCGCGGGCGATCCCCTCGATCGCGCCAAAGGCCTGCAGATGGGCGGCGGCGATGGTGGTGATCATCGCCACATGCGGGCGGGCCATGCGCGACAGGGGGGCGATTTCGCCCGGATTGCTCATCCCGATCTCGATGATGGCGAAATCGGTATCGATCGGCATGCGCGCCAGGGTCAGCGGCACGCCCCAATGGTTGTTGTAGCTGGCCTCGGCGGCATGGACCCTTCCCTGCCCCGTCAGCGCCGCCCGTGCCATGTCCTTGGTCGAGGTCTTGCCGACCGAGCCGGTGATCGCGATCACCTTGCCGCCCATGCGGGCGCGACCCGCGCGGCCCAGATCTTCGAGCCCGCGCAGGACATCCGCGACGATCAGCAGTGGCGCGTCAGACGCCACGCCTTCGGGAATGCGGCTGACAAGCGCGGCGGCGGCGCCTTTTGCCAGCGCCTGTGCCACGAAATCATGGCCGTCGCGGGCATCCTGCAGGGCCACGAACAGATCGCCGGGCCTGATCGTGCGCGTGTCGATCGAGACGCCCGAGGCCGTCCACGACCCCTGCGCCCGACCGCCCGTCGCCGCTGCCGCATCGGCGGCGGTCCACAAGACCGGATCCGCGCTCATATCCGGCCATCCAATGCCGCCACCGCGACCGAGGCCTGTTCGCCGTCGTCGAAGGGATAGACATCCTGACCGACGATCTGGCCGGTCTCGTGTCCCTTGCCGCAGATCAGCAGCGCGTCGCCCGGCTGCAGGGCATCGACGCCGCGCAGGATCGCCTCGGCGCGGTCGGGAACCTCGCTGGCCTCGGGGCCCGCGCCCTCGATCACGGCTGCGCGGATCAGGGCGGGATCCTCGGTCCGGGGGTTGTCGTCGGTGATGATGACCACATCGGCATTCTCGCGCGCGGCCTGCCCCATCAACGGACGCTTGCCCCGGTCGCGGTCGCCGCCCGCGCCGATCACGCAGACGATCCGGCCCATCACATGCGGGCGCAGCGATTGCAGCGCTGCGGTGACCGCGCCGGGCTTGTGGGCGTAATCGACAAAGACGGTGGCGCCGTTTTCGCGTTGCGCGGTCAGCTGCATGCGGCCCCGCACGGTGGTCACATGCGGCAGGACACGCAGGATATCGCCCGCGGCATCGCCCGAGGCCAGACACAGCCCCATCGCGGCCAGCACGTTTTCCGCCTGAAACCCGCCGATCAGCGGCAGGCGGACCAGATGCGCCTGACCCATGATCGAAAAGCGCAGATCCTGGCCGGTCGCGTCATAGCGCTGACCCAGAATGCGCAGCATGGCGTCTTCGCCCCGGCCGACGGTGGTCAGGGCCAGCCCGCGATCCTTGGCGATATCGGCCATCTGGCGACCGCGCGCGCTGTCGATGTTGATGATGGCGCTGGCGCCGTCGTCCAGCACGCGGTTGAACAGCAGCGCCTTGGCGGCAAAGTATTCGTCAAAGCCCGCGTGGTAATCCAGATGATCCTGACTGAAATTCGTGAACGCCCCGGCCTGCATGCGCACCCCGTCCAGACGGCGCTGATCCAGCCCGTGGCTGGAGGCCTCGAGCGCGGCATGGGTCACGCCTGCGGCGACAGCCTCGGCCAGCACGCGGTGCAGGGTCAGGGGATCGGGGGTGGTGTGGGCCAGTTTGGCGTGGTGATCGCCCTCGACCCCCATCGTGCCCAGACTGATCGCCTTGTGCCCAAGCGCCTGCCAGATCTGGCGGGCAAAGCTGGCCACGCTGGTCTTGCCACTGGTGCCGGTGACTGCCACGACATGATCGGGCTGATCGCGAAACCACAGCGAGGCCGCCCCGGCCAGCGCCGCGCGCGGATCTTCGGCCACGACCAGCGCGCCGTCCCACCCGGCCAGCGCGTCGGCGGCGATCGCGGCGCCCTTGCGGTCGGTCAGGATGGCGGCGGCCTGCATGCGCAGCGCATATTGGATGAACTCGCCCCCATGGACGGCCGATCCCGGCAGCGCCGCGAACAGATGGCCCGGCCGGACCGTGCGGCTGTCGATGGACAATCCGGTAATGACCGGATCGCGCCCGCCCCCATCCGATCCGCCCGCATCCTTCACGTCGCGTGCGCGCAGCCCAAGCTGCGTCAGCGTCACCTCGTCCCTCGTCACGTCGTCACCCGTCATTGATTTGCGACGAGCTTTATCTCAGGCGCTTTGTCGGGTTCAACACGCGGTTCAAAGCGCGGGGCGATCGTCGGCAGGTTTTCGTCATCCGCCTCTTCCAGCCCCAGCAGCGGGCCGATGCGGCGGATCACCTCGGCGGCGACCGGCACGGCGGTATAGCCGGCGGTGCGGCTGACCTGACCGTTGCCGATCTGGGCGGACGGCTCGTCCAGCGCCACGATCAGCACGAATTCGGGATCGCTGGCCGGAAAGACCGAGGCAAAGGTCGCGATCACCTTGTTGTCGTAATAGCCGCCGGCCGCGCGCGGCTTGTCGGCGCTGCCGGTCTTGCCGGCGATCTCATAGCCCGGCACCTCGGCCTGTCGCGCAGTGCCGCGGGTGACGACCTGGCGCAGCATGTCCACGGCCATCGCGGCGGCGCGCGTCGACAAGACCTGCTCTCCCTCGGGGCGCTGGCGGCCATGCACCAGCGTGGGCGTCACCCTTTTGCCGCCATTCGCGATCGTGGCATAGGCCGCCGCCAGATGCAGCGGGCTGACCGCCAGCCCGTGGCCAAAGCTGACCGTGGCCGAGGTGACGGCGGGCCAGCGCGTGGGCACCAGCGGCTGACCGGTGGGCGCCTCGACCATCTCGACGGGCGTCGGCTCGAACAGGCCCAGCCTTTCCAGAAAGTCTTTTTGCCGGTCCGGCCCGATCATCTGCGCGATCCGCACCGTCGCCACGTTCGACGATTTCACGATCACATCGGTGACGCTCAGCTCTCGTCCGTAATTGTGGAAATCATTGATCAGAAACCGCCCGATCCGCATCGGCGCCTGCGCATTGATCCCCGAGGACGGGTTGATCAGCCCCAGATCCAGCGCCTGCGCGACCGGAAAGATCTTGAAGGTCGATCCCAGCTCGTACTGGCCCTGAACGGCGCGGTTGAACAGCGGGCTGTCCGACGGCTCTCCGGTCAGCAGGGGACGGGGGCGGTCATTGGGGTCGAAATCGGGCAGGCTGGCCATGGCCACGATCTCGCCGGTCTTGACCTCCATCAGAACGCCCGTCGCGCCCTTGGCGTTCATGACGTTCATGCCCGACCACAGCACCTCTTCCATGGCCTGCTGCACGGTCAAGTCGATGGACAGGGCCAGCGGCGCGCCTTCGTTGGCGGGATCGCGCAGCCAAGCGTCAAAGGCCTTTTCGACGCCCGCGATGCCGATCACCTCGGCGCTGCTGACGCCTTCGTTGCCAAAGCCCGACCCGCCAAGGATATGGCTGGCCATCGGACCGTTGGGATAGATGCGCATCTCTCGGGGGCCGAACAGCAGGCCCGGCTCGCCCAGATCATGGACGGCCTGCATCTGTTCGGGGCTGATCTTGCGCTTGATCCACATGAACTTGCGGTTGCCGGTGAAATCACGGGTCAGCCGCTCGACCTCCAGATCGGGAAAGATCCGCGCCAGACCCTGCGCGGTGCCGACCGGATCGACCATCTGATGCGGATGGGCATAAACCGAATGCGTAGACAGGTTGGTCGCCAGCACATGGCCGCGCCGGTCCGTGATGTCGGCGCGTTGCGAGATGATCTGCGCCGACAGAACCTGCGCCTGCGGCTCTGCCGCCTCGCTCGAGGCCAGCGTGCCCATCCGCGCCGCCACTGTCCCGAAGGCCAGCAGGAAACAGCCCGCCATCACGACCAGCCGCCCCTCGGCCCGGCGCCGGGCGCGGTCCTGAATTTCCTCATGGCGGCGGCGGCGGTTCTCGGCCTCGATATCGTCGGGGTTCTCGCCGCGTTCGCGGGCGCGAAGAATGCGGGCCAGGGGGCGCAGAGGGGTGCGGATCATGGCTGTGTTTCCTCGGAAGGGGCGGTATCGGATGCGTTGGGGTCGGTCAGCGGGTCGGCGGGGGTCGGGGGTTTGGGATAATCGATCTGGCCGACCCCCAGCACCTGTCCCCGTTCGACGGGGACAAGCTGCAGGCGTTCGAAATTCAGATCGACCAGCTGGCTCAGACGGTCGGGGCGGTTCAGATAGGCCCATTCGGCCCGCAACACGCCCAACTCCTCGCGCAGGCCCGCGATCTCGCGCTGGACCTGGCTCATCTCGCCCATCGCGGCCTGGGTGGCATAGTTTTCGCGATAGGCCCAAAAGGCCAGCCCCATGACCACCAGCACGCAGCCCAGATAGGTCAGCGAGCGCATCAGCCACGCTCCTTCTTGGGCGCGCGGGTTTCGGGCAGGCGCGGCATGGACAGCGCGTCCGCATCGACCGTGCCCGCCAGCGCCTCGGTGCGGATGCCCACCCGCAACAGGGCCGAACGGGACCGCGGGTTGACCTGCAGCTCGTCGGGATCGGGGCCGATGGCGCGGCGGAACGGCAGGGTAAAGCCCGGCTCGACCACATCGGCCACCGGCGCATAGCGGTTGCCGCCCCCGCCCGCATCCGCGCGAGCCTGCATGAAGCGTTTCACGATCCGGTCTTCCAGCGAATGAAAGCTGACCACGGCCAGTTGCCCGCCGGGTTTCAGCGCGCGTTCTGCCGCCGACAGGCCCGCGACCAACTGGCCGAATTCGTCATTCACCCAGATGCGGATCGCCTGAAAGCTGCGCGTGGCGGGGTGGCTTTGGCCGGGCTTGGGGCGCGGCAGGCAGCCCGCCACGATCTCGGCCAGTTCTGTGGTGCGGGTCAGCGGGCGCGCGGCGACGATCGCCTTGGCGATGCGGCGGGCGGCGCGTTCCTCGCCGAAATGATACAGCACATCGGCGATGCGGTCCTGATCGGCGCTGTTCAGCAGATCGGCCGCCGAGGGCACGTCGCCCCCCATCCGCATGTCCAGCGGCCCGTCGCGCAGGAACGAGAACCCGCGATCGGCCTGATCCAGCTGCATCGAGCTGACGCCCAGATCCAGGACCACCCCGTCCAGCAGCTGCCCGTCCAGAACCTGCGCCGCCAGACTATCCATGTCGGAAAACGTGCCCTCGACCAGCCGCAGCCTGTCGCCATAGGGCGCGCGCCAGCTGTCGGCCATGGCAAAGACCGCCGGATCGCGGTCCACGCCGATGACCAGATCGGCGCCCGCGTCCAGCAGACCGCGCGCATAGCCGCCCGCGCCAAAAGTGCCGTCCAGCCAGACGCCGCCGATGGGCGCGGTGGCCCGCAAAAGCGGCGCCAGAAGGACGGGGATATGGGGATCTGCCATCGCCTCAGGCCTCGGTCGTTTGGTGCAGGAAGGCGCGGGGGTCGAATTCGGGGCCTTTGCTGGCGGCGAAATCCTCCAGCGCCTCGACATCCTTGGGGCGGGATTCGGGCAGATAGACCTGAATGTAATCGCCGCGCGATTCAAAGACCGTCTCGGTCCCGTCGGCAAAGCCCAGCTTGTCGCGCAGCTTGGCGGGCAGGACCAGACGTCCCTCGCGGTCGATTTCCAGATCGGTGGACTGGCCGTTCATCAACAGCTCCAGCCAGCGACGCTCCTGGCTGCCACGGGTCAGGCGGTCGATCTGAGCGTCGATTTCCTCAATGGCGTCGATGGTGTACAGTTCCAGCCAGTTCCACCAGTCGGGGCCATAGACGGCCACCAGCTGCGTGCGTCCGGTATTGGTGCCGCTGAAGGACGGGTCGCCCGCATCAAAAACGCGGCGCAGACGGGCCGGGATGGACATCCGTCCCTTGCCATCGACCTTGACGGTTTCGGTGCCTCTGAACTTGCGCGCCACCTGCCGACCGCCCTCACTGTCTGTCTCTTTCGGGACGTCCGAAAGAGAAAGGGCGGATCGGGCCGCTGCCACTGCCCGATCCGCCGCCCTCGTTCCCGATTACCCCGGGCCCCTTTGCGGGGTTGGTTGCCGACCCTTGACGCGCCACCTGGGGGAGGTGCTGCTCGCACGCGTGGGCCGGCTATGTTGGAAAACGGTTGCCTGTATGAAGTACTGCTTCGCCTTCGCGGGGTCTTGTCGCCCCATTTACTGCCCGTCTTCGTGAGTTCGTTGTGACATGGGATTTCATGGGAAGCAACGGGCTTGTTCACCCTTAGGCAGTATCCCGCAGGGGCGTCATTGGGGGAACGAATCAAGACTGTCGCCGATATGCGCGATTTGTGCAGCACAAATAGTGGCGTTGCCAATGGACAACACCAAATATGGAATGAAGGCTTTATGAGAGAAATGTCGCCGGCTGAGGCGATTTCACCACAGTTCACGGCAGAGCAAGCCGAAACTCGCGGCAGTCCGATTAAAATTCAGCCTCGGATCACGCGCAATCACGGCGGCGAGAGCGGATGCTCCGCCCTCGCCCCAGGTTTTCCCAGACCTCCCGTGATTTCCCGGATCAGGCGATGCCGTCGTTGATCAGCCGGTCGGCCAGACGGGCATAGGCGTCCGCCACCGCCCCCTCGCCCATCGCGGCGGGCGTGCCCGAATCACCGGCCAGCCGGACCTCCAGCTGCAGGGGCAGCGCGCCCATGAAGGGCAGACCCAGGGCCTGCGCTTCGGCCTCGACACCGCCATGGCCGAACAGATGCGCCTCGTGCCCGCATTGGGGGCAGATATAGGTGGACATGTTCTCGATCAGGCCCAGAACCGGGGTCTTGAGCTTGTTGAACATGTCGATGGCGCGGCGCGCATCCAGCAGTGCCACGTCCTGCGGGGTCGACACGATGATCGCGCCGGTGACGGGGGCCTTCTGGCACAGGCTCAGCTGCACATCGCCGGTGCCGGGCGGCAGGTCGATCAGCAGCACGTCCAGTTCGCCCCAGTTCACCTGTTGCAGCAGTTGTTGCAGCGCGCCCATCAGCATCGGGCCGCGCCAGACCAGCGCCTCGCCCTCTTTCAGCATCAGCCCGATCGACATGACGGTGACGCCATGCGCATGCAGCGGGTCGATCCGCTGGCCGTCCGGGCTGGCGGGCCTGCCCGACACGCCCATCATGCGCGGCTGCGAGGGGCCATAGATATCGGCGTCCAGCAGCCCCACCTTGCGTCCCGCCCGCGCCAGCGCCACCGCCAGGTTCGAGGTAACGGTCGATTTGCCCACGCCCCCCTTGCCAGATCCGATGGCCACAATGTTGCGCACGCCGGGGATCGCCTGTGGTCCGGCCTGCGGCTTGGCATGCCCGCCGATCTTCAGCGACGGTGCCTCGCCCTGCCCCGACACGGCCTTGGGTGGCGGCGCCTTGGCGGGCGCGGTCATGACGATCTGCACCCGGGTGACACCGGGCAGGCGTTCCAGACGGGCGCGGGCCTCGGCTTCGACCGGCTTCATGGCTTCGGCGGTGGCCGCATTCTCGACCTCCAGCACGAATCGGATCGTGTCCTGATCGACCACAAGGGCCCGGATCAGGTCTGCCTGACCCAGGGTTCCCCCTTGCGGAAGACCGATATCCGAGATTGCCGTAAGGACCGCTTCGCGGGAAAGGGACATGTGACCGACCTGTGTCTTTGTGTGCAGGCCACCATGAAGCATCCCGGCCCAGGTCTCAACACCCCTGCGACAATGGTGGCACGGACCCCGCTAAGCGCCTTGAAAAGCGGGGATTTTGCCGTGTTTCTGTGATCGCTAACGGATGTATCGCTTCAATTTTGTGACAAGTTTTCATGATCTAAGACGGCGATAGGTCAGCCTCAGTCATGCAATTGCTGCATGGCAGCATTCCGAAAGAGTCCGTTGTGCCAGAGGGCGTCAGGGTCCATCTTCAACTCAACGAAACGCCGGGCCAATCCGGGAACGGCGCAGACGAGATGAACCGAAAGGATACGACAATGGCTGTTATCGCCCAAGCACAGAACGCCACCGCCGAAGCCGGCCTGCGTGGCCGCCTGCTGACCGCGATCCAGCGGATGCAGGAAAACCGCGCCCGCCGCGCCGTTTACCGCCAGACCGTGCGTGAACTCAACGCGCTGACCACCCGCGATCTTGATGATCTGGGCATCAGCCGTTCGATGATCACCCGCTTGGCGCATGAAGCGGCCTGGGGCTCGGCTTCCTAAGAATTCCCTTTCCCGGCCCTTACCTCCTCCCAGGGGCCCGGGTCTGGCGACATCCCCCTCTCCTCCTCCCTGAGGGATGTCGCCCCAAGCTGCGCCCGAACCCGACCTCCTCCCCGGGTTCAGTGCAACAGCGGCGGCCCCGCTCCTCCTCCCAGGGGTCGCCGCATAACTCATAGCCGCCTTATCTGCGGCATACGGTTGCGTCGGGTTCTTCTCCTCCCTCCCGGATCTGGCGCTGGCGGTACGGCCTCTCCTCCTCCCTGGGCCAGTACTGCCCCCCATACGCGGCCCCTCCTCCTCCCTGGGCCAGCGTTCAGCGGCGACCTCCCTCCTCCTCCCTGGAGGTCGCCGCGCTCTCATAGCCGCCTCATTCGCGGCATACGGTTGCGCCGGGTTCTCTCCTCCCTCCCGGATCTGGCGCTGGCGGTACGGCCTCTCCTCCTCCCTGGGCCGGTACTGCCCCCCATACGCGGCCCCTCCTCCTCCCTGGGCCAGCGTTCAGCGGCGACCTCCCTCCTCCTCCCTGGAGGTCGCCGCGCCTTCCTTCCGGAACCACATCAGATAGCCGCGCATTGCCTCCGACAGCTCGTCGGAGGCATCATGATTCTGCGCAAGGGAACCAAGGTCGCATGGGATTGGGCAGGCCACACCGCCAGCGGCAAGATCACGCAGATTTTTACCCGGGATGTCGAACGGACCATCAAGGGCAGCACGATCACCCGCAAGGCCAGCGCATCCGATCCCGCCTATCTGATCGAACAGACGGATGGCGATCAGGTGCTCAAGGGCCGCTCGGAACTGCGCCGCACCGATTGACGGCTTTCCCCGGCCCGGATGCCGCGCTAAAGCGGGTCCATGCTCAGCTATCAACATGCCTATCATGCCGGAAATCTGGCCGACCTGCACAAGCACGCGCTGCTGGCGGTGGCGCTGGATTATCTGACGCGCAAGGACAAGCCCTTGTCCTATCTGGAAACCCATGCCGGGCGGGGTCTGTACGATCTGACCGGCCCCGAAGCGCAAAAAACGCAAGAGGCCGCGCAGGGCATCGACCGCGCGCTGGCGCAGGGCTGGTTGCCCGATGACCACCCGCTGATGCGCGCGCTGCGCGCGATCCGCGACAGCCGGGGCGCCGATGCCTATCCCGGCTCGCCGTTGATCGCATCGCATTTTCTGCGATTCGAAGATCGCGCCCATCTGGCCGAACTGCACCCGGCGGAATTTCAGGCCTTGCGCCGCGTCGCGGGCTTTGCCGCGCTGCATCAGCAGGACGGTTTCGCCATGGCGCAGGCGATCTGCCCGCCCGATCCGCGCCGCGGCATGCTGCTGATCGATCCCAGCTACGAGGTCAAGACCGACTATGCCGCGATCCCGCGCCAGATCGGGCTGATCGCGCGCAAGTGGAACGTGGGTGTGATCGCGCTGTGGTATCCGATCCTGCCCGACCACCGCCATCTGGGCATGACCGCCCAGCTGGTCACCGATTTTCCCGATGCGATGCTGTCCGAGGTAGCCTTCCCCCCCGCCCGTCCCGGCCATTCGATGACCGGATCGGGCATGTTCGTCCTGAACCCGCCCTGGGGGCTGGCCGATCACGCCCGCCAGCTGGAACAGATCTTTCGCGATCGCGCCTGACGGCCCCGCCCGGCCCCGCATCTGGGGGATTCCCCAAGGCGCGCGGCTGTGGCATGATCTGCGCCGTGACAAGGAACTGCCCATGCCCCAACGCCTGTCCATCGGCGCCACCGTCTTTCTGGTCCTGACGGTCCTTCTGGGACTGTATTTCGCCTATGCGGCCGTTCAGGGCCCGTCCGGGATCCTGCGCCGCATCCAGATCGTCTCCGAGACGACCGAGCTGGAGGTGCAGCGCGACGCCCTGCGCGCCGAAGTGGCCCAGATGCAGAATCTGACCCGCCGCCTGTCCGACGATTATCTGGATCTGGACCTTCTGGACGAACGTGCGCGCGAGGTTCTGGGCCTGCTGCGCGCCGATGAGGTGCTGCTGCGTTAGCCTGAAGATGGCCGGGATTGCACGGCTGGCGGGGATGCGCTACGGATAGTTTAACGCTGAACTATTCCGACCGCGCTCTTGGAGGATACCCCGCATGGCCAGGAAACCGAGCCCCCAGACAGAGGTGGCTTCGAACGTCTCTAAAGACGAATTGATGCAATACTATCGCGACATGCTGCTGATCCGCCGATTCGAGGAAAAGGCCGGACAGCTTTACGGCATGGGTCTGATCGGTGGTTTCTGCCATCTTTACATCGGACAGGAAGCCGTCGTCGTGGGCCTCGAGGCCTGCGCGAAAGAGGGCGACAAGCGCATCACCAGCTATCGCGACCACGGCCATATGCTGGCCTGCGGGATGGAGGCGCGCGGCGTCATGGCCGAGCTGACGGGTCGTCAGGACGGCTATTCCAAGGGCAAGGGCGGCAGCATGCACATGTTCAGCCGCGAAAAGCACTTCTATGGCGGTCACGGCATCGTCGCGGCGCAGGTGCCGCTTGGCGCAGGGCTTGCCTTTGCTGACAAGTATCTGGGCAATGACAACGTCACCTTCACCTATTTCGGTGATGGCGCGGCCAACCAGGGTCAGGTCTACGAGACCTATAACATGGCCGAACTGTGGGATCTGCCGATCGTCTTCGTGATCGAGAACAATCAATATGCCATGGGCATGTCGGTCAGCCGCTCGACCAAATCGACGACCTTCTTCGGTCGGGGCGAGGCTTTCGGCATCCCCGGCGAACAGGTCGATGGCATGGACGTGCTGGCCGTCAAGGCGGCGGGCGAAAAGGCCGTGGCGCATTGCCGCGCCGGCAAGGGGCCTTACATCCTCGAGGTGATGACCTATCGCTATCGCGGCCACTCGATGTCGGACCCGGCCAAGTACCGGACCCGCGAAGAGGTGCAGAAGATGCGCGACGAACGCGACCCGATCGAGAATATCCGCGAGATGCTGCTGACCGGCAGCCACGCGACCGAGGACGAACTCAAAGCGCTCGACAAGGAGATCAAGGAGATCGTCAACGACAGCGCCGAATTCGCCAAGGAAAGCCCCGAGCCCGCCCTGGACGAGCTGTGGACCGACATCTATGCCGCCGAACTGCCCCAGGGCAGCGCCGAAGAAAACGCCTGAGGGGTCACGACATATGGCAACCGAAATTCTCATGCCCGCCCTGTCCCCGACGATGGAAGAGGGCACTTTGGCCAAATGGCTGAAAAAGGAAGGCGACACGGTCAAATCCGGTGACATCATCGCCGAAATCGAGACCGACAAGGCCACGATGGAATTCGAGGCCGTCGATGAAGGCATCATGGGCAAGCTGCTGGTGGCCGAGGGCACGGCGGGCATCGCCGTGAACACAGCCATCTGCGTGCTGCTGGAAGAGGGCGAAAGCGCCGATGCGGCCCCCGCCCCCAAAGCCGAAAAGCCCGCCGAGGCCAGGGCCGACGACAGTGACAAGCCCGACGGCCAGCCCGGCCAGTCCGCCATCGAAGAGGTCAAGACGCCTCAGCCCAAGCCGCGCAGCCCCGACTGGCCCGAAGGCACCAAGATGAAGACCATGACCGTGCGGGAAGCCCTGCGCGAGGCCATGACCGAAGAGATGGAGCGCGACGAGACCGTGTTCCTGATGGGCGAAGAGGTCGGCGAATACGAGGGCGCCTACAAGATCACCCAAGGCATGCTGGCCAAGTTCGGTCATCGCCGCGTCGTGGACACACCGATCAGCGAGATCGGCTTTGCCGGTATCGGCACCGGTGCTGCGCTGGCGGGCCTGCGCCCGATCGTCGAATTCATGA
The DNA here is from genome assembly GCF_004335005.1 of Paracoccus nototheniae. Lineage (GTDB taxonomy): Bacteria > Pseudomonadota > Alphaproteobacteria > Rhodobacterales > Rhodobacteraceae > Paracoccus > Paracoccus nototheniae. The sequence continues at coordinate 49,523 of NZ_RQRT01000014.1, read as the reverse complement.
CCTTCAACTTTGCCATGCAGGCGATGGACCACATCATCAACTCGGCCGCCAAGACGCTGTACATGTCGGGGGGCCAGATGGGCTGTCCCATCGTGTTCCGCGGCCCGAACGGCGCCGCCGCCCGGGTGGGTGCCCAGCACAGCCAGGATTTCGCGGCATGGTTCGCGGCGATCCCCGGCCTCAAGGTGGTGATGCCCTATTCGGCGGCGGATGCGAAAGGCCTGATGAAACAGGCGATCCGCGACCCGAACCCGGTGATCTTCCTGGAAAACGAGATCCTGTACGGGCGCAGCTTCGAGATACCGGATCTGCCCGATTTTACTATCCCCTTTGGCAAGGCCAACACCGTGCGGTCGGGCGATGACGTGACCATCGTCAGCTTTGGCATCGGCGTGGCGCATGCGCTGGAGGCCGCGAAACTGCTGGCCGAAGACGGGATCGAGGCCGAGGTGATCGACCTGCGCACCCTGCGCCCGCTGGATTACGACGCCATCCTGACATCGGTCAAGCGCACCAACCGCTGCGTGACCGTCGAGGAAGGCTTCCCCGTTGGCGCCATCGGCAACCATATCTCGGCCTATCTGATGGAGAACGCGTTCGACTATCTGGACGCGCCGGTCATCTGCTGCACCGGCAAGGACGTGCCGATGCCCTATGCCGCCAATCTGGAAAAGCACGCGCTGATCACGCCCGCCGAGATCGCCGCAGCCTGCAAAAAAGTCACCTACAAGTAAGGGAGAGGCGCGATGCCCACGGAAATCCTGATGCCCGCCCTTTCCCCCACCATGGAAGAGGGCACGCTGGCCAAATGGCTGGTCAAGGAAGGCGATACCGTCAAATCCGGCGACGTGCTGGCCGAGATCGAGACCGACAAGGCCACGATGGAATTCGAGGCCGTCGATGAGGGCGTGATGGGCAAGATCCTGATCGCCGAGGGCACCTCGGGGGTCAAGGTCAACACCGCGATCGCCGTGCTGCTGGAAGACGGCGAAGAGGCAGGCGACATCGCTGCGCCCAAGGCCAAACCGGATGCTGCCAAGCCGGATGCGGAACCCGCGCCGGCCGAAAAGGGCTATGGTGGCCCGATCGGTGCGCCCGTCGCGGGCGACTCCTCGTCGGGCGACAAGGCCGCGCCCTCGCGCGATGGCGACCGGGTCTTTGCCTCGCCTCTGGCGCGGCGGATTGCGGCGGATAAGGGGCTGGATCTGTCGGCGATCACCGGCAGCGGTCCGAATGGCCGCATCGTCAAGGCCGATGTCGAAAATGCCAAGCCCGGCGCGCAGCCCGCCAAGGCCGGTGCTGCCGCTGCTCCGGCAGCCACAGCCGCTGCCCCGGCAGCGGCAGCGGCGCAGGCCCCCAAAGGCCTGTCGACCGAAACCGTGCTGAAGATGTATGCCGACCGCGAGACGACAGAGGTGACGCTGGACGGCATGCGCCGCACCATCGCCGCCCGCCTGACCGAGGCCAAGCAGACCATCCCGCATTTCTATCTGCGCCGCTCGGCCAAGCTGGACGCGCTGATGGCGTTCCGCGCAACGCTGAACAAGCAGCTGGAAAGCCGGGGCGTCAAGCTGTCGGTCAACGACTTTGTCATCAAGGCCAGCGCACTGGCCCTGCAACAGGTGCCCGATGCGAATGCGGTCTGGGCCGGGGATCGCATCCTCAAGCTGAAACCCTCGGACGTGGCGGTCGCGGTTGCCATCGAAGGCGGGCTGTTCACGCCCGTGCTGAAGGATGCGCATCAAAAGACCCTGTCCACCCTGTCGGCCGAGATGAAGGATCTGGCAGGACGCGCCAAATCCAAGAAGCTGGCGCCGCATGAATATCAGGGCGGCAGCTTTGCGATCAGCAACCTGGGCATGTTCGGGATCGAGAATTTCGATGCCGTGATCAACCCGCCGCATGGCGCCATTCTGGCGGTGGGTGCGGGCATTCCGACCGCAGTCGTCGAGGGCGGAGAGGTCGTCGTGCGCAATGTTATGTCGATGACGCTGTCGGTCGATCACCGGGTCATCGACGGAGCCCTGGGCGCGCAGCTGCTGGAGGCCATCGTCAAGCATCTGGAAAACCCGATGGGAATGCTGGCCTAAACCGTTTAGAAACAATAACTTATGGACATCGGCGGCAAAGCTTACTAGCTTTGCCGCCGATGGTCGTTTCCGGGCATGGCAATTCCCCCGGTCCCGGAAGGCTGTCGTTTTCCCTTAGCCCCGAGACGAGAGTACCCCATGTTTTACAAAGTTGGATTTGTGATCGCCGCACTTGGCGGCCTGACCGCCTGCACGCAGAAATACGAATCGGCCCCGGTCGAAATAACGACGCCGGACGGACCGGTGACCTGTCAGCTGTACCGGCCCGATATGGTCATCTGGGACCGCCCGCTATCCTATCCCGAAGGGATGGAGACATCCGAGGCCGCCTCGGTCTGCCGCAAGGAAGGAATGTCGCGCAAGCCGGGTGCCTGAGACCCGCAGCCGGTCCCGCGCCGAAGACGCGCGGGGCCTTTGCCGCAGGGGCAGCCGTCAAAAGCTGACCGTGACGCCGGGCAGTTTCAGTTCGGCCACCAGATCGCGCAATTCCTGCCGCGCGGCGATATGCGACATGCTGGTCACCTCGGTGCCGACATCCTTCAGATCCAGCAGGGTCAGCCCGCGCGGGAACAGTTCGCGAAAGACCACCCGTTCGGAAAATCCCGGCGCCACGCGAAAGCCGATCCGCCGCGACAGATCGGTCAGCGCGCCGCCGACCTTGCGCTTGTTGTGCATCTGCTGAGTGCCAAGGCGGTTTCTCAGCACCAGCCAGTCGATCGCCCCCGCCCCCGCCTGCGCCCGCATCTGTCGCGCAGCCCAGACCATCTCGGCATAGATCGACGGTCCCAGCACCGCGCCATCGGGCGACATGCGGGCCAGCAGGTCGAAATCGACAAAGCTGTCATTCATCGGGGTGATCAGCGTGTCGGCCACCGCATGGGCCATCTGGCTCAGCCGGGTATGCGATCCGGGGCAATCCAGCAGGATAAAGTCGCAATCGCGTTCCAGCTGTTCCAGCGCGGGCGTCAGCGGGTCCGGACCCTCGCCCAGATGGCCCATGACCGGCATCGGCAGGCTGATCCCCTCGCGGGCCAGAAAGGCCGCGCGGTTTTCCAGATAACGGCCAAAGCTGCGCTGGCGCACGTCCAGATCAAGCCCGCCCACGCGATGGCCCATCCGCGCCAAAGCGGTCGTCACATGCATCGAGGTGGTCGATTTGCCCGATCCGCCCTTTTCGTTTCCGACGACGATGATATGCGCCACTGGCCGCCTTTCCTTGCATGCGAGGCAAAACCTAACGAGCGCGCGCGGCGAAGGAAAGCCGCGGCGCGCAGCACCGGCCCGGATCTTTCCCCCGGACCGCGTCGCGACGGGTTCCCTCAGCCCTCGCGCAGCGCGGCCAGTGCGGCCTGCACCTTGGGCGTGCGGTGCAGATCGACATGGGTGACCAGCCACAGTGCCGAATCCCATTCCGGCATGGTCAGCGCGGGCACCAGCCCGGCGGCGCGGCTGGCGGGCAGCGCCCCAAGTGCCAGACCGGCACGCACCACCGCCTCGCGCGCGGCGACCTCGTTGGCCACCAGCACGATATTGTCCGGGTCGATCTGTCCGATCAGCCAGCGCATATAGGGGGCGCCCCGCGCCTCGGCACCGGGCACCGCAAAGCGATGGGCGCGCAGATCGACGACCGGACCGCATCGCGCCAGATAGGCATCCGACCCGTAAAGGACATGGCCCAAACGCCCCATGCTGCGGACGACATAATCGGGTTCCGTCGGTTCCGGCCCGGCGCGAATCGCCAGATGCGCCTCGCCCGCATCCAGCCGGTAAAGGCGCGTGTCGGTGGCATAGGTCAAACGCAGGTCGGGATGCTTGCTCATCAGCGCGATCAGGCGCGGCATGGCCAGATCGGCCAGCTCCGGCAGAGAGGTCACGATCAGCTCGCCCTCGATCCGCTCACCCGCGCCGGCGATCTGCGTGGCCATCTGGGCGAATCGCTCATCCGCCGCGCCCGCCGCCGCCAAAAGGGTGCGCCCCGCCTCGGTCAGCGCATAGCCGCGCGTGTGGCGCTGAAACAGCCGGGCGCGCAACGCGGTCTCCAGCGCATCGATGCGCCGGATCACGGTCGCATGGTGAACCCCCAGCTCGACCGCCGCACCGCTGACGGTGCCCGTGCGCGCCACGGCCAGCGCCACCCTGATATCATCCCAGGATTCAATATTCATGTGCATCCCCGCACAAAGACTGCGCGACTATCGCCCTTTCGTTCGCAGGTGCATAGGGTTATTTCTGCTGCAACGCAGAATTTACCGCGAACGGAGCCTCCCATGCAGATCCTTCACATCGACAGTGCCATCACCGGCGACGCCTCGGTCACCCGCCAGCTGACGGCCAAGATCGTCGCCCGCCTGAACGCCGATGGCGACGCCACCGTCATCTATCGCGACCTGAACCAGGGCGTCCCTGCCATCGACACCGCCTGGTTCGAGGCGATCCGCGTCGGCGTCGAGGAACCGACCCCCGCCCATCAGGACCGCGTCGCGACCTCGGACACGCTGCTGGGCGAAGTTCAGGCCGCCGACGTGCTGGTCATCGGCCTGCCGGTCTATAACTTTTCGCTGCCCGGTCAGCTGAAGAACTGGCTGGACCAGATCGCCCGCGCGGGCGTCAGCTTCCGTTACACCGCCGCCGGTCCCGAGGGCCTGCTGACCGGCAAACGCGCCTTTATCGCCTATGCCGCCGCCGGAACCCCGATGGGGTCCGATATGGACCATGCCTCGGGCTATCTGCGCCACATGCTGGGCTTTGTCGGCATCACCGACGTGACCTTCGTGGCCGCCGACGGACTGGCCTTCGACCGCGACGCCGCGATGGCCCGCGCACAGGCATCGCTGGACCAGATCGCCGCCTGATCGCCAGACGGCGTACCGACCCGACCCGCCCGCCATCCCGATCGCCGGGGCGGCGGGTTTTCCACAAGGCCGCCCGACGTTGACAGGGCAGCGCCTTTTGGCTAAACAATCTCAGATTCCCGGAAGCATCGCCTTCCGGTCCCCGTAGGGTACGGGGATCGCCCCCCCGTCAGCGCGTTGCGCCCACGGGGGCATCACTGTTTTGGCGCCAACAGAGGAGGCCCGCCCATGTTCGAGAACCTTTCCGACCGCTTGGGCGGCGTCTTCGACCGGCTGACCAAACAGGGCGCCCTGTCCGAGGATGACGTCACCGCCGCCATGCGCGAGGTCCGCACGGCCCTGCTCGAGGCCGATGTCTCGCTGCCGGTGGCGCGCAATTTCGTCAAGGCGGTCACCGCCAAGGCCACCGGCGCGGCGGTCACCAAATCGGTCAGCCCCGGCCAGCAGGTCGTCAAGATCGTCCATGACGAGCTGATCCGCGTGCTGCAGGGCGATGACGCCCCCGAGGCGCTGCGCATCGACAACCCGCCCTCGGCGATCCTGATGGTCGGTCTGCAGGGTTCGGGCAAGACGACGACGACCGCCAAGCTGGCCCTCCGGCTGAAGGACCGCGAGAAAAAGCGCGTGCTGATGGCCTCTCTGGACACCAACCGCCCCGCCGCGATGGAACAGCTGGCGATCCTCGGCCAGCAGATCGGCGTCGACACGCTGCCCATCGTGATGGGTCAGACGGCGGTGCAGATCGCACAGCGCGCCAAGACGCAGGCCTCGCTTGGCGGCTATGACGTGGTGATGCTGGACACCGCCGGACGGCTGCATATCGACGAAGCGCTGATGACGCAGGTGCAGCAGGTGCGCGACATCGCGGCCCCGCGCGAGACGCTGCTGGTCGTCGATGGCCTGACCGGACAGGACGCGGTGAATGTCGCGACCGAATTCGACGGCAAGGTCGGAATCACCGGCGTCGTGCTGACCCGGATGGATGGCGACGGACGCGGCGGCGCCGCCCTGTCGATGCGCGCGGTCACCGGCAAGCCGATCCGCTTCGTGGGTCTGGGCGAAAAGATGGACGCGCTGGAAACCTTCGACGCCGAACGCGTCGCGGGCCGCATCCTCGGCATGGGCGACATCGTCGCGCTGGTCGAAAAGGCGCAACAGGTGCTCGAGGTCGAACAGGCCGAACGCATGATGCGCCGCTTTCAAAAAGGTCTGTTCAATATGAACGACCTGCGCGGCCAGCTGGAACAGATGCAGAAGATGGGCGGCATGCAATCGGTCATGGGGATGATGCCCGGTATGGCCAAGATGGCCAAGCAGGCCGAATCCGCAGGCTATGACGACAAGGTCGTCCGCCATCAGATCGCCCTGATCAGTTCGATGACGAAAAAGGAACGCGCCAATCCCGACCTGCTGCAGGCCAGCCGCAAAAAGCGGATCGCCGCAGGCGCAGGCATGGATGTGTCCGACCTGAACAAGCTGCTCAAGATGCAGAAGCAGATGGCCGACACGATGAAAAAGCTGGGCAAGATGGGCAAGGGCGGCATGATGAAGCAAGCCATGCGCGCCATGACCGGCAAGGGCGGCGGTCTGCCCGACATGGACAATCTGGACCCCGCCAAGATGGCCGAGGCCCAGAAGATGCTGACCGACCCCAAGGGCCTTGGCGGACAACTGGGACGCGCGGGCCTGCCAGGCGGCCTTGGCGGGCTGTTCGGCAAGAAATGACACAGCCCTTTCTCCCCCGGACCAACCCGGCGCCCCGCACCCGGGGCTCTTTCATCTTGGCAAAAATATCCTCGGGGGTGCGGGGGCAGACAGCCCCCGCTCCGGCGCCCGCCAAGGGCCCGGCCCCCATCACAGGCACGACCCGATGATCCGCCTCGACCCGACCCCGATCCTGACCACCGACCGTCTGACCCTGCGCGCGCCGCAGGGTGGCGACTGGCCGCATTGGCGCAGCTTCATGCATTCCGACCGGGCGCGCTATATCGGCGGCGGGCGTGAACAGAAACCCGGCGCCTGCTGGCGCGCCTTCGGCCATGTGATCGGCCATTGGGCGATGCGCGGCTTTGGCATGTTCGTCTTCACCCTCAAGGGCGACGACACGCCCTTGGGCCTGACCGGCCCGTGGTTCCCCGAGGGCTGGCCGGAACATGAACTGGGCTGGTCGGCATGGTCCGAGGCTGTCGAAGGCCGGGGCCTTGTGGCCGAGGCGGCGCAGGCCGCACGGCATCACGCCTTCACCACCCTCGGTTGGACCACCGCCGTCAGCTATATCGACCCGGACAACGCCCGCTCGATCGCGCTGGCCGAACGGCTTGGCTGCGTCCGCGACCGGGCCGCCCCGCATCCGGTCTTCGACACGCCCTGCCGCGTCTATCGCCATCCCGCCCCGGAGGCCCCATGACCGACGCCGCCGATCTGAACTATGCCCGCGCCGCCGACCTGCTGGCCGACCATCGCGCCAGCATCGACCGGCTGGACGCGATCCTCGTCTATACGCTGGCCGAGCGGTTCAAGCACACCCAGTCCGTCGGCCGCCTCAAGGCCCGGCACGATCTTCCGCCCTCGGATCCCTCGCGCGAAGCGAGCCAGATCGAGCGGCTGGAACGCCTTGCGCTCGAAGCGGATCTCGATCCCGAATTCGCGCGCAAATTCCTGACCTTCGTGATCGCCGAAGTGATCCGGCACCACGAACATTATCAGTCCTGACCGGACGCCAACCAAGGAGACGACCCCATGTCCATGAAGATCCGCCTTGCCCGTGGTGGCAGCAAGAAACGCCCGCATTACGCCATCGTGGCCTCGGATTCGCGCATGCCGCGCGATGGCCGCTTCATCGAAAAGCTGGGCACCTACAACCCGCTGCTGGCCAAGGACAGCGAAGAGCGCGTCAAGATGGATATCGAACGCATCCAGTACTGGCTGGGTCAGGGCGCACAGCCGACCGACCGCGTCGCGCGCTTTCTGGAAGCTGCCGGCGTCAAGGACAAGGCCGAGCGCGCGAACATGAAGAAAGCCGTCCCCGGCAAGAAAGCCAAGGCCCGTGCCGACGAACGTGCCGCCAAGGCCGCAGCGCCCGCCGAAGCCGAATGATCCCCGCCCGGCGGGGGTCGCCCCCGCCGGACCCTTTCGCAAAGGTGTGACATGACGGACGACCGTATCTGCGTCGGCGCAATCGCCGGAGCCTTCGGGGTCCATGGCGAGGTGCGGCTGAAAAGCTTCTGCTCGGACCCCGTCGATATCGCGACCTACACGCCGCTGACCACCGAGGACGGCTCGCGCCGTTTCGACATCTCGCTGACCCGCGAAGTGTCGGGTGCTCTTGGCGCCCGGATCAAGGGTGTCGCCACCAAGGAAGACGCCGACGCCCTGCGCGGCGTGACCCTGTGGGCACCGCGCGCGGCCCTTCCCTCGCTTCCCGACGATGAATTCTACCACGCCGATCTGATCGGGCTGGATGTCGTGGATACCGGCGGCAAGCCTCTGGGCAGGGTGCGGGCGCTTTATGACCACGGTGCCGGCGATATCATCGAGATCGTGGGCGGCAGCCAGATCCTGATGCTGCCCTTTACCCGCGCGATCGTGCCCACGGTCGATCTGGCCGCCCGGCGCATCGTGGCCGACCCGCCCGGCCCGGACGACGCCGGTTCGGACAGCGAATGAGCGATCCGGACCAGCCCGGACCGGGTCATCCCGGACCTGATCAGGCTGGCCCTGATCAACCCGGACAGAATGCGCCCAAATCGCACGGCCGCCTGTCGATCCGCGCCAGCCTCAAGCCGCGCGAACTGATGGCCGAGCCGCAGGTCAGGGGTGCCTGGACCGCGCGGATCATCACGCTCTTCCCCGAGGCCTTTCCCGGCATTCTGGGCCTGTCGCTGACCGGCAAGGCGCTGGCGCAGGGGCTGTGGAACATGCAGACGATCCCCTTGCGCGACTTCGGCATGGGACGGCACCGCAATGTGGACGACACGCCTGCAGGCGGCGGTGCGGGCATGGTGATCCGCGCCGATGTGCTGGACGCGGCGCTGCGGACCGCCGGACCGGGCCTGCCCATCCTTTACATGTCGCCGCGCGGCAAGCCCCTGACCCAGGCCCGTGCGCGCGATCTGGCGACAGGCCCCGGCGTCACCCTGATCTGCGGCCGGTTCGAAGGGATCGACCAGCGCGTTCTGGACGCCCACGCCATCGAAGAGGTCAGCATCGGCGATTATGTCCTGACCGGAGGAGAGATCGCCGCTCAGGTCTTGATCGACGCGACAGTCCGGCTTATACCGCGCGTGCTGGGCAATCACGATTCTCTGGCCGAGGAGTCCTTTTCCATCGGCAACCGGGGTCTTCTGGAAGCGCCGCAGTTCACCAAGCCCGCCCTGTGGGATGGCCGCGAGATACCGCCCGTGCTGTTATCGGGCAATCACGCAGCCATCGCGGCATGGCGGTCCGGTGAGGCCGAAAGGCTGACACAAGAACGCCGCCCCGATCTGTGGCGGGCATATGCAGAGACGCATGTGGACCCGGCTAAGAACCGACAGCGCTCGGGCGCATCAGACCAATCGCGGATATACCGCGAGCATGACAAGGAACCAAAGCGATGAACCTGATCGCACAACTCGAAGCCGAGCAGATTGCCGAGCTTGGCAAGGCCATCCCCGATTTCCGGGCTGGCGACACGATCCGTGTCGGCTACAAAGTGACCGAGGGTACCCGTACCCGCGTTCAGAACTATGAGGGCGTCTGCATCTCGCGCAAGGGCGGCAGCGGCATCGCCGCCAGCTTTACCGTGCGCAAGATCAGCTTTGGCGAGGGCGTGGAACGCGTCTTCCCGCTGTATTCGACCAACATCGCCACGATCGAAGTCGTTCGTCGCGGCAAGGTCCGTCGCGCCAAGCTGTACTATCTGCGTGATCGTCGCGGCAAATCCGCCCGCATCGTCGAAAAGACCAACTATCGTCCGCTGTCGGACGCGAAAGCCTGAGCAGAGGTCACGCCATGAAAAAAGAGATCCATCCCGACTACCACATGATCGAGGTCAAGATGACCGACGGGACGACCTATCCCACGCGGTCGACCTGGGGTGCCGATGGCGCCACCATGACGCTGGACATCGATCCGACCTCGCACCCGGCCTGGACGGGCGGCTCGGGCCGTCTGATGGACGCCGGTGGCCGCGTGTCCAAGTTCAAGTCGAAATACGCCGGTCTGGGCTTCTGATCCCTGCCGCTATCGACATCGCGAACGCCGCGCCCTAGGGCGCGGCGTTCTGCATTCGGGGATCAGGTGAAAAAGGCCAGCACCCGGCGGCGTTCGCCGATGCTCAGCCAGACCGCGACCCCAAGCGACAGGCCCATCACGACCAGCGCCTTGGTATCCCCCTCCAGCCCGAAACGGCTGGCGGTGATCATCATCAGGATGTGCACGAAATAGACGAACGCCGCCACGCTGGCCAGCCGCTTGCCGTCCCATCCGACCTGCACCTGCCGCGCCGCCAGAAACAACAGCGGCGCTGCCAGCAGCAACGACAGCATCATGTCGACCCCGAACCCGCCGCCGGCGATCAGATACCAGATCTGGCTTTCGACCATGACCGCCAGCAACGCCAACCCGGCCAGCGGCAGCGCCAGACGGGTCAGACCCGCCCCCCAGCCATGGGCCAGCAGAAATCCGGTGGCAAAGAACGGAAACAGGGTGAACAGCCCGTTGCGGTAATGATCCAGCTGCAGCTGCATCTGACCCGACAACACCAGATATTGCAGCACCAGCCCGGTGACCGCCATCAGCCCCGCCGCGACAGCGATCCGCCCCGGCTGCCTCAGCACCCATACCAGCAGCGCCGAGACCAGCAGCCCCGGCAGGAACCACAGGTGGAAATAGCCAAAGACCAGTGTCTGCAGCACATGCCCCGGTCCGGTGAAATCCGGCCCATAGATCGGCAGATAGATCGCCATCCACAACAGATACAACGCCGCGATCCGCCGCAGATAGGCCACCGCCCTGCCCCCCTGCATGGCCTGCAGGAAAAAATACCCCGAGATCAGCGCGAAGACCGGCACGGCCAGCCGGTAGAGGCCATTGAACAGCGCCTGTTTCACCAGCGCGGGCGCGGCCTCGGGCAAACCTGCATGCAGGGCGATGACGCTCAGCGCCAGGATCAGGCGCAAAGGGTCGATGGCGCTGTTGCGCCGGGTCTGGTCGGTCATGAAGGCTGCCTTGATTGTCTCAGCGCTTCAACGGCATGCGCGCAGCCGGGTTCATTCGGCAAGCCCCGAGCTGCGAAATAAAGCGGCCATCCGCCGGTGATCAGGCGGCCTCTGCCCCCGGTTCGACCAAAGCGACGATATCCATCATGATCGTGTTCAGCTGAAAGTCCTTGGGCGTATAGACCCGCGCAACGCCAAGGGCCTGCAGCCGCAGGGCATCGTCATCGGGAATGATGCCGCCGACGACGACCGGAACATGGGCCAGACCCGCCGCCGCCATGCGCGCCATCAGATCCTCGATCAGCGGCATGTGGCTGCCCGACAGGATCGACAGACCGACGACATGGGCATCCTCGGCCTGCGCGCGGGCGACGATATCCTCGGGCGTCAGGCGGATGCCCTCATAGGTGATGTCCATGCCGCAATCGCGGGCGCGCACCGCGATCTGTTCGGCGCCGTTGGAATGGCCGTCCAGACCGGGCTTGCCAACCAGAAACTTCAGCCGCCGCCCCAATCGCGCGCTGACGGCATCGACCGCCTCGCGGATCGGCTCCAGCCCCTCGGTCCGGTTGGACGGGCTGGCCGACACGCCCGTGGGGCCGCGATATTCGCCATGCACGGCCCGCATGACCCCCGCCCATTCGCCGGTCGTCACCCCGGCCCGCGCCGCCACGATCGAGGGCGGCATGATATTATCGCCGTTTTCAGCAGCACGGCGCAGTGCGGCAAGGGCGTCGCGGGCGCCCGCCTCGTCGCGGGCTTGCCGCCACGCGGACAGCCGCCCGATCTGATCGGCCTCGACCGCCGGATCGACGGTCATGATCCCGCCATCGCCCGCCGTCAGGGGCGAGGGTTCGCCCTGCTGCCAGCGGTTCACGCCCACGACGATCGTCTCGTTCCGCTCGATCCGGCCAAGGCGCGTGGCATTCGATTCGACCAGCCGGGCCTTCATGTGATCGATGGCCGCGATCGCGCCGCCCATCTGATCCAGCAGCGCCAGTTCGTCCCGGGCGCCCTGCTTCAGATCCTCGACCTTTGCCGCGATGACCGGGTTGCCGTCGAACAGATCGCCATATTCCAAAAGGTCCGTCTCATAGGCCAGGATCTGCTGCATCCGCAGCGACCATTGCTGATCCCAGGGGCGCGGCAGGCCCAAAGCCTCGTTCCAGGCAGGCAGCTGCACGGCGCGGGCGCGAGCGTTTTTCGACAGCGTCACCGCCAGCATTTCCAGCAGGATGCGATAGACGTTATTCTCGGGCTGCTGTTCGGTCAGGCCAAGGCTGTTGACCTGCACGCCATAGCGGAAGCGGCGATATTTCTCATCCTCAATGCCATAGCGGTCGCGGGTGATCTCGTCCCACAGCTCGGTAAAGGCGCGCATCTTGCACAGCTCGGTCACAAAGCGGATGCCGGCATTGACAAAAAAGCTGATCCGCCCGACCATTTCCGGAAAGCTGTCGGGCGGCACCTTGCCCCGCAGATCGTCCAGCACGGCCACGGCGGTGGCCAGAGCATAGGCCAGTTCCTGTTCCGGCGTCGCCCCCGCCTCTTGCAGGTGATAGCTGCAGACGTTCATCGGGTTCCAGCGCGGCAGATGCTGGCGGGTATAGGCCGCGATATCGGTGATCATCGCAAGGCTGGGCTTGGGCGGGCAGATATAGGTGCCGCGCGACAGGTATTCCTTGATCAGATCGTTCTGCACGGTGCCCTGCAAGCGGCTGACATCGGCGCCCTGTTCCTCGGCCACGGCGATATACAGCGACAACAGCCAGGGCGCCGTCGCGTTGATCGTCATCGAGGTGTTCATCTGTTCCAGCGGGATCTGGTCGAACAGCGCCCGCATGTCGCCCAGATGGCAGATGGGCACACCAACCTTGCCGACCTCGCCCCGGGCCAGGATGTGATCGCTGTCATAGCCGGTCTGGGTGGGCAGATCGAAGGCCACCGACAGGCCCGTCTGCCCCCGCGACAGGTTGGTGCGATAGAGGGCGTTCGATTTCGTCGCCGTGGAATGGCCCGCATAGGTGCGGAACAGCCAGGGTTTGTCCTTTTCGGCCATCGGAAGCCCTCGCAAGAATATGTCTGTTTGGAATTGGATACAGACACAAAGCTGCGCCGTCAATTCGCCGCAGTGCGGCAGGACAGGAGCCATGGCGACATTTTATTGCGCCTATAAGCATCCTGGAATTGCAATCTTGCGCAAACTGTCGTAGCACAGGGCAAATCGACGCGGTGATTCTGCGCTGCGGCACCAGACAGGAGATGCAGATGGCTCTTGATGCCCCGACCCCGATCGCCCCCTACGAGGCGCCCGTGAAAGACCTTTATGCCATTGGCGAGATGCCGCCCCTTGGCCATGTGCCCGCCCAGATGCATGCCTGGGCGATCCGGCGCGAGCGTCATGGCGAACCCGACAGCGCCATGCAGCTTGAGGTGGTCGAGACCCCATCCATCGACAGCAACGAAGTGCTGGTTCTGGTGATGGCGGCGGGGGTCAATTACAACGGCATCTGGGCCGGTCTCGGCCAGCCGATCAGCCCCTTTGACGGGCATGGGGCGCCCTATCACATCGCCGGATCGGACGCTTCGGGGATCGTTTGGGCGGTGGGCGACAAGGTCAAGCGCTGGAAGGTCGGCGACGAGGTCGTGATCCATTGCAATCAGGACGATGGCGATGACGAACATTGCAATGGCGGCGATCCGATGTTCTCGCCCACGCAGCGGATCTGGGGCTACGAGACGCCCGATGGCAGCTTTGCCCAGTTCACCCGCGTGCAGGCGCAGCAGCTGATGACCCGCCCGCGCCATCTGACATGGGAGGAATCGGCCTGCTATACCCTGACGTTGGCCACCGCCTATCGCATGCTGTTCGGCCATGAACCGCACGAGCTGAAGCCCGGCATGAACGTGCTGGTCTGGGGCGCATCAGGCGGGTTGGGCTCCTATGCGATCCAGCTGATCAACGCGGCGGGCGGCAATGCCATCGGCGTCATCAGCGAAGAGGACAAGCGCGATTTCGTCATGGGGCTGGGCGCGAAAGGCGTCATCAACCGCAAAGAGTTCCGCTGCTGGGGCCAGTTGCCCACGGTGAACACCCCCGAATACAAGGAATGGTTCAACGAGGCGCGCAAGTTCGGCAAGGCGATCTGGGACATCTCGGGCAAGGGGAACAATGTCGATATTGTCTTTGAACATCCCGGCGAGGCGACGTTCCCGGTGTCCACGCTGGTCTGCAAAAAGGGCGGCATGATCGTCATCTGCGCGGGCACGACCGGGTTCAACTGCACCTTTGACGTGCGCTATCTTTGGATGCACCAGAAACGCGTGCAGGGATCGCATTTCGCGCATCTGAAACAGGCCAGCGCCGCCAATCAGCTGATGCTGGAACGGCGTCTGGACCCCTGCATGTCCGAGGTCTTCCCTTGGGCCGACATTCCGGCGGCGCATATGAAGATGTTTCGAAACCAGCACAAGCCGGGCAATATGGCAGTTCTGGTCCAGTCCCCGGTCGCGGGCCTGCGCACCTTCAACGACGCGCTGGAAGCCGGGCGCCGCTAAGGCGCTTTGCCCCCCCTGCCCCGGCGGGTGGCCTTGTCAGGCCGCACGCTCGGGCTGGCCTGCGGCCTTGCAGCGCCAGCTGGCGATGCGTTCCTGGGGATGGGTCTCGACCCATTTGGCAAGCTGGGTCTGGGCGCCCATCATGCAGCCCATCAGGCCGATATCCTGGGTAAACAGCATGCTGCGGTCGCGGCAGCTGGCGGGTTCGCTGGACAGGCAGACGACGAAAAGCAATTCGATCATGGGCACCACCATCGGTTTGCCCTCCCCGATCGTCAGGGTCTCACAGGATCGGGCCGTGGCCAAACCGTCCCGATCGGCGGCGACGGGGGTGGGGGCGCTTGCCCAAAGCCTCGGCAGTTCATGGCCCGGTTGCAAACCGGCGCGGCAGATCAGGCCTCGCGGTCGTTTTCCCCGGCATAGCGGCATTTCCATTCGCGCACCTGTTCGGCCGGGTGAGTCGCCATCCATTTCGCCAGTTCGGACTGGCTTTGCAGCATGCAGGTGAACAAGCCGTTCTGTTCCTCGAACAGCAGGCTGTGATCGCTGCAGCGGGCGGGCTCGGCCAGCAGGCAGGTGACGAAGAACAGTTCGATCATCGGATCTCTCCTCTCCGGCGATATCGCAGCCACGCGCGGGGCAGTCGAAAAGTTGCAGGGCGCTTTGCCTTTCGGTCAGGGCAGGCTAAGGATCCGGCATGAACAGCCCCGCCCCCGCCCCGACCCTTTCGCCCGATCAGGCCGATGCCTGGGACGCGCTTGCCCAGACCTTCGCCGCCGCCGGCATCGATATCATCGCAGAAGAGCTGCATCCCCCGCAATCGGGCAAAGGTCGGGTCATGGCCGTGATCGGCAAGGCCGGGTCCGGCAAGACCCTGATGCTGTCGCAGATCACCAAGGCCCTGCTGCAGACCGGGGTCGAGCTGATCAGCCCCGATTACGAGGGCCGCCGCCGCAAGGACCGGCGCAGCGTGGCGATTCTGGCGCCGACCAACAAGGCGGCCTTCGTGCTGCGCATGCGGGGCGTGCCGGCGACGACGATCCACCGGATCTTGTACACGCCCGTCTATGACCCGGAATATGAGAAGATCGCCGAATGGCTGACCGGCGTGGGGGAACGGCCGGTGATCGACGCCCTGCCCGACACGGCGCTGGACAAGGCCAAGGCGTTTTACGACATCCATACCTCGATCCCCGGCGCGCTGGCCACGGCGGGCTTGCGCGGGTCCGATTTCATCAAGGGCTGGAAACGGCGCGAAGAGGGTCTGGATGTCGGGCTGGTCGACGAGGCCTCGATGCTGGACGAGAAGCAGTTCGAGGATCTGCGCGAGATCTTTCCGGTGCTGGTGCTGTTCGGCGACCCCGCGCAGCTGGCCCCGGTGGGACAATCGGGCGAGATGGTCTTTGACACGCTGGCGCCGACCGAGCGGCTGATGCTGAGCCGCATCCACCGGCAGGCCGATGACAGCCCGATTCTGGATCTGGCCCATGCGCTGGCCGACGAGCGGTTGGGCTTTGACGAATTCGAACGCATGGTCCGCGACGCGGCCCGCCGGGATGACCGCGTGGTCTGGGCCGAGCGGGTCGAAAGCGACCTGATGGCGCGCAGCCCGGTTCTGGTCTGGCGCAATGCGACGCGGATCCGGCTGATCCATGCCTTTCGCAGCGCCTTCGGCGCGCCGGGCGATGCGCTGCTGCCCGGCGAGCCCTTGGTCTGCGACGGGCTGGAGCTGCCGGTCAAGCATCGCAAGAAGCGCATCGATCTGGAGGCGCGCGGCCTGATCAAGGGCGCGCAGGTCGTCTATCTGGGACCGGGCCGCAAGCCGGGCTTTTCGCGCCTGCATGTGATCGGTGCCGAAGACCCGCGCCTGTCCGCGGCCAGCATCGTCAAGATCGAGATGCCCGATGCGGACGAGCCGTTCATCCCCTTTGCCGCCCGCATGGGCGCGGCCTTTCTGCATGGCGCGGCCGTCACCATCCACAAGGCGCAGGGCAGCCAATGGCCCGAGGTGCAGGTCTTTGGCCCCGATATCAGTGCCGCCGCATGGTCGAACCGGTCCGAGGCCGGGGTGCCCCTGTGGAAGCGGCTGACCTATGTCGCCATCACCCGCGCTCAGGAACGGCTGTATTGGGTGACCAAGGCCCGGCTGGCCCGGCCGGCAGGGCCGTTGACGACCGACGATCTGATCGCGCCAGTGGCGCCGCTGGCGCTGGATATCGAGGAGGCGTGAGTCTGGCCACAAGCCGGGGGCTGTCTGCCCCCGGACCCCCGAGGATATTTTCGCCAAGATGAGAAGGCGAGGCGGGGTCGGCGCGTCTAGGGTCGGCGGGGCGGCGTCTGGCGATCGATCGACAGGCGCAGCGCCTCGGTCAGGGCCTCTTGCGGCAGGCCGGTTTCATGGGACAGACGCATGATGCCGAAATGGACCCTGGCCAGTTCCTGATAGTAACGCGCGAACGTGTAATTGATCGAGGCGCCGACCACCGCACCGAAGACCGGGGCGGCCTGCGCGGCCATCTTTTGACCGAGCGAGACGGACAGACGCGGCGCGACCTTGCTGACCAGACCCTGAACCGTCTGGCCGGTGACCGACAGCCGCGCGGCCAGAAGGCCCAGATCGGTATTGTCATCGTCGGACATCGGACCGGCGGCGGCGAAGATGCGCAGGCATTCCATCCTGACCTCGTCGCTGTCGGGATCCAGCCCGTGTTCGGCGGCGATATCCAGCATCGCGCGCAACAGAAGCGTGACGGTGAAGGGCAGTTCGACCAGCGCGCCCGCAAAGCCGCCAATGCCGCCCGCCGCCCCGCTGACCGTCGAGGCGAGGCGGTTGAACAGATCGCCCCGGTCCCGAACCACCTTGCGCGACCGGCTGGCTGCCCCGAAGGCGCGGGTCAGGGCCGCCCGGGTCACGGTATCCATCCGCGCCCGGACGAAATTCGGCAGCCGTTCGATCAGCCCCTCGGCGCTGTTACCGATGCGCGTCATCAGCTGCATGGCGGTTCCGGACGCCTCGAGATGGCGCCGGGCGAGGCGGTCGATCTGCGCATGCAGCGCCGGGTCAGTGATCGGCGGCAGAACCAGATGTCGGGGTTGGGTCATGGGCGGGCTTTCTCGGATGGGCGACCTGAACGCAGGCCGTGCTGTCCGGTGCAGGCTGGACGTCGGGCGATGGCCCCGGTTCACGCTGCACGGGGCCCGACAGGTCAACCCAGGCACCGGGGCGAAGTTCCAGCCCCAACACGCGATCGGGATTGGTCGGCGGCGGCATCTGCACATGATCCAGCCGCTGAAAGCCAAAGCGCGAATAATAGGGCGCATCGCCGACCAGCAGCACCCGGGCAAAGCCCATCGTCCGTGCCCGGGTCAGGCTGTCGCGCATCACCAGACCGCCCAACCCCTCGCCCTGCGCGGTGGGATGGACGGCGACGGGGCCCAGCAGCAGAACACGACGCCCGGCCACCCGCGCAGGCCAATAGCGGATCGCCGCCATCAGCGTGCCCGAGGGATCGCGCAGCACAAGACACAGATCGGCAACCCGCGCCACGCCCTCACGCAGGCGATAGGATGACAGGGCCGTGCGCCCGGGCGCAAAGCACAGATCGTAAAGCGCCTCGACCTCGGGCGTGTCGGCGGGGGTCTCGGGGCAGATCTCGTACATCGCGCCTCCTGGGGTGTCGGCGGCCACTTAGCACGGGTTTGCGACAGGCGGAACATTGCGTCGCGCGAAAAGCGGTGGCAGGTTGGCGCCGCAACCCCAAGGAGGCCGCGCCCCATGTTCTATCGCCCCGAAGCCGGACACGGCCTGCCGCACAATCCCTTCAATGCCATCGTCGCGCCGCGCCCGATCGGCTGGATCTCGACCCGCGGGTCGCAGGGGGACAATCTGGCGCCCTATTCCTTCTTCAACGCGGTCGCCTATGTGCCGCCGCAGGTGATGTTCGCCTCGACCGGGGCCAAGGGCGACCGGCACGGGACGAAGGACAGCGTCGCCCAGATCACCGAAACGGGGGTGTTCTGCGTCAACATCGCCACCGGCGATCTGCGCGATGCGGTCAATGCGACCTCGGCCCCGCTGCCTGCGGGGGCCAGCGAATTCGGGGCGGCGGGGATCGAGGCCGCCGCCTGCACCACCATCGATTGTCCGCGCGTGGCCCATGCCGCCGCCGCGCTGGAATGCCGGATGACGCAGATCGTGCCTTTGGCGGGCGAGGCGAATTTCGCCGTCTTTGGCGTGGTCACGGGCATCCATATGCGCGACGATTGCGTGGTGGAGGGCCGCTTTGATCCGCGCGCGGCGGGCGGCTGGATCGCCCGTTTGGGATACAAGGATTACGCCGCCGTCACCGAGCTGTTCGAGATGGACCGCCCCGCATGAACCGCAGCGTCAAGGATTACGTCCGCTCGATCCATGATTTCCCGCATGAGGGGATCATTTTTCGTGACGTGACGACGCTGTTTGCCGATGCGCGCGGCTTCCGGATGGCGGTCGATCAGATCCTGCATGCCTATGCCGGGATGCGCATCGACAAGGTCGTCGGGCTGGAGGCGCGCGGGTTCATCCTGGGCGGTGCGGTGGCGCATCAGCTGTCCACCGGCTTCGTGCCGATCCGCAAAAAGGGCAAACTGCCCGGCACCGTCATCAGCGAGGCCTATACGCTGGAATATGGCGAGGCGATCATGGAGATCCATGACGATGCCCTGCGTCCGGGTGAAAAGGTGCTGATCGTGGACGATCTGCTGGCCACGGGCGGCACGGCGGCGGCCTCGATCAAGCTGTGTCGCAGGCTGGGGGCCGAGGTGCTGGGCTGTGCCTTTGTCATCGATCTGCCCGATCTGGGCGGGCGCGCGGTGCTGGAGGGCATGGGCATGCCCGTCCATGCGCTCTGTGCCTTCGAGGGCGATTAGGCCAGGACGGCGCCGGGATTCATGATGCCAAGGGGGTCCAGCGCCCCCTTGATGGCCCGCATCGCCGCCAGCCGCACCGGATCGGCCCATCGGGCCAGATCGGCGGCCTTCAGACGTCCCACCCCATGTTCGGCGGAAAACGATCCGCCCTGCGCCACGACCATCTCGTGGATGCGGCGCGACAGATCGCGGCGGATGTCGACGTAATCGTCCCGCGTCCGGCCCGGCGCCGGGAACAGATTGTAATGCAGATTGCCGTCGCCCAGATGGCCAAAGCAGTTCACGCGCATATCGCCGAAACCCGCCAGCATCGCGCCCGCATCGTCGATGAACCCGGCCACCCGCGACAAGGGCAGGCTGATGTCATGGCTGGCAATCGCGCCGACATGGCGGTTGGCCAGCGGGATATGTTCGCGCAAGGCCCACAGGCCGGCGGCCTGCTGGCCCGATTGGGCGATTACCCCGTCATGGACCAGCCCGGCCTCGGACCCGGCGATGAACAACCCCTCCAATGCGGCATCGGCAGGCAGGCCTGCGGGCAGGCCGACCTCGATCAGCACCAGCCAGTCGGGGCGGTCGGCAAAGGGCTGGCGCATGTCGGGAAAGGCGGCGTCCAGAAAATGCAGGCTCTGCCCCGAGATCAGTTCGAAGGCGGTCACGCCCCCGGCCATGCGCGCCTGCGCCAGAGACAGCAGGCTCAGGGCGGCTTTGGGGCTGTCCACGACCAGCATGGCGACGCCGGTTTCCGCAGGCACCGGCGCCAACACCAGCGAGGCGGCAGTGATGATGCCCAATGTCCCCTCGGCCCCGATCAGAAGGTCGCGCAGATCGTAACCGGTATTGTCCTTGCGCAGGCGTTTCAGGTCGCGCATCACCTCGCCCGAAGGCAGCACGGCCTCGATCCCCAGACACAGGGCGCGGGCATTGCCGTATCGCAGCACGTTGACGCCGCCCGCATTGGTCGACAACACACCGCCGATCTGCGCGGTCCCCTGCGAGGCCAGCGACAGCGGGAACTGGCGACCGACATCCGCCGCCGCCTGCCGCGCCGCCTGCAGGGTCACGCCCGCGTCGGCGATCATCACGCCCTCGTCGGGAAACAGATCGCGGATGGCGGTCAGGCGTTCAAGCGACAGGACCAGCGGCGCGGGGCCGTCGGGCATGACCTGACCGCCGACCAGCCCGGTGCCGCCCCCACGCGGGACCACGGCCACGCGGGCCGCTGCACAGGCGCGGATGATGGCGGCGCATTCATAGGTGTCGCGGGGGGCGGCAACCAGACCGGCCTGCCCCTGCCAGCGGCCCCTTGGTTCCTCGGTATAGGCGGGGCCGGGATCGCGCAGCACGCCCGCAGGCAAAAGCGCGGCCAGCGCGCGGTCGGCGGGGCTCAGCATCAGCGCACCTCGGTCTTGCCGCGCCGGTCATGGCGAAGGTTGGCGTAAAGGACGTGGTTGCGCCAGCGCCCGCCGATCTGCAGATAGCTTTGCGCCACGCCCTCGTATTTGAAGCCCGATTTTTCCAGCACCCCGCGCGAGGCGGCGTTTTCAGGCAGGCAGGCGGCCTCGATCCGGCTGATGTCCAGCGTGGTGAAGGCGTGATGAACCAGACAGCCGATCGCCTCGGCCATATAGCCGTGGCGCGCATGGGCCTGCCCGATCCAATAGCCGATTGTGCCCGACTGCGCCGGTCCGCGGCGGATATTGTCCAGCGTGATCGCCCCCAGCAGCGCCCCGTCGCGGCGCAGGATGAACAGCGGAAAGGCGGTGCCCGTCTTGCTGGACCGCGACGCCCAATAGACCCGGCTGGTGAAACTTTTGCGCGACAAATGGTCGGGCGACCAGACGGGTTCCCACGGGGTCAGAAAGGCGCGGCTGTCATCGCGCAGCGCCGTCCAAGCGTGGTAATCGGTATGCTGGGGCAGGCGCAACACGATCCGTTCGGCATCCAGCCGGAAGGGACGGCGCCGCCCCAGAATCACGCGGCCAGTCTTTCGACCAAAGTTTCCAGCGAGGGCGCACTGTCCACCGGACCGTAAAGCGCCAGCGCCGGTCGCGCGGTGGCCAGCAGATGTTCGGCATGGGCGCGCACATCGGCGGCGGTGACGGCGGCGATGCGTTCGGCCACCTCGGCGGGGTCGGGCACCCTGCCCCAGATCGCCAGAGAGCGGGCCATGCGTTCGGCCTGACCCGAGGGGCTTTCCAGCCCCATCAGCAGGCCCGCGCGCAGCTGCGCCTTGGCGCGGGCGATCTCGGCCTCGGACATGTCTTGGGTGGAGCGCTTGATCTCGTCGATGGTCAGGGTGGCCAGATCGGCCAGATCCTCGGCCCCGGTGCCGGCATAGATGGTCAGCATGCCGGTATCGTCATGAAAGCCCGATTGCGCAAAGATCGTATAGCACAGCCCCCGTTCCTCGCGGATCTTCTGGAACAGACGCGACGACATGCCCCCGCCCAGAGCCGAGGAAAAGATCTGCGCCGCATAGAAATCGGGTGCCAGATAGCCCGGCCCCTCCAGCGCCAGGGCGAAATGGGCCTGTTCCAGCGGCTTGACGGTGCGGGTTTCCAGACCCTGCCAGCGGGCGCTTTCGCGCGGTGCCTGCGTGATCGGGCGCATATGGCCCAGCACCTTTTCGGCCAGCCGGACGATGCGGTCGTGATCGACGGCACCGGCGGCAGCGACGACCATCTGGCCGGGGCCGTAATTCTCGGCCACAAAGCCCGACAGATCGGTGCGGCCAAAGGCGCTGATGCGCTCTGCCGGGCCAAGGATCGTGCGGCCCATCGGCTGGTCGGGATAGGCGGCCTCTTGCAGCCAGTCAAAGATGATGTCGTCGGGCGTGTCCATCGACTGCCCGATTTCCTGCAGGATCACGCCGCGTTCGACCTCGATCTCGCGCGCGTCAAAGACCGGGTTCAGGACGATATCGCTGATCACGTCAAAGGCCAGATCGACGTCGTCTTCCAGCACGCGGACGTAATAGGCCGTCGAATCGCGCGAGGTATAGGCGTTGATATAGCCGCCCACATCCTCGATCGCCTCGGCGATCTGCAGGGCGCTGCGGGTCGCGGTGCCCTTGAAGGCCATATGTTCCAGAAAATGCGCGATGCCGTTCTGATCGGCGCGTTCGTTGCGGCCACCGGCATTCACCCAGATGCCAAGCGCCGCCGAATGCAGCCCCGGCATCTGGCGGGTCACGATGCGCAGCCCGTTGGGCAGCGTGGTCAGGCGGGGTGTGGGATCTGTGGTCACTGCGTTCTCCGGTCGAGGATCAGCGACTTAAGCGCCTCGGCGTCGTTTTCAAGGCGGGTCATGCGTTCCGGCAGATCGAACAGATCGGCCATATGCGGTGGCAAGGCGGGACGCAGCCCGATGGCGCGTTCGACGGCATCGGGGAATTTGGCCGGATGGGCGGTGGCCAGCGTGACCATCGGCACCCCCGGTTCCAGATGCCGCTGCGCCACGGCCACGCCGACAGCGGAATGCGGGCACAGGATCTCGCCGGTAAAGGCGCGGGCGGTCCGGATCGTCTCCAGCGTCTCTTGCTCGCTGACGCGACCCGAGGCGAATTCGGCGCGCAGGGCTTGCAGCGCACCCTGGCTGATCGCAAAGCCGCCGGTCTTCAGCTCGTCCATCAACTGGCGGATGGCACCGGCATCGCCATCATAGGCCAGATACAGCGCACGTTCAAAGTTCGAGCTGACCTGAATGTCCATCGACGGGCTGATCGAGGGCTCGACCTCTCCGGTGCGGTATTCGCCCATGCTCAGGGCGCGGTGCAGGATGTCGTTCTGGTTCGTGGCGACGATCAGGCGGCGGATCGGCAGGCCCATGCGCCGCGCGATCGATCCTGCAAAGATGTCCCCGAAATTGCCGGTCGGCACGCAGAAATCCGTCGGACGCATCCCAAGCGAGGCGGTTGCGGTAAAGTAATAGACGATCTGCGCCACCACCCGCGCCCAGTTGATGCTGTTGACACCCGCCAGACCGACCGTGTCGCGAAAGGCATGGTCGTTGAACAGATCCTTGAGCCGTGCCTGACAATCGTCGAAATGCCCGGTCACGGCCAGCGCATGGACATTGGCGGCGGGCGGCGTGGTCATCTGACGACGCTGCACCTCGCTGACGCGACCATGCGGATACATGATGAAGACATCGACATTGTCGATACCCCGGAACGCCTCGATCGCCGCCGATCCGGTATCGCCCGAGGTGGCGCCGACGATGGTCACGCGTTGCCCCGACCGCGTCAGCGCGATCTGGAACAGCTGCGCGATCAGCTGCATCGCGAAATCCTTGAAGGCCAGCGTGGGGCCGTGGAACAGCTCCAGCAGGTGGTGGCCGGGGGCCAGCTGGACCAGCGGCGCGCGGGCGTCATGGGCGATGCGCTCATAGGCCCGATCGATGGCACCGCGCAGCTCGGCATCGGTGAAACTGTCGCCGGTGAAGGGGCGGATGACGCGGAACGCGACCTCTTCATAAGACAGGCCGTCAAGCTGGTCCAAACCGTCGAACGCCGGAATCGTTTCGGGCAGATACAGCCCGCCGTCACGCGCCAGCCCCGACAGCATGGCCTGTTCGAAGTTCAAAACCGGGGCCTGACCCCGCGTCGAGACGTAACGCATCGGAATTCCTTCAGTAGCTGCGCTGCCTGATACGCCAGATCAGCGCCAGTGTCATCACCGCCCATGTGGCCGCGATCAGGAACCATTGAACCGCATAGGACAGATGGTTGTTGGGAATGCCCGCGATCGCGACCGGGATCGGCTCGGCCCCTTGCGCATCGCCTGTGACGAAGCTCGCCACGACCAGCACCGGCAGGGTATCCAGCGCCAGCGCCATCGCATCGACATCGCGCGCGAACCAGATGTTTTCGTCCAGATTGGGCGCAGGGGTCGAGGAACTGGCGTCCTGAGGCCAGTGCAGATTGCCGGTCACCTGCAGGCGCACCGGGGGCCGGTCCAGACGCCGCGCCTCTTGCGGCACGAAGCCGCGATCCAAAAGGATCGCCCGCCCGTCATCGGTGATGAACCGCGACACGATCTGATAGCCCGCCCCCTGTTCGCGGGTATGGGACAGCACGTCGATCTCGGCTCCCGTCGTGGTGCCGGTGACGGTGACGGGCAGGTATTTCATCGACGGGTCGATCTCAGCGGGCAGGGGCACCGGATCGGCCTGAATGCCGGCGGTGATCTGGTCCAGCTGCGCCTCTTTCCAGTCGCGGCGGTCCAGCTGCCACAGGCCCAGATAAATCAGGACGGCACAGCCGGCGATGCCGAGGATCAGGGGAAACAGATAGCGGCGCATGGACGGGCTCCGGGGTGGTCTGGTGCAACGAAAAACGCGCGGAGGAGATCCCCCGCGCGCCCCGATCAGCGAGTGGAGCGGTCAGCTGCCCCAGACATAGATGACGGCGAACAGCACCAGCCAGATCACATCGACAAAGTGCCAGTACCAGGCGGCGGCCTCGAACCCCAGATGCTGATCCTTGGTCATCTGACCCTTTTGGAACCGCAGCAGGCAGACGGCCAGAAAGATCGTGCCGATGATGACATGCAGGCCGTGGAACCCCGTCGCGATATAGAAGGCTGCGGCATAGGCCGTGTCGGCCAGACCAAAGGCGGCGTGGCTGTATTCATAGGCCTGCAGACCGGTGAAGACCAGACCAAGGGCCACGGCGATGGCCAGACCGTTGATCGTGGTCTTGCGGTCGCCCTCATGCGCCCAGGCATGGTGCGCCCAGGTGACGGCGACGCCCGACAGCAGCAAGATCAGCGTGTTGATGAAGGGCAGATGCCAGGGGTCGAAGGTCTCGATCCCCTCGGGCGGCCAGACGCCGTCGGTGATCGGGCTGTTCTCGCTCATCGGATACATGGCGTGCTTGATGAAGTTCCAGAACAGCGACACGAACAGCATCGCTTCGGACATCACGAACAGGATGAAACCGTATTGCAGGCCAAGGCGCACCACCGGGGTGTGATCGCCCGATTCCGCCTCGCGCACCATGTCTGCCCACCAGGCGAACGAGACATAGCAGGTCGCGATCAGGCCGATCGCGAACATCCACGGCCCGGTGATCGGGGCAGTCATCACGGTGACCTCTCCGGTCATCCATGCGACGGCGCCGAACAGCATGACGAAGACCGACACGGCGGCAAGGAACGGCCAGACCGAGGCCGGAAGGATATGATAGTCGTGGTTCTTTGCATGCGCCATGGCGGATCCCCGTCGGCTCCCTCGGTTTCGTCTCAGTTGATGGTGTCGGCCGCGCCGGTGTCAAGCGCAGCACTGCGCGGCTCGGTCAGATGAAAGGTATAGGACAGCGTGATGTCGCGGATATGTCCCGCATCGCGGTCGTCCACAAGCTCGGGATCGACATAGAAGCTGACAGGCATCTCGATGCTTTCGCCGGGCTGCAATGTCTGTTCCTGAAAGCAGAAACATTCGACCTTGATGAAATAATACCCGGTCACCTCGGGGGCGACGTTATAGCTGGCCGTCCCGGTCAGAGGCTGGTCGGAATTGTTCGTCGCCTCGTAAAAGGCCAGCCCGCTTTCGCCGATCTTCAGATCCATGCGGGTCTGCATGGGGCGAAAGGTCCATTCCAGATTGCTGTCGGTATTCGCATCGAACCGGACCCGGACGACTTCGTCCAGAACCAGATCCGAGGCGCTTTGCGACACCTGCGTGGTGCCGCCAAAGCCGGTGACCTTGCAGAACCAGTTATAGAAGGGCACGGCGGCCCATGACAGCGCGCCCATCGTCACGACGACGCCGACCAGCATGGCCACGGTGCGGCTTTCCGGGCTGAGCCGCTTCATGGCCGGGCCCCTGCGGCAGGTTCGACGATCGGGGTCATCGAGACGCGGGGCTGGTGGT
The DNA here is from genome assembly GCF_004335005.1 of Paracoccus nototheniae. Lineage (GTDB taxonomy): Bacteria > Pseudomonadota > Alphaproteobacteria > Rhodobacterales > Rhodobacteraceae > Paracoccus > Paracoccus nototheniae. The sequence goes on along the minus strand of NZ_RQRT01000014.1, from coordinate 23,039 downwards.
CGTAGGCCTCCAGCATACCGCCCTGCTGCACCTTGACGACCGTCAGACCGAAGACCAGCGCGACAAAGCCGATCAGAACCACGCCAAGACCCACATTGCGGGACCGGCGGCGGCCGTGGATTTCATGTTCGGTTTTCAGAGCCATCACCAGCCCCCCATCCAGCTTTGCACCAGAAGTGCGAGAAAATGCAGGAAAAGATAGTAAAGCGACAGCTTGAAGACGCGCTTTTCCACGGCATAGCCATCGGCCACGGCCTCATCCTCGGCCCGGCGCAGGATCTTCCAGCCGCCATGGATGAAGGCCGCGTTCAGGACCACCGCCACTGCCATGTACAGCGGCCCGCCGATCGAAGTCAGCCCCAGCCAGATCGCAAAGGGCGCCAGCACCAGCGTATAGCCGAAAATGTGGCGGCGCGCGACCCGGCGACCATGGGTCACGGTCAGCATCGGCACGCCGGCCTTGTGGTAATCTTCCTTCATGAACAGCGCCAGCGCCCAGAAATGGGGCGGGGTCCAGAAAAAGATCACCGCGAACATCAGCAGCGATTCAATCGCGATGCCGCCCGTCGCGCAGGCCCAACCGATCATCGGGGGAAAGGCCCCTGCCGCCCCGCCGATGACAATGTTCTGCGGCGTCCAGCGTTTCAGCCAGACGGTATAGACGACCGCGTAAAAGAAGATGGTAAAGGCCAGAAAGCCCGCTGCGAACCAGTTCGCGACCAGCCCCAGCATCATCACGGAAATGACCGACAGCACGATGCCGAGGCCAAGCGCCTCGCCACCCTCGACGCGGCCCGACGGGATCGGGCGGCTCTGGGTGCGGTTCATCACCGCGTCGATATCGCGGTCGTACCACATGTTCAGCGCGCCCGAGGCCCCGCCGCCAAGCGCGATGAACAGCACGGCGCAAAAGGCGATAAAGGGATGCACGTCGATGGGCGCGACGAACAGCCCGACAAAGGCGGTAAAGACCACCAGCGACATGACGCGCGGCTTCAGCAGCGCGACATAGTCGCTGAATTCGGCCTCGGGGGTCGTGGCTTCATATGCGTTGATATCGGTCATCGCGCCTGCAATCGTGGTTCCTTGGCGGGGGCGGCAGGATGCCGCCCGCCCCTGGGTCGGGATCGGGATCAGTCCGCGCGGGCCAGATCGACCTTTGCCGCGCCTTCAAGGCTGGCGGTCGGCGCGGGTTCGTCGCCCAAGGTGCCGCCCTGTTCGGCGACCCAGGCCGCATAGACCTCGGGGCTGACCGCCTTGACGACGATTGGCATATAGGCGTGGTTGATGCCGCACAGCTCGCTACACTGGCCGAAATAGGTGCCCTCTTGTTCGACATTGAACCAGGCCTGGGCGATGCGGCCCGGAACGGCATCCTGTTTCACGGCGAATGCCGGGATGGTCCAGGAATGGATCACGTCGCTGGCGGTCACCTGCAGCAGGACCGTCTGGCCCACGGGCACGACGACGGCGGTATCGGTCGCCAGCAGATACTCGTCGGGGGCATAGCCGAACTCGGCCAGCTCTTCCTCGGGCAGCATCAGCGAATCGAAAGCGATGTCGTTTTCAGGATATTCATAGGACCAGTACCACTGATGCCCGGTCGCCTTGACGACCACATCCGGGTTTTCCGGCATTTCCTGACTGCGGAACAGGATCGGCAGCGAAAACGCCCCGATGGCCACCAGGATCAGCACCGGGATCAGCGTCCAGCCGATCTCCAGCGGGGTGTTGTGGGTGAATTTCGCGGGCACCGGGTTGGCGCGGCTGTTGAACCGGAAGATCACATACAGCAGCAGGAAACAGACGAACACCGTCACCGCTGCAATGATGATCAGCACGAAATGATCCAGCCACTGCTGGTCGCGCGCCAGTTCCGTCGCGGCGGGCTGGAACCCCATCCCCCCTGCCACGGGCTTGCCGATGGTGGGCAGATCGCCCAGCACACCCTGCGCCATCGCCGTCGTGCTCAGCATGCCTGCCGCAGCAAACCCCGTCGCTGCCGCGAATGCACGGCCCATCATCGCTCTTGCCATCATTCCATCCCGTTGCAGTGGCCCGGCCAGAATGGCCGCAGGGGCTGCCGGGAGGCTGCCCCTTTTCCTTTCACAGTGTCCGTTCTATGACCATATCTGGCCCCCACGGGCAAGACTTACCTACAGCATTTCCCCAAGGCAGGGGAACGCGACCCCCTGCCGCGCCCGGACAGGCAGATGTCCGCCGCCCTCTTTCACCGACAGGAGCCTTGCATGAGCCGTCCGTCCTTCGACCCCTTTTCGACCGATCTCGACCATAACAGCGCCCTTTCGGTCCTGCGAGAGGCGGTGGCAGGGGCCGATGACGGAGAGTTGTTTCTGGAACGCAGCCAGCATGAATCCCTGGTCTTCGACGATGGACGGCTGCGCAATTCCAGCTTCATGGCCGGGCGCGGCTTTGGTCTGCGCGCCGTGCGCGGCGAGGTGACGGGCTATGCCCATTCGACCGAGATCTCGGGCCCGGCCCTGCGCCGCGCCGCGCAGACCGCGCGTCTGGCCGTGGCGCAGGGGGGGGGCACGACGGCGCTGGCACCGGCCATGCAGCCGGTCAATCTGTATCCCGCCATCGACCCCGCCGAGGGGATCCCGGTCGCCCGACGCATCGCGCTGCTGCGCGAGATCGATGCCTATGCCCGGACGCTGGATCCGCGCGTGGTGCAGGTCACCGTCTCGATGGGCAGCAGCCTGCAGGAAATCGCGATCCTGCGCCCCGAAGGCGGTCTTGCCACCGACATCCGCCCGATGGCGCGCCTGAATGTCGCGGTGATCATGGAAAACAACGACCGTCGCGAAAGCGGCAGCGCGGGCGGCGGCGGGCGTCACGATCTGGAACGGCTGATGGCCCCCGCCCATTGGCAGGCGCTGGTCCTCGAAGCCGTGCGCATCGCCGAGGTCAACCTGCGCTCGGTCCCCGCGCCGGCCGGGATGATGGACGTGGTGCTTGGCCCCGGCTGGCCCGGCATCCTGCTGCACGAGGCCGTGGGCCACGGGCTGGAGGGTGATTTCAACCGCAAGAAGGCCTCGGCCTTCGCGGGTCTTCTGGGCGCGCGCGTCGCGTCGCCGGGGGTGACGGTGGTCGATGACGGCACCATCCCGGGCCGTCGCGGCAGCATCAATATCGACGACGAGGGCACGCCCCCCGCCCGCAACGTGCTGATCGAGGACGGCATTCTGGTCGGCTATATGCAGGACCGCCAGAATGCCCGGCTGATGGGGGTGGAGCCCACCGGCAACGGACGGCGCGAAAGCTTTGCCCATGTGCCGATGCCGCGGATGACCAACACCTATATGCCCGGCGGCGATGCCGATCCGGCGGCGATCCTGGCGGAACTGCGCGACGGCATCTATGCGGTGGGCTTCGGCGGCGGACAGGTGGACATCACCAATGGCAAGTTCGTGTTTTCCTGCACCGAGGCCTATCGGGTCAGGAACGGCATCGTCGGCGATCCGATTCGCGGCGCCACCCTGATCGGCGACGGGGCCACCGCCCTGCAGCAGATCCGCGCGATCGGCAATGACATGGCGCTGGACCCCGGCATCGGCAATTGCGGCAAGCAGGGGCAATGGGTGCCGGTCGGTGTGGGCCAGCCCACGCTGATGATCGGCGGGTTGACGGTGGGCGGATCGGCGGCCTGATCCAGGCAGGGCGCCCGGCGCTAACCCTTTGTTAACGGCCCATGGGGTAATCCTGATCCGGATCGGACAGGGGGCGCCTCATGGATACCGGACTGACACCAGCCAGCACGTTCGGCCTGCGACAGGCGACCGCGACCGGCGATGACGACCTGACCTTTCTCCGGCTGATCCGCTCGCGCCGGGTGGGGCCCGCGACCTTTCACCGGATGATCGCGGAACACGGCACGGCCCGCACGGCACTGGATGCGCTGCCGGGCATCGCGGCAGCGGCGGGCTTGGCCGATTACAGCCCCTGCCCCGAAGGCGTGGCCGCCGCCGAACTGGCCGCCGGACGGCGGGCCGGGGCACGGCTGATCCGTTGCGACGATCCCGATTATCCGGCGACCCTGCGTCAGATCGACGGCGCCCCGCCGGTCCTGTGGGTGCGCGGCGATCCGATGCATCTGGCGCGCGACACGATCGCGGTGATCGGCGCGCGCAACGCCTCGTCCCTGGGTCTGCGCATGGCGCGCGGCATGGCGGCCGGACTGGGAGAGGCCGGTTTCACCGTCGCCGCCGGGCTGGCCCGCGGCATCGACACCGCCGCCCATGACGCGGCCCTGCCGACCGGCACGATTGCGGTGATGGCGGGCGGGATCGACGTGATCTATCCTGCCGAAAACGCCGTTCTTGCCGCCCAGATCGCCGAATGCGGGATCCTGATCTCGGAACAGCCGCCCGGCACGGAACCCGCCGCCCGGCATTTCCCGACCCGCAACCGCATCGTGTCCGGCCTGTCCCATGCCGTCGTGGTGATCGAGGCCGCGCAGCGATCCGGCACGCTGATCACCGCGCGCAACGCGCTCGATCAGGGACGAGAGGTGATGGCGGTGCCCGGCCACCCGATGGATGCCCGTGCGGCGGGTTGCAACGCGCTGATCCGCGACGGCGCCACGCTGGTGCGCAGCGCCGCCGATGTGGCCGACGCCCTGCGCCACGCCCACACCACCCCGGTCGCAGCCCCTCAGCCGGCCCGCACGGCCCCTGCTGCCACCCGCCGGCTCGGGGCGCCGGCCCAAACTCCCCGCGATGCAGGCGGGCCCATCCACCTCGAATCGCGCATCCTGTCGCGCCTCTCCCCCTCCCCGACCGAGGAAAACGACCTGATCCGCGACCTGGGCGTGCCCGCCGCCACCGCCAATGCGGTCATCCTGTCGCTGGAACTTCAGGGCCGCGTCACCCGGATGGCCGGGGGACGGCTCGCCCTGTCCTGATCCCCGCACCGTCCCGACCCCTGCATTGGTCCACAAATATCCCGGGGGAGTCGCGCCTCGCGCGACGGGGGCAGCGCCCCCTGCCCCCTCTGCCACCAACACCCCCCGTTGACACGGCGCGCCACGGCACCCATCTTGCCGCCCCATTGCAGTTGCCCGAGGTTCCCATGCCCGTCGTCGTCGTCGAATCCCCGGCCAAGGCCAAAACGATCGAGAAATATCTCGGCGGCGACTATCGCGTGCTGGCCAGTTTCGGCCATGTCCGCGACCTGCCGCCCAAGGATGGCAGCGTCGATCCGGACAATGAATTCGACATGAAATGGGAGATTGCGGCCGACAGTCGCAAGCATCTCAAGGCGATCAAGGACGCGCTCAAGGACGACCAGACGCTGATTCTGGCCACCGACCCCGACCGCGAGGGCGAGGCGATCAGCTGGCACCTGCTGGCCGCCCTGCAACCCGCCCTGAAGAAGGGCAGCGATGTCAGCCGCGTCACCTTCAACGCGATCACCAAGACCGCCGTGACCGAGGCGATGGCAAAGCCCCGCCAGATCGATCAGCCGCTGGTCGATGCCTATCTGGCACGCCGCGCGCTGGATTATCTGGTGGGCTTCAACCTGTCGCCGGTCCTGTGGCGCAAGCTGCCGGGTGCCAAATCCGCCGGCCGCGTGCAATCGGTCTGCCTGCGCCTGATCGTCGACCGCGAGATGGAGATCGAGGCCTTCAAGGCCCGCGAATACTGGTCCGTCCATGCCCGCCTCGCCACCCCCGGTGGCGAGGAATATGACGCGACCCTCGTCTCGCTGGCTGGCAAGCGGCTGGAACGGTTCGATCTGGCCAGCGCCGAACAGGCGGCAATGGCGCTCAGCGCGGTATCCAGCCGCGATCTGAAGGTGGCCTCGGTCGCGGCCAAGCCCGCCAGCCGCAATCCCTGGCCGCCCTTCATGACCTCGACCCTGCAGCAAGAGGCCAGCCGCAAGCTGGGCATGGGCGCCAAGGCCTGCATGTCGGCGGCGCAGCGTTTGTACGAGGCCGGGCTGATCACCTATATGCGGACCGACGGCATCGACATGGCGCCCGAGGCCGTGATGGCCGCCCGCGACGCGATCAAGGCCAAATTCGGCGAGAACTACCTGCCGAAAAGCCCGCGCATGTACAAGAACAAGGCCAAGAACGCGCAAGAGGCGCATGAGTGCATCCGGCCCACCGACATGATGATGTCGCCGGACCGGCTGAAGCTGACCGCCGATGATCAGCGCAAGCTGTATGATCTGATCTGGAAACGCACCATCGCCAGCCAGATGGAAGCCGCCCGGATGGAACGCACCACGGTGGACATCGCCAGCCCCGACGATCAGGTTGGCCTGCGCGCCAATGGTCAGGTGATGCTGTTCGACGGCTTCCTGCGCGTCTACGATCAGGGCCGCGACGATGACGAGGGCGAGGACAGCGCCCGCCTGCCCGCGATCACCCAAGGCGAGGCCGCGCGACTGGTGGCCCATGCCTTCGACACGGAATTTGCCAAGGCGGCCGAGAAATCCGACCCCGCGCCGCAGCCGCCCAAGGGCCAGCGCGCCGCCTCCGGATTGCTGATCGATGACCCGGCGCAGGCAGCCGCGCGCCAGCATTTCACCCAACCGCCGCCGCGCTATACCGAGGCGACGATGGTCAAGCGCATGGAAGAACTGGGCATCGGCCGCCCCTCGACCTATGCCAGCATCGTGACCACGATTCAGGATCGCGATTATGTCCGCAAGGACAAGAACCGCCTGATCCCCGAAGATAAGGGCCGTCTGGTCACGATCTTTCTGCTGAAATACTTTCCGCGCTATGTCAGCTATGACTTTACCGCCGATCTGGAAACCGAACTGGACGAGATCAGCGCGGGCGACCGGCTGTGGCGCGAGGTTCTTGGGCGGTTCTGGAAAGAATTTTCGAAAGCGTTGGAAGGCACGTCCGAACTGCGCATCACCGAGGTGCTGGAGGCGATCGACGACGCGCTGGCCCCGCATCTGTATCCGCCGCGCGCGGATGGTGGCGATCCGCGGATCTGCCCGCTCTGCGGGGCGGGGCGGCTGAACCTCAAGACCGCGCGGTCGGGCGGCGCCTTCATCGGCTGCACGAACTATCCCGAATGCCGCTATACCCGCCCCCTGTCGGCGCCCGACGGCGAGGAGCCGGTGGGCGACCATGTGCTTGGAATGGATGCGGAGGACCAGATCAGCCTTAAGACCGGGCGGTTCGGTCCCTATGTCCAGCGCGGCGAGGCCACGGAAGAGGCGCCCAAGCCGCCCCGCGCCTCGATCCCCAAGGGCTGGGACGCGGCAACACTGGATCTGGAACAGGCGGTGCAGCTTTTGTCCCTGCCCCGTCCCGTCGGCCCGCATCCCGAGGATGGCGTGCTGATCGAGGCCGGGATCGGGCGCTTTGGCCCCTATGTCAAACATGGCTCGAAATATGCCAATATCGCGGATGTGGACGAGGTGTTTACCATCGGCATGAACCGCGCGGTCGAGGTTTTGGCCGCCAAGCAGGTCAGGGGCGGGCGCGGCGCGGCTGCGGCGCCGCTGCGCGAGATGGGCGATCATCCTGATGGCGGGCCGATCCAGGTGATGGGCGGCAAATACGGTCCTTACGTCAAATGGTCCAAGGTGAACGCCACCCTGCCCCGCGATGTGACGCCCGAGGATCTGACCGTCGAACAGGCGCTGGAGCTGATCGCCGCCAAGGCCGCAAAATCGCCCGCAAAAGGGGCAAAGAAGCCCGCCGCAAAGAAACCAGCGGCGAAATCCGCCGCCAAAACGACAAAGGCCACCACCAAGCCTGCGGCGACCAAGACCGCTGCCGCCAAGAAGACAACCGCCAAGACTGGGACAACCAAGGCTGCAAACACCAAGGCTGCGACTGCCAAAAAACCCGCCACAAAAAAGCCGGCGGCCAAACCCGCCGAGGACTGAGCCAAGTGTGATCACGGTTTTTGCGCTAACATCCTCGGCTGCGATTGACACGGGCAGGTGAGCGGGCAACAACTTGGCCCATCACGGGATCTGAGGGCGGGAGGGCCGATGCAGAAGGTCTATGGAACGGCGGGCGAGGCCTTGGACGGGCTTTTGCACGATGGGATGTTCATTGCTGCGGGGGGGTTCGGCTTGTGCGGCATCCCCGAGCTGCTGATCGATGCGCTGGTCGACAGCGGCGTCAAGCAGCTGACCATCGCCAGCAACAATTGCGGCGTGGACGGGTTCGGTCTGGGCAAGCTGCTGGAAACGCGCCAGATCGCCAAGATGCTGAGCAGCTATGTCGGCGAAAATGCCGAATTCATGCGGCAATATCTGTCGGGCGAGCTGGAGCTGGAGTTCAACCCTCAGGGCACTCTGGCCGAACGCATGCGCGCGGGCGGCGCGGGGATCCCCGGTTTCTATACCAAGACCGGCGTTGGCACCGTCATCGCCGAGGGGAAAGAGGTCAAGAATTTCGACGGGCAGGACTATGTTCTGGAACGCGGGATCGTCGCCGACCTGTCCATCGTCAAGGCTTGGAAGGCCGATGACACCGGCAATCTGGTGTTTCGCAAGACGGCGCGCAACTTCAACCCTCCGGCGGCGATGTGCGGCAAGGTCTGCGTGGCCGAGGTCGAAGAGATCGTGCCGCGCGGCAGTCTGGACCCCGACATGATCCACCTGCCCGGCATCTATGTGCACCGGATCGTTCAGGGAACGCATGAGAAGCGCATCGAACAGCGCACCACCCGCAAGAGGGAGACCGCGTGATGGCTGCCGATATCAAGGGCTGGGACCGCAACCGTATGGCCGCCCGCGCGGCCGAGGAACTGGAAGACGGCTGGTATGTGAATCTGGGCATCGGCATTCCGACGCTGGTGGCCAATTATGTCGGCGACAAGGACATCACCCTGCAGTCTGAAAACGGCATGCTGGGGATGGGGCCGTTTCCCTTCGAGGGCGACGAGGATCCCGACCTGATCAACGCCGGCAAGCAGACCATCACCGAGCTGTCGCGCACCGCCTATTTCGACAGCGCGACCAGTTTCGGGATGATCCGCGGCGGCAAGATCGCCGCCGCCATTCTGGGCGCGATGGAGGTCAGCGAGGACGGCGATCTGGCCAACTGGATGATCCCCGGCAAGCTGGTCAAGGGCATGGGCGGCGCGATGGATCTGGTCGCCGGTGTGGGCCGGGTGATCGTGGTCATGGATCACACCAACAAGGCAGGGGAATCCAAGGTGCTGCGCGCCTGTACCCTGCCGCTGACCGGCAAGGCCGTGGTCGACCGGATCATCACCAATCTGGGTGTGCTGGATGTGGTGCCCGGCGGGCTGACGATCGTCGAACTGGCCGAGGGCGTGTCCGAGGACGAATTGCGGGCCGCGACCGAGGCGACCATCGTCTGAACACGGCGTCAGGCGGTGGGGTCGGCGGGGGGCCTTGCCCCCCGTCGTCGTTCCGACGCCTCCCCCCAGGATATTTGGACCAAGATGAAAGGCATGCGGATGGACGCGGCGGCGATCGAAGCGATGTTCACCAGGCCCGATGGCAGTTTCCTCTGTGCCAGATGGGGGCGGCCGGTGGCGCCTGTGGTCTTTGGTCTGGCGGATGGCAGTCTGGACATCTTTCGGGGCGCCCTGCGCGCGGGCTTTGCCCATGCGCGCCATCCGGTGACCGAGGCCGATCCCGAAATGGTGGCCAATCTGATGCTGTTCTTTGTGCGGGACTGGTCGGAACTGTCGGGCGTGCCGGATCTGGACCGGCTGACCGGGGTTCCGGACCTGCCCGAGCGGCTGGCGCGGGACGGGGCGGATCAATACCGGCTGTTTCGGTTCGATGCCGAGGGCGGGATCCGCGCCTGCCTCAGCTTTCTGAACATGGGCGGGGCTTTGGCGGAGGCGCATCCCGGCGGTCTGGCCGAGCGGGTGACGATGCAATCGGCGCTGACCTTTGCGGCCGAGGTCACGCCGTCTTCGCAACTGGCCGGGGTAATCCGGGCGGCGTATGATCCGGTTCTGCCGGTGGCGACCACCCAGCCCACCCATGCGCTGCGGCTGGCGGCGCGGGTGGCCGCCCAAACGCAGGCCTAGGGCGTCAGACCTTCGGGGTCGGGCAGGCCGTTCACGCGCAGGGTCGCGGTCAGCGTATTGGCCAGCAGGCAGGCGATGGTCATCGGACCGACGCCGCCCGGCACCGGGGTCAAAGCGCCCGCGACCTGCAGGGCCTGCGCCTGATCGACATCCCCGACCAGCCCGTCTTCCGTCCGGTTGATCCCCACATCGATGACGGTCGCGCCCGGCTTGATCCAGTCGCCCTGAACAAAGCCCGGACGACCCACCGCCGCGACCAGAATATCGGCGGTGCGGCACAGCGCGGGCAGATCGCTGGTGCGGGAATGGGCGATCGTCACCGTCGCGCTGTCGCGCAGCAGCAGCTGGGCCATCGGCTTGCCGACGATATTGCTGCGCCCGATCACGACCGCATTCAGGCCCGACAGACTGCCCAGATGATCACGCAGCAGCATCAGGCAGCCAAGCGGGGTGCAGGGCACCATCGCCTTTTGCCCGACGGCCAGCCGCCCCGCATTCAGGATGTGGAAGCCGTCCACATCCTTTTCCGGCGCGATCGCATTGATCACCGCAGCCTCGTCCAGACCGGCGGGCAGCGGCAGCTGAACCAGAATGCCATTCACCGCCGGATCGGCATTCAGCTGTGCGACCAGCGCCAGCAGCGCATCCTGCGATGTCGTCGCGGGCAGGCGATGTTCGAATGAGGTCATCCCGACCTCGCGCGTCATGCGCCCCTTGGAGCGGACATAGACCTGACTGGCGGCATCGTCGCCCACCAGCACCACGGCAAGGCCGGGGGTGATGCCCTGCCCGGCCAGATCCGCGACATGGGTAGCAATGCGCGAGCGCAGGCGGGCGGCAAAGGCCTTGCCGTCAAGTATCCGGGCAGTCATGGGCGATCCTTGTTCAGCTGACGCTCTTCCTGGGCGATGGCGGCCTCGATCAGCTGGCGCCACAGCCGGTCATAGAGATCGGGATCCAGCCCGTGGCCGCGCGCATGGTCGCGGATATTGGCCACGACCTCTTCGACGCGTGCCTCGATCCGGGCAGGCAGGCCGTTTCCGGATTTAATCTGGGCGGCGCGGTCGATCAGCGCATGGCGGCGGGCCAGCAGCGCCATCAGCTGCGCGTCCACCGCGTCGATTTCGGTCCGCAGCGCGGCCATGTCGGGTATGTCTTGGATCCGTGTCATCGTGTCTGTCCCATGCACCGGGGACGGGCGAATCGCAAGCCCTGCGAAGCCCGGTTCAGGACTGCAGAAGGCCGGATCTTGTGCGCTGCAGCAGATCGCGCAGCTGCAGCTGTTCGGCCTCGGACAGGCCCGTGGCGCGGTTGACGCTGCCGCGCACATGATCGGTCTTGGCCTGCAGGGCATGCCCGCGCGGCGTCAGCGACACGATGACGCGGCGTTCGTCGCGGGCGTCGCGCTGGCGGGTCACCAGGTCCGCCGCCCCAAGCCGCTTGATCAGCGGGGTCAGGGTGCTGCTGTCCAGACCAAGATGGTCGCCCAGGGCCCCGACGCTTTGGCTGTCCTGCGCCCACAGCGTCAGCAGGACCAGAAACTGCGGATAGGTGATCCCCAGAGGGTCCAGCAACGCCTTGTAGATCCGGCCAAAGGCAAGATTGACCGCATAGGCGTCAAAGCAAAGCATGGCGTCCAGCTCCGTCAGTTTGGGCAGGTCGGGGGCGTCTCTCATCAGATCAGATCAATCTATTCCGGTCGCTTTCACGCGCATCCGACAACTTGCATCCTGTGCAACTTGCTTGCGCAACAAGAACCCATAAAAAATTAAAACAGTTCAGTTTACAACCCGTAATCTCGCTGCCGCCTAGTTTACATGTATGCAAGTCGTCCAGCTGATGCATCCTGCCTGCAACTTGGCCATGTGGCGATGGGCCACCCTTGCCGGGCAGACATGCAAAAACCCCGGCCCAAGGGACCGGGGTTTTCAGGTGGATCAGATGGCGGCGGTCACGCCGGGGCCGGATCGCCTCCGGGGGCGGCGGGGGCGCCTGCCTTGGGGATCGCGGTGACTGCCGGGATCAGGCTGGGCGGGGTGTCGTCATCGCCGCCGTCCAGCGCGTCGCCGCGCAGGATGCGGGCGATTTCCTCGCCGGTGAGGGTCTCGTATTCCAGCAGGCCACGGGCCATGCGTTCGAATTCGACCTCTTTTTCGATCAGGATGCGATATGCCTCGCGATAGCCCTCTTCGATCAGGTCGCGGACCTCTTGTTCGATCAGTTCCTTGGTCGCCGCCGAGACCGAGAAGCCGCCGGTGCTGCCGTTATAGCCCTCGTGCGCCTCGGCATAGTCGACCGCGCCGACCTTGTCCGACATGCCCCACCGCATGACCATCGCACGGGCCAGCGCGCTGGCCTGCTGGATATCGCCTGCGGGGCCGTTCGACACGCCTTCTTCACCGTATTTGATGATCTCGGCGGCCTTGCCGGCCATGGTCATGGTGATCTTTTGCTTGGCCTCGTCCTTATGGAAATTCAGACGATCCATCTCGGGCAGGCTGACGACCATGCCAAGCGCGCCGCCGCGCGGGATGATGGTCGCCTTGTAGACCGGATCGCATTTGGGCAGCGACAGGCCGACCACGGCATGGCCTGCCTCGTGATAGGCGGTCTTTTCCTTTTGCTCGGGCGTCAGCACCAGAGAGCGGCGTTCCACGCCCAGCATCACCTTGTCCTTGGCGCTTTCGAAATCGGCCATGCTGACAAAGCGGCGACCGATGCGGGCAGCGGTCAGCGCGGCCTCGTTCACCAGGTTCATCAGATCGGCGCCCGAAAAGCCGGGTGTGCCGCGCGCGATCAGGCGCAGATCGACATCGGGGCCGACCGGCACCTTGCGCGAATGCACAGACAGGATCTTTTCGCGGCCCTTGATGTCGGGATTGGGCACATGGATCTGGCGGTCGAAGCGGCCCGGACGCAACAGCGCCGGGTCCAGCACGTCCTTGCGGTTGGTCGCGGCGATGATGATGATGCCTTCATTGGCCTCGAAACCGTCCATCTCGACCAGCAGCTGGTTCAGGGTCTGTTCGCGTTCGTCATTGCCGCCGCCGATGCCGACGCCACGGGCACGGCCCACCGCATCGATCTCGTCGATGAACAGGATGCAGGGGGCGGATTTCTTGGCCTGTTCGAACATGTCGCGAACCCGGGAGGCGCCGACGCCCACGAACATTTCGACGAAGTCAGAACCCGAGATGGTAAAGAACGGCACGCCCGCCTCGCCTGCGATGGCGCGGGCCAGCAGGGTCTTGCCGGTGCCCGGAGGGCCGACCAGCAGCGCGCCCTTGGGGATCTTGCCGCCGAGACGGCTGAACTTCTGCGGATTGCGCAGGAATTCGACGATCTCTTCCAGCTCTTCCTTGGCCTCGTCGATGCCGGCGACATCATCAAAGGTCACGCGGCCATGCTTTTCGGTCAAAAGCTTGGCCTTGGACTTGCCAAAGCCCATCGCGCCGCCCTTTCCGCCGCCCTGCATGCGGTTCATGAAGAAGATCCACACCCCAATCAGCAGGATGAAGGGCAGCCAGACGCCCAGCATGGACATCAGGCCGCTGCTTTGCTGCTTGACGACGCGGACGTCGACGCCCTGCTGGATCAGCCGGTCACTGATATCCTCGCCCATCGGGCGGACGGTGGCGTATTGCTGGCCGTCCACTGCGGTGATCGCGACATCCTCGCCGTCGATTGTCACGGCGGTGACCTGATCGTTCTGCACGCGCTGGATGAAGTCGGAATAGCTGATCTGGCGGCTGTTCATGGCGCCCGACCCGTCACTGAACAGGTTGAACAGAGCCAAAATCATCAGGAACAGAACCACCCAGAAGGCGAAGTTGCGTGCATTGCCCAAAAAAGGGTCCTCCGGCGGAAGTGGGTTTGAAGTGAAAATAGGGATTATCGCCGCAGGTTCAATGCGCCTTCACCAGCCTGCGGAAATCTGACGCGGCACGCAAGGGTCGCAGGGTCCACTCGGGGGCCTCGCGCAGCAGCGGCGCAGCCAGCAGGGCCTGACCCTGCCAGATGCCGGGGCTGGCTGCGGCCTCGTCGCGCAACAGGCCCGAATCGCGCCATGACAATCGCGACAACGGCCCCGGACCTAGGGCCGCGACATGCTGGCCGGGGGCCAGCCCCTCGATCCGCCAGCGCCGGTCCCAGATCGCGCCGGTCGCGGGCGGGCTGCGCAGGGCGGCTGCCGCCTCGCGCGTGAACCGCAGCCCGGTGGCGGTCGGAGAGATCATTGCCCCGTCCATCGTCACCCGCCCCTGCGCCATCACCGCCGCCAGCGCATGGGTCAGCGTCGCGCGGCGCGGCGGGTAATCGGCGCCGGTCACCCACCGGCAGGCGGCCACCAGAATGCGGCGCCGGATTTCGGGCGGGGCTTCGCGCAGGGCGGCCCGCGACAGGGTCAGGCTGCCCTGCCGGGCCTCGGCCTCTTTCGACACCAGCGCCGCGTAATCGGCCAGCGCGTCGCGCGCCTCGGCGATATGGGCGGCGGACCGGGCAAGCCCGGCCACATCCAACCCAAGCGAGGCGATGGCCTGCCGGGCCCGGACCCGGTCGTAATCGGCATTGTCATTGGTCGGATCGTCGATCCAGTCGATCTGACGGGTGCGCAGCCAGTCGCGCAGCTCGGCCCGGCCCACATCCAGCACCGGGCGCAGCCAGCGCATGTCAAAGGCGTCGCGCCAGTCCGCCATCGCGGACAGCCCGTCCACCCCCGATCCGCGCGCCAGCCGCATCACGAGCGTCTCGGCCAGATCGTTCGCGGTATGGCCAAGGGCCACGGCGGGCAGCGCATTGCGCTGTGCCCAGCCCGACAGCAGCCGCAGCCGCGCATCGCGGGCCTGCGCCATCAGATTGCCCGCCTGCGTATCACGCCGCCACAGCAGCGTCGCATGCGGCAGGCCAAGCGCCCGGGCGGCGCGGGCGACCTCCTCGGCCTCGGCGGCGCTGCCGTCGCGCAGGCCGTGATCGACGGTGGCGACCATGACCCGGCGCCCGCGCGCCCATCCGGCGGCGACATGCATCAGCGCGACCGAATCGCCGCCACCCGATACGGCCAGCCCAAGCGCGGGAAGATCACCGGCCAGCCGGTCCAGCGCGGCCCGGATGCGGGCGGCGGCATCGGGGGTCACTGATGTTCGGCCAGATCGGCGGCCGCCTCGGGGTCGATATTGGGGTCCAGCAGCGGATCCAGCACACCCAGATCGCTGATCCCGCACCCAAGGCGGGTCATGCGGCTGTCGGCCTCGGTCGCCTGCGCGCTGCCGGGAAAGCGGGCGGGGATCTCGGCCAGATACAGGCAGGCAGCGGTGGCGTCGCCCTGCCCCTCGATCACGCGGGCGATGCCCAGCAGGCTTTCGCCCCCCAGCACGCCATCGGGATCGGCGGCGAACCCTTCCAGCCAGGCGGCGGCGGCGGCGCGGGGGTCACCCGCCAGATCCAGCGCCTGCCCGCGCAGGAACAGCGCCTCGGCGGTCAGCGGACCCCCGGCATGGGTCTCGGCCACATCGGCGAACATCTGCGCCGCGCGGGCGTGATCGCCGCTGTCCATGACGGCGCGGGCGGCATCGAAATCGGTGCGTTCGGCGGCGGTGGCGGCAGGTGCCCCCCCTGTCGCTGCGGCAGGGGTCGAGGGCGCCAGTTCCGGCGTCAGACCGGCAGGCGCCTGCGGCACGGTCAGCGCCGACAGATCGCAGGACGGATCGGCCTCGCACAGCCGGAATTCCAGATCGGACAGGCGCCGTTCGCTGTCGCCCGCGATGCGGTTGACGCGGTTCTGCAGCTGTTCGGTCTGGTTCGTCAGGCGCATCAGCTGCGCCTCCATCGCGTTCATGCGGTCGATCGCACCAGATCCGCCCGCCGCCTGAAAGCCCGCCGCCCCCGAAGCGACCAGCTCGGCCCGCAGCCCCTGCAACTGGCCCCGCAACTGCGTCACCTGCGCGCGCATGTCGGCCAGCGTGGCCGCATCGGGCGCGGCCTGCGCCAGCGCGCCAAAGGGCAGCGCGATGGCAACAATCATCGCCGGAAGAAGGCGCATCACATGCCGATCCCGGTCGGGCTGCCCACAGCCGGAGCGGGCGACGCCGCAGGCGTCATCGCCCCCGGAGCATTCGTGGTCGTCGTCGTGGCGCCAGTGGCCATCGTGCCGGGCGCCATGACCATCGACGGGGCGGTTTCCGTCACCACGGTCACGGCCCGGCGGTTCTGGGCATAGCATCCCTCGTCCGAACAGGTCGCAGCGGGGCGTTCCTTGCCAAAGGACAGGGTGCGGATGCGGCCGGGGGCCACGCCCTGGGCCACCAGATATTCCTGCACCGCGCTGGCCCGGCGGGCGCCAAGCGCAAGGTTGTATTCGCGGGTGCCGGTTTCTTCGGCATGGCCCTGCACCACGGCGGTGAAATTCGCATGCTGCGCCAGCCAGCCCGCCTGACGGGTCAGGATCTCGCGTGCCTCGGGGGTCAGGGTCGTCTGGTCGGCGGGAAAGCGCACCGTGTCGCCGATCCCGCTGCGGAAATACTCTGCCGTCGCCTGCGCGCCCAGCACGCCGCCCGCCAGATCGCCCTGAAACACCGCTCCGCCTCCGGTGCTGGCATAAGGATCGACCACCGGCGCCGTCAGGGGCGGTGCGGGCGCGGCACAGGCGGCCAGCGCCAGCAGGGCACCCAGCAGCACAGGCAGCAGGACGGGCGTCTTGGCGGCGTTCATCATCATATCCTCATGGCATCGGGGACCCCGGGCGGGGTCAGGGCATCAGGGGGCCCCAGGAGGGGTCCGAGGCGGCAAAGTCCAGGTTAGTGGGTCGCATGTTGCGCCCGGTGATGTCCACCGAATGCAGCCGGGGTTGGCCGTTTCCGCCCGGAGTGACGCGCGTGAACATCACCACCCGCCCATTGGGTGCCCATGTCGGCCCCTCGTCCAGAAACGATTCGGTCAGCATCCGCTCGGCCGAGCCGTCGGTGCGCATCACGCCGATATGGAACCGGTCGCCGATCTGCTTGGTAAAGGCGATCATGTCGCCCTTGGGGGACCAGGCGGGGGTGCCATAGCGCCCCTCGCCAAAGCTGATGCGGACGGGCTCGCCGCCCTCCAGCCCCATGATATACAGTTGCGGCGTGCCCGAACGGTCGCTTTCAAAGACCACCCGCTGCCCGTCCGGGCTGAACCCCGGAGAGGTGTCGATGGCGGGCGAATCGGTCAGGGGCCGCTGCGCCCCGGTCGCCACATCCATCAGCCACAGATCGGTATTGCCACCCTGTTCGCGCGAATAGACCACCCGCCGCCCGTCCGGGCTGAAAGAGGGCGCAAAGGCCATGGTCGAGGCGTCCCGCGTCAGGGGCCGGGCGCTGACGCTGCCCACATCCATCAGCTGCACCTGCGGAAAGCCGCTGTCATAGCTGGTGAACAGCAATTGCCGCCCGTCGGGCGAGAATTTCGGCGCCAGCACCAGCGACGAGCTGTCGGTCATCCACAAGATATTCGCGCCGTCGTAATCCATGACCCCGATGCGCATGATCCGGGCGCTTTTCGGCCCGGCCTCCTGCACAAAGGCCACCCGGCTGTCGAAATAGGGCCGCTCGCCGGTCAGCCTGGCATAGATCTGATCGGCGATCTTATGCGCCGCACGCCGCCAGTCGCCCGCGCGCGCGTCGAACTGCATCCCGTCGCCCTGCGGCTGGCCCGACACGACGTCGAACAGCCGGAACCGGACGGTGATGTTCTCGCCCATCTGGCGCACCTCGGCGGACACCAGCGCCTGCGCATCGACGGCGCGCCAGTCCTCATAGCTGACGGCCTCGGAAAAGCTGCCGCTGCGCGCAACCTGCGCCTCGGCGGGGATCTCGCGGAACAGACCCGTTCCGGTCAGATCGTCGGCCACCACCTGCCGGACCCGGGCCGCGATCTCGGCATCCCCGTGAAAGGCGGGGATGGCGATGGACATCGGTTCGATGACGCCATCGGTGATCTCGATGCGCAGGGGGGTGTCCTGCGCCATGGCGGGACCGGCGGGCAGCAGAGCTGTCGCCAGAAACAGAGCGGGGGCCAGAAGCAGGCCGGGCGCCAGACGAAAGGCGGGGGCAAGGATCAGCGGTCGGAACATGGCGTGGTCATATCCTTGGTGTCGGCAGCGGGCAAAGGGCGGCCCGCCGCGGCCTATTGGGGGATCTCGATCCCATCGGGACGAAAATCGACGACGACATCGCGCCAGCGTCCGTATTTGGACGCCGGAAGGTCAAAGCCCGCCTGCCCGCACATCAGGATGGCGCGACGGGCGACCTCGAAAGCCTGCTGAGCGGCGGATTCGCTGCCGCCGCGATAGCCCGCGATGCGCAGGCTTTCCACGTCGGGCACACCGTTGGGCGATAGGGAAAACCCGACCGAGACGGTCATCTGCGCAGCCTCGACATTCAGCATGCCCATGTTCCAGCAGTTCTGGATGGCAAAGCGCAGCCCTTCGCGTTCCGAAAAGGTCAGCGGCTCACCCATCGGCAGGCCCGAGGTGACGTCATCCAGCGGTCGGGCCGAGATCGAATCGATCGGGCCGGGGGTCAGCTGCATCATGTCGGCGGGCGGGCCAGCGGGATCGTTGGCCGGATCGGTAGCCGCCCCCGTCCCTGCCATCGCCCCGGCCAGCGCCGCCGCCAGCGGGTCCAGACCCGCCGAGGCACCGCTGCCGCCTTCGATCGTCTGCGTGTCGCCGCCGAACGTATCGCCGGACGAGGCCGTGTCCTGCCCCCCGGCCCCGGCCTGCGCATCGCGCAAGGCATCCTCCAGCGCCTGCCGGTCGGCGGCCTCGCGCGCGGCCTGCTCGGCTGCGGCGCGACGGTCGGCCTCGGCGGCGGCATCCGCCGCAGCTTGGCGTTCGGTCTCGGCCTGACGTTCGGCTTCGGCAGCCGCTTGGCGTTCGGCCTCGGCCTGACGTTCTGCCTCGGCTGCGGCTTGGCGTTCCGACTCGGCCTGACGTTCCGCCTCGGCGGCTGCTGCGCGGCGTTCTTCTTCGGCTGCGGCTTCTGCAGCCGCCTGACGCTCTGCTTCTGCCTGACGTTCCGTCTCTGCTGCGGCGGCGCGACGGGCCTCTTCGGCCTCGGCAGCCGCCTGCCGTTCGGCTTCGGCCTGCCGTTCAGCCTCGGCTGCGGCGCGGCGGTCCGCCTCTGCCTCGGCTTGCGCTTCGGCAGCAGCCTGACGTTCTGCCTCGGCCTGCCGTTCAGCATCGGCCTCCGCTTCTTCGGCCTGACGCTCTTCAGCGGCCGCGCGATCGGCGTCGGCCTGACGCTCGGCTTCAGCGGCAGCGGCCTCAGCCTGACGGGCGGCTTCGGCCTCGCGATCGGCGTCGGCAGCAGCGGCGCGGCGGGCCTCTGCGGCAGCGTCACGCTCGGCAGCGGCTACAGCTTCTGCGGCTTCGGCATTCTGCTGTGCGAGCGCCTCGGCGCCAGCCTGACGGGCGGCCTCGGCGGCCGCCTGCTGCTGGGCTTCGGCGGCTTCGGCTGCCACTTGCGCCTCGGCTTCTGCCGCAGCAAGGGCGGCCTGACGCTGTGCTTCGGCGGCAGCTTCGGCACGGGCAGCTTCGGCCACGCGGGCGTTGAACGCCTCGACCAGACCGGGGGGCCGGTCCTGCGGGCGGGGCGAGTTGTCCAGCGCCAGGGCCGATCGCGGGGCGACCGGCACGGCCGCCGCATCCGGGGCGGGCTGCGCAGGCTGGGCGGGCTGAGCCTCGGCCAAGGGCTGAGCGGGGGTTGCGGGAAGGTCGGGGAACACCTCGGCGCTGGCGGTCTGATTCTCGCTTGGCGATGGCAGATCGGTGGCCACATCGACCGGCGCGGCAGGGGTGAAATCGCCCAGATCGGGCGTGGCCTCGGCATCGTCGGGCGGGGTCAGTGACGCCGCGACCCCGGTCTGCGGCGGCATGGCCGAAACCGGGCGGGCGGTGCCATCCTCGGTCGGTGCGACCGGATCGGGCAGGCTGGCGACCGCCGTGGCATCGGCCCCCACAGGCCCCGCCCCGCGCGCGGCAGCGGCCATCGCCTCGAATTCCGCGCCGCTGACGGTCGAGACCTGCGTGGTGCGCACCGGATGATCGGGCTGAGGCCGGAACAGGGCGCCGCCCAGGATCGCCCAGAGAATCAGCGACCCATGCGCCACCCCCGAGATCCAATAGCCGATGCGCCCGTCACGGTCATCCATGGTTCAGTTGCCCTCGCCTGACGCGTCCATGCGCGGCCCGCCGGTCTCGGTGACCAGCACGATATCGGTGATGCCTGCCGCGTTCAGCGCGCCCATGATCTGAACCACGCGGGAATAGGGAATGGCGCCGTCGGCGCGCAGGAACACCCGCGCGGTCTGGCGTTCGGCCAGAACGGCCCGCAACGCGGTGATCATCTGATCGTCCGCAACCGGCTGGTCCATGACCTGCATCGACCCCTCGGCGGGGACCGCGATGACCAGCGGTTCCTCCTGTTCGGTGGGCACGGCGCTGGCGGCGGTCTCGGGCAGGTTCAGCGGCACGCCTGCGGTCATCAGCGGCGCCGCGACCATGAAGATGATCAGCAGCACCAGCATCACGTCCACAAACGGCGTCACGTTGATTTCCGACATCGGCATGTTGCGCCGGCGTCCCTTGCGGCTGGTGCGCTTGACGACCGAGGATGCCATGGATCAGGCCTCGTCCATCTGACGCGACAGAAGGGTCGAGAATTCGTCCGAGAACGCCTCCCACCCACCGGTGATGCGTTCGGCGTCGCCCGACAGCTTGTTATAGAAGACGACCGCCGGGATGGCCGCGACCAGACCAAGGGCGGTGGCCAGCAGCGCCTCGGCAATGCCCGGCGCCACGACGGCAAGACTGGTGTCCTGCGTCAGGGCGATGCCCTCGAAGGCCGATTTGATGCCCCAGACCGTGCCGAACAGGCCGATGAAGGGCGCGGTCGAGCCCACCGTCGCCAGAAAGGACAGGCCCCGGAACAGGCGCTGTTCCTCGCGCGCGATGGCCACGTTCATGGCGCGGTCGATGCGGCTGATGCCGCCGGCGATCAGCCGCCCGTCATCGCGGTGGCTGCGGCGCCATTCGGTCATGCCGGCGGAAAAGATCCGTTCGGAAGGACCCTTGGGGCGGTCGCCCAAGCGGTCGTACAGATCGTCCAGCGGCTCGCCCGACCAGAAGGCGCGGTCGAATTTCGACGCCTCCAGCCGCGCGCGGCCAAAGGTCAGGAATTTCTGCACGAT
Organism: Paracoccus nototheniae; assembly: GCF_004335005.1. Taxonomy (GTDB): domain Bacteria; phylum Pseudomonadota; class Alphaproteobacteria; order Rhodobacterales; family Rhodobacteraceae; genus Paracoccus; species Paracoccus nototheniae. The sequence goes on along the minus strand of NZ_RQRT01000014.1, from coordinate 1,806 downwards.
GATCGCCCAGGACCAGAACGAGGCCACGATCAGCATGACCATCACCACCTGCACCGTCAGCGAGGACCGCCAGAACAGCGCCACGGCGGAAAAGTCGATGGCCTCGGCGGCCTGAATGGGTTCCATCTTTTCTGCCTTATCATCAGGGGCCGGGACTGTCTGTTCGACAACCCGACGTTGCGGCCTATTATCCTGTTCCTGATACGGGTTTCATCCCCCACGGCAACACAATGGCGTCACTTTTCTGCAATGCGCAGCCGATCCGACGCAATCAGAGGCCCGTGTCAGCCGTCGATGGCGGTCCGCAGGCGCGACGGCAGGCGCACCGGACGCCCCTGCCCGTCCACGCAGGCGATGGTCACGCGGGCCGAAAACAGCAGCTGATCGCCGCGCCGGACCTGCTGATCGACGACGATCCGGGCCGGGCTGGCCTGTGCCAACGCGGTCCTGACGACCAGCAGATCGTCGAAACGCGCCGGGCGCAGGTAATCGGCCTCGACCCGCCGCACGGCAAAAACATGGCCGGTCTCGCGCTGCATCGCCAGCTGGTCGATGCAAAGCGCGCGCAGCCATTCCGACCGCCCGCGTTCGATATATTTCAGATAGTTGGCATAATAGACGATGCCGGCGAGGTCGGTGTCCTCGTAATAGACACGCAGGGTCAGGTCATGGCTCATGCGGCGGACGCTAGGACGGATTTGCGCGCTGTGCAATCAGCCGTCGAACAGACTGGCCTGCCCGGCGGGCACCGGCATGGCCAGCCCCAGATGCCGCCACGCCCCCTGGGTCAGCATCCGCCCGCGCGGGGTGCGCGCGATCAGGCCCTGTTGCAGCAGATAGGGCTCGATCACCTCTTCGATGGCATCGCGACTTTCGGACAGGGCGGCGGACAGGGTTTCCACCCCCACGGGCCCGCCCGCATAATGCTGCGCGATCAGCGTCAGATAGCGCCGGTCGGCCCCATCCAGCCCCAGATCGTCGACGCCAAGCCGGTTCAGCGCGATATCGGCAATCTCGCGCGTCAGGCGGCCATTGCCCTCGACCAGCGCGAAATCGATGACCCGGCGCAGCAGGCGGCCCGCGATGCGGGGCGTGCCCCGGGCGCGACGGGCGATTTCCATCGTGCCTTCGGGATCGGCGCTGATGCCCAGCAGGCGGGCGCCGCGCTGAACGATCAGGTCCAGCTCGTGGATCTCATAGAATTGCAGCCGGGTCGGGATACCGAACCGGTCGCGCAGGGGCGTGGTCAGCAGGCCCAACCGGGTGGTGGCACCGACCAGCGTAAAGGGCTGCAATTCGATCCGGACGGTGCGGGCGGCGGGGCCTTCGCCGATCACCAGATCCAGTTCGAAATCCTCCATCGCGGGATAGAGGATTTCCTCGACCGCCGGGTTCATGCGGTGAATCTCGTCGATGAACAGCACGTCGCGCGATTCGAGATTGGTCAGGATCGCCGCCAGATCCCCCGCCCGCGCGATCACCGGCCCCGAGGTCATGCGGAAGTTCACCCCCAGTTCGCGCGCCATGATCTGCGCCAGCGTGGTCTTGCCCAGACCCGGAGGGCCGAAGAACAGCGTATGGTCCATCGCCTTGCCGCGCATCTTGGCGCTTTCGATGAACACCTTGAGGTTCGCGCGCGCCTCGGCCTGACCGACGAATTCGGACAGGTTCTGCGGGCGCAGCGCGCGATCCTCGCCGTCGCCCTCCTGTTGCTCGGGGCGCAGGACCGGATCGGATTGGGTCATCCGCGACCCCAGGGGGTGCGAGGTTTGGCGCGGCCCGCGCGGGGGATGCGCGACGGGGTTG
>NZ_RQRT01000149.1 GCF_004335005.1 Paracoccus nototheniae | reverse complement strand
TGGAAAAAAGGGGGCCATGCGTGCCATCTGCGCGGCAGTCAGCCAGAAAAGGTCGCTCATGTCACCGCTCCGTTTCTGGGCCGTGAATCACGCCGCGAAACGGAAATCAATGCATCCTGACCCTAGCCGAACGGGTGGCTGATCAGGCCAAAGGTCAGCGCCGGGCCGGTGCCGGGGGTGACCTGGCCCAGATGCATCTCGGTCACCGTGTCAAAGGCGGCGATGCCCGCGCGGTCCAGCAGATCCAGAAGCTCGGGTTCCGGGCGTCCGGTGTCGATGCGCAGGAAGCGGCCCCGATGGGTCTGGATATGCGGCGCGATCAGCGCCATCGCGGCGGCGGTCGTGGGGGCCACCACCGGGCCGATCACATACCCCCGCCCGGCCCGGCGGCAGATCGAGAACCCGGCCAGATCGCCCGAGGCATCCTCCAGCAGCAGGGGCGCGTCGGTTTCCAGCAGGGCCGCCAGAATGCCCGGTCGCGGCAGGCCATAGGCGGCAGCGTCCAGCGCCACCAGACGCGGCAGATCCGCCGCGCCTCCCTGCCGCAGTTGCAGGCCCTGCGGCACCGGGGCCTCGGGCGTGGCGGTGACGATACCCTGCCGCTGATGAATGGTGCGGATGGTGCGGAACCCCATGGCGCGGTACAGATCCAGCGCCGCCCGGGTGGCGTTCAGGCGATAGCCCGGGCGCCCCGCCTGCGCGATGATCCGGTCCATCAGCCAGCGCCCCGCGCCATGCGCCTGCAGCCGGGGCGAGGTGATGACAAAGCCGATATTCGCCTCGGCCTGACCCATCGGGAACCACAGGGCGGATCCCGCGACGCGCCCGATCGGATCGGTGGCCAGCAGCCCGTGGCCGAACCGCTTGAACAGCCGCAGATCATGCATCCGGTGCGGCCAGCAGACCGAGACCGACAGTTCATGCAGCAGCGGCAGATCCTGATCGCGCAGATCCTGCGCGCTGAGGCGATAGGTCTGGACCTGCTTGCTGGCCGGGATGTCCATCGCGCCCTCCTTAGCGTTTTGGCTGCGCCTAAGGCTAACCGGGCGGGCAAAGAATATTCTGCCATTCTGCCGCGTGGGACGGCAGATATGGATGGCGGGGGTCAGGACAGCCGGTCCCTGGCCCCATACCATGCGCCGACCACCGGCAGGAACCAGCGCCGGGCCCCATGCAGCGGGACGGGGGTCAGGGGCAGCCCCTCGACCGGGTTGTCAGCGGGCAGGCCAAGCGCCATCCGCGCCAGCACCGTCCCCATCAGGGTCGAGATCTGCGCCCCATGCCCGGAATACCCCAAGGCATACAGCACTCCGTCGGCCTGACCCGCGCGGGGATAGCGGTCGGGGGTCATGCCGACCAGCCCGCCCCAGCAATGATCGATGCCGATGCCCGCCAGATGCGGAAAGATCCCCGCCAGCGCCCGTTGCAGGATCGCCCCCGACCGCGCATCGGCCTGCGTGTCGCTTTGCGCCGTGAACCGCGCGCGGCCTCCGAACAGCAGGCGCCGGTCCGGGGTCAGGCGGAAATAATTGCCGATATTCATCGAGGTGACGCAGGTGCGTTCGCCCGGCAGGGTGCGGGCGACCTCGTCCGCGCTCAGGGGGCGGGTGGTCAGCAGAAACGACCCCACCGTCAGCATCCGGCGCCGGAAAAAGGGGAACAGCCCGTCGGTATAGGCATCCGTCGCCAGAATGACGCGCTGCGCCTGCAGGCTGCCGCGCGGGGTGGTCAGCTGCCAGCCGCCATCCTTCGGCGCGCGCGCGGTGACGCGGGCATTTTCCCAGATCTGCGCGCCGTGGCGGGCCGCAGCCGTCCCCAGCCCCGTCACATAGCGCCCCATATCCATCATCGCGGAACGCCGGTACAGGATCGCGCCGTGAAAGCTGTCCGATCCGATCTCGGATGTCAGCGCCGCCCGGTCCAGCCATTCGGTCTGCGGATCGACGCCCGCGTTCAGCGCCTGAAAATTCGCCCGCAGCCCCGCCACATGCGAGGGTTTGGAGGCCAGCTTCAGCTTGCCGGATCGGCGAAAACCGCATTCGATCCCCTCATCCGCGATGATCCGTTCAATCAGGTCGATCGAGGCGTCATAGGCCCGGTACAAACCCGCCGCCTGGTCCGCCCCCAGATGCGCCACGGCCGCAGGGTAATCATGCGCGATGCCATTGTTCAGATGCCCGCCATTGCGCCCCGACGCGCCATGGCCCAGGCCCCCGGCCTCCAGCAAGGCGACGCGCTGCCCGGCGCGGGCCAGCGTCAGGGCGGCGGACAGGCCGGTAAAGCCGCCGCCGATGATCGCCGTGTCGAACCGACCCGCGACCGGCCCCTGCTGGCCGTGGTCAAAGGCGGGCATGGTGTCGTGCCAATAGGACGCGAACCTGATCGGCCCGGTCATCGCGCCGCTCACAACCCGACGACCGCCGCCAGCCCGGACACATCGGCGATCTCGGTATAGCCATAGGCGGGGTTGGCCGGTTCATGGCCGCGATTGACCCAGACCTTGTTGCGGATGCCCAGATCATGCGCCGTCATCAGGTCATAGCGAAAGCTGGACGACACGTGCAGCACATCCCCGGGGCCGCAATTCAGCATGTCGAACATGTATTCGAAGGCCTGCATCCGCGGCTTGTAGGCGCCGGCGCTTTCTGCCGTGAACACATGCGCGATGGGGGCGCCCAGTCTGGCGATGTTATGGGGGATCTGGTCGTTCATCGAATTGGTCAGCGCGACCAGCGGAATGCGACCGCCGATCGCGGCCAGCCCGGCGGGCACATCGGCATGCGGACCCCAGCCCGGCACGCGGTCATAGATCTGGGCCGCGACGGCGGGATCGAAGGCCAGCCCATGCGCCCTGCAGGTCCGTTCGACGGCGTTATGGACCACCTCGGCATAGGGTTTCCACGCGCCCAGCACCTCGTCCAGCCGATAGGCGGAAAAGTCGCGGATGAACGCCGCCATCTGCGGTTCCGACAGCTGCGCGCCGTAATGGTCGCGGGCGGCTGTCGCCATATCGAACAGGATCATCGTGCCGTGACAGTCAAAGGTGATGAATTTGGGATGAAAGGTCATGGGCCGCCTCGCTTTCTGTTCCGATCAGCATGCACCGGGGCCAGGGGCGGGGGCTGCCGCGTTTGGCAAAGCACAGCGCAGGATATTGCGTATCGGGGC
>NZ_RQRT01000148.1 GCF_004335005.1 Paracoccus nototheniae | reverse complement strand
CACCGCGCTGGTCGAGGGCGAGGCGAAGACATCCCCCGCCACCGCCGCATCCGCCATCCCGGTACCGACATAGCCCAGAAAGGCCGGGTAATGCCCCGAGCCGCCGCCGATCACCAGCGCGACCTTGCCCACAGCGCCTGCGCCTGCACGGATCGCGCCATGGGGGACGGCCAGCACCCGGTCGGCATGGGCCGCGCAGAACCCCGAAAGGGCGCTGGCTGCGAAATCTTCGGGGCGATCAAGGACGGATGTCATCGCGGGCCTCTTTCAACGTCAGGATCTGCCGGAGGTAATCCCGGTTCTGCGCGCAGACGGACAGGCCGTCGCCGCCATAATGTTCGACCAGAAACGGGCTGGCAAAGTCCAGATCCAGCGCCCGTTCGATCGCCGCGCGCCAGTTGATCGTGCCGCCCAGCAGCGGCGCGGGATGGGTCATGACAAGGCCCGAGGGATCCTCGATCCGGGTATAGTTCTTGACGTGCCAGTATCCCGCATGGGGTGCGCAGATCTCGATCATCTCGGCCCAGGGGGCGACGGGACGATGCAGGCGGATCAGGTTGCCGATGTCGATGTTCAGCCGGACCGAAGGGTGGTCCACATCAGTCACAAAGCGCACGGCCTCGGGCGCGGTGCCCAGATAGGTGTCCTCGTACATCTCCAGCGCGATGGCGACGCCGCAGGTCTCGGCATGGCGGGCCAGATCGCGGATCCGGGTCACGGCGCGGTCGCGGGTCTCGGCATCGTCGGGATTGGGCACGCCCGCCTCGGTCCAGAACCACAGCGCCTTTTGCTGGGCCGCGGTCAGCGGGCCGAACAGGCCAAAGCTGACATGGCCGATGCCCAGTTCTGCCGCGCAATCGATGACCCGGTGCGAATAGGCCAGATGCGCATCGCCATGGACCGGGTCGATCACGCTGCGCCGCGAAGTGGACAAAGCGGGCACCGACAGCCCCAGCCCGTCGCACAGCCCCATGAACTCTGCCCGGCGCGCGGGCGTCAGATCGGCGATGCGCAGCCATGAATCGGTCGGGTCGACGGCGTCAAAGCCGCTGGCCGCGACCTGCGCCAGATCCTGCGCCCAGAGCGTCGCGCCCGCATCCTGCAGCACGGTTCCGTCGGGCCGCTGTCCCGGAAAGGGGATCATCGCGCAGGCGATCGGCCAGCGATCCGCCGTCCAGCGGGGGCCCGTCCGGTGTGGGTCCGTCCGGCGTGGGTCTGGCCGGTGCGCGGTCGGCCGATCTTCGGTCACGGCGCCACCTTGGGCATTTGCGGTTGCCTGCACATCGATCCCTCCCCGAATCATGTCATCGCCTGTTGTCTTGGTGCTAGCACAGCACAATCCACGTATCAATAATTCTGTATACAGAGCACAAAGCGCAGCATTGACTTGCCCCCGCGCGGCCTTTAGCCAGAAGAAGCGGCGGAAAAGGGAGCGCGAAGGATGACACAGACCGACCTGTCCGGCCCGGCCGATCCCGATGCCCGCATCGAGCGTCTGCCCCTGCACGAGGCGATCCTGAACCGCCTGCGCGACATGATCATCGAAGGCCACCTGCCCCCCGGCGCCCGCCTGAACGAAGGTCAGATCGGCCTGCAGCTGGGCGTGTCCCGCACGCCGCTGCGCGAGGCGATCAAGTATCTGGCCAGCGAAGGTCTGGTCGAGCTGGTGCCAAGCCGGGGCGCCGTGGTCCGCAAGTTCGGCGCCAAAGAGGTCCGCGACATGCTGGAGGTCGTGCGGATGCTGGAACAGCAGGCGGGCGCGCTGGCCTGCAGCCATGCCCCGGACGCGGGCATCGCGCAGGTCCGGGCGCTGCATGATCAGATGCTGGCCCATTATGCGCAGCGCGACCGGCTGGCCTATTACAAGCTCAATCAGGCGATCCACACCGCCATCGTCGCGCTGGCCGGGAACGAGGCGCTGTCGGATGTCCATGCCCGGTTGCAGACCCGGCTGAAGCGCGTTCGCTTCATCGGTCATGAGGGCCCCGAGAAATGGGCCAGCGCCGTCGCCGAACATGAAGAGATGATCGCCGCGCTGGAACAACGCGCCCCCGACCGGCTGTCCGAAATTCTGGGCCGCCATCTGCGTCTGGCATGGGAACGGGTGCAGGGCGACCTTTAGGCCCCCGCAGCGGACGATCCTGCGATCAGCCGGGATCGGGCCTGACGATCGGCGTCATCGCGGCGTCCGGCCGGGCGGGCCTTGATGGGGGGCCGGGCTGCGCATCCGCCCCGCCGTGACGGAACCGAACTGGGTCGGGGCCGGACCACCCCTTGGCTGCGCCCAGCTTGGCTGATCGGTCGGGGCTGGCGGACAGTCGTGTTGCTACCCCCAGACCCGCCTGCCCCTATCCCGGCACACCGGAATGGCCCCGCCCGGCATCCCGGCGATGACCGTGTCCATGCGCCGCGACCCTTTCAGGGCGCCGTGACCGGAAACGCCGCTGGCGCGCCGATCGGCCATGGGTCGCCTCGCAAAGCGCCTTCGTGCCGCTTATCCGGCCTGCAGTGCCAGCCAGTGATCGATCCCGGCCTGTGCGACCGCCTGATCCTGCGCGGGCGATCCGGACGACACACCGATCCCACCCACGACCTGCCCCTGCCACAGGACCGGCAGGCCGCCGCCCACGACCATCAGCCGCCCCCCGATGGCCGAGGCGATGCCATAGGCGGGCGCCCCCGGCTGGCTGATGGCGCCGTATTCATGCGTCGCCTTTTTCGCCGCCGCCGCCGTAAAGGCCTTGTCGATGGCAATGGTGGTCGAGGTGACCTTGCCCCCCTCCATCCGTTGAAAGGCGATCAGCTGACCGCTGTCGTCGGTGATGGCGATGCACATCGGCACGCCGATCTGATGCGCATGCGCCTCGGCCCCCGCCATCAGGATGCGGGCATCGTCAAGATCAAGGCGGGTCAGGGTCTGCATGGGGATTTCCTTTTGGGTGGCACAAGCGGGGTCGGGACGCGGCACGCGTCGGGACCGCAGATAAGGTCGGGGGTGGATCATCGATCGCCGCGATATGCAACGCCGGGCGCAGGCCCTGCGGCGTCAGCGCGCGGATCGGCGGGGTACGGATCAGGCCGTCCGATGGCGCACCCTGATCACCGCCTTTCCTCGACGGCCATGAGCACGCGTTCGGGTGTTGCGGGGGTGTCGAGATGGACGGGGGTTTTGGGATTTCCGGTTGATGCGATGGCCATGGTGATGGCTTCGAAGACGCT